>CAZJBX010000006.1:281-76124 GCA_964544605.1 uncultured Burkholderiaceae bacterium
TCGGGGTCGAGCACCAAGGTGCCGTGCTCAGGCTGCTCGGTGACGCTGTAAGTCACATCGTCGCCTTCGGGGTCTTGGCCGGTGATTTTGCCGTTGGTGGGCTGGTCTTCCGTGACGCTCAGGCTGTAGTCGCCTGTGTCGGGGTCGAAGTCCTGATCAGGGTAGTCAGGGTTGTCTGGGTCTTCGTTGGGGTCCACAGGCACGGGCGCTTGGTTGTCCGCCACGGTCACAGTGACGGTGGCCGTCTCAGGCGTGCCGCCATCGCTTTGCGCGGTGTAGGTGAATTGCACTTCACCTTCAACACCCGCATTGGGCGTGAAGATGAGTTGGCCGCCTTCGAGTTTGACCTCGCCCTCATCGATGGTGACGGTCTCGCCTTCGGCAATTTCTTGGCCCGCTACATGGGTGATGACGGGGTTGTCACCCTCGAACTCGTCGTTGCCCAGCACATCAATGGTCACTGGCGTGATGAAGGCGGTGTTGGCGCTGTCATCAAAGGCGTCTTGCTCTGGCGCTGTGCTGATGTGGACGGTGGTGGTGGTGCTGCCGCCGTTGCCGTCGTCAATGGTGACGGTGAAGCTGTCATCGCCGTTGTAGTCAGGGTCAGGCGTGTAGCTGTACTCACCGGTGTCGGGGTCGAGCACCAAGGTGCCGTGCTCAGGCTGCTCGGTGACGCTGTAAGTCAGCTTATCACCATCAGGGTCTTGCCCCAGAACTTGACCTTTGGCGGGGCCATCTTCTTGGGCACTCAACTGGTAATTGCCGCTTTGGGGGTCAAAGCTTTGTTCAGGATAGGTGGGGTCGGATGCGCCCGCATCTGGGTCAATAGGGTGAGGCGACTGATTGCCCTTGGACTTATTGTCTTTAAACAGCTCTGAGGCCGCACCCCCTGCAATCACGCCAGCAGCCAACAAGCCTGGCAACAAAGAACCTACTGGCAACCACCAAGGGAACATATATTCGGTGCCGCCCAGTGCTTGGCCCGCCATTCCTCCTTCAGGCAGGATACTGACAGCCTCAGCGCTCAGGCCGCTCTCGGGCACATAATGGTAGTAGAAACCATTTTCAGACTGACCAATCAGAACCGAAGAAACGCTATCATCGTAATAACCATCGATAATCACATCAGGCGTTTCAATATTGGACTTCTCAAATGCGATATGCAAGGCATTGCCCACGCGTTTGGTGGCCATGTTCTCAGGGCCAAAGCCACTACTTTCATTGATGAATTCGTACTTGACATGGTTCATCGCCTTCAGGCGCATACCGCGTCCTTGGGCACCAGAGCCTGCCTCCACAATATGACTGGATACGGTTTCTTTACTGTTGTTGATATTGACTTTAACTTGCATGATGTTTTATCTCTAATATTTAAAAATTAGGTCTTAAATAAGCGCACAAAGGCTTAAAGCGTGGGGCATTTGCTGCGCAGCACACGGGGCACGGTATGGTCTTGGCGCATACGGCCTTGCAATGCCGCTTTACCCGCATCGGCATCTACGGCGGCAATGCGTGCAGCGGCGGCATTTTCATCTGCGCTGATACGGAAGTACTGAATGGCTGACTGCCCCACTTTGAACACTTGCCCTGCATCTTTGCTCACATAGCGGCGCTCGGCATCGTTGAAAGCCACCATCAGGCGGTGCTCACCTGGGCGCAATTGCTGCACTGTGAAGGTGTTGCCCACCAAAGAGGCTTGGTAGTGCCCGTTGATGTACACATTCAAGGGGTTGCCTTGGTTGGTGGCGGGCGGCGGATCACGGTAAAACACCGCCGTGATGGGTTGCGCCAAGCTCTCATCGACAACGCTGCTTGAAGGCGCTTGTCCAGGGCAATAGGGGTTAGCGTAAGAATTGCCGACGGCGGCTGTACGGGCCTGCTCAGGCACATCTTGCTCCTCCATATTCCAGCGCTCCAGCGCCCCATAATCCGAGCCAAAGCTCGTACAAGCTGGAAGGCTCACCAAGGCAGCCAAAGTCAAGCTCAGCAAACCAGCACGGGATGAAAGGTGTTGTTTTTTCATATTTCTCATACCAAAAAGAAGGCTCAAAACGGCCTCCACACAGGAAAGTCGCACTCATTCTAAGTGTTTACCCGAAATAGAAAAGGCCGATTGCGGCACGCAAAAGCCCCTTCAAGCAGGGGCTTTTATAAATCGTGAACAATTCACGATTTCGAGCGGGCACGCTCTATCAAAATCTGCCATGGCTTGGGTGGATGCCCCAAGCACAGCCTGAGATCAGGCTTGGTCTTCGACCCGCAGCGGCGGGTAGCTGTCCCACGCTTGGCAGCCTGGGCAGTGCCAGTAGTGGCGCTCCGCCTCAAAGCCGCAAGTGGTGCAACGGTAGCGCATCAAAGGTTTCTCGGCCTGAGCCACCGCTTGTGCCAGCGATTCAGGCAGGGGCAGGCCCGCCTTATTGCTGGCTGCACTCAACCAACGGTTGGCCAAAAGCATAGAAGGCCGCTGATCGCAGTAGTGCGCATACAAATCTTCGCTCAAAGCCACGGCTTCACCCGCCTCAATCAAGCGCAACAAAGCCGACAACAAGTCTTGGTTGGGCTCTTTTTCATAGGCCGTGAGCAAAAGCGTAGGCAAATCCAAATGCCCCTGCAAAAGCCCCTCTTGCGCCAACCAAGCCTGCACATAAGGCCCAGCCAGCAAGCCCAAATAGGAGCCGTGCTGCTCTGCCACCAAATGACAGACCTCTGCTGCCGCATTGCCCATTTTCAGCTCCAAGCAAAGCAGAGCCAAAGCCAGCAGGGGGCGTGGTGCATCTGGGTCTTGGCGGTGGGCTTGACGCAGCAATTTGATGGCCTCAGCGGGCTCCGCCTCTTGCGCGCGTTCGCACAAATAATGCACCAAGCGGCGGCGGTAAAGCTCAGGCTCTTGCAATTGCAATTGCTCGGCCAAAGTCTGTGCTTGCGGCCAATCCCGTAGGCGCTCAAAAATGGCCAAACGAATTTGGCGGCTTTGTTTTTCATAGGGGCTGGCATCCAATTGGGCCAAAGCCTGCTCGGCCCGATCCAAAATGCCCGCCCGCGTAAAGTCCATCGCCAAGGCGTATTGCGCCCGCTGTCGCTCCTCAGGCTTGAGGTCGGCGCGCATACTCAAGTGCTCATGGATGCGCACGGCTGGGGTATAACGCCCGCGTTCACGGTACAAATGCCCCAAGGCAAATTGCAACTCAGGCGTGTCAGGGTCGTTGCGCACCGCCTCCTCAAAGGCGCTCAAAGCCTCATCGGACTCCCCATGCAGCCAATGGCGCAAGGCGCGGAAGTAAGCCCTCGGATGGCGCCTGTTTTGCAACTGCAATTGGCGAAAATCAAAGCGCGAAGCCAGCCAACCCAGCATAAAAGCCAAAGGCAGGGCCAGCAAAAACCAAACAACATCAAATTGCATCAACAGACTCACGGGTAGGTGAAGATGGGGCCGCAGCCTTGCTGCTGGGCTGCTTGGCCTTGGGCACTTGCGCCGAAACCTCTGGGCCATCTAAAAGCGAAAAACTAGAGGCCACCTCAATCTCCAGCGCGCGGGCCTTTTTATACTGCCGCCACCACAGCGGCAGCATGGCAATCAAAGTACTGCAAACCCCAGCAATAAAGCTGATGAAGACCAGCAAAATCAATTGAATCTTGGCCTCATAGCCAAAAAACCAATGCAGTTGCACCTCAGCGCGGTTGTTCAGTGCAAAAGCAAACACCCCGAAAAATGCGAACAGGCCCAAAAGCCACCAGAATGTGCGAAGAAACATTTTCTGCATGGACTTCTACCTGGCCCCAAAAGGCCGCAAAACGAAACAGACCGCCGCCATCACATGCTCTCAAGTGCGGCGCTGAGCTTGCCGTGGGCATCCACCGCCTCACGCAGAGCCTTGCCGGGCTTGAAGTGCGCCGTCAGCTTGGCCTCAATCGGTACCAGCTCACCCGTGCGCGGATTGCGGCCCATGCGGGGACTGCGGCGACGCAACACAAAACTGCCAAAGCCACGAATCTCAATGCGCTGTCCCTTGGCCAAAGCCCCGCTCATGGCATCCACCAACAGGCGTGCCGTGTGCTCCGCATCCTCAGCGGTCAGTTGAGGAAAACGGTCGGTCAAAATTTCAAGCAAATCGGAACGGGTCATGTCAAAAAGAGGAGCGCAGCGAAGGGCTTATCGTAGCAGACCCAAGCCGCTGCCCCAGTAGAAAATAGCGGAAACAAGACACAAAAAAGCCAGCCCAAGAAGGCTGGCTTGGTTTGACGGCGCTGGGACTATGCCATGCGCCGACCGAAGGACTGCATCAGTTGCCGCCGTCCATTTTGGCACGCAACAAAGCGCCCAAGCTGGTGGTACCAGCGCTCTCTTTGGAGACGCTGTCTTTGATGGCGGCCATGGCTTCTTTTTGATCGACAGAATCTTTGGCGCGCACAGACAACTGCACTTGACGGCCTTTGCGGTCGATGTTGGTGATCACAGCAGTAACCTCATCGCCCACTTTCAGCACTTGGCTGGCATCATCCACGCGGTCTTCACTGATATCAGAGGCGCGCAGATAACCTGGCACATCTTCGCCCAGATCGATTTCAGCGCCCTTGGCATCCACCGATTTCACTTTACCAGTGACCACAGCACCTTTTTCATGGATAGAGGTGTAAGTGGTGAAGGCGTCGGCGTTGAGCTGTTTGATGCCCAAGCTGATGCGCTCGCGCTCGATGTCGATGCCCAGAACAATGGCTTCAACCTCTTGGCCTTTTTTGTACTCTCGTACAGCGGCTTCGCCCGACTCGTCCCAAGACAGATCAGACAAATGCACCAAGCCATCGATGCCTGAAGCCAAGCCGATGAACAGACCAAAGTCGGTGATGGATTTCACGGGGCCAGAAACGCGATCGCCTTTCTGTGTGCTACCTGCAAATTCTTGCCAAGGGTTGGCTTTGCACTGCTTCATGCCCAAGCTGATGCGGCGTTTGTCTTCGTCGATGTCCAGCACCATCACTTCGGCTTCTTGGCCCAAAGTCACGATTTTTGAAGGGGCCACATTCTTGTTGGTCCAGTCCATTTCAGACACATGCACCAAGCCTTCGATACCAGGCTCAACTTCAACAAATGCGCCGTAATCGGCGATGTTGGTGACTTTGCCGAACAGACGCGTGCCCACGGGGTAGCGGCGGGCCACACCCATCCAAGGATCGTCGCCCAATTGCTTGAGGCCCAAAGAGACGCGGCTCTTGTCCGCGTCGAATTTGAGGATTTTGGTCGTGATTTCTTGACCAGGTTGCACCACTTCGCTGGGGTGGCGCACACGACGCCAAGCCATATCGGTGATGTGCAGCAGGCCGTCGATGCCGCCCAAATCCACGAAAGCGCCGTATTCAGTGATGTTTTTCACCACGCCTTGAACGATGGCACCTTCTTGCAAAGTCTCCAGCAGTTTGGCGCGGTCTTCGCTGGTCGAAGCTTCCAGCACAGCGCGGTGAGAAAGCACCACATTGTTGCGCTTGCGGTCGAGCTTGATGACTTTGAATTCGAGGGTTTTGTTCTCGTAGGGCGTGAGGTCTTTGAGGGGACGGTTTTCCACCAAAGAACCAGGCAGGAAGGCACGGATGCCATTGACCATCACAGTCAGGCCGCCTTTGACTTTGCCAGTTGTTGTACCTGTCACAAATTCGCCAGATTCCAGAGCCGTTTCCAACTGCATCCAGCTGGTCAAGCGCTTGGCTGTGTCACGGCTCAAAATGGTTTCACCGTAACCGTTTTCAACGGCCACAACGGCCACAGTCACGGAGTCGCCCACATTGACTTCGATTTCACCTTGGTCGTTTTTGAATTCATCGATAGAGATGAAGGCTTCAGATTTAGAGCCAGCGTCAACGACAACATGGTTGTGGTCAATGCGCAGAACTTCAGCAGTGGTGACCTCGCCAGGGCGCAGATCCGCTTTTTCCTGCGATTGTTCAAATAGGGCGGCAAAAGATTCAGACATGAAATTTCCTATCAGCATCAGGGAAAGCAGCGCTTTTGCACCTTGCAAAAGCTTGTTGCGGCCCTCATGCTGGGGTTGGGGTGGGTGCAAAGCACTCAGGGGGTTAAAAATAAAAAAGCCTGTGGGCGGCAGCTCGCGCCAGCGCCCCAAAGCGCGGTGTTTTTCAGCTTCGGCCCCTGCTACTCAAGGGCAAAGGCCAAAATAGAAAAACCCGCTATTGTAACCTTCTGCCTGCCAAGCAACAAGAAAAACCCGCTCAATCGCTGATTAAAACTTTTTTCGCATCCAGCGCAGCAAAAGGATCTTGTGCCTCTGCATCCAACATGCCGCCAATCAGTTCATCCAAGGTTTGGGCCAAGCTCTCGCTTTGCCTTTGATCGTGTTCCAGCTCTTGAATGCGCTCTTCCAAAGCGCCAGCGGCCTCTTGGATGCGCTCAATGGCCTCCAAGCGTTTGGCAAAACTGCGGCGGCGCTCCCGCACTTGCGCATCCAGTTGGGCGGCGGCATCTTTGTTCCACTGCTCCACATCGAAAAGGGCGGCATCAAATACGCCACGCAAACGCACAGAGAGAGACTTGAGCAGGCGCTCGACAAATTCAGGGCGGCTCAAGCGCAGCAGATTGTTCACGCCCAAATAACGCAAATGCCCTTCGTGGATTTTTTGCAAATCATTGCGATAGACATTCAAAGGAGCGGCATCGCGCAGTTGCAAAGAGAAGCCGAACTCGGTGTTGATTTGCTTGAAGCTGTTTTGCAGCATATTGTGCACATCATGGTGCAGTTGCTCCGCCTCTGCCAGTAGGCCGTCGAGGCGGCGGAAGGCTTCTTCGTACACCTTTTTTACGCCCAATTTCAGACTCGATTGCTGCAAGGCTTGGGCGAAAAAGCCCAGCTCGTCTTGCACGCGGATGCTGCTCAGGGCCTCAAACAGCTTTTGCAGCATTTGCATGTGCACCGACTTCATGGCATGGATGCGCGAGCCACTTTGACTGAATTCGTCTTGCTCTTTGAGCACACGCACGCGCATGTGCTTGATGACTTTGCTGTTTTTGCCGCGCAAGCCCGTCAGCTCAAGCTGCTGCTCGGTGCGCTCGCGGTCTTGCATGTGCACACGGTGGCGCACGGCATCCCGCACAGCGCGCAAACCCTGGGTGGCTTGGGCCTGCAAAATTTCATGGCGGCGCTCCAAAATCGTTTCGCTCAGGGCTTGCTCTAGCACAGGCAAGCCGCTTTTTCTAAGCAACTCGGTATCGCCCTGTACTTTGGCCAACAAGCCTTTTTGTGCCGATACAGGCAGCACTTGCTCGGCACTCAAGCCCAAGGTGCGGGCGGTGTCATCGCATTGCTTTTGAATGCTGCGGGCCACTTGTTCGGCCGTCGAGAGCTCGTCCCACAGGCCATCCACCTTATTGAGCACCACCAAGCGCGAGGCTTGTGCTTCACTGTTGGCGACCAAATGCTCGCGCCAGATTTCCAAATCCGATTTGGTCACGCCCGTATCTGCGCCCAAAATAAACACCGCCGCATCCGCCTGCGGAATCAGGCTCACCGTCAGCTCAGGCTCAGCGCCTATGGCATTCAAGCCCGGGGTGTCCAAAATCACCAAGCCTTGCTTGAGCAAGGGATGGGCAATATTGATGAGCGCATGACGCCAGCGCGGCACTTCCACCATGCCCTGCGCATCCACAGGGGGGTTGTCTTCGGGGCGCTCATCGTGCCAAAAGCCCAAAGCACGGGCTTGATCCACCGTCACGGCAATCAGCTCGGCCACTTTTTCAATCGCTTGCGCCAGTTGCTGGGCATCGCCCACATCCAAATCGACTTGGGTCCAGGTTTCAGGCGCGGAGCGCCACTCCAGCAGCGCTTGCGGCTGCAAACGGGTTTCAATCGGCAACAGGCGCAAGCAGGGCGGCGCACTGGCATCCCAGCCCAGCTCAGTCGGGCACATGGTGGTGCGGCCCGCACTGGCAGGCATGATGCGCTGGCCGTAGGCGGCGAAAAAGATGGCGTTAATCAGCTCAGACTTGCCGCGCGAGAACTCGGCCACAAAAGCCACCATGAGCTTGTCTGAGCGCAGTTGTTGCTCAAGCTGTTGCAATTTGTCTTGCACGGCATCGTCCACCAGCTCGTGCGTGCGCAACCAATCAGCCAGCACTTGCAGGCGCATGGCATAGCTGCGCCGCCATTTGGCGTGCAGGTCAAAGCTGTTGTTAAAACGCGCCCAATCAGCGGGGGCAGTGGCAGGGGCAGACATGAGGGGTGTGCTCTGGTAAAAACAATCGACCCATTCTAGCGAAGGGGAACCCACAAAACCAAGGGCAAAGGGCGCTCAATCTAGGGACAAACCATGCTGCTGCGCAAAATGCTGGCGCGCTTGCTGCACCGCTGCTGGGCTGATGCAAGCGGGCGGCAAGCCCGCGCGGCGGATGCGTTGGCGCACTTGCTGCCATTCGGGCAATTGATAGGGATCGGCCACGATATAGCCGACCCGGCGGCGGCAGGGCTTGTGCTGGCAGTCTTGGTAGCTCACGCCATAGATGATGCGACCATCATCGGCCAAGCCCGGAAACGCCGTGGGCAGCCACTCGCCCCGCGTCTCGCCAATCAAAGCCAGCGGCGGTTGCAGGGCAAAAGCGCGTTGCAGCAGGCGGCTGTACCACCAGATTTGCCCATCGGCCTCAAACGCCACATCCGCGCCCGCCACATGGGGCTGGGCCTCGGCCCGTGTGCGGCCAAAAATCGCCTTGCCACTGGCAAAACCAAAATCTTGCTGCAACTCGCAGCCCTTGCCCTGCGGCCCAAAGCCGTAAATGCGCATACTCACCTGCCCTTGGCGTGGGTTTTGCGGCATGGCGGCAAAGGCCAAACCATCGGCGCTGATCATGGGCAAAGCGTAATGCGTGCCGTCTTCACGGCTGCGCTCAGCGCACACATGCTGGCGGCCACTGTCGGCCACAATGCGATTGCGCTGCGTATCCACGGTGATGGTGCGGGCCGTTAAAGCACCCACGCCTTGATTGTGCAGGCCATCGCCCTGCGGCCAGCTCAAAGAACGGATGCGCACCTGCCCTGCGGCCTGCTCTGGCTCGGGTGGCAGCTCGGCGGCGGCAGCGTAAAAGCCCGTCATGCCGCCTTTGAATACGGGTTTGGCTTTACGGCCTTGGCGCAGCACATCAGCGAAGCGGTAATGCGCCCCATTCGGGCTCACCAAATAGCGCCAACTGCCCTGCACGGGGAAGGCTTCATTGGCCAGCGGCGTGGCATAAGTGCGCCGCACTTGCGGGCTTTGGCCAGGTGCGGGCAATTCAATCAAGGCCACATCGCCCAGCCGCCGCCCTGAAAAACTGCGCAGCACAAAGCGCCCATCGGGGCTGATGCGCTCATACGCACCCAAAATGGCGCTGCGGCTGCCGTAGCTGTCAGTCTCTGCGCCCGTGTCTTGCTCACGCAGCTCAATGAACTGGTAAGGCGCAATACAAGCGGCCTCATTTGTGGGCGTGGGGCTGGGCACAGGCGGGCGCGCCAGTGCCGTCAGGCTCAAGGCCCAGCCAGCGGCCAAAAGGGTGAAAAAAGTAAAAAAGGGCTGCTTCATGGCCTCAGATTATGCGGCTTGGCCGCAGTAAGATAAGCGCATGATGTTGCGGCCCTTTTCTCTCCTCACCCTCCCCTTGGCTTTGGGCTTGGCGGCTTGCTCTGGCCTGCAAAGCAGCCAGCAGGAACCTGCTGTCTTCAGCGCCCAAAGCCCGCAAGAGCGCGAAGGCGTGCACCACCTGCTCGGCCACGAACCCGCTGGCACCGTAGCCCGTAGCAGCCGCAGCGTCAGCCCTGCAAGGCGCAGCACAGCACAGCCCCAAAGCCCTTTGCAAAACCTCAGCAGCATCTCTGGGCCTTATCGCATTGGTTCAGGCGATGTCTTGCAAATCAATATGAGCCAAGGCTCAGGCGATTTGAGCCAAAACCGCATCACCGTGAATGCCGATGGCGTGGTCGATTTGGGCCGCTGGGGGGCTTACCGCCTAGAAGGTTTGACCGCCAAGCAAGCACAAGACCTGCTGGGCATTGAGCTGCAAGAAGCGCTGAACCAGGGCGAGGTGCAACTGCACATCATTGAACACCGCAGCCAAACCGTGCGTTTGGAAGGCCGCATTCACAGCCCCGGCATTTACCCGATTGGGGCCGACAAGCTCAGCTTGGCCGCTGCCATTGCCCAAGGCGGGCATTTGCTGCGCGATGCCGATATGCGCCGCATTGAAATCACCCGCCAAGGCCAGCGCCTGACGCTGGATTTGCACACCTTGAACTCCTTGGGTATGCCGCCTGAGCGCATTGAGCTGCAAAACGGCGACATCGTCCACTTCCACGCCAAGCAGCCTTAAGCTGCGGCGGCCCTATTGGGCGGCCTGCGCGAAGAAATCAAACACCGCCTGCGGGTAGATGATGTGCTCTTGCGTGAGCACACGGGCGGCCAAGCTGTCGGCGCTGTCTTCGGGCAAGACAGGCACGGCCGCCTGCGCCAAAATCGGGCCGTGGTCCAGCTCTGCCGTGACTTGGTGCACGGTGGCCCCCGCAAAGCGGCAGCCCATCTCAATGGCGCGCTGGTGCGTGTGCAAGCCGGGGAATGCGGGCAATAAAGAAGGGTGGATATTGAGCAAACGCCCGCTGTAATGCGCCACAAAAGCGGGCGTCAAAATGCGCATAAAGCCCGCCAGCACCACCAAGCTGGGCGCAAAGCGGTCTATCTCTTGGGCCAAGGCGGTATCGAATGCCTCGCGGCTGTCATAGGCTTTGTGCTCCAGCACCGCTGTGGCAATGCCCTGTTCTTGTGCCCAAGCCAAGCCACCCGCATCGGCCTTGTTGCTGATGACGGCAGCCACCTCTGCGCCCAAGCTGGCGGCCCAGTCTTCGGCCTGTGCACGGCGCACGATGGCGGCCATATTGGAGCCGCCGCCTGAAATCAAAATCACGATTTTTTTCATACTGCTGGATGAGAAATTTAAGGTTGTACGGCCCTGCCCGCATCGGCTTGCTCAATGCTATCGACCAGCATATCGATGGTCATGCCCGTGTCATTGCGCATACGAATCTTCACCGGCAGGTATTGCAAACTGGGGGCCACCCATATTTCGCCGTAAATGGCGTCTTTGCTCAAGCGCGGAATGCGCCGAGGCACCAAATGCCAAGTATTGACCGTGCCCAGCTTGGGCAAGTCCATGGGGTGGGGGCCACTGATATCGAACACATATTGGTATAGCCCCTCGGGGCGGCCCAACCAATAAGTCACGGTTTGCCCTTGGGCCAGGCTGGCGCGGCCCGTGGCAAAGCGCCAAGCCAGCTCCACAAATTGGCTCGCCGAATCTTGGAAAGTGCCTGTGCCCAAGCCTTGGTTCAGGCCCGCCCTAGGGATGCGCTTGCCACTGCCCGTGGTGATGGTGTCGGGCTCAAAGCGGGCACTGCGAATGCGGCCCATCACTTTCTCTTCAAAAATGCTGGGGTTCAACCCCTCGTCCGTCACCGCGCCTTGGCTGGTCATGGTGAAGCCGCCTATGCCAAAGCTCATGGCCACCTGCGCCTGATAGCGCTCCTCTTGGCGCTGCCAAGTCACTTGCCCATTGCCCGTCACCTTGCCCCTGAAATAGCCCGACACCTTCAAATTGATGCGGGTGTCGCTGGGCCAATCTTGGTACACATCGGTCGTACCTGTGCTGTCCTCTGCGCCATTGGCCAGCTTGCTGTCGCTGCTGCTGTTGCTTTCGCCATAGCCATCATCCTGCCCCGCTTGCAGCACCGTCTCGCCGGGGCTCAGGCCCGCATCCACGGCCAAAATCGGATTGTCAGCGGGGCGCTCAGGCGCTTCAGGCACATCGGCCAAGCCATCATCCGCAGGCTCGGCAGGCTTGCTCGGCCATTCGGTGGGCGTTGGTGTGGGGCTGGGCGTGGGCACAGGCTCAGGCCAGTCATCTTCCAGCGCTGCAAACAGGGGCTGCTCCATAGGCGGTGGCGGCGGTATCTCCACCGGCCCCGCCTGCTGCGGCTCAGGCACTTTGGGCGCAGCCGTGGGCTGCGGCACAGTGGTAGGCACTGGGGTAGGGGCCGCCGTTGGCTCAGGCAAAGGGCGGCTGGCCACGGCGCTGTGTTTTTGCACCGCCGCCTGCGGTTGCGCAGGCGCTGGGGCTTGCTGCGGATTTCTCGGCTTGGGCAGGGCGGCAGGCTCTTTGGGGGCAATCAGGCGGGCATAAATCGGCTCGGCCATAAGCTGAATGCGGCTTTTGGGCTGCCACAGGCTTTGCGCCCACAGCAAAAACGCCACATGCAGGCCCAGCACCAGCAGGCCCACCGTCAGCCAAGACCAGCGCCGCTTCATGCAGACAGCCTTGCGCTGGGGCGGGCATCAAAGCAGGCGGCCATGGCCTCAGGCGGCATCAGCATGGCGCCGCTGATGGCCACGGGCGCAGCAGGCAGGCGCAACACGCTGCGCAAAATGCGCTGATCGCGCACATGCAGCAACTCGCAATCGGCCTGCCCTGTTTGCACTGCGCTGGGCAGCAGCCAGTCCAGTTGTTCGAGCTGGCGCAAACGCCAGCTTTGGCCGTCCACGCTCAGGCCCAGCCATTCGTCGCCAGCGGCCAAACCTGCCGCCTCAGCCGCGCCACCGCGCAACACATGGGTGATTTGAATGCCCGCCGCGCCCTCTTGCACACGCAGGCCCAAGCGCTGCGCCCAGCTCAGTTGCGGCTCGGCAAAGCTGCCGCCCCATTGCGCCCACAGCGCTGGCAGGGGCAAAGCCTCTGTGCCGTGCACCCAGGCGGCCAGCTCAGGCGCATAACTGCGGCCCCCTACTTGCGCCAGTGCGGTGGCAATATCGGCTTCGCTGATGGGCCCGCCCGCACTGCGCTGCCACAGCAGGCGCATAACGGCATCCAAATTGCCCTGCCCTTCATGGCGCAGGGTCAAATCAAGGCAAAGGCCCAACAAAGCGCCCTTGCCGTAATAGCTCACCGTGCTGTTGGGGGTGTTTTCGTTTTGGCGGTAATACTTCACCCAGGCATCGAAGCTCGATTGCGCCACCGATTGCAGCGCCGCGCCGGGCGTTTGCTCCAGCCCCTGCCAGTGGCGGCTGAGCAAGCCCAAATAAGCCGCAGGTGAAATCAAACCCGTGCGGTACAGAAACAAATCATCGTAATAACTGGTCAGGCCCTCAAAAAACCACAGCAACTCGGTGTAGTTCTCTTGGCTGTAATCGTATTGCGCCAGCTCTTGCGGCCGCATCCGCTTGACATTCCAGTTGTGGAAATACTCGTGGCTGATAAGGCCGAGCAAATTGATGTAATCGGCCGTTGGCTCGCCCATGCCTAGTCGCGGCAATGCCTTGCGTGTGCAGACCAAGGCCGTGCTTTGCTTGTGCTCTAGGCCGCCATAGCTGCCCTCAGTGGCGTGCAGCATAAAAACATAGCGCCCAAACAAAGGACTGCCGCCTGCGGGCTGCCAAAAATCATGCTGGGCTTGACAAATGCGCTGGGCATCGGCCAGTAAGCGTTGGCCATCCAAGCAGGCAGGCGCGCCATCCAGCACAAACACATGCTGCGCACCCCCAGCCTCAAACTCGCCCTGCCAAAGCCGACGGCCAAAGACAAAGGGCGTATCGGCCAAATGGTCGTAATCGGCAAAGGTATACAGGCCATCTGTGGCCTGCACCGCCGCCGCCACACTGCCCGCAAAGTGTGCGGGCACTTGCAAGCGCAAGCTGTGCGCCGCATCCGTTTGCCCTTGGGCCATCAGGCACAGGCTGGTGGGGTTGAAGAAGCCGCGCTCGCTATCGAGCCAGGCCGTACGCACCGAGGCATCAAAGGCATACACGGCATAGCGCAAGCGCAGCGGCTGGCCCGCCACGCAGTCCACCTGCCAGCGGTCTTTGCGCAACTGCATCAAGGCCACCGTTTGCCCGTTCTGTTCGGCCTGCAAGCCCTGCAAATGTTGGGCAAACTCGCGCAGCATATAGCTGCCAGGTATCCAAGCAGGCAGGCTCAACTGCTGCTGCGCTTGCGGCTGCGCCAGCGTCAATTCAATGTGGAACAAATGCGCCTGCGTGCGGCTGGCGTCCACCGCGTAATGCACAGACGCGGGCGAAGATGATGGGGCGAAAACTGACATGCCGCCATTATGAAGCCAAGCCGCCCCGCCCCAAGGCTGAGCCGCCCTGGGCTTTTAGCGTGCTTGGGCCTTGAGTATGGCCTCAATTTGCGCCGCAGGCACAGCGCCAGGCACCCGTGTGCCATCGCTGAAGATGATGGCGGGCGTGCCCTGAATGCGGTTTTTCTGCGCAAAAGCCACATTGCGATCCAGCGCGCTGGTGTCGCAATTGACTTGCGGCGGCACTTGGTTGTTCAGCATCCAAGCCTGCCAAGTGCCCACGCGGTTCTTGCTGCACCAAATGTTTTTCGACTTCTCTTGCGAATCCGCGCCCAAAATCGGCAGCAAGAAAACATGCACAGTGACATTGTTGATTTGCTGCAAATCGGCCTCAAACTTTTTGCAATAACCGCAGTTGGGGTCTTCAAACACGGCCAATTGGCGCTGGCCATTGCCACGCACGATTTTGAAAGCGTCTTTCAAAGGCAGTTTTTTGAAGTCCACTTGGCTGAGCTTTTCCATGCGCTCTTGGGTCAGGTTCTGGCCCTTTTTCACATCAATGATGTCACCTTGAATCACATAGTCGGCATTCGCATCGGCATACACCACTTCATTGCCCATGCGCACCTCATACAGGCCCGCAATCGGCGTGCTTCTCACCTCATCGATTTTCGGCAATTCGCGCAAACGCGCCGCCAAGTTTTTGCGGATGCTGGCTTCAGCCGCTTTCAGCGAAGGCGCCGCCTGCGCCGCCACAGGCCCAGGGCGTTGCACCGCCTGTTGCGCCACCACAGCAGCGGTTAAACCAATGGCCGCAAAAGCCAGAACAAGGGTGCGTAATTTCATCGGGTGACCTCAAAGCAAAAGAATGGGCTGCATCCTAGCAGCCCCTCGATGCCGCAGCCGCATTTGCGGCTATTGCGAAGATGGCAGGGGCGGCAAAATGGACGAAAGGCCCAAGCGTGGCCCCTGCCCTTGCGCACCGCGCAGGGCCAATTGCTTGAGCACAGGCAGGCGATTGACGCCTTGCATGCCCCAGTGCCGCAACATTTGCGCAGCAGGGCTGGGGTGGCTAAAGAGGCGTTGCAGACCATCGGTAGCCAAACGCATTTGCTGCCAGTGGGCACGGCGCTCGCGCTCCCAAGCCCGCAGCAGGCGCACATCGCCCACGCTACGGAAAGCTGCACGGGCGGCCAAATGCGCGGCCAGGGCTTGCGCGTCGGCCAAGCCCACATTCAAGCCCTGCCCCGCCAAGGGGTGCATGCTGTGGGCAGCATCGCCCAGCAAGACCCAAGATTTGCCGTTTTGCTCGCCACACCAACTTTGCGCCTGCGCCAAGCGCAGGGGCCAAACGGCACGGGGTGCCAGCATGTGCATGGCCCCCAGTTGCTGGCCACAGGCGTTTTGCAAAGCCTCACAAAAGGCGGCCTCATCCAGCGCCATGAGTTCGACAGTGCGGGCGGGTGTTTGCGCCCACACCAAGGCCACGGTGCAGCCGCTGTTTTGACCCTCAGGCAAAGCCGCCCGTGGTAGCAGGGCCAGCACACTGCCGCCCTCGCCAAACCACTGATGGGCGATATGGGCGTGCGGTTTTTCGCAATACAAATGGGTGGCGATGGCGTGTTGGTCGTAGCTGTGGGCCTCGTAGCGGATGCCCCATTCGGCGCGGCTGGCGCTGTCGCGGCCTTCGCACACCGCCGTCAGCGGCGCAGGCACGCTATCGGCCACGATTTGAATGCCGCTTTGGTAGCGCAGGGCTTGTTCCAATTGGGCATCCAGCACGGTGGCATCCACAATATGCGCCAGGGGCTGCTCACCCTCGGCCTGAAAATGCAAACTCGCGCCTGCGGTCTCGCGCACCAGCATTTGCTCAATGGCGCAGGCGTCACTGGCGGCTTCGGGCCAGACTTTGAGGCTTTGCAGCAGCGCACGGCTTTGGGCATTGATGGCGTAAGAGCGGATATCGACCTTGCTGCCCTCAGACTGGCGGTCATCTGGGCCACGCACCAAGGCCACGCTCAGGCGCTCACGCGCCAGCAGCAGGGCCAGGGTTTTGCCCACCATGCCCGCACCACGAATACAAATATCGGCTTTCATCATGTGGGGCATTTTAGGGCTTGGCTTCATGCTTGCGGCGCAGCGCAGGTTTCAGCAAATGTCCCAAAATTTGCGGCCCAACACCACAGCAATGATGCCCATCAAGCGCAAGCTGCGCCAAGTGTATTCAATGGCTTTCATTTTTTGTCCTTCATGCTTCGTCTTCTGCCGCGCCCACGCTGCGCATAAGGCGGCCAATCACATCGCCAGCAAACCCACGGCTGGCCAAAAAACGCATTTGTTTGGCCCGCTCTTGCGGGCTTTGCGGTTTGTGCCCAAAACGCTTTTGCCACACGGCCTGAGCGCGTTCGGCTTCGCTTTCGCGCAAGCCCTCGGCGTGCTCGGCAATCAAATCATCGGCAAAGCCTTTTTGCCGCAATTCCATCAGCAGACGGCTGCTGCCGAGCTTGTCGGCGCGGCGGTAGAGCAAAGAGGCCGCCGCCCGCTCGTCGCTGATAAAACCCTTCTCATGCAGCTCAGCCAACACAGCCGCCAGCGCCTCGGCGCTTTCGGCATGGGGGGCGAGTTTGCGCTCCAGCTCGGCCATGCCGTAATCGCGCCCAGCCAGCAGGCGCAGGGCACGGGCTTTGAGGCTGGGCGGGGTCTTATTCGGGCGCATGGGGCGACTCGGCGCTTTGCTCTGGCTTAGGCTTCGGGCGCGTCAATCACGCCATCCGCATCGGCACCAACCCCATTGGCCGCGCCGCCAGGCATGGCATTCACGCCCAATTGCTCACGAATGAGGTTTTCAATCTCACGCGCCAGCTCAGGGTTTTCTTTCAAAAACTCACGCGAGTTGTCGCGGCCTTGGCCGATTTTTTCGCCCTTATAGGCATACCAAGCACCTGATTTATCGACGATTTTCTGGGCCACACCCAAGTCGAGAATTTCGCCCTCACGGGAGATGCCCGCACCGTACATGATGTCGAATTCGGCCTGCTTAAAAGGCGGCGCGACTTTGTTCTTCACCACTTTCACGCGGGTTTCATTGCCCACCATTTCATCGCCTTTTTTGATAGAGCCGATGCGACGGATATCAAGGCGCACGGAGGAATAGAACTTGAGTGCATTGCCGCCCGTGGTGGTTTCAGGGCTGCCGAACATGACGCCAATCTTCATGCGGATTTGGTTGATGAAGACCACGGTGCAGTTGGTTTTCTTGATGGTGGCGGTGAGCTTGCGCAGGGCTTGGCTCATCAGGCGGGCTTGCAAGCCGGGCAGGCTGTCGCCCATATCGCCCTCAATCTCGGCTTTGGGCACCAGTGCGGCAACCGAGTCCACCACAATCAAATCCACCGCGCCTGAGCGCACCAAGCTGTCCACAATCTCTAGGGCTTGCTCGCCTGTATCGGGCTGGCTGATGAGGAGGTTGTGCACATCCACCCCCACTTTTTGCGCGTATTGCACATCCAGCGCGTGCTCGGCATCCACAAAAGCGCATTGGCCGTTTTGCTTTTGCATTTCGGCAATCACTTGCAGGGTCAAAGTGGTTTTGCCGCTGGACTCAGGGCCGTAGATTTCAATCACACGGCCACGGGGCAGGCCGCCCACGCCCAAGGCCACATCCAGCCCAAGCGAGCCTGTGGAGACCACTTGCACATCTTCCAGCGCCTCGCCTTCGCCCAAGCGCATGATGGAGCCTTTGCCGAATTGTTTTTCAATCTGCGCCAAGGCGGCGGCCAGGGCTTTGGCTTTTTCGCTATCGACTTCCACTGCGGGGGTGTTTTTTGTCGCCATCTTCGGCTCCTTTAAAAGATACTGTATGAAAACACATTGCTGTGTTGATGAACAGTAATGTATCAGTTTATAGATGCGTTTTGCCGCATAATTTAGTCAGTTTGATTGACCAATTCGAGGCTGTGATGGATTTTTTAGCCGATGACGCTTGGCGGCTGGCGCATTTGGGTCGTTTGCTGGGCCATGCCATGCGCCGTTTTGATGCGCGGGTGCTGACTTTGCTGGCCCACGACCCTGAACTGCCGCTGGCTTTGTCGAATTTGGCCGCCAAAGACCACATCAGCGCGGCGCAGATTCATGTGCTGCGGCATTTGAGTTTGCAGGGCTCGCGGCTGGTCGATTTGGCCGCCGCTGCGGGCATGAGCAAGCAGGCCATGGCCAGCTTGGTGGCGCAGTGCGAGGCTTGGGGCTTGGTCGAAAAGCAGGCCGATGCCCAAGATGCCCGCGCCAAGCGCATTGCCTTTACCCCGCTGGGGCTGGTGTGGCTGGCGGGTTTTCAACGCGCCATTGTGCAGGCGCAGGCCGAGTTTGCCGACGAGGTAGGGGCCGATGTGGCCACTGTGGTGCAAATCGGCCTAGAGGCTTATGCCAATGCCTATCAGCCCAGCTTTTAGGGGTAGGCCACCCATTCGGCCTCATCGCCCACGGGCAGCTTCATGCGGCCCGCCTGCCAATCGGCGCGGGCTTGCGCCAAGCGCTCTTGGCTTGATGAGACAAAATTCCAGTCGATAAAGCGCTCGCCCACGGGCTCACCACCCAGCAGCATGACGACACTGGGCTCCAGCGCGCGCACATCCGCAGTCGCTTGGCCAGCCAACACCCGCATTTGCCCTTGGGCCAAGCGGCCCGAGTCGCCCGCATGGGCGCTGGCCACTTCCACCGCGCCAGAGGCCACATACAGCGCGCGCTCGCTGTAATCTGCGCCCAAGCTGTGGCGCGCCCCTGCCTGCATTTGCCAATGCCAATAGAACAGCGGCGAGTGCGTCGGCACTTGGGCCTGCAAGCCCGCACTGGCCCCCGCCAACAGGCGGCCCTGCACGCCGCCCTCGTCAAATTCAGGCAGGGCCGCAACGCCCGCATGGTGGCTGAAGCTGGGCGCGCATTCCTCGGCCTCATCGGGCAGAGCCACCCAAGCTTGTATGCCATTCATGTGTGCGCCGTGGGCGCGGGCAAATTCCAGGCGCTCACTGTGGGTGATGCCACGGCCTGCCGTCATCCAGTTGACCGCACCAGGCTGAATCTCTTGCTGAAAGCCCAAGCTGTCGCGGTGGGTCAGTGCGCCGCTGAACAAATAAGTGACGGTGGACAGGCCAATGTGCGGATGCGGGCGCACATCCAGCTCAGGCGCAATGCCTGCGGCCAAGTCCATCGGCCCCATGTGGTCGAAAAACACAAACGGCCCAACCATGCGCCGCTTTCTAAACGGCAGCAGGCGGGCCACCTGAAAGCCGCCACCCAAATCATGGGGGCGAGCAGAAATATCGAGGGCAAAAGCGGTTGCAGACATGGCGGGCCTTTCTGGTTCCAAAACAAAAGTGCGTTCCATTCTAGAAAGCCAAGCCTGCACTGCCTAGGCGCAGCACCGCGCCAGACTGGGCCACTGTTGGAACACCCCGCCCCAACCAGCAGGCACAAAAAAACCCGCCACAGTGGGCGGGTTGTTTGCGGCCTGGGCCAGCAGCTATCAGTAGCGGTCGAAATCACGACCACCACGGAAGCCACCACCACCGTTGCCACCGCCATTGCGGTTGCCGAACTGGCGGGGAGGACGGGGCTCCATAGGACGGGCCACATTCACAATCAGGGGACGGCCGCCGAAAGGCTGGTCATGCAGCTCTGCAATCGCCGCTTGGGCTTGTGCGCCATCGGCCATTTCCACAAAGCCAAAGCCTTTAGAGCGGTCTGTACCGCGCTCCATCATGACTTGGGCGCTCTGCACCTCACCAAAAGGCGCGAAGATTTCGCGCAAATCGTTGTCTCGCACTTTGTAAGGCAGGTTGCCTACATATAATTTATTGTCCATTTGGGACTCTCCAGAAAAAGATGTATTCCAGCGTTCTGGCAGTCCCACGCCAAGCCAAGCCTATCGTCTGAGCACCTATCACACCGACCAGCTCTACCTTGCAGCTTGTTGAGGGCGGCAGCGCACAGCTAGGCGGCATTATCCGTGCTGGCGCTGCATTTGCGCGGTTTTATCAGCAAATAAACAATTGACCCGCCGCCCATGATGTTTGCACGCCACGGCCTAAGATAGCCGCCTTTGCTTTTTCTTTTTACCCCCCAGCCCCGCCATGACCCAGCAACTCAATAGCGCCCAATTGCAAGCCGTCCACCATCTTGATGGCCCGAGCTTGGTGATTGCGGGCGCGGGCTCAGGCAAAACACGGGTCATCACGCAAAAAATCGCCCGCTTGATTCAAATTGGCATGTCGCCCGAGCGCATTGCCGCCATCACTTTTACCAATAAAGCGGCGGCTGAAATGCGTGAGCGCACGCGCCAACTGGTGGGCCGCGCGGCAGGCAAGGTCGTCATTTGCACCTTTCACGCCTTGGGCGTGCGCATTTTGCGTGAGGACGGCGAGCGCATTGGCCTCAAACCCAATTTCTCCATCCTCTCATCTGACGATGTGCTGGGCATTTTGAAAGACGCGGGCGGCCTGACCGACAACAAGCAAGCCCGCGCTTGGCAGTGGCAAATCTCCAACTGGAAGAGCGAGGGCCTCAACAGCGAGCAAGCCTTGGCCGCCGCACAAGGCGATATGGATGCGGTGCTGGCCGCCAGCATCATGCGCCGCTATGAGGAACGCCTGCTGGCCTACCAAAGCGTGGATTTCGACGACTTGGTGAATCTGCCGCTGAAGCTTTTGGCCGAGCACGAGGAAGTGCGCGAGAAGTGGCAAAAACTGCTGGGCCATGTGTTGGTGGACGAATACCAAGACACCAGTGCCACGCAATACCAATTGCTGCGCCTGCTCACGGGTGAGCGCGCGGCCTTCACCTGCGTCGGCGATGACGACCAATCCATCTACGCTTGGCGCGGCGCGACGCTGGATAATTTGCGCTGCCTGCCGCAAGACTACCCCCAGCTCAAAGTCATCAAGCTTGAACAAAACTACCGCTCCGTCAACAGCGTGCTGCGGGCCGCCAACAGCGTCATTGCCGGCAACCCCAAGCTGTTTGAAAAAAGCCTGTGGAGCGAGCTGGGCGAGGGCGAACCCGTGCGCGTGGCCGATTGCGACAACGAGGAGGAAGAAGCCGAGCGCGCCGTGCAGCACATCCAGCGCCTGCACCGCCAAGCTGAGGCGGCGTTTTTAGAGGGCCGCGCCCAGCGCCGCCCTGAGTGGAGCGATTACGCCATCCTCTACCGCGCCAACCACTTGGCCAAGGTCTATGAGCAGGCCCTGCGCAAAGTCAGCATCCCCTACAAAGTCTCAGGCGGGCAAAGCTTTTTTGAGCGCGCCGAAATCCGCGACCTCTGCGCTTGGCTGCGCCTGCTGGCCAATGCCAATGACGACCCCGCCTTCATCCGCGCCATCACCACGCCCAAGCGCGGCATTGGCCACACCAGTTTGGGGCATTTGGGCGAGCTGGCCACACGCAGCAAAGAATCCTTGTTTGAAACCCTGTTCTCGCCCTATTTGGAGGGCGCTGTGCGCAAAAGCACGGTAGAAGATTTGCACGAATTTGGCCGCTACATCAATGATTTGGAAGCGCAAGCGCAGCAAACCAAGGGCCAACAAGCGGCGCTGGAGCTGCTGCAACAATGGCTCAAAGACATCGACTACGAGCGCCATTTGTTTGAAGTCTCTGACCACGAAAGCCAGGCCAGCAGCCGCTGGAGCAATGTGCAGGACTTTATTCAGTGGATGGCCAAACGCTGCGGCGGCCAAGCCAGCGAGGAAGGCCACGACAATTTGGCCGAAGAAGAGAAAACCCTGCTGCAAGTGATTCAAACCGTGTCTTTGCTCTCCACCTTGAGCGAGCGCGAGGGCGAGCGCAATGAAGTCACCCTATCGACCCTGCACGCGGCCAAGGGCCTGGAGTGGCCGCATGTGATTTTGGCTGGCGTGAGCGAAGGCACCCTGCCCTTTGACCGCGAGGGCGAGCTGGCCGATGCCGAGGCCGCGCAAGAGCAGGGCCAAGCGCCCAGCCCCGCCGCCCAAGCCCTGCTCGAACGCTTGGAAGAAGAGCGCCGCCTGATGTATGTGGGCATCACCCGCGCCCAGCGCAGCCTGCTGGTGAGCTGGCCCAAAACCCGCAAAAAAGGCAAGGGCAGCGTGCGCAGCAAGCCCAGCCGCTTCATTGCTGAAATGCGCCTAGAAGAAACCCAGCCCAAAATCGACCCGCGTGAGCAATTGCGCGCCCTGCAAGCCGAGCTGCGCGCCCGCATGGCGCAAAAGCAGGCGACAGAAAAGAGCCAAGCATGACTGCCCAGACTGATACCGCCCCCGCCAGCCCGCGCCTACCTGCCGCCACCCTCATGCTGCTGCGCGATGGCGCGGCGGGCACTGAAGTGCTCATCAGCCAGCGCACCGCCAAAACCAGCTTTGTGCCCAGCATGTATGTCTTTCCTGGGGGCCGTGTCGATGCCGACGAGGCGGAGTGGGCGCAGCACTGGACGGCGCACTGCCCTGCCGCTTGGCCCGCCCTCACACGGCAGCAGGCGCTGGCCGCCGTGCGCGAATGCTTTGAGGAAATGGGCCTGCTGCTCGCTTGCGATGCCCAAGGCCAAGCCATCGCCCCCGCCGTGCTGGCTGGCCTGCAACGCCAACAGCCCCTGTGGCCGCAGTTGGCGGCTCTGGGCTTGCGCCCGCAGCTTGAAGCCCTGGCTTGGGTCTGCGACCGCCTGCCGCCCGCCAGCTTCAAGCGCCCTTTTCACACCGCCTTTTTTATGGCGCTGGCCCCACAGGGCCAAAGCGTGGCACCCGATATGCAAGAGCAAATCAACGCCGTCTGGCTGCCCTTGCACAAGGACGATTGGCAAGACCGCCAGCGCTACCCCATGATTGCACCCACTGAGGACGCCCTGCACAGCCTGCAAGCACAGCAGCATGGGGGCGCGGCGGCCATGCTGGCCCAAGCCCACGCTGCGCCCTTGCCTGCGCCCTTTTACTGGGCGCGTGAGGCCACACAGCAAGGCGATTTGCTGCGGCTCACGCCCGAACACATCGCCTACGCTGAAGTGGAAATGCGCAGCCCCGATGGAAGCACAGTCATCGCCCTCGATTGGCAATACAGCCAGCCCGTGGCCCTCAACGCCGTGGTGCAGCGCCTCACTTGTGCCAATGCCAGCCACATGACCGGCCCGGGCACCAACACCTATTTGCTGGGCCGCCCAGAGCAAGGCTTTATCGTGATTGACGCAGGCCCACGCCACAAAGCCCACATGCGCCACATTCTGCAAGCCACAGGCGGGCGCATCCACGCCCTCATCTGCACCCACTCCCACCCCGATCACTCCCCTGGCGCCGAGCTGCTGCAACGCTTTTACCGCAGCAAAGGCCAAACCCTGCCGCTGCTGGGCATGGCCTCCCTGCCCACAGCGCCTGCGCACAGCATCTTCAAACCCAGCCACCCCGTGGGCCACGGCAGTGTGCTGGAGCTGCCCGCTGCAGCAGGCCAGCCCGCCCTGCGCCTGCGCTGCATCCACACCCCCGGCCATGCGGCCAACCACCTCTGCCTGCTGCTGGAAGGCTGGGGCATCTTGTTCTCAGGCGACCAGCTCCTCAGCGGCAGCACCACCGTCATCGCCCCGCCCGATGGCGACATGCAAGCCTATATGGACTCGCTCGATGACCTGGACGCCGTCTTTGCCGAACACCGCGTGCACTACATCCTGCCCGCCCACGGCCATGTGCTGGGCGGCTGGGCCACAACCGACCCCGAACTGCCCCAGCCCGCAGGCGCGGGCGCGCAGCGCATCACGGCTTACTACCGCGCCCACCGCCTCAAGCGCGAGGCCAAAATCATCGCCGCCATGCAGCAAACAGGCATCCGTGACAACAGCGCCTCCAGCCGTGCCACACTACTGCCCTTGGCCTATGACGACGCACCGCCCGCCCTCTGGCCCGTGGCCGAAGGCTCTTTGGCTGCCCACATCGACCGCATTCTTTCGCAACAGCTTCTCTCTGCTTGAACACCATGACCCGCACCCGCTACCTCACTGGCATCACCACCACTGGCACGCCCCATTTGGGCAACTATGTCGGCTCCATTCGCCCCAGCATCCGCGCCAGCTTGCGCCCTGAAGTCGATAGCTTCTACTTCTTGGCCGACTACCACGGCCTCATCAAATGCGAGGACCCCGCCCGCATCCAGCAATCCACGCTCGAAATCGCCGCCACTTGGCTGGCCGCTGGCCTCGACCCCAGCCGCGTCACCTTCTACCGCCAAAGCGACATCCCTGAAATCCCCGAACTCACTTGGTTCCTCACCTGCGTTGGTGGCAAGGGCCTGCTCAACCGCGCCCATGCCTACAAAGCCGCCGTCGATAAAAACACCGAAGCGGGCCAAGACCCCGACGACGGCGTGACCGCTGGCCTGTTCATGTACCCCGTCCTCATGGCCGCTGACATCCTTGCCTTTAGCGCCCACAAAGTGCCCGTCGGCAAAGACCAAATTCAGCACATTGAAATGGCGCGTGATTTGGCTGCCAGCTTCAACCACCTCTATTGCCCGCAAGCCCCCCTGCTGCTGCCGCCTGAATTTGAAGTGGACGAGCAAGTGGCCCTGCTGCCCGGGCTGGATGGCCGCAAAATGAGCAAAAGCTATGGCAACACCATCCCCCTCTTTGTGCCGCGCGATGAGATGCGCAAAAAAATCATGGGCATCCTCACCGATTCCAAAGCCCCTGGCGAGCCCAAAGACACCGCAGGCTCGGCCCTGTTTCAAATCTACCAAGCCTTCGCCAGCGCAGCCGAAACCGCCGCCTTCGCGCAAGACTTTGCCCAAGGCATTGCTTGGGGCGATGCCAAAGAAAAGCTGTTTGAGCGCATTGACGCAGAAATCGCCCCCATGCGCGCGCGCTACGCCGAACTCATGGCGCAGCCGCAAGAGGTCGAAACCCTGCTGCGCCAAGGCGCTGAAAAAGCCCGCGCCGTGGCCCGCCCACTGGTGCAAGCGGCCCGCACCGCTGTCGGCATCCGCCCACTGACGCAAAACGCCGCCGCGCCCAAGGCCGAAGCCAAAAAAGCCGCCCTACCCGCCTTCAAACAATACCGCGAGGCCGACGGCCTGTTTTACTTCAAGCTCAGCGCCGCCAGCGGCCAAGAGCTGCTGCAAAGCCAAGGCTTTGCCAACCCGCGCGAAGCCGCCGCCGTCGTCTCTGCACTCAAAACCCAAGGCACCGCCGCCCTGGCTGAACACGCCCAACACATCGCCAACCAAGGCGATGCCGCCGCCCTGCAAACCGCCTTGGCCGCCCTGCAAGCGGCCGCCGCGCAAGACTAAGGCCCACACCCTACCCAGTGCCGCCCGCCCTGCCCGCCCCAAGCGCAGCGGGGCGATAAAATGGCGGCTTTCTCCTTCACCACAGCCAGGGGCCGCGCCGCCCCGCAGCCCCCATGTCAGACCAAAGCCCCAACACGCCCCCCACCCAAGACGACAACCAACTCATGGCCGAGCGCCGCGACAAGCTCAAAGCCCTGCGCCAAGCGCAGGCCGAGGGCAAAGGCGTGGCCTTCCCCAACGACTTCAAACCCCAGGCCAAAGCCGCCGAGCTGCACGCCGCCTACGACGCACAAGACATGCCCGGCAGCGACGAGGCCGCCATCCCCACCCGCATTGCGGGCCGCATGGTGCTCAAGCGCGTCATGGGCAAAGCCAGCTTTGCCACCGTGCAAGACGGCTCTGAGGGCGACGCCGCCGCCGCCCGCATCCAGCTCTATATCGCCCGCGATGCGGTGGGCGAAGAAGTCTATGCCGCCTTCAAACACTGGGACTTGGGCGACATCATCGCCGCCGAGGGCAAACTCTTTAAAACCAAAACAGGCGAGCTCTCCATCAAAGTCAGCCAACTGCGCCTGCTCACCAAATCCTTGCGCCCCCTGCCCGACAAATTCCACGGCGTGGCCGATCAAGAAATCAAATACCGCCAGCGCTATGTCGATTTGATTACCGACGATGCCGCCCGCAGCCGCTTCCGCGCCCGCAGCAAAGTGCTCTCTGGCCTGCGCCAACACATGGTTGCCAACGGCTTTCTTGAAGTCGAAACCCCCATGCTGCACCCCATTCCAGGCGGTGCCAATGCGCGGCCTTTCATCACCCACCACAACGCGCTCGACCAAGACATGTACTTGCGCATTGCGCCCGAGCTGTATTTAAAACGCCTGATTGTGGGCGGCTTCGACCGCGTCTTTGAAATCAACCGCAGCTTCCGCAACGAAGGCATCAGCGTGCGCCACAACCCCGAATTCACCATGATGGAGTTCTACGCCGCCTATTGGAACTACCTCGACCTCATGGACTTCACCGAAGCGCTGATTCGCCACACCGCGCAAGAGGCCATTGGCAGCCTGCAATTTGACTACCAAGGCAAAGCCATCGACATGGCCCAGCCCTTTGCCCGCCTCACCATCCCAGAGGCCATAGCCGCCCACACCGACATTGGCGACAAAGTGACAGACCGCGATGCACTGATTGCCCGCCTGAAAAAGCTGGGCCTGAGCGAAGACAAAGACCGCCTCAGCAGCCGCAGCCTGCCCAGCCTGCAAGTGCTCTACTTTGAAGAAGCAGTAGAGGACAAACTCTGGCAACCCACCTTCGTCATGGAGCACCCCACCGAAATCTCACCCTTGGCCCGCGCCAATGACGAACGCCCCGAAGTCACCGAGCGCTTTGAGCTCTACATCATGGGCCGTGAAATCGGCAACGGCTTCAGCGAGCTCAACGACGCCGAAGAGCAAGCCGCCCGCTTCAACGCGCAAGTGGCCAACAAAGATGCAGGCGACGACGAAGCCATGTATTACGACCACGACTTTGTGCGTGCGCTGGAATACGGTATGCCCCCCACCGGCGGCTGCGGCATCGGCATCGACCGCCTCGTCATGCTGCTCACCGACAGCGCCTCCATCCGCGATGTCATCCTCTTCCCGGCCCTGCGCCGCGAGTAAGGCCTTCGGGTTTTCATTCCCATCCTCTGGAGGGGTGCCCGCTAGGGCGGGGTGGTCATGGGCTTGTGTCAATTGGGCCTTGTCCTCAACAGGCTTCAACCACCCCGTCACGCCCCCCTAGCTTGTCATTGCGGGCTTGACCCGCCATTTCTCCCCTATCTAAGCGTCATGGCGGGCTTGACCCGCCATCTCCACCCCTATCTAAGCGTCATGGCGGGCTTGATCCGCCATCTCCCCCCTATCTAAGCGTCATGGCGGGCTTGACCCGCCATCTCCACCGCAGCGAAAGGCTCAGATTGCGGCTCGGCGGCGGCAATGACGCGAGTAGGGCTGGGGGCACGGCAGGCTGCGCCCGCCTTGCCATGACGGCATTCGGTAAAACCTCGTCATGCCACAGCAGTTCGTAGGGCGTTGCATGCAACGCCCCTACTGAGCCATTGCGGGCTTGACGCGCTGTAGTCCTCAAAAAAAACGGGCGAACACAAGGATCGCCCGTTTGTGGAAGATGCGTGCTTGGTTTGAGGTTTGCAATAAAAGGCAAACCCTTCAAACCCAGCTCAACTTAGCGCCAGCACCTGTCGTAATCAACGCCACTGACCGTACCTGTTAATGGCGATGTATTAACAGCCACTGTTGCACTCTTACCCACACCACCAGCCTGTGCTTTGCTGTTGAGTAAAAAGCCTTGACAGCGATCATTTGCCATACCGTTAACAGGTTTCGCAGCAATGGCAAACGCAGGCGGCTTGTCATTGGCGGTCTCAATAACCACAGTGATATCGTATTTCTTCTGGCTGGCAGATGCATTTTTAGGGCATGTTTTATAAGCCGCTGGGAAGGTGGCTGCTGAACTAGGCAAAAATTCATTCACATTGGAAAAGTTGCGTTGTTGCAGCAGTGCAATTTCATTGACCACGGTGCGGCAGTCTGCCCTGTGGCCTTTGTTGACATGCTCTTTGTAACTGGGCAGTGCCACAGCAGCCAAGATGCCGATGATGGCGATCACGATCATCAATTCAATCAGGGTAAAGCCTCGGCTGAGGATGTTTTTACTTTGTGTCATGTTTAATGCCTTCTAAGCCATTTAGGATTCAGGGGTAATCACAGACTGCAACCAAACCTCTGCACCTGTTTTTGTTTTTTCCTGATTTTGGCTGGTGAATTTAACATCATTCCCTAAGCCGCGAGCAGTAATTAAATAGCTGTTGCTACCCATTTTCTGCACGATACATTGAGGTGAGTTTTTCAATTCACCCGCATTCAAACTGGTCCATTCCCCTGCTGGTATATCAATTCGATGTGTTGCCCCAGAGCGCCAATTGCTTTTCTGTCGCCATAGGGCTGAGGTGTCATTTTCATTGGTGACTGCGGGAGATTCGATGACTTTGGTATGAAATGCTTGCCACCTGCTGCCTGAGCCTTCTGCGTTCTCAATCGCCACTTCCTCACACACGCGCAAGGCCAGCTCTGCCGCTTGCTGGGCCGTGGCGTTGCTGCGCTGGCTTTGCATCATTTTCTCTGAGCTGGTGGAGCTGCCAATGGCCCAAATACCAATGATGGAAATAACCACCAACAACACCAAAGCCAAGGGCAAAACCACACCTTGCTGGGTTGAGATCAACTTTTTTTGCATTTTCATATTGAACCTTCCTGTTTTATCGCTACAAAAATCGCTCTGCATTTGGGCTGCATTCCTATTTATTCCACAGCCAAAGGCATGGCGGCACGGTTGCGCACCTGCGCAGTGGTAATGAACGCGCGGCGCATGTGATTGTCTGGCGCATCAACAAGAGCACCAGCGCAGTCGATGTATTTTTTGCTTGTGCTACTGCCATCGAGAAGGGGGTCAGGGCTGCGCATGAGCACACAAATTTTGACGCTCAAAACTTTGCCCCATTTGTGTGAACGACTGGTGCCGCCTGGGGCTGGGTCATTGTCAAGCTGAGTTGCCGTGCGGTAGGTGACGATTTGTGTGTCTTGGCGACTGTTGCTGGATGCCACACCATACCAAAACTGCACGGATTCAACATTCTCGATCAGGGGTTGCAAAGCGGGGGAACCTGTACCTGGGTGGGCTTGGCAGGCCAGCTCTGGAGGGGTGTTGGTCGTGACGACATAGCGCGCATCAGACAAATAAATATTGCCACCACCCGTGACTTCGCTGACAGTGGTGTTCTGCAGAGCGCCACCAACACAATTGGTCGGAACGCCCGCACTGGTCGGGATGGTGTTGAGATTGTCCGCCTCGTAGCGAAGCGCAATAGCGGCAGAGCTGCCAGTGGCTGCACAGGTGAGATCATCGAAAGGGCGACTCAAATCAGCAAAGCCTGTGTCACAACCAAAAATAGGCGTGCCTGAGAAATGGCGTTTCATCACGCCGCTATCTTCCTTGGTGTTGGAGTAACCGGCCATGCGAATTTGTTGTTGCAGGAGGTTGAGCACCAGCATGGCCTCCTCGGACATAACGGCATCGGCCTCACTGGCTTTGGCACCACGGCTGCTGTTGCTCATGACCAAGAGCACGCTGGTCATGAGCAAAATGCCAATGGCCAAGGCAATGAGGAGTTCGAGCAGGGTGAAACCCGCTTGGCGTTGTGGGTAGTGGTGTTGCACGCTTGGCTCCCTCATATGGCCACCTTGAAGAACATACATTTGCTGCCTGTGATTTCAGTCACACCAGATGGACAACCAGATGGCGCTGCATTGAACAGATCCACCGAGGACTCTTGCTCCAACCAGTTGATCCAGACATTCATGGTGCGCAAGCCACCAGCATCGCCCGGTGCGGGGGCCGCTGTTTCAACATAGACCCGACCGCGCGGTAGGCGGCGCGAGACCTCCAGCACCCAATCTTCTTGGTCGTATGTGGCCATTGCATCGGCAGCGGCATTGTTATTGGCGGGGCTCAGGCCGGGCAAGCTGGGGCCACTGGTGGGCAAGGTGTAGCTCAGGCCATTCTTAATCTCATAGCCGCCGCGATCAAAGCCATGCAAATTAGCGCGGGCGCGTTCAGCATAGTCATTCACCAGCATGGTGCCGACGCCGCGAATTTGTGACATTTTGTTGTGGGCTGTGGCCGATACGGTGAGGCCAGCCATGGCCAATAGGCCAATGGTTAAGAGCAAAATGGCGACCAGGACCTCAATCAGGGCCACGCCTTTTTGCGTACTGGGCATCAGCTTGGTTTGTGCATACATGCTGCGTCTCCTGCTGTTTTTATTTGCATTTGGGGGGATTTTTAACTTTGTTTAAGCGCGCAGTACGGGCAACATTGACCGTGCATTGCACTTTGGGATTAGCGCCACCCAAGCTGGACTCAATCACAAAGTTGCCACTGGGGGGTGTTTGCAACAAGCCCTGCGCGACGAACTTGAGCTTGACGGAGGAAACGCCGTGCTCAAACTTGCCAACGCCAGGCAATTTGGCCTGCTGCAAGATAAGCTCATCAGTACCGTCGTTATAAGCATCGTTGTAGTTGTCATCAATAAAAGCCATCCAGCCATTGCTCCAGCTTTTGCCCGTATCGCAGCCTGTGCCCGCTGCGTTGGCTGGGCACAAAATAACGGGACGGGAGCGTTTGATGGCTTCGGCTTTGGCCAAGCGCACATCGCGGCTGAGGGTGTTGATGGCGGCGTTGACGCGCCATTCAGCCACAAAGCTGGACATGGAGGGCGTGGCGATGGCGATCAAAATCGCCAAGATGGTGACGGTGACGAGCAGCTCAATGATGGTGAAGCCGCCCTGTCGTTTGCCCGTCGCACTCTGAGGTGTTTGCGTTTGCATTATTGGGTCATCCTTGTTTTGTCTCGGCCAGTAGCTTAACGCAAACTGGCGGGCAAATGCTGGATGGGACGCCAAGTGCGGTACCAGCCTGTGTTGCCACGGCCATCACCCACAAGAATGGAGCCCATGACACCGGTGATATAGCCCGTTTCACCAGTGGCCTTATCGCGCACCAAGAGGTCGATGTCGCCAGCTTTGGCATCACCCACGCCCGCTTTCAGGTTGGCATCATAGAGGTTGCTGTTGGGATCACGGCGGTTGGTGGTAACGGTTGAGCGGGTAAAGCCCCCTTCAGGCAGGTAAACCACAGAGAACTGATCGAGTTTTTTGTCGCCATCTTGGTCAAAGGCGCGGCGCAGGCTGCCAGTGAGGGCGTCAATGCCGTACATCACATTCACGGCCCCCGCACTGGCCGTGCAGGAGTCTTCAAGGATGGCGGATTTGTTCATCACCACACTGGTGAAGAAGACTGTGCTGCCAATGTTGGCGGGGTCGCCCACGACGCGCTCGCCTGTGGTGCCGGGCAGTTTGCCCATATCAATCTTCCAACCACGGTGTTGGCTCCAGTTCACAGGTTTGTTGGTGACGCGGTAGTAGGTGTGGCCCGCAGATTTGCCTGTGCCCGCAGTGGCGGAGTCCAGCTCAATCTCTTGTTGCACCAAGCTGGTGGTTCCGCCAGCGCCCAAGTTGTAGGCTTGATCAGGCTCACCGATGCCGATGTTGTCCCAGATGCCGTAGATGCTTTGCGTGCTGGTGTTGCTCAGGTGGTCTTCATCAAGCAAGATGCCTGTGGCAAAGGTGACGATGGTGCCGCATTTGCCAGGGCCTTGGGTTTGGCAAGCATGGCCATTGCTGCCTGGGTGGGCCTGCCACGCTGGGGCGGCGTAAATGGGCTGGTTGCCTTGGGTGGTGAACAAGGGGCGGTTGTTAGAAACACCCCATTGGCTGGGCGAGCCAGAGAGCTTGAAGCGCCACATATTGCCGTTGGCATCGCCCGCATAGGCGGCCACAATTTGGCGCTTGGCGTTGAGCACAGCGGTGACACCGCCCAAACCGATGTCCGAAACATAGGTGGAGGGCAAGGCGATGAATTTGAGTTCTTCACCTGTTAGGGCGTCCAGCACATACAAACCTGCCGCACCCGTGTTGGCGTAGTGGCCGCTGTTGACCAAAAGAATGGCTTTGCCCTCAGTGGTGATGCCCGCAGCAGCACCATTGGTGACATGGCCCATATGGGCGTAGGTTTTCTCCCATTTGTAGTCGCTGGCGCTGGGAATGCGATCGGGTTTGCTGCCTGTGTTCAAAGGTGAGTTGAAGGCAAATACGGCCTTACCGCCACGGCCTGTGCTGCCAAAAACCATTTGCTTCCAGGCGCTGCCGTCCCACATATCGTGCTCAACCAAGGGGCCGTCAACCAAGTATTCAAAGCTGTAGCTGGGCTTGGCGAAGTCTTGCAGCTTGGGCATGGTGTCTTTGATGAGGTAGGCGGCAACTTCAGCACCGGGCTGAATTTTTGCTCCGCTGGCGTTGCGGATTTCTTCGCCGTCATTCTCATCAGCGCCGTTGATGACATGCACCACGCCTGCGTTGGTGGCGGCGTAGATGATTTCAGGCGTTTCGTTCTTTTTCTTGAAGAAATCCACATAGCTGTCTTTGGCCGCAGCGGGCAGGCCAGAGGCCGTGCGGCCATAGCCCATGTTCTGGCGGCTGCCCACCAAAAGCGGCGCCGAGTTCACGGATGAGGCCATCATGCTACTGCGCTGACGCATGAGTGCGCCGTTGGCATCGGTTTGCGTGTCGTCCCCCAAGAGGTAGCGCAAGAAGCTGCTGTCGGTTTTGAGCTTGCCGTTGCCGTTAAGCGCGGCTTTAAGGCCATTGGGCAAGCCACTGAGTTGGGTGTTTTGCGTGATCACAACGCGCTCATCAGCAGCACCGTCTAGGGCAAAAAACCTGCGCGTGCTGGCGCTGGGGATTTTGTCGGATGCACTCCAGACCGCCTCGCCGTCTTTGCCATCAGCATCTAGGCGCACGGCATCAATCTGGCCGCTGTTGTCAATGGTTTTGTAGTCTGCCGTGTATTTGATGCGACCCGCCAAATCATCGCTGGTGCTGGACGAGCCTGTGAGGGCCACACCCGCATCTTTACCGCTGGAGTTGAGGATGTCAGAGAGGATAAGGTCAAAGGTGCGGCGCACATCGTCTGGCGTGGTCACGCTATAGCCTGCGCCACCGCCTGTAAAGCCAGCTTGAATAAAGTCATCAATGCGGCCTTGCTCGTCTGTATTACTGGTGACATCTGTTGCCCAAGTTGGTTTGGTGGCAGAGCTGCCCAGGCTGATGTAGTTGCGTTTGTAATCTTCAATTTGCTTGAAGGTCAAGCCCTTTGTGGCTCCAGGAAGTTCCCCTGTCGGGCGAATGAGATAGCCTACAGTGTAAGTGGCCATATTCTGCCAAGTGGTGGGCTGACCCATGCGAGGCTGAATTTCATTGGCAGTATCGGGGCGCAAATCTTTGTGCCAGAAATATTTGGCTGTCAAGTCAGATAAGCTACCCTTTACTTTTGCATTGGGGTTACCAAATGGCGTGTAGAGCTTGCGGCCTACTTCAGTGTTACTATAGCCTTTCGCTATGTATTTTGTAAAGCCGCCAATAAAGGGCGTAGATGGCGCAGCAGCAATCACAGAAGCATCGGCATAATCATGCTCAGTTGTGATGGTTTCCGTACCTTGGTTCCAGGCACCATCGGAGAACAAGATATTGAAAGAGCGGCGGCAGCTCAGTTCAGAATTATTTGCACTGGCTAACCTAGAGGGGTCTTGTGCCCAAGGGTTTTCTTTGGCCGCAGTGATCGTCGGATTCTTCCCACCTGAAGATTTACTTTCTAATGCAAAGTAATCGGCCACCCGGTCAACTGAGTTATGCAGAGGCGTGCCACCGATAGGGAATGAGCCGTGACCATAAAGCCAGTCGTATAGCGCCTTATTGTTTGCCCTACTCGATAGGCGAACGCCACGAAACTTAATTGCATTTGAATCAATACCGATAAAGGCATTGTTCGCGCTCTGTCCTTCGTTGATATTGTAGTAACCGATACGAAGTGACTCGCGGTAGTCATCATTGGCCAAAGCAATCCCGATGGCGGTAGCTACTGCTGGCGCACGGAATGCATAGTAACGGTACCAGTTAAGAATGTTCTGGCGCTCAGCGGCGGCACTACAGTGTGTGGCATTGGCGCCGCAATCTGTGCGCTGATGGTTGCTCGGCAACTTCACAGCAGTAGTGCGACTGAGCGTAATTTCTTCGATTTGAGATATATTCCCCCACAGGCAGCCTGTTTCCTGCTTACTGGTATTGTATACTGGCGTATCACAAACAACCCAAGTGAATGCCGAATTGGCGCTGCTGCTGGTGTGCTCCTCAATTTTTGGAACCATCGTCTTTAATTGACTGTAAGCAGGATTATAGCCTGCATTATTACAATTGCTGCGCGTATTCCAATAACCACCCAGGTAACTATAATTATTTGTTTTTGCCGAATCATCAGAGCAGAAAGTGGTTTCTGCTGTGTTTTGATTACTTATAAAGCGGATGTTATCTGTCACGGGCAAGGCTTGGCCATACTCATTAACCCGTGGGGAGTAAGTTAAACGAGGGTTGTAAAAAATAGGGTTTACATCTGCTGACCGCATCGCGTACCAAGTGGTATTTGATGCAGGATCTTTGACTTTTGTATTGGAGTTTTGTCTATAGCTTGAGCTTGTATAACCAATCCTTGTATAGCAAGTCCGATCGTTTGCATACCAGCCCTGTACCCACCGCGCATTACCAGACTTTGAGCTATCCCAGCCATAAAGAGGTGCTTCACACCAATACTTTTCATCTGGCAAGGTCGCAGAGTTAATAGCATAAGTCTCATGATAAGGAAAGGCCATAGACCCCGAGTTATCCAGCGTGATCATGACATTGGGCTTGGCCCCCGTGACTGAAGACAGCAAAGGCTTTTGTGAGGGCGCAATGGCCGCATGGGCCGTGCCCAAGGCCAAGAGGCCCAGGCCCAAGGCCAGTGAGAAGCCAGAGGGCAAGAGGGCGCGCAAGGGCTGTTGCAGGGTGTGTGGTGTGGTGTTCATAAACGGCTCCTGTTCGGAGTGGGGCCAAGCTGGGCGCATACAACTGAGGGCGCACGGCCTGACTCAAGGGTCATCAATGGCGCTAATGTAGCCCCTTCCATTTGCCCCAAACGCTGTGGCCAGATAAACGCCGCTGGAAATACGACATTCGGCACACTTGGCTAAAATTGCTGGGCTTTTTCGTTTCATTTTCACGCTACGGCCAGCCCCCATTTTTGCAGCAGGCTGGGGTTACGCCGCTCTGGCAGTCTCTTATGTCTTTTGATTTCCCCCACTTTCATGATGCCCCTTACACCCAGTGGGAGGCGGCCCGTAGCCCTGAGGGGCTGAGCTGGAGTGCGGATTTTTTTGGCGGGGCGTGGTTGGTCAGCTCTTATGCTTTGGCCGAGGCGGTGCTGCGCGATACGGCGCATTTTTCAGCCGCACGCACGGGCGCTTGGGTGGGTAGCGCGAGCGCTGCTGAGGCCGAAAGCCCTGCCACTGGCAAGCAGGGGCAGTTGGCGTTTCAGGCTTTGTTTGCGCGGGCCATGCTGTTTGTGGATGGGGCCGAGCACCGCCGTTTGCGCGGTTTGATGCAAGATTTCTTTAAAGCCAGTGAGCTGGAGCGCCTGCGCGGTTTTGTGCAAGCGCGGATTGAGGCGCGTTGTGCCGATATTGAGGCGCGTTATGGCGCTGATGAGGCTTTTGATTGGATAGCGGAGTTGGCGCGGCCTTTGCCCTCTGAGGTGATGGTGGAATTTTTGGGCCTGCGCGATGTGACGGCCGCCGAGTATGCGGATTTTGCGCGCTGGTCGCATGATTTGGCCGCCTTTATTGGCGCACCTGTGGCCCATGCTGCGGTGTGGCGGGCGGCGCTGCGCAGTTTGTTGCAGTTGGCCAGCTTCTTCCGCCGTGTGTTTGTGCAGGGCCGTGTGGCCGATGGGGCCTTACTGAAGGCGCTGGAGCGGGCTTTCAAGCAAGGCCAGCTAGAGAGCGAGAATGAGTTGATTGCACAGGCGGCGATGCTGCTGTTTGCCGGACATGAGACGACGCGGCATTTGCTGGGCACGGGTGTGCTGCATATGTTGCAGCAGCCTGCGGCGTGGCAGGCTTTGCAGGCCGAGCCTGAGCTGGCCGCCAGTGCGGTACGAGAGTTGCTGCGCTTTGAGCCGCCCGTGCAGTACACGGCCCGCCGCGTGTGCCAAGAGACGGTGCTGGGCGGGCAGAAGCTGGCGCGCAATGATTTGGTGATTGTGAGTTTGGCGCAGGCTTTGCGCGATGCGGCCCGCTTTGAGCAGCCGCAGGTGCTGGATGTGGCGCGCAGCAATGGCAGTATGTTGGCCTTTGGCTCAGGGCCGCATATTTGCATCGGTGCGGCGCTGACGCAGTTGGAGGCGGAGCTGACTTTGGCCCACATCAGCCGCCGTTGGCCGAATTTGCGCCTCATCAGCCATGCATGGGACAGGAGCAGCGTGACCTACCGTGGCCTGCAAAGCCTTTATGTGGCCAGGGGGTAGGCCAGCACTTGGGCGACGCGGCGACCCTCTAGGGCGGTGACTTCAAAGCGCCAGCCCGCGCATTCAATCACATCGCCTTGGCGCAGCAGGCGGCCCACACGGGCCATGAGCAGGCCGGCCAGGGTGTTGTAGATGCCGAGTTCTTCATCGGGCAGGTCGTGCTCAATATCGAGGCGGGATTTCAACTCGGTCAGCGGCATAAGGCCATCGAGCTGCCAGCCGCCTTGCGGCAGGGGCAAGGCCCAAGCCTCCTCTTGCAGTTCTGGCATGAGCTCGCCGGTGATGGCTTCGAGCAAATCGCGGGGGGTGAGCAAGCCTTGCAAAGCGCCGTATTCGTCCACCACAAACACCATGCGGGCCGCTTGCAGGCGGAATTGCTCCAGCATTTCCATGCCCGTTAAGGTTTCAGGCACAAAAACGGGGGGCAGCAGGCAGTCTTCCAGCGGCAAATCGCCTTGCTCGGCGGCATAGGGCAGCAGTTGAGACACGCCGACCACGCCAATCACATGGTCGAGGTCATCGCGGCAGACGGGATACCAAGAGTGGGTTTGCCCTGCGCTTTGCACGGCTTGGGCAATGTTGTGCAGGGCTTGCTTGACGCTGAGGCGGGCATCGAACCACGCAATATCAGAGCGCGGCAGCATGAGGGAGGTGAGCGGGCGCTCGTCAAGGTGGAAGACATTGTCCACCATGCGGCGCTCGTGTTTTTCAAACAGGCCCGCTTGCAGGGCTTCGTCTAGGCTGGCGTCAATTTCGTCTTCCGTTACGCCGCGCTCTTGCTGGGTGTTCACGCGCATCAGGCGCAGCACGGTTTCGGTGCTCCAGGCAATCAGGCGCACAAAGGGGCCGGCCACTGTCGCCAGCATATCCATAGGGATGGCCATATAGCGGGCCACGGTTTCAGGAAAGAGCAGGCCGATGCGCTTGGGCACCATTTCGCCAAAGATGAGGGTGATATAGGCCAGCCCCACCACGACCAAAAAGGTGGCCAAGGGCCGCGCCAAGCCCTCAGGTGCGCCCCAGGCGAGCAGGTGCTCGCTCAAGCCTTGGGCAAAGGCGGCTTCCCCCACAATGCCGTTGAGCAGGCCGATGGAGGTGATGCCCACTTGCACGGCAGAAAGCATACGGGTGGGCTCCTCGGCCAGCTTCAAGGCCACGGCGGCTTTGCCATCGCCTTTATCGGCCAGCGGCTTGAGGCGGGCACGGCGGGCTGTGCTGAGGGCCAGCTCACTCATGGCGAAAAGGCCGTTGAGCAGGGTAAGAAAGATGATAAGAATGACTTCCATGCCTGAAACTGTAGCGCAGGCGGACGCATAATCTGCCCCCTATGGACATCATCTTGCAACTCTTTGACTTCATCTTCCACATCGACCAGCATTTGGCCGACTTTGTGGCCGCCAACGGCAATTGGATTTACGCCTTGCTCTTTGCCATTGTGTTTGTGGAAACGGGGCTGGTCATCATGCCCTTGCTGCCCGGCGATTCTTTGCTCTTTGTGGTGGGCGCTTTTGCCGCCACGGGGGTGCTCGATTACACCACCAGCGTGGTGCTGCTGCTGATTGCGGCGGTGGCGGGCGATCAGCTCAACTACACCATTGGCAAATACTTTGGCCCCAAGGTGTTCCAGTGGGAGAACTCGCGTTTCTTCAATAAAAAAGCCTTTGACAAGGCGCACAATTTTTACGAACGCTACGGCGGCATCACCATTGTGCTGGCGCGCTTTATGCCGTTTATCCGCACCTTTGTGCCCTTTGTGGCAGGGGTGGCGGCCATGTCGCGGGCCAAGTTTGTGACTTACAACATTTTGGGCGCGCTGCTGTGGGTGCTGGGCGTGGTCACGGCGGGCTACTTTTTCGGCAATCTGCCGTGGGTGAAGGCGAATTTGGAAAAAATCATTTGGGCCTTGATTTTGATTCCTGGCCTGCTGGCCCTGTATGGCGCTTGGCGCGGCAGCAAGAAGGACGCGGCGGCGAAATAAAACCCCACTTTTACCCAGGCTCATCGCCACACTCTCGCCAAAAAACCCCACAAATATCCTGCAAAAACCGCATCAGCAGCCAGAAAAATCCCACCTCGCTCAAACTGTGTTAAAATACTGGTGTTTTATACACTGAGGGCGCTGGCAATAGCCGCGCCCGAGTTGGGTGGATACGGCCTCTGCGGAGGCCCTGCTTTTGACGCTGCACAAGAATGAACAGCCTCGCGCCAAAGGCCACCGCCTAGCGCCTCGTTGCCAGCCCCACGATTGGCTTTTGCCCCGGGCTGCGCCTTGTTCACCTGCAACAAAACAAGGAGTTTTTGCATGGATATTTCTAAGATGCGTGTGGCCGTTTTGGGCGCTGGCCCCAGCGGTTTGGCGCAATTGCGTGCCTTTGATGCAGCCCGTCGTGCGGGTCAGCCTGTACCCAAAATCACCTGCTATGAGAAACAGCCCGATTTGGGCGGTATGTGGAATTACACCTGGCGCACGGGTTTGGATGCCTACGGCGAGCCTGTACACGGCAGCATGTACCGCTATTTGTGGTCCAACGGCCCCAAAGAGTGCTTGGAATTTGCCGATTACAGCTTTGAAGAGCACTTTGGCCGCCCCATTCCCTCTTACCCGCCCCGCGCCGTGCTGCACGACTACATCATGGGCCGCATTGAAAAGAGCGGCTTGCGCTCACACATCAAGTTCAAGCATTCGGTGCAGTGGGTGGAGTTTGACGAGAACACGCAAAAGTTCAGCGTGACGGTGCGCGATATGGTGAAAGACCATTTGTTTACCGAACAATACGACTGGGTGGTGGTGGCCACAGGGCATTTTTCTACGCCCAATGTGCCCTATTTTGAGGGCGTGGAGGACTTCCAAGGCCGCGTGCTTCATGCGCATGACTTCCGCGATGCGTGCGAGTTCACCGACAAAAATGTGCTGCTGGTGGGCAGCAGCTATTCGGCAGAGGACATTGGCACGCAATGCCACAAATACGGCGCGAAGTCGGTGACCTTCAGCTACCGCTCTGCGCCCATGGGCTACGACTGGCCCGATGCCTTTAGTGAAAAGCCTTTGCTCACCCGTGTGGAGGGCAATACGGCCTATTTCAAAGACGGCAGCACGCTCGATGATGTGGACGCGATTGTGCTCTGTACGGGTTACCAGCACCACTTCCCCTTCTTGCCCAATGATTTGACACTGCGCACGCGCAACCGCCTCTACCCTGCCGATATTTACAAGGGCATTTTCTGGATCAACAACCCACGCTTGGTGTATTTGGGTATGCAAGACCAGTACTACACCTTCAATATGTTTGATGCCCAAGCTTGGTATGCCCGCGATGTGATGCTGGGCAAAACCAAGCTACCAAGCAAGACCGAGATGACGAAAGACAGCCAACGCTGGCTGGCGCGTGAGGAGGCTTGCGAAAATGCCGATGAGGACATTGACTTCCAAGCCGCCTACATCCGCGATTTGCTCAAAGCCTCTGACTACCCCAACTTCGATGTGGAGGGCATGGCCACCTTGTTTAAAGCATGGCAACGCGACAAGCAAGAGGATATTTTGGGCTACCGCGATCGCAGCTATGCCTCAACCATGACAGGCACCATGTCGCCCCTGCACCATACGCCGTGGATGCAGGCGCTGGATGACTCGCTAGAGGCATTTTTGGCCGATGAGCCTTTGCCTGAGGAAGTCTCCGCTTAAACACGGCATGGCCTTTGCCACCCTGACGCAGCCCCTTGCTGGGCTGCGTTTTTTTGTGCCTGATGCGGCCTCGGCGTTTGGGGCAAAAACGCGGGCATCTATAATGGCCATTTCCCGCTTGGCATGATCATGACAACCAAATACATCTTCGTCACTGGCGGTGTGGTGAGCTCTTTAGGCAAGGGCATCGCCGCCGCATCCTTGGCCGCCATTCTTGAATCGCGCGGCCTGTCTGTCACCCTCATCAAAAACGACCCCTACATCAATGTGGACCCGGGCAAAATGTCGCCCTTCCAGCATGGTGAGGTCTATGTGACCCAAGACGGCGCTGAAACCGATTTGGACTTGGGCCACTATGAGCGCTTTATCACCACCCGCATGAAGCGCGCCAACAGCTTCACGCAGGGGCAAATTTACCGCGCCGTCATGCAAAAAGAGCAAGAAGGCTTTTACGGCGGCAAAACGGTGCAGGTCATTCCCCACATCACAGGCGAAATCCAAGCCTTCATCCGCCGTGGCGGTGAGGGCTTTGATGTGGCCATTGTGGAGATTGGCGGCACAGTCGGCGATATCGAATCCCTGCCCTTCTTAGAGGCCGTGCGCCAGATGAGCCTGCATTTGGGCCCTGAGAATGCCGCCTTTGTGCACCTGACTTACCTGCCCTACATCAAGGCCGCTGGCGAGCTGAAAACCAAGCCGACCCAGCACACGGTGCAAAAGCTGCGCGAAATCGGCATTCAGCCCGATGCCCTGCTCTGCCGCGCCGACCACCGCGTGCCGCAAGAGGAAATGGAAAAGATTTCCCTCTTTACCAATGTGCCGGTCAAAGGCGTCATCAGCGTGTGGGATGTGAACCCGATTTACCGCGTGCCCCATATGCTGCACGAGCAGGGCTTGGATGAGCTGCTGTGTCAAAAGCTGCGCCTGAATGCGCCACCCGCCAATTTGGCCCTGTGGGCGCGCTTGATAGAAGAATACGAAAGCCCCGAACAGACCGTGACCGTGGCCATGGTGGGCAAATACACCGAGCTGAGCGACAGCTACAAATCTTTGAACGAAGCCCTGCGCCACGCTGGCATGAAGAATGGCTGCAAGGTAGAGATTGATTACATTGATGCCGAGAGCATGGACAGCCCCGCCACACTGGAGCGCCTGAGCACAGTGAATGCCCTGCTGGTGCCCGGCGGCTTTGGCCAGCGCGGGGTGGAAGGCAAGATTGAAGCCGTGCGCTATGCCCGTGAGCACAAGCTGCCCTTTCTGGGCATTTGCCTCGGGATGCAAGTCGCCGCCATTGAATTTGCCCGCCATGTGGCAGGTTTGCAGCAGGCCAATAGCACCGAGTTTGATCTGCAATGCCCGCAGCCCGTGGTCGCTTTGCGCCAAGAGTGGCAGCCCGATTACGCCGCGCCCGTACACGCCTCAGGCAAGCAAATGCGCTTGGGCAGTGAGTCTGCACAGGTGCAAGCAGGCAGTTTGGCCGCGCAGATTTACGGCGATACCGTGACCGAGCGCCACCGCCACCGCTACGAGCTCAACGGCCAATACCTAGAGGCTTTGCAAGCCGCTGGCTTGGTGGTTTCAGCCCGTATGCAGCCTGACGATTTGGCCGAAATCATTGAGCTGCCCAGCAGCCTTCACCCTTGGTTTATGGGGGTGCAGTTCCATCCTGAATTCAATTCAACCCCGTGGGACAGCCACCCCTTGTTCAGCAGCTATATTGCTGCGGCCCTGGCCCACCAAGGCCAAAACTGAGACTTGCCATGACTGCCATGATGACCCCCAGCCCCTTGCGCCTGCTGTTGAGTGCCTCTGCCCTGAGCTTGGCCCTAGCGCTGGCCGCTTGTGGCGAAGCCCCGCAAGAGGCGGGCGGCAGTGCCGCAACCAGCAGCCCAGCCGATAGCGCCCCTGCTGCCACACCAGAAGCGGAAGCGGCCACTGCCAGCATTGACCCGCAAGCGGGCGAGCGCCTCTACAAACGCGCCTGCTTTGCCTGCCATGACACAGGCGCAGGCGGCGCACCCAAGCGCGGCGATGCAGCGGCTTGGGCCACGCGTTTGCCCAAAGGCGAAGCGGCTTTGCTGCAATCGACCATGAAGGGCATGGGCAGTATGCCACCCCGTGGCAACAGCCCGCGCACGGCCAGCGATGCCGACATTGCCGCCGCTGTGCAGCATTTGCTGGCGGGCCTGGCGCCGCAAGAGTAAGCAGGCGGCCAGCGGCTGTTCTTTCCAAAGCCAAAACAAAACACCCTTGGCGGCAAAGCACAAGGGCGTTTTTTGTTGCGCTGCGCCGCTTCAACGCCGCTTCAACGCGGCTTAAATGCAGCTTAAGGGCGCTTGGCAATCACTTGGTCCACGATGCCGTAGTCTTTCGCCTCGGCCGCGTCCATCCATTTGTCGCGCTCCACATCGCGCTCGATTTCTTCGAGTGGGCGACCGGTTTTCTCACTCAAAACGGTGTTCAAACGGTGGCGAATTTTCAAAATCTCACGCGCCGTGATTTCGATGTCTGTGGCCTGACCTTGCGCACCGCCAGAGGGCTGGTGAATCATGACACGGGCATTGGGCAGGGCAATGCGTTTGCCCTCAGCGCCTGCGGCCAAGAGGAAGGCCCCCATGCTGGCGGCCATGCCTGTGCACAGCGTCGAGACATCGGGCTTGATGAAGTTCATGGTGTCGAAAATTGCCATGCCCGCGCTGACGGAGCCACCAGGCGAGTTGATGTAGAGGTAGATGTCTTTCTCAGGGTTTTCGCTCTCCAGAAACAGCATCTGCGCCACAATCAAGTTGGCCATATAGTCTTGCACGGGGCCGACCAAGAAGATGATGCGCTCTTTGAGCAAGCGCGAGTAAATATCAAAGGCGCGTTCGCCGCGACCAGATTGCTCAATCACCATAGGCACCATGCCCAGGTTGTTGATGTCGTAGGGGTTGTGAAGCTGCATGGCGGTTCTCTTTGCTTGTATGAATAGAAGGGGACCTAAAAAAGAAAAAGGGCTTGATTTCAGCCATCAAGCCCCATCATAGCCTTGGCTTTAAGCCTGTGCTTATGCCATGCCTTGATTGCCCATCAGTTCTTCAAACGAAATGGCTTTTTCAGTGGTTTTGGCCTTGCCACGAACGAAGTCGGTGACATTGTTTTCAGTCACGGCAGCGCGCACTTCAGAGACGCGCTCAGGGCTGCTCATATACCAGAACACCACTTCTTGGGGCTTCTCGTAGCTGCTGGCCAGCTCTTGAATGTGGGCCTCGATTTGCTCAGGCGTGGCATTCAATTGGTTGGCGGCCACCAGCTCGGCCACAATCAGGCCCAAGCGTACGCGGCGCTCGGCTTGTGGGCGGAAGATTTCTTCAGGAATGGGGGTGTTGTCTGCGTCTGTGATGCCACGGGCTTTGAGATCGGCACGGGCACCAGCCAAGAGATTGGCCAGCTCAGAGCGCACCACAGATTGGGGCAAATCCAACTCGGCTTTTTCGGCCAAAGCCTCCAGCACGGCCTCTTTGTTGCGGGCTTGCACGCGGAATTTGACTTCTCGTTCGAGGTTTTTGCGGATGTCTTCGCGCAGGCCGTCGATGGTGCCATCGGCAATGCCCAAAGATTTGGCGAACACATCGTTCACTTCAGGCAATTTGGCTTCTTCAAGCTTGCGCACAGTGACCATGAAGTCGGCTTGTTTGCCCGCCACATCTTGACCGTGGTAGTCCTCAGGGAAGCTCAAGGGGAAGGTTTTGCTCTCGCCCACTTTCATGCCCAGCACAGCGTCGTCAAATTCTTTGAGCATTTGGCCTTTGCCGAGCATGAAAGAAAACTCTTCGGCCTTGCCGCCAGCGAATTCTTCGCCGTCAATTTTGCCGACGAAGTCCACTGTGGCGCGATCGCCTTCAGCGGCGGGCACATCGGCGGCGCGTTGGGCAAAGGTTTGGCGTTGTTGGCGCAGGATGTCGATGGTGCGATTGACCGCATCGTCATCAATTTTGGCATCCACCAGCTCGATTTCAACATCGCTCAAGTCGCCAATTTTGACTTCAGGGAAGACTTCAAAAACGGCATCAAATTCGAGTTGGCCTTCAGCGGGCTCGCCCTCTTTTTCAGAGATAGAAGGCTGGCCAGCCACGCGCAAACCAGCCTCTTGGGCGGCCGCAAAAAAGGCTTCGCCCAATTGCTCGTTCATGACATCCATTTGGGTGCTGTAGCCGTAGCGCTGGGCCACGATGTTCATGGGCACTTTGCCTTTGCGGAAGCCGTCCATTTTGACTTCTTTGGCCTGTTTGCGCAGGCGGCGATCGACCTCTTTGGAGAGGGCTTCAGCCGAGAGGCTGAGAGAGATTTTGCGCTCAAGTTTTTCGAGGGTTTCTACAGTAACGGCCATAGTGCTTGAATTGGTTTGAAGTTAAAAATATGGTGCGCGGAGCCGGACTCGAACCGGCACGGTGTTGCCACCGTCAGGACCTAAACCTGGTGCGTCTACCAATTTCGCCACCCGCGCTGCTGGGGCCTTGTCTGCTGGCTTTGTGGCGCAGCGCCGATAGGCGAGCGTGCCAAAAGAAGCAACAAGGCGATCCGAAGGTCAATCCGCCATTATAGGGGATGGCCGCTGCCCCAGAGCAGCCTGCCCTAGCCTCTGCCACAATAGCGCCCTATGCACACATTAGCCCAACTTCAATCCCTCGGCCAAAGCCTGCCCACCCCCAGCCACGCCCAAGAGCGCCTGCGCTTGGCTGAGGACATTTTGCTCACGCCTTATGGCCTGCAAGACCACGATTTGCGCCGCGCTTTGGGCCTGATTGGGGCCAGAGGCGTGGATGATGCGGATTTGTATTTCCAGTACAGCCAGTCGGAGAGCTGGAGCTTGGATGAAGGCATTGTGAAAAGCGGTGCATTTGGCATCGACCAAGGCGTGGGCGTGCGCGCCATCAGCGGCGAAAAGACCGCCTTCGCCTATTCCGATGACTTGAATACCGCCAGCCTGATGCACGCGGCCGAGCAGGTCAAGAGCATCAGCGGCCAAGGCCAAGACAGCCGTTTTAATGCTCCCAATGCCAGCCTCGCCCCCGCCCGTGCTTTGTATGGCACGGCCAACCCGATTGCCAGCCTCAACAGCGACAGCAAGGTGGCTTTGCTGCAAAAGGTGGAAGATTTGGCGCGCGCCGCCGATAGCCGCGTGGTGCAGGTAATGGCCAGCTTGAGCAGCTCTTACCAAGTGGTGCTGGTGGCGCGGTTGGATGGCACTTTGGCCGCCGATGTGCGGCCTATGGTGCGCCTGTCCGTCACCGTGGTGGCGCAAAGCAGCAGCGACAGCAACCGCCGTGAAATGGGCAGCAGCGGTGGCGGCGGGCGTTTGGGCCTCGATTACTTTGACGATGCGCTGATTGCCCAATTCGTGCAAGATGCCGTGGGGCAGGCTTTGACCAATTTGGAAGCCCGCCCCGCCCCCGCAGGCACGATGGATGTGGTGCTGGGCGCGGGCTGGCCCGGCGTGCTGCTGCACGAGGCCGTGGGCCACGGGCTGGAGGGCGATTTCAACCGCAAGGGCTCGTCGGCCTTCAGCGGCAAAATTGGCCAGCGCGTGGCGGCCAAGGGCGTGACGGTGCTCGATGACGGCACGCTGAAAAACCGCCGTGGCTCGCTCAATATTGACGATGAGGGCTGCCCCACGCAGTGCAATGTGCTGATTGAAGATGGCATTTTGCGCGGCTATATGCAAGACAGCCACAACGCCCGCTTGATGGGTGTGGCGCAAACGGGCAATGGCCGCCGCGAGAGCTATTCCTGCGTGCCCATGCCGCGCATGACCAACACCTATATGCTGGGCGGCGAGCACAGCCCAGAAGAAATCATTGCCAGCCTAGACAAAGGCATTTACGCCAGCAATTTTGGCGGCGGGCAGGTGGACATCACCTCGGGCAAATTCACCTTCTCGGCCAGCCAAGCCTTTTGGGTGGAAAAAGGCAAAATCCAATACCCCATCAAGGGCGCCACTTTGATTGGCTCTGGCCCCGAGAGCCTGAAGCACATTGCCATGATTGGCAACGATTGCGCGCTCGACTCAGGCGTGGGCGTGTGCGGCAAAGCCGGCCAAAGCGTGCCTGTGGGCGTGGGCCAGCCGACTTTGCGCATCAACCAAATGACGGTGGGCGGCACGGCCTAAGCCTAGCCTAGCCCCGCCACACCATTTACAGCTTGCGCCCGACCCAGCGCGTGACTTCTGCTGGGCCGCCGTGGCCAGGGCCTTCGCTCAAAGTGGTGGGCACTTCTTCGGCCAGCAGCTCTTGCATACCGCCAGCAAAATCGGCCCGCAGGCGCTCTAGGCTGAACAGCATGGCCTCGTCTTTGGGGCCGCCGCTACTCAAGGGCAATTGGCGCGGGTGGAAGCCTTCCAAAATCAACACGCCGCCGCTTTTGAGCGCCGCCACGCAAGCGCGGTGCAGTTTTTGCCGCAGTGCGGGCTGCAAGTGCACATAGGTCAGCACCACCGCGTCATAGCTGCTGGCGGCGGGCTGCCAGTCATTGAAGTCGGCTTGGGTGGCCTGAATGCGCACGCCACGGCGTTGCGCCAGCGCCTCGGCCTTGGCCACGCCCACGGCAGAGGCATCCACCGTTTCCACCTGCATACCTTGCTCGGCCAGCCACACGCCGTTGCGCCCTTCGCCATCGCCAGGCAGCAGCACGCGGCCCGCAGGCGGCAGCAAGGCCGCTTGGGTGGTCAAAAAGGCGTTGGGGGTTTCGCCATATTTGTAAGTGGCGTCGCCGAAGTTTTTGTCCCAAAAATCGCCCGCAGTTAGGGGGGTTTGTGTCATCTGTTGCTCCTTTTATTCGGTGGGGTGGAGTGCCGTTAAGGGTGGCTCAAACCTTGGTGCTGAAGCCAACTTTCTGTCTGTTGCCAGAGCTTGTGCCTGGCCGCCGCGTCTTGCAGCGCGGCACTGGCCTTGGCGGGGCGGCTGTTGCGCCAATACAGGCCGCTGGGCGCATCGGCGGCGCTGGCGCAGTGCAGGCTGGTGCGTGCGCCTTGGGCGGGGCTGAGTAAAAACAGTTTCTCTAGCGGCAAAAAGGCGCGGCGCAGGGCGGCGAGTGTGGGCCGCTCTTGCAGGCCCTTGTCGGCCACTTGGGTGGATACTGCGCCCGGGTGCAGGCTGTAGGTGCGCAAGCCCTCGGCATGGTGGCGCTCGTGCAAGGCCAGGCTCAAGTGCATGAGGGCCAGTTTGGAAGTGCCGTAGCTGACCCAAGAGTCGTGCTGCGTTTGCGGCGCAAACAGCCAGCGGTTTTGCCCTTTGCTGTGCAGCATAGAGGCCACATTCACCAGCCGCGCCTGGCCGCTGTGCTGGGCCGTGTGCAGCAGTTGCGGCAGCAGGGCAAAGCTGAGTTGCGCCGTGCCCAAATAATTGCAACACCAGTGGATTTCTGCACCATCAGGGGCCAGTTGCGGCGTTTTATGGTCGCGCAGCAAATCCAAATGGATACCTGCGTTGTTGATGAGGCCGTCGAGCTGCGGGGCTTGCGCCTGCACCCAAGCAGCAAAGCGGGCGGTGCTCTGCGTGTCAAGCAAGTCCAAATCATGGCCTTGCACTTGGCCGCTGGGCAGGCCCGCCTGTTGCGCAATGGCTGCCGCCCGCGCCACCGCCCCCTGCCGTGTGCTGATGCGCACTTGCGCACCCCGCTGCGCCAAGGCCAAGGCCGTGGCCTCACCCAAAGATTGCGGCCCGCAGCCTGTCACCACCCATACTTGGCCCTGCATGTTCAAGCCCTCAGTTGGCGCAGCGTTTGGTGCAGCTCAAGCGTGTTGTGCGCAATGGCCAAGGGCTGGTAGGCATCGAAGTGGCTGGGGTCGTGTGCGCCAAAGCTGACGGCGACGCTGGCGGTGTGGGCGTTTTGCGCCAGTTGCAAATCGTGCACGGTGTCGCCAATCATCACGGTTTCTTCGGCGCTTGCGCCCAGCTCATCCATGAGCTCATGCAGCATCAGGGGGTCGGGCTTGCCTGCCGTTTCATCCGCTGTGCGGGTGGCATCAAACAATTGTTTCAAGTCCACTTGCGCCAAAGCATCGTTCAAGCCACGGCGGGATTTGCCCGTGGCCACGGCCAGCAGATAGCCTTGATTTTTCAGGTCATGGAGCATATCTAAAGTGCCATCGAACAGGGCCACTTGGTCTTGCAATTTGCTGTAGTGGTAGAGGTAACGCGCCATGACGATGGGGATTTTGAGCTTGGGAATGTCGCTACCGATATGGGCAATGGCATCCTTCAAACCCATGCCGATGACCCAAGCGGCTTGCTCTTTGCTGGGCACGGTGCCGCCCACATCGCCCACGGCGTTTTGGATGGCCTGCACGATGATGGCGGTGGAGTCAAACAGGGTGCCGTCCCAGTCAAAGGCCAAGAGCTTGGCAGGGCGGCGGAGCAAGGGTGCTGAAGGCATAATGATTGGCGTATGAAGATTGTTGAAACGATGGCCCCCAGTGGCAGCAGTGGCTTGTATCTGCCCCCTGAGGGCTTGGCCCAGCGCCTGCGCGTGGTGAGTTGGAACATCCACAAAGGCGTGCGCGGCATGGGGCCGGGGCGCAGCTTGCAGATTCACAATATAGCCTATGCCCTAGAGGGCTTGGCCGCCGACATCATTTGCCTGCAAGAGGTGCGGGCCTTTAACCACAAAGAGGCGCAGCGCTTTGCGCATTGGCCGCAGCAGAGCCAGGCCGAGTTTTTGGCGCCGCCGGGCTTTCATGCCATTTACCGCAGCAATGCCATCACCAAACACGGTGAGCACGGCAATGCGCTGATCAGCCGCTGGCCCGTGCTGGATGTGCGCCACGAGGACATGAGCGACCACCGTTTTGAGCAGCGCGGCCTGTTGCACGCCAGCTTAAAAACCCCGCTGGGCCCCATGCATGTGCTGGTGCTGCATTTGGGTCTGATGGGCAGCTCGCGCCTGCGGCAGATGGCGCAAACAGAAAGCTATATCGCCCGCCACATTCCGCAAGATGCGCCGCTGGTGATTGCTGGCGACTTCAATTGCAGCCGCCCCGCGCAGCAGTGGGCGCAGCAGGCGCTGGCGCAGCAAAACCCCAGCACTGTGCCGCCTGCCACTTTTCCCTCTCGTCTGCCGCTGCGCTCGCTTGATCACATCTTCTCGCGGGGCTTGACGGCGCAAAACCTGTACGCGCCCAAGGGCCAAGCTTGGCTGCAAATGTCAGACCACCTGCCTTTGGTGGCCGAGCTGGCATGGCCGACTTAAAGCCCAAGCCCAAGCCCAAAACCAAGCCCAGCGATTGGCTGGCCCCACTGCGGCGCACGGCCCCACCCGCCGCTTGGCCCAGCAGCACGGCGCTGCGTTTGTTGCAAGGCACGCAAGACTACTTCCCCGCCCTGCTGACGGCCTTGGCGCAGGCGCAGCACAGCATTTATTTTGAAACCTATATTTTTGACCCCACGGGCTCAGGCCAAGCCGTGGCCGATGCCTTGGTCGCCGCCGCCGAGCGCGGCGTGGCCGTGCATATGCTGCTGGACGGCATTGGCTCAGGCCGCCTGAGCGCCGATTGCCGCCAGCGCTTGGTGGATGCGGGCGTGCAATTGCGCTTTTACGCGCCGCCCACGGCTTGGTTTTTATTTGCGCCCAAGCAGTGGCAGCGCCTGCACCGCAAGCTCTGCGCCGTGGATGGGCGCATCGCCTTTTGCGGCGGCATTAATATGCTCGATGACTTCTACGACCCCAACCACGGCCAATTGCAGCAGCCGAGGCTGGATTTCTCGGTACAGGTCAGCGATGCCACCGCCGCCCACATTGCCCAAGCCTGCGAGAGCCTGTGGCACAAAACCAGCCCCAGTCCGCAATCAGACCGCCCCGCGCCCAAGCTGGCGCAATGGCGGCACTGGGGCCGCCAGCCCAAGCAGGCCGCCCTGCTGCTGCGCGACAACTGGCAACAGCGCCGCAGCATTGAGCGCAGCTATTTGAAGGCCATGGCCAAGGCGCAGGCCGAAGTGACGATTGCCAACGCCTACTTCTTCCCCAGCCGCAAGCTGCAAAACGCCATCCAGCACGCCGCACGGCGCGGTGTGCGCGTGCGCCTGCTGCTGCAAGGGCGCTATGAATACTTTTTGCAGTTTCACGCCAGCCGCGCCTTTTATGCGCCCTTGCTTGAGGCTGGGGTGGAAATCTACGAATACACGGCCAGTTTTTTGCACGCCAAAGTCGCCACCGTGGATCCTGGCCTGCCGCGCACTTGGGCCACAGTCGGCTCTTCTAATTTGGACCCCTTGAGCCTGCTGCTGGCCAAAGAAGCCAATATCGTGAGTGAGGATGCGGCCTTTGCGCTAGAGCTGCAAAGCCGCCTGCTGGCTGCCTTGCAAGATGGCCGCGCCCTCAGCCGCGCCGAGCTAGCCCAGCGCAGCTTGTGGCAGCGCAGCCTCGATGCCCTGGCCTACGGCCTGGCCCGCAGCATGGTGTGGTTGGTGAAAGACAGTTTCTAAGGCCAGCGCTACGCCGCACGCCTATAATTGCGCCCCGTTGGTGCATCGCTGGCCCATTCGTGGCTGGCAGTTAAACGGGAAGCAAGAGGGCCAAACGCCGCGCACAGCGGCCGCCTCACTTGCGCTGCCCCCGCAACAGTAAGCTGCTCAATGGCCTTGGCCATTCACTGCCCCGCACACCGCCACTGAATGCCGCGCATTTGGGAAGGCTCAGGTGCAGCACAGCAGCCAGCCTGGATACCGGCCAACACGGTGGCTGGCCTTTGCCACAAACGCAAAGCCAGCCGTATGCTGCCTGTGGCGGGGAACCCACGGGCAGCGCAAAATGTTCTTTGAGCTGAACGCCATGAAAACCTCCTACTCTGCTGGCCGTGCAACGGCCTTGGCCGCTGCTGCTGTGGCCTCATTGGGCCTGTCTGCACCCTTCTCTGCTTGGGCCGATGACAGCGCCGCCACCTCTCTCAATACCCTGCCCGCCACTGTGGTCACGGCTGGCCGCTTCAAAGAAGAAGCCGCTCGGCAAACCCAAGGCGTGAGCGTGATTACCGCCCAAGAGATAGCCCAAAGCGGCGCGCGCAGCGTGCAAGATGCGCTGCAACGCGTGCTCGGTCTGCTGCCCATGAAGCAAGACCTCTCAGGCACAGGCAGCGCTGGCATTGATTTGCGCGGCTATGGCGAAAGCGCATGGAGCAACCAAGTGGTTGTCATCGACGGCCTGCGCATGAATGAAGGCGACCTCTCTAGCCCACAACTGGCCAATGTGCCGATTGACAGCATCGAGCGCATTGAAGTCGTGCGCGGCGCGGCCTCTGTGCTCTACGGCGAAGGCGCAAGCGCAGGCGCCATCATCATCACCACCAAAGCAGGCGCAGGCGTGGCCCGCAAAACGGGCGGCAGCATCAGCGTGGGCGCTGGCAGCAAAAAACGCCGCGAAATCGCCGCCAATGCCACTTTTGCTGGCGACAACGGCTTCTCTATGGATGTATCAGCGCAAAAAGACAAAGCCGACAAGCACCGCCAAAACTTTGACAACGACAACGAAGTGGCCCGCCTGGGCGCGCAATGGAGCAATGACTGGTTGCGCGTGGGCGCTCATATTGGCCACGACAAAAAAGAAACCGGCCTGCCCGGTGCTCTGGACGCCGACCAATACCGCGACAACCCTTGGCAAAGCAACACGCCCAACAACCGCGTGAAACAAAGCAATGACAACCACGGCCTGTTTGCCCAAGCCATGCTGGGCAGCTGGGAGCTGGCTGGCGACATCAACTGGCGTGACAAAGCCTCGCGCAGCGTCAGCGCTTGGGGCAGTTATGACTTTGACCTCGACGCGCGCAACAGCAGCCTGCGCGCGCGCCACCAACACAAAGGCGAGGGCTTTGGCAACAGCCTCATCGTGGGCTACGACGAAAGCCGCTGGCAGCGCGACATACTGGGGGCTTTTGGCAGCCGCGCCGTGGCCAAAAACAAAGGCTTCTACATCAAAGATGAACTGAGCCTGAATGACAACTCAACCCAATTGAGCGCTGGCTGGCGACGCGAAAAGGCCAACAAAACAGAAAGCGGCAGCGCCAGCACATTCAAACAAAATGTGGATGCATGGGAATTGGGCCTGGCCCAAAGCTTGAGCAGCGACTGGACCGCCTACGCCCGCGCCGCCAAAGCCCTGCGCATGGCCAATGTGGATGAATTCAGCTTCACCATTCCGAACACCGCCTTGTTGCCCCAAACCAGCAAAGACTTGGAAGCCGGTTTGCGCTGGCACACCGAGGCCAGCAAGCTGGAGCTGCGCGCCTACCGCAGCCGCGCCAATAACGAAATTGGCTATGACGGCACAGCCGACGGCCCCTACGGCCCCGGCACAGGCGCGAATGTGAATTTGGACCCCACCAAACGCAGCGGTCTGGAACTCGACAGCAGCCACAAACTGAGCCAAGAATGGACGCTGCTGGCCAATGCCGCACTGCGAAAAGCCAAATTCCGAGGCGGCGCCAATGCGGGCAACAATGTGCCCTTGGTCGCCAAGCAAACCCTCAGCTTGGGCGCCAACTGGCAGCCCACGGCTGAGCACAGCGTCAACGCCCGTGCCAATTGGGTCGGCAAACAAGATATTGGCTTGAACAACGCCTGCCGCGTGCCCAGCTACACCACCCTTGATGTGGGCTACCGCTTCCAACGCAATGGCTGGGAGCTGAACACCCATGTGCAAAACTTGGGCGATAAAAAATACTTCAGCACCGCGTTTGGCTGCACCGCTACTGGGCAAGCCACCAGCATCTACCCTGAAGCGGGCCGCAGCCTGCAAGTGAATTTGGGCTACCGCTTCTAACAGCAGACCCCATTCGCAGCCTCAGCCGCCGCCTTCGGGTTGGCGGCTTTTTTCATGCCTAGGGTTTACCCCAGTGGCTTATAATGCCCCCCGTTGGTGCATCGCCAGCCCGTTCGTGGCTGGCAGTTAAACGGGAAGCAAGAGGGTGGCTGTATGCCGCATACAGCAAAACCTCACTTGCGCTGCCCCCGCAACAGTAAGCTGCTCAATGGCCACCGCCATTCACTGCCCCACACACCGCCACTGGGTGCTTGCGCACTTGGGAAGGCTTGGGACACGCACAGCAGCCAGCCTGGATACCGGCCAACAAGGTGGTCGTCTGCGCCCTGCGTGCAGGCAACCGTATGCTGCGCTTGGCGGGGAACCCAATCGCAGCGCAAAGCTTTTCGTGTTTCACGCTTTATGACAACCCTTGCTTTTGCCGCCCGTTGGACGGCAGTTGCGGCCTGTGCTTGCGCCGCCCTTTCTTCTTACGCCCAAAATCCCCAAACCCCCAAGGCCGATGCAGCCACCACACTGGCCCCCACGGTGGTCACCGCAGGCCGCGTGCAGCAAAACCTGCACGATGTGATTGCCGATATGACGCTCATTGACCGCCAAGAGATTGAGCAAAGCGGTGCCAACTATGTGGCCGATATTCTGGCCCGCCAGCCCGGTATTGAACTGGTGCGCAACGGTGGCGCGGGCGGCACCACCAGCTTGTATCTGCGCGGCGCACCCAGCCAATACACCGCCGTGCTGATTGACGGCGTGCGCGTGGACTCCCAAGCGGGCAGCGGCGGCGTGGCCTGGAGCAACATCCCCGCCGCACAAATCGATCGCATTGAAATTGTGCGCGGCCCCAGCGCCGCCGTGTACGGCTCAGATGCCATGGCCGGCGTGATTCAAATCTTCACCCGCCAAGGGCAGCAGGGCTTTCACCCCAGCGTAGAGCTGGGCGTGGGCAGCAACAGCAGCCACAAAATCAATGCCAGCCTGCGCGGTGGCACTGAGGCCATCACCTACGCCCTGAACTTGGCCCACGACAAAAGCAAGGGCTTTGATAACCGCCCCAATATCGCCACGGCCAACCACGACCGCGACGGCTGGAAAAATACCTCGGCCAATTTGAATCTGAACTGGCAATTGAACGAGCAGCACCGCCTGAGTCTGACGGCCTTGGACAGCGAGGGCCAAGCCCAATACGACACCAGTGCCGCCGATGACCGCACCTACAACGACACCCGCACCTTGGGCCTGAACTGGCAAGCGCAGTGGACACCGCAATACCAAAGCCGCCTGAGCTATAGCAAAGGGCAGGAGAACTACGAAACCCACCCCTCGCCCTACCGCACAGAAACCACCATCAACAGCTATTTGTGGCACAACGAATACCGCCAAGGCGGGCATCTCTTGAGCGCCGCTGTGGAGCGCCGCGAGGACAAGGTCAATAACACCAGCCTCAGCCCCAGCCCCAAAGCCGACCGCAGCCAAAACGCCATCGCCTTGGGTTACGGCCTGCAAACGGGTGCCCACCATGTGCAGTTGAATGTGCGCCAAGACCACGACAGCGACTGGGGCCACAAAAGCACAGGCAGCTTGGGCTATGCGCTGAATTTTGGCGGCCACTGGCGTTTGAGCGCTTCCACAGGCACGGCCTTCCGTGCGCCCACGCTCTACCAGCGCTTTAGTCCCTACGGCAGCGCCAATTTGCAGCCTGAAAAAGGCTATAGCCAAGAGCTGGGCCTGCGCTGGGCCAAGGCTGGGCACACGGCCTCGGCCACACTCTTTCACAACCGCTACAGCAACCAAATCAGCTTTGGCCCCGCTGGGCCATGCAGCGCCAGCTTCGGCTGCTATGTGAATGTGGCCAAGGCGAAAAACACGGGCCTGAGCCTGAGCGCCAGCACCCATGTGGCCGCGTGGCGTTTTGGCGCCAATATCGATTGGCAGAACCCGAAAAACGACATCACAGGCAAGCTGCTGGCCCGCCGCGCCCGCCACAACAGCAAGCTCACGGCGGATACCCAAATCGCTGGCTTCACGCTGGGCGCGGAGTTGCAGCACAAAGGCAAACGCTTTGATGGCGAGGGCGAAGTGCGCCCCATGTCCAGCTACACCCTGCTCAACCTCCACGCCAGCAAGCCCTTGGCCCAAGGCTGGACTTGGGTGGGCCGCATCGACAACGCCAGCAAAGAAAGCTACGAAACCGCCCAGAACTACGCCACTGGTGGCCGCCAAGCCTATGTCGGCCTGCGCTGGAGCTTGGACTAAGCCATGGGCCAAACCGCACACTGCCCCGCACTGCTCATCAGCGCCCCCGCATCAGGCCAAGGCAAAACCACGGTGGTGGCCGCCTTGGCACGGCTGCTGACGCGCCAAGGCTGGCGGGTGCAGGTGTTCAAATGCGGGCCTGATTTTTTAGATGGCCAATGGCATACCTTGGCCAGCGGCCAAGCGGTGGACAATGTGGACGGCTGGATTCATGGCGAGGCCGATATCCGTGCCCGCCTGCACCACGCCGCCTTGCACAACGATGTGCTGCTGATTGAGGGCGTGATGGGCCTCTACGATGGCCAGCCCAGCAGCGCCGATCTGGCCCGCCTGCTGGATTTGCCCGTGCTTTGTGTGATTGCCGCCCAAGCCATGGCCGCCAGCTTTGGCGCTTTGGCCTACGGTCTGGCGCACTACCCCCACCAACAAGCGGGCCCGCTGCGCTGGGCTGGCGTGCTGGCCAACCGCGTGGGCAGCCCGCGCCATGCGCAAATGCTGGCCGATAGCCTGCCGCAAACGCAGCAGTTTTGGGGCGCTGTGCCGAACCAAACGGCTTGGCGCTTGCCCGAGCGCCATTTGGGTTTGCACCTGCCCAGCGCCACAACCGACGCATTGGCCCAGCTCGATGGCTGCGCCGATGCCCTCGCTGCCACGCCCTTGGGCCAGCTCAATTTGGCGCAGTGGCAGCAGCATTTTTCGGTGGCCTTTGCGCCCCCAGCCGCAGCCGCGCCAGCGCCTGATTTGTCTGGGCAGCGCATTGCCATTGCCCGTGATGCCGCCTTGGGCTTTATTTACCCCGCCAATGAAGATGCGCTGCGGCGCTGGGGTGCGCAACTGTGCTATTTCTCGCCCTTGGCCGATGAAGCCCTGCCGCCTTGCGATGCCCTGTGGCTGCCTGGCGGCTACCCTGAACTGCACGCCCCACGCCTGCAAGCGGCCGAGCGCAGCCGCCGCAGTGTGGCCGCCCATATCGCAGCGGGCAAACCCGTGTGGGCTGAGGGTGGCGGTATGTTGCTTTTGGGTGAGGGCGTGGTGCAGACCGACGGCCACTTCAGCCCCCTATGGGCTTTGCTGCCCGGGCGCGCCCACATGCAAACGCGTTTGGCCGGCTTGGGCTCACAAGCCTGGGCCCAGCCTGCGGGCACGCTGCGCGGGCACAGCTTTCACCGCAGCACTTGGGCCAGCCCCCTGCCCGTACTGGGCCACTGCCGCTATGCCGATGCCGCCCGCAGCGAAGCGGGGGAACTGGGCGAAGCCATTTACGCCCACGGTGCAGTGCGGGCCAGTTATTTCCACCCCTACTTCCCCTCTGCACCGCAAGTGGTGGCCACTCTGTTTGGCCCGCCCCAGCAGAGTCTTTAAGATGCCAAGCCTATGCAGAACACCACAGCACACACCTTGATTTTGGGCGGGCAAAAAAGCGGCAAATCGGCCCATGCCGAGGGCTTGGCCGCCGCTTGGCTGGCACAAAACCCCAGCCACCGTGCCACCTTGATTGCCACCGCCACGGCGGGCGATGCAGAAATGGCCGCACGCATTGCCCGCCACCAAAGCGACCGCGCCGCCCGCGTGCCCGGTTTGGCCACGCATGAGGAACCGCTGGCCTTGGCGCAAACGATTGCACAACTGAGCCAGCCGCACACCCTGCTGGTGGTCGATTGCCTGAATTTGTGGCTCACCAACTGCTTGATGCCCCTGCCGCCGCAAGCGCCTTTGCCCATTGCCGCATTGCCCGCCCAAGTGGCGCAATTGCAAGCGGCCTTGGCCGCCGCACCTGGCCCTGTGGTGCTGGTGAGCCAAGAAATTGGCCTGAGCCTGATTGCCTTGGACGCACAAGTGCGGCAATTCGTCGATGCCCTGGGCCTGCTCAACCAGAGCTTGGCACAAAGCTGCGCCCAAGTGCGCCTGATGGTGGCGGGCCTGCCCCTGCCCCTCAAGCCAGCCCCTGCCCTGTAAACCCTGAAAGCGAATGTGATGTTGAAGTTTTTGCGTTTTTGCTTGGCCCTCAGTTTGAGCTGGGGCTTGAGCCTGCCCGCCTTGGCCGCCGCTTATGTGGTGGTCGATAGCGCAGGCACGGCCACGCGCTTTGAGCGCCCACCCGAGCGCATCGTCAGCCTGCTGCCCTCTTTGGCAGAAACCGTCTGCGCCTTGGGCGCTTGCCAAAAACTGGTGGGCGTGGACCGCTATTCGGTGTGGCCACCTGAGCTGGCCAAGGTGAAAAAAGTCGGCGGCGGCCTCGACCCCCATATTGAAGCCGTGGTGGCCCTCAAGCCCGATGTGGTGCTGGTCTCACATTCCAGCCGCGCCAGTGGCCGCCTACGGGCTTTGGGCCTGAAGGTGCTGGTGATGGAGCCAAAAACCCATGCCGATGTCCGCGCCACCACCGCCATGCTGGCGCAAATGTTGGGTCTGCCGCCCAGCGCCGCCCAGCGCCTGTGGCAGCGCACCGAGGCGGAAATCGCCGCCGCCCGCGCCCGCCTGAATGCCCAGCAGCAAGCACAAAAAGTGTATTTCGAGGTCAGCCGTGGGCCATTTGCTGCGGGGCAAAACTCCTTTATGGGCGAAACCATGGCGCAATTGGGCTTGGGCAATATCGTTGGCGCAGACCTTGGCCCCTTCCCCAAGCTCAACCCTGAGTTTGTGGTGCGCCAGCGCCCCGATGTCATCATGGCCGGCGAGCGCAGCGCCGCCGACATCCGCAGCTACCCCGGCTGGGCCGCCCTGCCCGCCATGCGCCAAGGGCGGGTCTGCATTTTCAATGAGGCGCAAATGGACATCATGATTCACCCGGGCCCGCGCATGGGCGAGGGCGCGGCACTGATGGCGCAATGTGTGCTGGGCGAGCTGCCCAAGCCCAAACTGTGAAGGCGAGCTGGCAATGAAGCCCATGGCATTACTGGGGCGGGCCGCCCTGCTGCTGCTCCTGACAGCGGCGCTCATGCTGCTGGCCCTGTGCGTGGGCGCAGATGGTGTGCGCGCGCCTTGGCGTTTGAGCCAAGATTTGTGGCAGGGTGATGATTTGCTGCGTCACATCGTGCTGGAAATCCGCGCCCCGCGCATGTTGGGCGCTTGGCTGGTGGGCGCTTTGCTGGGCTTGGCTGGCGGCATGGCGCAGGGCCTGTTTCGCAACCCCTTGGCCGAACCCTATTTGCTCGGCTCAGCCAGTGGTGCATCGCTGTTTGTGGCCTTATTCATGCTGCTGGCCGCTTGGGTCACGCAAAGCCAAAACCACATGGAGTTGAGCTGGCTGCTGCGCTTGGGGCTGACAGGCGCGGCCTTTATTGGCGCGGGCGCATCGGTGCTGCTGACCATGGTGCTGGCTGGCGGCGCACGCCACAATTTGCAACTGCTGTTGGCTGGCGTGGTGGTGGGTGTGGTGATGAGCGCGGCCACCGCCCTCATCATGCTGATGAACCCCAACATCATGCCCAATATGCAGAGCTTTATGTGGGGCAATACGGCCTTTATCGGCTGGGATGCCAGCATCTTGCTCCTGCTGCTGTTCATCCCCTGTGCGCTGCTGGCTGTGCTCGGCGCACGCGGCCTGAATGCGCTGGCGCTGGGTGAAGTCACCGCCGCCAGCTTGGGCCTGCCGCTGGCGCGTTTTCGCCTGCTGTATATCGCCCTGATTGCCGTGAGCACCGGTGCAGCCGTAGCGCAAGCGGGCCTGATTGCCTTTATTGGCTTGGCCGCACCGCATATTGCGCGGGGGCAGGTCAGTGGCAATTACCGCCTGCTGTTGCCCTTTGCGGCCCTGTATGGCGGCTTTTTGCTGCTGCTGGCCGATGTGGTGGCGCGCATCATCATCTTGCCCGAGGAGCTGCCCGTGGGCGTGGTCACGGCCATTGTGGGCGGGGTGTATTTGCTCGGCCTCATGCACCGCCGCAATTGGCAAGGGGGTCAAGCATGAACAACGCCGCATTGCAGACCCAAAACCTCAACCTCCAAGTCGGCAACAAAGCGATTTTGCAAGGCATAGACTGCCACATTCCAGTCGGGCAGTTCAGCGCCATCATCGGCCCCAATGGGGCAGGCAAAAGCAGCCTGATGCGCTGCTTGGCGGGCCTACAAACAGGCCAGGGCCAAGTGCTGTTGCAAGGGCAAAGCATCGCCAGCCTCAGCCCGCGCCAACGCGCCCAAGGCATGGCTTATTTGGCGCAAAACGATGGCGGCAACACCTTGGACGAGCTGCGCGTGCAAGACATCGTCATGCTCGGCCGCCTGCCCCACCAAGGTTTGCTCAGCCCCGGCCGCCCAGCCGATGCCGAAGCTGTTGATGCGGCCCTGCAAGCCACAGGCAGCGCCCATTTGCGCCAGCGCCTGTTTGCCCAGCTCTCAGGCGGTGAGCGCCAAAAAGTGCTGCTGGCGCGGGCCTTGGCCGTGCAAGCGCCACTGCTGCTGATGGATGAGCCGCTGAACCACCTTGACCCACCGCACCAAAGCGACTGGCTGCGCCTGGTGCGCCAGCTCACGCAGCAGGGCCAAACCGTGGTTGCCGTGCTGCACGACATCAACTACGCCCTGCGGGCCGACCATGTGCTGGTGCTGGCCGCAGGCCGCCTGCAACACCAAGGCAGCAGCCAAGACGCGGCCACCCACCGCGCCATTGAAGCCGTGTTTGAGCAACGCCTGCGCATGGTGCAGGTGGAGGGCCGTTGGCTGGCCCTGCATGATTTGTAAAAAGGAGAGAACGATGGAAATCGAACAAGCCCCCACCGAAGCCCGCTACGAACGCCCCACCGGGGAGCGCCGTGGCCTCATCATGGTGAACACTGGCGATGGCAAAGGCAAAAGCACCGCCGCCTTTGGCCTGGCCATGCGTGCCTTTGGCCGCCACCACCATCACGGTAAAAAGGTCAAGGTCTATCAGTTCATGAAGGTGCCCAGCGCCCGCTTTGGCGAGCACCGCGTGTTTGAGCAATTGGGCCTGCCCATTGAAGGTTTGGGTGACGGTTTCAGTTGGAAAAGCAAAGACCTCGACCACAGCGCCGAGCTGGCCCGCCAAGGCTGGGCCAAGGCCAAAGCCGACATCATGAGCGGCGATTACTTTATGGTCACGCTCGATGAAATCACCTACCCCCTGATTTACGGCTGGCTGCCCTTGCAAGAAGTGCTCGACACCTTGGCCGCCCGCCCCAAAGATTGCACCGTGGTGCTCACAGGCCGCCGTTGCCCGCAGGAAATCATCGACATCGCCGATACGGTAACGGAAATGACCCTCATCAAACACGCCTTCAAAGCAGGCGTTCCAGCCCAGCGCGGCATTGAAGACTGAGGAGCGCAGCATGGCCGCCAACACCACAGGTGAAAATCGACTGGCAGACTTCAAGCCCGTTTTGGCCCAAGGCCGCTTGCTGCTCCACACGGGCGATGGCAAGGGCAAAAGCACAGCCGCCTATGGCGCGGCGCTGCGGGCCTTTGGCCACCGCGCCCTGCATGGCAAAAAGGTGGGCATTTGGCAGTTCATCAAAGACGAGAGCTTTGCCTATGGCGAGCGCCAAGTGCTGCGCGATATCGGCATTGAAGTGCGCTGCTTGGGCGATGGTTGCAGCTTGCGCGGCCAAGATGCCGAAGGCAGCCGCCAACATGCGCTGGCAGGTTGGGCCGAGGCCGAAGCTGCCTTGGCCAGCGGCGATTACTACCTGCTGGTGCTCGATGAGCTGACCTTGCCGCTGCACTTTGGTTGGCTGGACGAGGCGGCGGTGCTGGCCGCCCTGCGCCAGCGCGCGCCCGATTGCAATGTCATCATCACAGGCCGCCATGCGTCGCAGGCTTTGATTGATTGGGCCGATACCGCCAGCAACAGCCAGTCCATCAAACACGCTTACGAACAAGGCATCACGGCACAACGCGGCATGGAGTGCTAAATTCCAGTCCCATGTCTGATACCCATTCTTTGCCCCACGCCTACCCCCAAGCCGAGCGCGATGCCATTTACAAGGCCATCCGCCAGCGCCGTGATATGCGCCACTTTCAGCCCAATAGCAGCATGGCGCCTGAGCAGTTGCAGCGCCTGCTGGAAGCCGCGCACTGGGGGCCGAGTGTGGGCTATATGCAGCCGTGGCGCTTCATCCGCATCAGCCAAAGCGCTACACGCTTGGCCTTGGCCGAGCTGGTGGAGCAAGAGCGCCAAGCCACGGCCCAAGCCATGGGCGAGCGCCAAGCTGATTTTTTGCGCCTGAAGGTGGAGGGCTTGCACGATGCCGCCGAGGTCTTGGTGGTCTGCCTCATGCCTGGGCGCGAGCAGCATATATTTGGCCGCCGCACCCTGCCTGAAATGGACATTGCCTCAGTCGGCTGCGCCCTGCAAAACCTGTGGTTGGCGGCGCGGGCTGAGGGCTTGGGCATGGGCTGGGTGTCCTTTTTTGAACCCCAAGCCGTGGCGCAATTGCTGGCCCTGCCTGAAGGTGCGCACCCGCTGGCCATCGTCTGCCTTGGGCCTGTGCCTGCTTTTTACGATGCCCCCATGCTGGAGCAAGAGCGCTGGGCCCAGCGCCTGCCGCTAGCGCAAGTGGTGTTTGAAGAACGCTGGGGCCAAGCCAGCCCCATGCTCAACCCCGCCACCCCAAGGCCATGATGGGCAGCGTCTTCCTCACCGAGCTGCTGCTGCCCTGCGATGCCGCTGTGTGGCGGCCCTTGCTGCTCATCAGCCTGCCCTTGGCCCTGCTGCTGGATGTGCTGCTGGGCGAGCCGCCCAAACGCCTGCACCCCGTTGTCGGCATGGGCACGCTGCTGCGCCACTTGGCCCGCGTATTTGCGCCGCTGGCCCCCATCACACCCCCACCTGCCGCCACAGAATCACTGCGCTTGGATGAAGCCCCAGCGCCTGAGCCTGAAGTGCTGCCGCCGCCTCTGCTGCATTTGAACGCCACAGGGCAGCGGCTGGCAGGCACTGCCGCTTGGCTGCTGGGTGCGATGCTGGTTTTGGTTTTGGCAGGCTTGGCGCAGGTCGTCATCTTGTGGTTGGCGCTCACTTACTCGCCTTGGCTGGCGGCCCTGCCCTTGGCCTTATTGCTCAAACCCCTATTCGCCTACGCCATGCTCTACCGTGAGGTGCGTTTGGTCGATGACGCGCTAGAGGTCTCGCTTGCACAAGGCCGCCAGCAGTTGAGCCGCATCGTCAGCCGCGACACCGATCAGCTCAGCGCCACCGAGGTGCGCGAAGCCGCTATGGCCACCTTGGCCGAAAACTTCAACGATTCCGTGATTGCGCCGCTGTTTTGGTTTGTGCTGGCCGGCCTGCCCGGTGCGGCCCTCTACCGCTGGGCCAATACCGCCGATGCCTCTTGGGGCTATATCGGCCCCTATGCGGGGCGCGATTGGACGGATGCGGGCCGCTTTGCCGCCCGCGCCGATGATGTACTCTCTTGGCTGCCCGCCCGCCTCTGCGCCCTGCTGATGATGGCCAGCAATGCCGCCCTACAACCGAGCAAAAGCTGCCGCAAATGCCTGCGCAAAATCTGCCGTGAAGCGCGCAAAACCCCCTCACCCAATAGCGGCTGGCCCATGGCCGCTATGGCCGTGCTGCTGAATGTGCGCATGGGCAAAGCCCACAGCTACCAACTGCTGCCGCAAGGCCGCTTGGCCCAGCCCAAAGACATTCCCGCCGCCCTGCGCATCTGCCGCCGTTCTTGGCTCGGCCTCATGGCCCTGAGTTTGCTGGCACTCACACTCTGCTTGCTGGGGCTGCATTGATGCCCCCTATGGATTTGCCCCCCATTTGCCACGGCGGTGCCGATGGCCACGGCCCGCTGCGGCATGATTTCTCTTGCAACAGCCACGGCCTTGGCCCCTGCCCTGAGGCCCTGGCAGCCGTGCAAAACGCCGACCCCAGTGCCTACCCTGACCCCGATTACCTCGCCCTGCGCCAAGCCATAGGCCGCTTCTACGGCATTGAAGCCGAGCGCGTCGTCATCGGTGCCAGTGGCTCTGAGCTGATGCAGCGCCTGAGCTACGCCGTGGCGCGGCGCTCCAGCCACACGGCCACACCCACCCAAGTGCATATGCCGCCCCATGCCTATGGCGACTACGCCCGCGCCGCCCACATTGCGGGCCTGCGCCCCACGCCCCATGCCGAGGCCGCCGATTTGATTTGGCTGTGTGAGCCCAGCAGCCCCTTGGGTCAGGCGGAAGTGAGCACGCACTGGCCCCATTTGCAGCCGCAGCAAATGGCCGTGCTCGACTGCGCCTACGCCCCGCTGCGCTTGGAAGGCCATAGCCCCTTTCCACCCCCCGCCAGCAGCCCCCTGTGGCAATTGCACACGCCCAACAAAGCCTTGGGCCTGACGGGGGTGCGCGGCGCTTACTTGCTGGCCCCCAGCGGGGCCGAGGCGCAGGCCGAGCAACTGCGCCGCATGGCCGCCAGTTGGCCCTTGGGCGCACACGGCCTGGCCATGCTAGAGGCTTGGCTGCGCCCCAGCGTGCAAAGCTGGCTGGCCCACAGCCTGCCCGCGCTGCGCCAGCTCAAAGCCGAGCAAACCGCCCTGTGCCAAAGCTGGGGCTGGCAAGTGCAACCCAGCGTGGCCCACTTCTTCTGCGCCCGCCCCAATGTGCCGCCTGCCGAACTGCCCGCCTATTTGCAGCATTTGCGCGGCCACGGCATCAAACTGCGGGACTGCGCCAGCTTTGGCCTACCCCACACCCTGCGCTTGAACAGCCTGCCCGCTGTGGCGCAAAACGCTTTAGCAAGTGCGCACTTACTTTATCTGCCGCTCACTGGCGGCGCAGGCGCTGGGCAGGAAACAACACCGCAAACTCTGAGCCCTGTCCCAACTGGCTGCTGATATGCAACTGCGCGCCGTGGCGTTGCAGCGCATGTTTGACAATGGCCAAGCCCAAACCTGTGCCCCCCGTCTCTCGTGAGCGGCTCCGATCAGCACGGTAAAAGCGCTCGGTCAAGCGGGCCAAATGCTCAGGCGCAATCCCCGCTCCCGTATCACGCACCGCAAAGCGTGCCCCACCATCGCCCAGGCGCTGCCAAGTCACGCTCACACGCCCGCCCGATGGGGTGTAGCGCACGGCGTTGTTCACCAAATTAGACAAAGCACTCTGAAGCTCACCCGCATGGCCAGCCAAAGCATCCACCCTGCCCTCGGCATCCTCCCAACTGGCGGCATCAGGAAACAGCAACTGCAAAGGCGCGGCCTCCGCAGGCCACAATTGCGCCGCACACGCCTGCGCCTCATGCGCACACTGGCTCAAAAGCATGGGCACGGCCACCCATTCATCCCAGTTGGGCAAAGGGCTGTCCTCTAAACGAGACAGCGTCAGCAAATCCTGCACCAAATGCTGCATTCGCGCCGCCTGCTGCGCCATCAAAGCCAAATAATGTTCTTGCTCTGCCTCAGACAAAGGCAAGGTTTGCAGGGTCTCTACAAAACCCACCAACACCGTCAGCGGGGTGCGGATTTCATGCGACACATTGGCCACAAAATCGCGCCGCATGGCCTCGGCCTGCTCCAAGGCGGTAATATCCCGTGAGAGCAGTAATTTGCGCCCATCCCCGTAGGGGAAAATCTGAGCCGATATTTTCACGGGCCGCTCTGGGCTGCTGTAGCGCCCCGCCAGCAGCACATCGGTGCTGAAATCTTCTGCGGCAAGGTAGGCCGCAAACTCAGGCGCGCGCAGCAAATACCCCAAACTCTGCAAAGTATCGCGCTCGCCCTCAAAGCCAAAATGCGCCTGCGCCATGTGATTGCACCACTCAATGCGCCCCTGTGCGTCGAGCAAGGTCACGCCATTGGGCGAGGCTTGCAGGGCGGCCAAAATTTCTTGCAACCGTGCATCACTGGCCCCCGCCTGCTGCGCAGTATCACGCAATTGCCGCCGCATCCGTGCTGCTGCCTCCCCCCAAGCCCCACCCAACTCAGGCTCAGGCTCAAGCGCCCCACTGCGCAACCAACGCAGCACACGCTGGGCCGCAACAAAGTCCCACAGCAGCCACAGCCAAACCAATAACAACAGGCCCGCCACCGCCGCCCAAGCCCCCCACAGCCCACCGGCCAAAGCCAGCACCGCAGCCTGCACCAAGGCAAAAAAGAAAAACCGCTGCCACATGCTTTTGACCTCCTCACTGTCTGCGCGATTGCATCCGCGCTTATGAAGCCGTAGGCCGACGCATACAGTAGCCGCGCCCGCGCACCGTCTCCAGCCAAAGCCCAGGTTCGCCCAAGGCGGCACGCAGGCGCTTGATGTGCACATCCACTGTGCGCTCCTCAATGGCCACATGGTCGCCCCACACCTTATCGAGCAAATGCGCACGGCTGTGCACCCTCTCGGGATGCACCATCAAATAATGCAGCAAACGGAACTCCGTCGGCCCCAGCTTCAACTCCTGCGCCTGGTAATACACCCGATGCGCCGCTGCATCCAAGCGCAAAGCTCCCAAAGTCACGCTATCGCTGCTGTTTTCAGGTGCTCGGCGGCGCAAAACGGCCCGCATACGGGCCAGCAGCTCTTGCGGCGAAAACGGCTTGGTGATGTAGTCATCCGCCCCCGCATCCAAACCCTGCACCTTATCCGTCTCATCGCCACGCGCCGTCAGCATCAGAATCGGCACAGCGCGGCTGCGGGCTTGGCTGCGCCAATGCTTGGCCAAGGCCACGCCGCTCGTGCCAGGCAACATCCAGTCAAGCAAAATCAAAGCGGGCAGCACCGCATCCACCTCCGCTAGGGCGGCCTCACCATCGGCCACCCACACCGGCTCAAAACCGTTGTGCCGCAAATGCACGGCAATCAACTCGGCAATCGCCGCCTCATCTTCCACAATCAATACACGCGGTTGACGCATCATCGCCCCCTCACTTGGGCTGTAGAGCCAGCTCAATCTCGGCCAAGGTCGCATGGCGCACATCCTTGCCCTCCACCAAATAAATAATCAGCTCGGCCACATTTTTAGAATGATCGCCAATGCGCTCAATCGCCTTGGCCAAAAACAACAAATCCAAGCTGGCCGATATGGTGCGCGGATCCTCCATCATGTAAGTAATAAGGGTGCGCACAAAACCATCGAACTCCTCATCAATCAAATCATCCTCTTTCAAAATCGCCACCGCCGCCTGGGTATCCAATCGAGCAAAGGCATCCAAAGCCTTGCGCAGCAGGCCAGAAGCCAAAGCCGCTGCCACGCGCAAATCCCCAGCAGGCAGCGTCCGTGGCGCACCACTGTTGATGATGGAGCGCACCATGCGCGCCATGCGCGTGGCCTCATCGCCCATGCGCTCCAAATTCGCCGTCGCCTTCGAGAAGGCAATCAACAAGCGCAAATCCCGCGCCGTAGGCTGACGGCGTGCAATGATGGCTGAGAGCTCATAGTCAATTTCCACCTCCATCGCATTGACCCGCTGCTCCAACGCATAGACCTGCTCCACCGCCTCATTGTTAAAGCCCGAAAGGGCATCAATCGCTTGACGAATTTGGGCCTCCACCAAACCGCCCAACTCCATTACACGAGCTGAAACTTGATTGAGTTCCAGATCAAATTGCGAAGAAAGATGTGCTTCACTCATGCTTTATCTCCTATCTATTTAACCGAATCGGCCTGTGATGTAATCTTCTGTGGCTTTGTGCTCTGGCTTCAAAAACAACTGCTCCGTTGCACCAAACTCCACCAGCTCACCCAAATACATATAAGCGGTGTAATCGCTGCATCGCGCAGCCTGCTGCATATTGTGGGTCACAATAACAACGGTGTAATCGTCTTTTAACTCAGCAATCAATTCTTCGATTTTGGCCGTAGAAATAGGGTCGAGTGCCGAGCAAGGCTCATCGAGCAAAAGCACCTCGGGCTTGATGGCCACGCCCCGCGCAATGCACAGGCGCTGCTGCTGCCCGCCCGATAAACTGCTGCCGCTTTGCTGCAATTTGTCTTTCACCTCATTCCACAGCGCCGCCTTCCTCAAAGCCCACTCCACGCGTTCATCCATATCACCTGCATTCAATGGCTCAAACAACTTCACGCCAAATGCAATGTTGTCGTAAATCGACATCGGAAAAGGCGTGGGCTTTTGGAACACCATGCCCACTTTGGCACGAATCAGCGCCACATCTTCGCGGCTGGTGAGCAGGTCTTGGCCGTCAAGCAAAATTTGCCCTTCGGCGCGTTGCTCAGGATACAGCTCAAACATGCGGTTAAAAGTGCGCAGCAAAGTCGATTTACCACAACCCGATGGGCCAATAAAAGCCGTGACTTTGTTGCTAGGAATATCCAAATTGATATTGCGCAGGGCATGGAATTTGCCGTAGAAAAAATTTAAATCGCGCACGGCCAATTTGGTCGCTTGCTTTTGTGCGGCAGTAGTCGTTGTATTCATATTAGGAGCTTCCATCTTTATTTCTGACGCGTGAGCACACGCGCCAATATATTGAGTGCCAAAACAGCCAAGGTGATGAGGAAAACCGCAGCCCAAGCCAGTTGTTGCCAGTTCTCGTAAGGACTCATGGCAAATTTAAAAATGGTCACAGGCAGGCTGGCCATAGGGCGGCTGGGGTCAGCATTCCAGAACTGGTTGTTCAGTGCCGTAAACAAAAGCGGCGCCGTCTCGCCTGCAATACGCGCTACGGCCAATAGCACACCCGTAATGACCCCGGCACGGGCCGCTTTGAGCGTGATGCGGCTGATGACCTTCCACTTGGGCGTGCCCAAGGCATAAGCGGCTTCGCGCAGGCTGGCAGGCACCAAGAGCAGCATGTTTTCAGTGGTGCGAATCACCACTGGAATCACAATCAAGGCCAGTGCCAATATGCCCGCATAACCTGAAAAGCTTTTGAATTGGGCCACCACCACGGTGTAAACAAACAGGCCAATGACGATGCTGGGTGCAGACAGCAAAATGTCATTGACAAAGCGCGTGATGCCTGCCAATCGGCTGCTGGGCGCGTATTCGGCCAAATACACCCCCGCCATCATGCCAATCGGCGTGCCTACCAAGGCAGCCAAACTCACCATCAGGGCCGAGCCAAAGATGGCATTGGCCAAGCCGCCCGCCTCATTCGGTGGCGGTGTCATTTCAGTAAAGAGAGCCAGGCTCAGGCCACCCAGCCCCAGGCGCAGGGTTTCCCACAAAATCCACACCAGCCAGAACACCCCAAAGGCCATCGCCAAGAGCGATAAAGCCAGCGCGATTTGGTTGAAGCGTTTGCGCCGGGCAAACCGTGCTTGGCGCAATTGTTGGGTTGCTGCAATGGGTGTTGTTGTCATGTCCGTGCTCCTTCGGCTTTTTGCAGGCGGCCCAGTAAAACTTTAGACAGCGCCAAGACCACAAAGGTAATAAAGAACAGCACCAAGCCAAGGTAAATCAAGGAGGCTTGGTGCAAGCCCTCGCCCGCTTCGGCAAACTCATTGGCCAGCGCCGAGGTGATGCTATTGGCCGCATCAAATACGGAAATAGAGGTGAGCTGGTTCATATTGCCAATGACAAAAGTCACCGCCATCGTTTCGCCCAAAGCGCGCCCCAAGCCCAGCATGATGCCGCCGAGCACCCCTGTTTTGGTGTAGGGCAGCACCACTTTCCAAATCACCTCCCAAGTGGTCGCGCCCAAACCATAGGCCGATTCTTTCAGCAGCGCAGGCGTGACTTCAAACACATCGCGCATGACCGAGGCAATAAACGGAATAATCATGATGGCCAAAATCATGCCTGCGGCCAAAATACCAATGCCAACTGGCGGGCCAGACACCAGCGCCTCTAAATACGGCACGCCCTGAAAGGCCGCCTGCAAAGGCTGCTGCACGAAACGCGCCAAAATCGGGCCAAACACCATCAAGCCCCACATGCCATAGACGATGGAGGGGATGGCCGCGAGCAATTCAATGGCAATACCCAAGGGGCGTTTGAGCCAAGCGGGAGCCAATTCCGTTAAGAACAAGGCAATGCCAAAGCTCACGGGCACGGCAATCAATAAGGCAATGGCCGATGTCATCAGCGTGCCGTAAATCATGACCAAACCGCCATATTCATCCATCACAGGATCCCACTGGCTGCGGGTGAGAAAGCTCAGGCCATATTCGCTGATGGCGGGCCAAGCGCCAAATACCAACGAAACCAAAATACCCAGCAAGAGCGCCAAAGTCAGCAGCGCCGCACCATAGGCTGCGCTGGCAAATAGGCGGTCAGCCAGGCCAGATGCCCAGCGTGGGCTGCTAGCAGCCCCAGATTTAGAGTGCGGATGCGGCACACCAACTCCCTTTGCTTGAAGAAAAACGAGGAAAGCCCCGCGCCGCGCCAACAGTGGCTGGCGGCTTGGAGCGGGTGCTGTGTTTTAGCGTCATATGCGCGTTTTGAGCTGTAGAAACGGCCTGAGTCGCCATGTTTGTATCAGCTCAAAGTGTGCCATTTACTTCACGACAATGCTGTTGCCTGAAGTATCTTGGATGTCCTTCCAAGACTGGGCAATCGCCGCTTTCACACTCTCAGGCATGGGCACATAGTCCAAGTTAGCGGCTGTGGCATCGCCATTTTTGTACGCCCACTGAAAGAACTTCAAGCTAGTGGCTGCTTGCGCGGGCTTGTCTTGCTTTTTCTGCATCAAGATGAAAGTTGCGCCGCTGATGGGCCATGCGTTTTTGCCCGCTTGGTTGGTCAAGATTTGGTAGAAGCTCTTAGACCAATCGGCAGAGGCGGCAGCGGCTTTAAAGGTGCTGTCATCGGGCACAACAAAAGCGCCGTCGGCGTTTTGCATTTGCACAAAGTTCATTTTGTTTTGCTTCACATAGGCGTATTCCACATAGCCAATGGAATCAGGCAGGCGCGCCACAAAAGCGGCCACGCCCTCATTGCCCTTGCCACCCGCACCTGTGGGCCAGTTCACGGCTGTGCCTTCGCCCACTTTGCTTTTCCACTCAGCGTTGACTTTGCTCAGGTAGTTGGTGAAGATGAAGCTGGTGCCCGAGCCATCAGCGCGGCGCACCACGGCAATGGCTGAATTGGGCAATTTCAAACCAGGGTTCAGGCTTTGAATGGCAGGATCGTTCCAGCGGCGGATTTTGCCCAGATAGATGTCGCCCAAGACCTGACCGCTCAATTTCATCTGCCCAGAGGCGATGCCTTTGATATTGACCACAGGCACGACCCCACCAATCACCGTCGGGAATTGCAGCAGCCCCTTTTGATTCAAGTCCGCATCTTTTAAAGGCGCATCTGAAGCGCCGAAGTCCACGGTTCGGGCCTCAATCTGACGCAGACCTGCGCCTGAGCCAACCGATTGGTAATTGATTTTCACGCCCGTGGCCTTGTAATAATCAGCCGCCCATTTCGCATACAAAGGCGCGGGAAAGCTGGCCCCAGCGCCCGTGGCCTCCTGCGCTTGCACGCCCAAACTGGCCGTCACAGACAAAGCCGCAGCCAAGACATAAGAAAACGGTTTGATTCGCATAAAAGTCCTTTTCATAGACAGGGTTGAGAAGTTCATGCAGGAAATTCTAGGTAGGCTTTATGACAATGTGATGACAGCCTCCTGCCCCTTCCTCCCCCCGTCCACCACACCCCCAGCAACCCATTTCTAGGGGACAATTGCCCCCACCATGTCCGAAGTTTCTACCCTCTCCCCCATCCCGCCCCTGCCACAAACGCCCCTCAAGCAAGCCCTGCAACAGCGCTTGGATGAAAAAACCAAGCCCTTGGGCGCACTCGGCCAACTCGAAGATTTGGCCCTGCGCATCGGCCTGATTTTGGGCAACGAGCAGCCCCAGTTGCAAGCGCCCCAAGTGGTGGTCTATGCCGCCGACCACGGCTTGGCCGCCCACGGCGTATCGGCCTACCCCAGCGAGGTCACTTGGCAAATGGTGCACAACTTTTTGGCGGGCGGCGCGGCCATCAGCGTGCTGGCGCGGCAGCACGGCTTGGGTCTGCACATTGCCGACTGCGGCGTGCGCCAAGACTTTGCCCCGCACCCGCAACTGCTGCATTACAAAATCGCCCACGGCAGCGCCGACAGCCTGCACGGGCCGGCCATGACGGCGGTGCAATGCCAGCAGGCCCTGCAAAACGGCGCGGCCATCGTGCAGCAACTGCCCGGCAATGCGCTGCTGCTCGGTGAAATGGGCATCGGCAACACCTCGGCGGCGGCCTTGCTCATGGCCCGCCTTTGCGCCCTGCCCATCACCGACTGCACGGGCGCAGGCACGGGCTTGACTGCCGATGCCATTGGCCGCAAAGCCGCCGTGCTGCAACAGGTGCTCGACCGCCACCCCCAAGCCCAAAGCCCACTCGATGCCTTGGCCGCTTTGGGCGGGCTGGAAATCGCCACCATGGTGGGCAGCGTGCTAGAGGCGGCGCGGCAAAACCGCGTCATTGTGGTGGACGGCTTCATCACCAGCAGCGCCGTGTTGGTGGCCGCCAAACTGCAACCCGCCGTGCTGGAGCGCTGCATCTTTTCGCACTGCTCAGGCGAGCGCGGCCACGCCCTCATGCTGGAACAACTGCAAGTGCGCAGCCTGCTGCAACTGGGCCTGCGCTTGGGCGAAGGCTCGGGCGCGGCCTTGGCCTGGCCGCTGCTGGTCTCAGCCTGCGCTATTTTGCGAGAGATGGCCAGCTTTGCCGATGCAGGCGTGTCTGAGCAAGGCCCGCAATAGAGCACCCAGCAAAGCCAGCCATGCAAAGCCTCAAGCATTTTTTCATCGCCCTGCAATTTTTCACCCGCATCCCCATCACAGGGCGGCTGGCGGCTTGGGTCGGTTTTAGCCCCGCCATGCTGCAAGCCAGTGCGCTTTACTACCCCTTGGTGGGCACGGTGGTGGGCCTGTGGGCGGGTGCGGTGTTGTGGCTGGCGGGCCTGGCCTTGGGCCACAGTGGTTTGGCGGCGGTGCTGGCGGCCATCGCAGGCACGGCGGCCAGTGTGTGGCTCACGGGCGGTTTTCATGAAGACGGCTTGGCCGATACCGCCGATGGTTTGGGCGGCTATGTGAGCGCAGAAAAAGCGCTGGACATCATGAAAGACTCGCGCATTGGCAGCTATGGCAGCCTGACCCTGCTGCTGGTGCTGCTGGCCAAAATCAGCAGCTTGGCCCTGCTGGCGCAGTATTCCCTGCTGGGTGCAGCCGTGCTGCTGCTGTGGGCGCATACGCTGTCGCGCGCCCTGCCTTTGTTTGTGATGTGGCGTTTGCCCCATGTGGGGGATTTGGGGCGCTCCAAATCCAAGCCCTTGGCCGATGCCATTGACCTGCCGCGCCTGCTGCTGGCGCTGCTTTGGCCTGTGGCCCTGAGCGCCGCCTTGTTTGCTGCCCTACCCAGCGCCCTGTGGCTGGCCGCGCCCCTGCTGGCCCTGCTGCTGACGGCGCATTTGGGCCGCTGGTTCCGCCAGCGCATTGGCGGCTTTACGGGCGATACCTTGGGCTGCGTGCAGCAATTGGCCGAGCTGGCCCTGTATTTGAGCGGGGCCGCCGCCCTGCATTGGGGCTTTGTGTGAACACCGCCGCCAGTTTGCAGCTCTGGCTCATCCGCCACGCGCCCGTCATTGCCCCGGCTGGCCTGTGCTATGGCGCCAGCGACTACCCCGCCGAAGCCGAAGCCACACAAGCGGCGGCGCAGCAAGCGGCCCGCCTGCTGCCGCAGGGCTGCCAGCTCTACAGCTCGCCCTTGCAACGCTGCACCGCCTTGGCGCAGGCTTTGCTGGCGCTGCGGCCTGATTTGCAGCCTTTGCACCTTGAGCCGCGCTTGGCTGAAATGAATTTTGGCCAATGGGAGGGCGTGGCTTGGGATGCCATACCGAGGGCAGCTTTTGATGCCTGGATGGCCGACTTTGGCCCACACCGCTTTGGCGGCGCTGAGAGCACGCAAGACTTCATCGCCCGCGTGGCCGATTTCATGCAAGCGCAAAAAAAAGCCATGAATGGGCTTAAAACAAAGCAAATAGCGTGCATATGTCACGCTGGCACAATTCGTGCTTTGCATTGGCTCCAAGGGCAGCGCCTCAGCGCCATCCAGCCCATCCTGCGGGCCGATAGCTGGCCCCAAATTGAAGTGCCCTTGGGCAGTTGCAGCCAATTGGTTTTTTAGCGTTTTCGGGCGTTCACAGAACACAAAGCTGACTGCCCAGTAAGTCAGTAATTAAAACGATATGAGCAGCCCCAAAGCCCCACGCAACACCCGCCGCAAAGAAGACCGCCCCGCCCAATTGCTAGAGGCCGCCTTGGAGCTGTTCGCCCAAAAAGGCTATAGCGCCACCCGTGCTGAGGAAATCGCCAAACGCGCGGGCGTGTCCAAGGGCACGCTATTCCTCTACTTCAATAGCAAAGAAGAACTGTTTGAGGCCATGGTGCGCCAGGCCATCATTCCCGTGGTGAAGGACGCGCAAAGCTTTGCCCAAGCCCACAACGGCAGCGCCGCCGATTTGCTGCGTGCCCTCACGCATTTGTGGTGGGAGCGCAATGGCCACACCACGGCCCGCAGCATCCCTTTTCTCATCGTGGCCGAGGCCCACCACTTTCCTGAATGCGTGCGCTATTTCAATCAGGCCGTGGTCGATCCTTGCCACGAGCTGGTGCGCCAAGTCGTCGAGCGCGGCATCGCCAGCGGCGAATTCCGTGCCGACTTGAACCCGCAACTGGTGTGGCTGTCTTTTCACGGCCTGCTGTCCTACCCCTCGTTTTGGGACAAAGCCGTGATGGATAACCCTGGCCACTCGGCCCTGCACATTCCAGACTTGAGCGACTTTGTTCACGCCCATTGCGAGCTGCTCATTCGTGGCCTGTTGGCCCAGCCCGCGCAAGAAAAAGCATAAATTTATAGCGGCCTTGAAAAAGTCACAGAAATGTGTCTATAATTCCTTCTTGTTGCGCGGCTGTAGCTCAGCTGGATAGAGTACTTGGCTACGAACCAAGGGGTCGTGGGTTCGATTCCTGCCAGCCGCGCCACTTAACACCATAACGGGTTAGCTTTCCATCACTGGGGCTAGCCCGTTTTTTTTGCCCATCTTCTTTTGCCCATGCCCCAGCCTCCATCGCCACCGCAGACCGCCACAGGCTTACAAGGCCCGAAGCGGCGCATTTTGTATGTGAGCTTGTACGAGTTCATCGCCATCGTCTTCAGTGGCGTTATTTTTATGCTCATCGGCCAAAGCTGGGGCGACTCGGGTGTCATGGCCATTGCCGCCTCCACCACGGCCATTATCTGGAATGTGGTGTTCAACCAGTTGTTTGAGTACTGGGAATCGCGCCAAACCGTGCGCGGCCGCTCCATTGGGCGGCGGGTCGCCCACGCCATTGGGTTTGAGGGCGGTTTGGGTTGTATCTTGATTCCCATGATGGCCTGGTGGTTTGGCATCAGCCTTTGGGAAGCCAGCCTATTAGAAGGCGGGCTGCTGCTGTTCTTTCTCATCTACACCTATGTCTTCAACTGGGGCTTTGATCGCCTCTTTGGTCTGCCCGCTTCAGCGCAATAAAGCCCTATAAAGCGGTTTTAGGGCAGACAACATCCCCCAATTGGCATAGGCACTGGCTTTTTTAGGCCCACATAATGGCTTTAAAGACCCACTTTAAAGACGAAAGGACTTCTATGAGCTACCAAGCCCCCACCCAAACCGTTGCCGGCGCAGCCATGCCCACCGCTTTGCAGCAACTGCGCTTCCCCGTGATTGGCGCGCCGCTTTTCATCATCAGCAACCCCAAACTCGTCATCGCCCAGTGCACGGCGGGCATTGTCGGCTCCATGCCCAGCTTGAACGCCCGCCCCGCCAGCCAGCTCGACGAATGGCTGCATGAAATCACCGAAGGCTTGGCCGCCTGGGACAAGGCCCACCCCGATCAGCCCGCCGCGCCCTTTGCCATCAACCAAATCGTGCACAAAACCAATGACCGCCTCGACCAAGACTTGGAAATCTGCGCCAAATACAAAGTGCCGCTGGTGATTACCAGCCTGGGCGCCATCACCGATGTGTACAAAGCCGTGCAAAGCTGGGGCGGCATCGTCATGCACGATGTCATCAACAACACCTTTGCTCGCAAAGCGATTGAAAAAGGCGCAGACGGCCTTGTCGCCGTGGCCGCTGGCGCAGGTGGCCATGCGGGCACCAAATCGCCCTTTGCCTTGGTGGGTGAAATCCGCCAGTGGTTTGACGGCCCCTTGGCCCTCTCAGGCAGCATGGCCACGGGCGATGCGATTTTGGCCGCGCAAGCCATGGGCGCAGACTTTGCCTATATCGGCACGCCCTTTATCGCCACGCCTGAGGCCAATGCGGTAGAGGAATACAAGCAAATGATTGTGGCCAGTAACTCGGACGACATCCTCTACAGCAACGCCTTCACCGGCGTGCATGGCAACTACCTCATTCCCTCCATCGAAGCCGCTGGCATGGACCCCGCCGCACTGGTGCAGTCTGACCCCAGCAAAATGAACTTTGGCACCGGCTCAGCCGCTATGAGCAGCGCCAAAGCCTGGAAAGACATTTGGGGCTGCGGCCAAGGCTGCGGCGAAGTCAAGAAAATCCAGCCCACGGCGGATTTGCTGGCCCAGCTCAAAGCCGAATACGCAGCGGCCAAACAGCGCTTGCTCGGCGTATAAAAACGGCCTCAGCCCAGCCCCACAAGCCCCACGGCCTCGCCCTGGGGCTTTTCTTTGTGCGGTGCTTTGCCCTAATATGGCGGCCAAACACAGGGAGGTGCGCATGAACACCCCGCCCAGCAGCGCCACAAACAGCGCCACAAACAGCGCCACAAACAGCGCCACAAACAGCGCCACAAACAGCGCC
>CAZJBX010000006.1:76224-89714 GCA_964544605.1 uncultured Burkholderiaceae bacterium
ACAAACATCGCCACAAACAGCGCCACCAACAGCCCCTACCCCGAATTTGAAAAGCGCATGGCCTTTTACGCCAGCAGCCACCAGCACCCGGGCAATGAGTGGATACACCTGTTCGCCATCCCCGCCATCATGCTCAGCCTCATGGGCCTGCTCTATGCGCTGCACCCCTATGCCCTCTACACCCTCATCGGCATCAGCCTGCTGTATTACGCCTATTTGCGCCACTGGCGCTACACCCTTGCCATGCTGCTGTGGGCGGCGGCCTCTCTCGGCCTGCTCTACCTCATGGGCGCATGGCGTTTGCCCCTGTGCGTGGGCATTTTTGTCATCGCATGGCTCATGCAGTTTGTCGGCCACAAAATGGAAGGCAAAAAACCCAGTTTTTTTGAAGACCTGCAATACCTGCTGGTCGGGCCATTGTTTGTGCTGCGCACGGCATGGCGCAAGCTCGGCGGCGCGGCTTAAGAACGCCCCCAACACCCGCAAAACTTCAATGCGACACAAACTGTCGCATACTGGTTTTATGCTCTAGGCATTCCACAACCCACACAGGAGAATGCCCATGAGCCATCAGCCCCACACCCCTGCTGAAATCACTGCTGAAGCCAGCCCCAGCGATGAACTGAACGCCCCCTTCTTTCAAGACCAAGCCCACGCCCACGCCATGAGCGAGGAAGAAATCGATGCGGAATGGGAAAACTTTGAAAAGCAAATGGCCCAATGGAGCGAAGAAATGGACAATCTGTTCGAAGAGCTGGAGCAAGCCTTGCTTGAACTAGAGCAAGAAAACCCCGCCGATGGCTCGCAAGATTGATGCTATCATCGCCCGCAATTCGATCCAGAAGCTGCGTCACAGCAGCACCTCCTGTCTCTCTTATTCACACCATGCAGCATTTGACAAGTTTGAACAAACTGACAAAACAGACCAGCAGCCCAGCCCATGCGGCCCGCTCCTCTGCTTTACCTGCTTTTGTGCTTAAAAACTTGCCGCAAACCCTGGGGTTGACTACAATTCTGCCCCCCCCCCCCTTTCCAGCACAGCAGTAAACGCTAAGGGCGGCATCATCGGGCCACGCGCTTGGCTCGCATCCCAAACCAAACCCCTCACCTCCTCTTACTCGCAGCAGCAGTGCGCGCTAGCCTTGGGCTTGCGTGCAGCAGCCGCTTGTCTGCCTTATTTCCAGACTTATTGCCAGCCGCACGCTCGGGCAAGGATTTTTCTTGCCTGCGCCATGCCCAATCTGCCAATGGCCAAAGGCATACCGACAAACAAGAGAGAGGTATCACTCAACCAAGGAGATCCCTCATGGCAATAACACCACAAAAAAAGAGTAGCCCAATGGCTACCGCCCCAGCAAAAGGCAGCACAGACCCCAAAAGCAGCGATGCAGAAGTCAACTACGAGCTGACGGAAGGCCAGTATGAACTCAGCGATGTTATTGCCAACAGCAAAACACTGCTAGAGATTCAATCCCTGATTTCTCTCAAGCAAAACCACGCCCGAGTCTTTGGCGAAATGGGCTTGTCAGAAACACACAAGCACTCCAACAAATTCATCGTCAACTTCTATGGCGAGCCAGGCACGGGCAAAACCATCACCGCCCATGCCATCGCCAAAGCCTTCAATAAAAAACTGTTGATCATCGACTACTCTGAGATTGAAAGCAAATATGTAGGCGAAACGCCCAAAAACATCAAAAAAGTTTTTGAGTTTGCCAAGGGCAATGACTGCATCATCTTCTTTGATGAGGCCGATGCCATCCTCAGCAAGCGCGTCACCAATATGCAAAGTGCCAATGACACCAGCGTCAACCAAACGCGCTCGGTCATGCTCAACATCCTCAATGACTTTGAGGGCGACCTCATATTTGCCACCAACTTCATATCAAACTACGATTCAGCATTCATGAGGAGGATATCCAAGCATGTGTTTTTCGACCTGCCTGACGATACATCACGGGAGAACCTCATTAAAAAATACACCCCCAAGCAACACATCGACAACTTCAGGCTCGATGAACTCGTTCAAGCCTCTCAAGGCATGAGTGCAGCAGATATTGAGAAAACTATTCTCCTGGCCGCATTCCAAGCCTCACACCATGATCGCTTGGCCATCCACCATGACGATGTCATGAACCAAATCAAGCAAATCAAAAAAAGCAAGACCGATAACAAACAAGGTCAAGTCAGCATCACAAGCCAACTCATCTCTGAGTCTGATGTGCCAGATGAAATCAAATCCAAACTAAATTAAAGGAAGAAACATGATACCTATCATTGCAGCACTAGCAATTGGCGCCATCGCTGGCGCAGTCATCGTCTCATTTTGGGACGAGATCAAGCAGGCATTAAAATCCGCCATCACCAAAGTCAAAGAACATCTCCGCAAGCTCAGCCATGCCGCTATTGTGGGATTCACAACCTACCTCAAGACACGCAATATCATTAGCGCAGTCACATCCGCTTTCAAATTTTATTCCAAAGACAAAGCTGGCCAATACCATGAAACAACGGTCACCAAACAGATTTCGGAAAGTGAATTACCAGAGGCCATTCGCCGGAAAGTAGATCAAAACCGAGGTCAAGAAGTCGACATTTCAAAAGAACTCGAACTCGAATTGAGTTAAATTTAATTTAAATTCTACATATCAAGAAAGAACATCATGGACAGCAAAGACAACGACCAACAACGAAAAAACTCAAATCCATTTTTTCTAGAGGTACTCAATGCAATCGCAACCGGACTGAACAATGCTCTGGTTGAAACAGTGAAAAAAGGCGATGAAATGATCAACAAGAGCAATGAGCAAATCAGCATTGAAGACTATCTTCATGATCGAGACAAAGACCTTGAGCCAGAAATCAAAAAACAGGAATCAAGCCTAAAAGCCAAATACCTTGGCGGAGAGATAACAATCAACTTAGACGGAGAAAATTCATTTCATTCCGAGGTGTCTCTTTACTTCAAGCATCAGGATGGAGCAATTTCCAAGAAAGAAATAAAAACCAAGATCTTGCCCCTAGATTGGATTTTTACACCAGAAGATCAGCAAAAAATTATAGCGCAAAAAACCCTCAAATACGATCATTCACTGTAACATGTGGACCTTTATTTTTACAATGATCATTCTTTCTGTTGCATGGAACATGAGGGAGAAAATATTTAAATTCGCCGCAATCATGGTAGTGTGCTACTTTATCTATGAGTCCTTTGTGCAATACCCCTATTTCACATCTGCAACAATTACCCTAATCATATCTTATAACGCCATTAAAAATTCATTATCAGAAAAAATGGCAAAGAAAAAAGTTGCTGGTGATTTTGAAAAATACATGTCAGGAGAGATCACAGGCTTTGCAATAGAAAAATTCAAAGGCTATAGCAGAAATGAAAAATCAGAATTCATAAAACTCTTATCGAATGAAGGCAGCCAAGCAGACCTGATAGAAAGATTATTTATGATTGAATTCTTGAATTTCTCAAAGACAAAGAAAGACCAGCACAACAACTATATCTTCCCAGCCAAAGAGTATAAATCAAAGCTGTCCGACATTTTCAATAACAATCAACCAAATACAGAAAGAATAAAAAATATACTATCCCAAAGTCATGACAACGAAAGATTACTCCTTGAGGAAATTAAATTCCACTCCAAAGAGGAGGGGAAAGATATACATCTTATCAAATTGCGTAGCTGCGCCACAAATTCCTCAAACACCATAAGCCTAGACTAAAAATGCCTGATTCACCCAACTTCCCTTGCTCGCAGTGTGGTCGATGCTGCGAGCAAGTGGGCGGAACACCTCAAGGGGCGCTGCTGGATCGAGGCGATGGCATCTGCCAACACTATGAACCCGACACACGGGCTTGTAAGATATATGACACTCGCCCAGATATTTGTAGGGTAGATCTGCAATACAAGCTCAATTACTCAAACAAATACTCGTGGGCTGAATTCATTAGCATCAATAAAAAAGCATGTGAGCAGCTCCAGAGTTTTGAACAGAATACTGTGAGGTAAGCCCTGCTCTCCGCAACAAAAAAGCATTCAACACCCCCACTGCCCATGCTGGGCACATGAAAAAGGCGGCCCCAGGGCCGCCTTCTGCTTGACTCACACACCGCATTAACGGCGGTTCAAAAAGCCCAAGCTGGTGCGCAGCGGGTCAATGCCGCCACCTTTGCCTTTACCGCCACCGCCGCCGCCCGTTTTGGGGCGCTGGGCGCGGATGATGTCGGGCACTTGGGTGTTGCTAGAGAAGACCTTTTTGCGTGAGGCTTTGGACTCGTAGGGGCTTTCATGGCTGACCCCGCGTTGGCTGAAGTCGTCATCCCAGTCGTCACGGGGAGCGCGCTGGCTTCTTTGGCCACCGCCGCTGCGCTGGCCTGGCTGCTGTGGCTGCTGCTGGCCACCGCCCCGGTTGCCAAAGTTGCGCGGGCCTTTGTTGTAGCCGCCGCCTGAGCCAAATGCGCCAGGCGCGGCTTTGTTTTGGCCGCCGCGTTTGCGCCCATAAGGGGTGCGGCGCAGGCGGCTTTCGCCCTCGTATTCAGGCGCGTTTTGTGGGCCTTCGTCTGGCCCGCCTTCAAAGCTGGCATCGGGCGGCAGCTCTTTCGGGTGGGTGGCCGAGCGGCGCAGGCCACGGGCTTTGGCTTGCTCGCGTTTGGGGTCAATGCGGTTGAAGTGCTGGTTGCGCGTGTCGATGATTTCCATGCCAGCGGCTTCCATCAGGGCCTTCACTTCGTTCTGGCCCAGCTCCATATAGAAACCACGGCGCAGGCCACGAGGCAGGCTGATGTCGCCATAGCGGATGCGGATGAGGCGGCTGACGGCATGGCCTTGGCTCTCAAACATGCGGCGCACCTCGCGGTTGCGGCCCTCGCCAATGGTGACGCGATACCACTGGTTTGCGCCCTCACCGCCGCCATGGATGACGCTGCCAAACTGCGCGGGGCCGTCGTCCAGCTCGACGCCTGAGAGCAGTTGCTGGCGCGATTCCTCAGAGAGCACGCCCAGAATGCGGGCGGCGTATTCGCGCTCCAGGCCAAAGCTGGGGTGCATCATGCGGTTGGCCAGCTCGCCTGAGCTGGTGAACAGCAGCAGGCCCTCGGTGTTGAGGTCAAGGCGGCCCACAGACATCCATTTGCCTTGCTGCAAGCGCGGCAGGCGGCGGAATACGGTGGGGCGGTTTTGCGGGTCGTCATGCGTGACCACTTCGCCCGCAGGCTTGTGATAGACCAGTACGCGGGGCATGGGCGGCGCAATATTCAAGCGCAGCAGCTTGCCTTTGATGCGCACTTTGTCGCCCCACTGGATGCGCTGGCCCACATGGGCGGCTTGGTTGTTCACGGTGATGCCGCCTTCGGCAATCAGGCGCTCCATCTCAAGGCGAGAACCCAAACCCGCTTGCGCCAGCACTTTGTGCAGCTTGGGCAGCTCAGGCTGGGGCGGCAGCACACGCTTGGGGAAGCCCGGCGCATCGGCGGCTTCTTCTTGATCGAGTGCGCCGGCCAAAATGTCTTCAAAACCGAGGTTTTCCACCGGCTCATCGCTGATGGGAATGAGCTTGCCACGATTGGGGCGGTCTTGGCGGCGGTTTTTGTTTGCGGCCACGGGCGGCTCATCGGCGCTGGCTGCATTCGCTTCGGCGGTTGCGGCGGTTTCAGCGGCGGGCGCTTCAATGGCGGCTTCTTCTGCAGTGGCTTCTGCGGCCACAGGCTCAGCCGTTGGCACCAAGGCTTCGGGCGCAGCCGCTTCAATGGCGGCCTCAACTGCGGCTTGAAGGGCCGCTTCAATTTCGGCCTCCATGCTGGGCGTGAAGTCGGTTTCTGCGGCTTCTGCGGTTTCTTCTACAGGCGCTTCGGCGCTGGTTTTTTTCGCCGCTGCTTTTTTCGCAGGCGCTTTTTTCGCTGCGGCTTTCTTGGCAGCCGCCTTTTTAGCGGGGGCTTTTTTGGCCGCCGCTTTTTTGGCTGGTGTTGGGTTCACGGCCTCGGCCCCTTCTGGGCTGGGCACGGCATCCTCAGGGGTGCTGGTGGTTTCATTCGTCATGGTGTTTCACCTTTAAAAATCTTTGCTTCGCTGCGGCGTGGTCAGGGCCAAAGGGCCGCTTCAAGCTTGTGGATCTGGGCGGCTGGCGCTGGGCGCAGCATCGCCCGCATCTGGGTGGGCATCGGCCGTGCCCAGCTCAGGGGCTTGGCTTGGCGTTTCGGTTTCGGCCTCTACTGCGGCCTCAGTTGCTGTTTCAGTTGCTGCTTCAATTTCTGCTTCAGCAGGCGCAAATAAATCAGGGGTCTGGCCATCCACCGTGTCCTGCCCTGCGAGCACCGCTTGCAGCTCTTGGCTGGCACCGGCTTGGGCGGCCATGTGTTGCAGGCGCTCCAGCGCCTCTCCGTCGGGGCTGTGCAGCTCGGGCAAATCGCTCAAGCTGTTCAGGCCCAAATCATCTAAAAACTGCTTGGTGGTGGCAAACAGGGCGGGGCGGCCCACCGTGTCGCGGTGGCCTATGACTTCAATCCAGCCACGGTCTTTGAGCTGGTCAATGATTTGGCTGCTCACGGCCACACCACGGATGTCCTCCATATCGCCACGGGTGCAGGGCTGGCGCCAGGCGATGATGGCCAAGGTCTCCAGCGCCGCACGGCTGTAGCGCTGGGGCTTCTCAGGGTGCAGGCGTTCTAAAAAGGCATGCACATCGGGGCGGGTTTGAAAGCGCCAGCCGCTGGCCACGGCCACCAGCTCCAAACCTTTGTGTGGCCCCCATTCGGCTTGAATGGCTGCCAGCGTGGCCTCCAGCTCAGGGCGCGCCATGCCGCCATCGAACAAGTCCAGCATGGCCTTGAGCGGCAGCGGCGTTTGGGCGCACAGCAATGCGGCTTCGAGCACGCGCTGGGCGGCTTGGGAGGGAGCGTCCGTTTCAGGCGGCATAGGCAAAAAAGGGCCAAACAAAACCATCATTTGCGTCGCCCAAGACACAAAACGGGCGAGGCAGTAGGCACACGGCAAGGGGTGTGCCACAAGGCGATTGGCTACGAAAAATCAGGGGGTTTGTTGTATTTCAGGGCAAGAGCCGAACGGGGGTTGTGCCCAATGCGCGCTTGGTCGCACTGCGGTGGCCCAGGCATGAACTCAGGCGGCCAACCCCGGCGCTGGGTGGGGCAGGTGCAAGCACCAGTAGCCAAGTGGCAGCGCCATCAAAAAAGCGATTATACGGCTTTCAGTCTTGCTCTGCTTGGCCCGCTTCACCCGCCTCGCCTTCCAGCCAAGTCAGGCCCGCCGCCGCAATCGCCGCCAGCATATCGGCTGGCACGGGGGCATGGCAGTCCACCATTTGTCCCGCCACAATCGGGTGCTCAAAGCGCAATTGCCAAGCGTGCAGGGCTTGGCGCGGCATACCAAACAAGGGGCGGCCCCCATACACCGCATCGCCCACCAAGGGGTGGTGAATGTGCGCCGCATGGACCCGAATTTGGTGCGTGCGCCCTGTGTGCAGTTTGCAGTGCAGCAAGGTGGCATCGTCATTGCCATCGAGCCAATAAAAACTGGTGTGGGCGGGCTTGCCGTGCTCGCCGCGCTCCAAATCCACCACCGCCATGCGAATGCGGTTGTCCACATCGCGGCCAATGGCCGCTTCCACCTCACGGTCGCCGCCTTCATCGCCCCAATAACCGTGGGCCAGCGCCAAATACTCGCGCTCGACCTCACGGGCGGCAATTTGTGCAATCAATTTGTCCATTGCTGCACGGGTGCGTGCCAGCACCATCAAGCCACTGGTGTCTTTGTCTAGCCTGTGCACGATGCCCGCACGGGGCAGGCCAGCGGCCTTTTCATCCAAAGCCAGCAGGCCATTGAGCAAAGTGCCCGACCAATTGCCCGCCGCAGGGTGTACCACCATGCCCGCAGCCTTGTGCACCACGCGGATGTGCTCATCCACATACACCGTCTCAATCGGCAAGTCTTCGGGCAAAAAAGCCTGTGCTTGGGCGCTGGGCCGCAGCTCAAAATGCCAAGCATCGCCCAGCTTCACCTTGTAAGACGCTTTGCTGGCCACTTGGCCATTGATTTGCGCTGCGCCCTGCTCCATCAACTGCTGCACAAAGCCACGGCTGAGTTCAGGCGCAATTTGCACCAAAAACTTATCGAGCCGCAGGCCGTGCTGGGCCAAGCTCACTTGGCCGCTGCGCAGCTCAATTTCGGCGCGGGCGGCGGTTTCTATTTCATCGGTGAGGGCGGGCAGGTCGCTGGCTATAATCTTTTGCATCATTTTCTGGCAGCGCCCCAACAGCAATTTGTGCGGCGCTTTTTTGTCTAAAGCGCCCGGCCTGATGGCCGCTGTGCGCAAAGGTTTGACTCATGTCGGCAGCATTATCTACGCAGCGCAAAGCAAAATCACAATGGCAGACAACGGCTTTGGCCATCGGCTTGGGCCTGAGCTTGGCTTTAAGCGCTGGTTGCGCTGGCAAAGGCTATAAAAAAATCGGCCCCAATTCCACCACGGAAGACATCCACGCCGAAGCCCGCGACGAAAGCAATATCCGCTCTTGGAGCACCGCCATCCCGCTGTGGGAAATGCTCGAAAGCAAGGCCGCTGGCACACCGCTGGCGCAGCAAGCCCAGCTTGAAAAAGCCTACGCCTATTACAAGAACGGCGATGCCGCCAGCGCCTTGGCCACCATTGAGCGCTTCCAAAAGCTGCACCCCACCAGCCCCGCCATGGACTACGCCCTCTACTTGAAGGGCATCATCAACTTCAACGACGACCTCGGCCTGCTGGGTTTCTTAACGCCGCAAGACCTCTCTGAGCGCGACCAAAACGCCGCCAAGCTCTCGCTGCAAGCCTTTCAAGACTTGGTGCAGCGCTTTCCTGAATCGAAATACTCAGAAGACTCGGCCAAACGCGCCCAATACATCATCAACAGCTTGGCCCAGTCTGAGGTCAATGTGGCCGCTTACTACTACAAGCGCCGCGCCTATGTGGCCGCCATCAACCGCGCCCAAATGGCGCTGAAAGACTACCCCCAAACCCCTGCCCAAGAGTCTGCCCTCTACTACCTCATCAAAAGCTATGAGGCCCTGAAAATGGACAGCCTGGCCGAAGACACCCGCCGTGTTTACGCCGCCAGCTACCCCCAGGGGCAAATGCTGAAATACGGCCCCGGCGGCATCGACAAACCTTGGTGGCGCATCTGGTAAGCCCCAATCTGCAACGGCCACTGGCCCGCGTCAGCGCCCCCCTGCCCACAAGCGTTGGTTCCTCAGTTCCAACGCTTTCTTTTTAAGGCCCGCCCATGCTTTTATTTTCCCCCCGCACTCTGGCCCCCCACTCGTCTGCCTACCGTGCTCTTGCACCTTGGGCCGCCGCCCTGCTCATGGGCTGGGCTGGCACGGCCGCTGCCCAAAGCGCCGATGGCCTGAGCGCCCTCGCCAGCTTTTTAAAGCACAGCCAAAGCGCCAGCGCCAGCTTCACGCAAACCGTGCTGCCGCCGCAAAGCGCGCAAGCCAACACCCCTGCGGCCAAAAGCAAAAGCTCCAGCGGCAGCTTTGCCTACAGCCGCCCCAATCGCTTTCGGCTCGAATACACCCAGCCCTATGCGCAAACCATCGTTGCCGATGGCCACACCCTGTGGCAATACGATGCCGATTTAGAGCAAGCCATCGCCACGCCACAAGCGCAAGCCTTGGCCGCCACGCCCGTGGCCCTCATCACCAGCGCGCGCAGCTTGCAAGACCTGCAAGCCCAATTCACCCTGCAAAACTGGCCCGCAGCCAACGCCGCCCAATACAAAGCCCAATTTGCCCAATGGCAATGGGTGCAGGCCACGCCCAAAGCCGCTGGCGGCACCATCCTCAAACTGCGCGTGGGCTTTGCCCCCAGCACCGCCAAGCAGGGCGCACAACTGCGCGCGCTTGAAATACACGACAGCTTCGGCCAGCGCAGCATCATGGAATTCACGCCGCAAGCAGGCCAGCCTGCGGCCAGCCAATTCCAGTTCAAAGCGCCTGAAGGCACGGCCGTCATGCACCAATAAAGCACTGCCGCCCCATGCCCCAATCTGGTCTGCACCTGCCCCTGTCTGAGCGCCTGCGCCCGCAAACACTCGGCCAAGTCATTGGCCAAAGCCACATCCTCGGCCCCGGTATGCCCCTGCGTGTGGCTTTTGAATCGGGCCAACCCCACAGTTGCATCCTCTGGGGCCCGCCCGGTGTGGGTAAAACCACCATTGCCCGCCTCATGGCGCAGGCTTTTGATGCGCAATTCATCCCCATCAGCGCCGTCCTCGGCGGCGTCAAAGACATCCGCCAAGCCGTTGAGCAAGCCGAGGCCGCCCGCAGCGGCCTTGCGCCACAGCCCAGCATCGTGTTTGTTGATGAAGTGCACCGCTTCAACAAAGCCCAGCAAGACGCCTTCTTGCCCCATGTGGAAAGCGGCCTCTTCACCTTTGTCGGCGCCACCACTGAAAACCCCTCTTTCGAGGTCAACTCCGCCCTGCTCTCACGCGCTGCCGTCTATGTGCTGCGCGCCCTTAGCCTTGAAGAGCTCGGCCAGCTCTTTGCCCGCATCACTGCTTCCTACAGCGCCGCGCCGCCATTCGAGCCCGCCGCGCAAGAGCGCCTCATCGCCTATGCCGATGGCGATGCCCGCCGCCTCATCAACACCGCTGAAACCGTCATCAATACCGCCAGCGCCAGCGGCCTGACCCACATCAGCGACGACTGGCTGCTCCACACCCTCGGCGAGCGCCTGCGCCAATTCGACAAAGGCGGCGACCACTTCTACGACAGCATCAGCGCCCTGCACAAATCCGTGCGCGGCTCCGCCCCCGATGCCGCCCTCTACTGGCTCTGCCGTATGCTCGATGCGGGTGCAGATGCCCGCTACCTCTCGCGCCGCATCATCCGCATGGCCTGGGAAGACATTGGCCTGGCCGACCCCCGCGCCCTGCAAATTGCCAACGACGCCGCCCTCACCTACGAGCGCCTGGGCAGCCCTGAGGGCGAACTGGCACTGGCCCAAGCCGTGCTCTACTTGGCCGCCGCACCCAAAAGCAATGCTGGCTATATGGCCTATAACCAAGCCAAAGCCTTTGTCGCCGCCGACCAAAGCCGCCCCGTGCCCGCCCACCTGCGCAACGCCCCCACCCCGCTCATGAAAGAGCTGGGCCACGGCCAAGCCTACCGCTACGCCCACGACGAACCCCACGCCTACGCCGCTGGCGAGAACTACCTGCCCGAGGGCATGGCCGCCCCGCACTGGTACCAACCCGTGCCCCGTGGCCTAGAAATCAAAATCGGCGAAAAACTCGCCCAGCTCAAAGCTTGGGATGAGGCGGCGGGTAAAAAAAGCTAAAGCATTTGCTTTAAGCTAGCGGCCACGCTGTTGCGCCAGCCGCCCAAGGCTGGCCTGCGCTTTTTTACTTAGGAGACAACCCATGATCAAATCCCGCGCCGCAGTGGCCTTTAAAGCAGGCGAGCCCCTGCAAATTGTTGAAATCGATGTGGCCCCGCCGCAAAAAGGCGAGGTGCTGATTCGCATCACCCACACGGGCGTGTGCCATACCGATGCTTTTACCCTGAGTGGCGATGACCCGGAGGGCGTATTCCCCGCCGTGCTCGGCCACGAGGGCGCGGGCATTGTGGTGGAGGTGGGCGAGGGCGTGACCAGCGTCAAGCCTGGCGACCATGTGATTCCGCTTTACACGGCAGAGTGCGGCGAGTGCCTGTTCTGCAAAAGCGGCAAAACCAATCTGTGTGTGGCCGTGCGTGCCACCCAAGGCAAAGGGGTGATGCCCGATGGCACGACGCGCTTTTCCTATAACGGCGAGCCGATTTACCACTACATGGGCTGTTCCACCTTTAGCGAATACACCGTGGTGGCCGAGGTATCGCTGGCCAAGGTCAACCCCGATGCCAACCCTGAGCAGGTGTGCCTGCTGGGCTGCGGCGTGACCACCGGCCTAGGCGCAGTGAAGAACACCGCCAAGGTGCAGGCGGGCGATACGGTGGCGGTGTTTGGCTTGGGCGGCATTGGCCTGGCCGTGGTGCAAGGGGCCAAGCTGGCGGGCGCAGGTCGCATCATTGCCATTGACACCAACCCCGATAAATTCGCCTTGGCCGAGGTGTTTGGCGCGACCGATTGCGTCAATCCCAAAGACCACAGCAAGCCCATTCAAGAAGTGATTGTGGAAATGACCGGCTGGGGCGTGGACCACAGCTTTGAGTGCATTGGCAATGTGAGCGTGATGCGCGCCGCGCTGGAATGCGCCCACCGTGGCTGGGGGCAGAGCGTCATCATTGGCGTGGCGGGCGCGGGGCAAGAGATTTCCACCCGTCCCTTCCAGTTGGTCACAGGGCGGCGTTGGCTGGGTTCGGCCTTTGGCGGCGTGAAGGGCCGCAGCGAGTTGCCCGGCATGGTGGAAGACGCGATGGCGGGCCGCATTCAGCTCGAACCCTTCGTCACCCACACCATGGGCTTGGCCGATATCAACCACGCTTTTGATTTGATGCACGAGGGCAAGTCGATTCGCTCCGTCGTGCGTTACGACCAATAAGGAGTCAACCATGCAACGCCTAGAACAACGCGCCAGCTTTGGCGGCAGGCAAGAAGTTTGGGAGCACCACAGCAGCAGCACGGGCACGGCCATGCGCTTTGGCATTTACCTGCCGCCCGCTGCGCTGGCAGGCCAGCCCTGCCCCGTGGTGTATTGGCTGTCTGGCCTGACTTGCAATGAGCAAAACTTCATCACCAAAGCAGGGGCGCAGCAATACGCCGCCGCACTGGGCCTGATTGTGGTGGCCCCTGATACCAGCCCCCGTGGCGAGGGCGTGGCCAATGATGAAGCCTACGATTTAGGCCAGGGCGCGGGCTTTTACCTCAACGCCACGCAGCAGCCTTGGGCGGCGCACTTCCGCATGGAGGACTATGTGGTGCAAGAGCTGCCCGCTTTGATTGAGGCGCACTTCCCCGCCACAGACAAACGCAGCATTTGCGGCCACAGCATGGGCGGGCATGGGGCGCTGACTTTGGCGCTGCGCCACCCTGGGCGCTATGCCAGCGTCTCGGCCTTCTCGCCCATTGTTGCGCCCAGCCAAGTGCCTTGGGGGCAAAAAGCCTTTGCCGCCTATTTGGGCCAAGACCGCACCGCATGGGCCGCGCACGATGCCGTGGCCCTGATTGCCAACGCGCCAGAGCGCCTGCTTCTGCTGGTGGACCAAGGCCAGGCCGATGAGTTTTTAGCCAGCCAATTGCAGCCCGAACGCCTGCAAGCGGCTTGCCAGGCCGCAGGCCACCCGCTGACTTTGCGCCTACATGCAGGCTATGACCACAGCTACTACTTTATTGCCAGCTTAATTGGCGAGCACTTGAGCCACCACGCGCAGGCGCTGCGATAGAAAAGCGCGACATTGCCGGGCCTCACACTGTCGCGTCATTGCGGACTTGACCCCACTACTGTCCGGAATATTTTTTGCCAAGCCAGCTAAGTGGTTGTAGCGCAA
>CAZJBX010000007.1:0-80918 GCA_964544605.1 uncultured Burkholderiaceae bacterium
CGATTTCGTCGCGCAGCCACAGGCGCATGTCGGTGGCCACTTGGTCGTTGCGGCTGCGGCCAGTGTGCAGGCGTTTGCCGGCATCGCCAATCAGGGCCGTCAGGCGCGCTTCGATATTGAGGTGGACATCTTCCAAATCGAGCTGCCATTCAAATTCGCCACGCTCAATTTCGCCTTGCACCTGCGCCAAGCCTTGGGCAATGGCCTGGCCATCTTCAGCGCTGATGATGCCTTGCTGCGCCAACATGGCGGCGTGGGCCAGCGAACCTTGGATGTCGGCATGGGCCAAGCGTTTGTCAAAAAAGACGCTGGCGGTGTAGCGCTTGACCAACTCGCTCATGGGCTCGGTAAAAAGGGAAGACCAAGCTTGGGCTTTGCTGGCAAGTTGGTTGGATGAAGGCTGAGAACTGGACATAAAGCGGCTTTGCAAGGGACAATGCACGGCGCTGACCGCCTCCTGCTGAGGTGGCCTTGAGCGCCTGAACTGTTCTTATGGAAAAACCCCAAATTCTAACCCCCGCCACCTTGCAGGCCACGGCCGCGCAATTGCAGGCGGTGATTCGCGATAAACCGCGCACTTTTGACACCTGCCAAGTGGGCATTGTGCTGCGCTCGGTGCTGGCGCTGGAGCTGATTGCCGCCACCCTGGCTTTGCTGCGCAGCGGCAGTTGGCTGCTGTGGCTGGGCCATATGTCGGCCATCACCATTGCGTTGCTGCCTGCGGCCTTGATTTGGCTGCTCACCGTTTGCGCCATGAAGAACCGCTTGGAGCACGCCAGCCGCAGCAAGCAATTGGTTTTTCTGCTCAGCATGGGCGCTTTGTGTGGCTTTTATGGTGGCAGCATTTTGGTGGTGATGGGCTTGCTGGAGCCGTGGCAGTTGTTGGGCAGTGCCTTGCTGGGGCTGGAATCGGCCTTGCTGATGATGATTTACCTGATTTGGCGGGCGGCGGCGGTGCATCCGGCGGCTACGGCGGCGCAATTGACCGAGCTGCAAGCGCGCATACGGCCCCATTTTTTGTTCAACGCCCTCAATAGCGCCATCGCCTTGATTCGCAATGAACCGCGCAAGGCCGAAAAAGTGCTGGAGGATTTGAGCGAGTTATTCCGCGCCGCGCTGGCGCAGCGCGATGTGCTCAGCAGCCTAGGGGAAGAAGTGCGCTTGGCCCAGCACTATCTTGAAATCGAGCAAGTGCGCTTTGGCCAACGCCTGCGGATGCACTGGCAACATGATGCTGCGCTGGATGATGTGCCCATGCCCGCGCTGATTTTGCAGCCGCTGGTGGAGAACGCCGTGAAACATGGCGTGGAGCCCAACCCCGATGGCGCTGATGTGTGGGTGCGCAGCCGCAAACGCGGCGAACGCGCCGAGATTCGCGTGCGCAACACCATGGGTGCAAGCCCCAGCAAAAAGGGCAATGGCATGGCTTTGAAGAATGTGCGCGACCGCCTGCAGTTGCTCTACGATGTGGAGTGTGAGTTCTCAGCGCAAGAGAAAGATGGCGGCTTTGAGCTTTTCTTCTCTGTGCCGCTGCGCCGCCCCAGCAAGGCTTAAAGGGGTGCTGGCGCTTAGAGGTTTTGAATCGCGTTGCGCACGGCGCTGAGCTGCCGCCGTGAAATGGCCAGCATCTCAGGCACGCCAATCAAGCGCACGGCCCAGCCATCTTCAATGTCGGGGTCTTTGTCCACCGCCTGCATGCTGCGCTTGGCGACCAAGGCATTGCGGTGGATGCGCAAATAGTCGTCTTGGTATTGCTTTTCAATATCGGTGAGGCTGCCATCCAGCACATAAGTGCCTTGCTCGGTGCGCACGGTGATGTATTTCAGTTCGGCCTTGAAGTAAATCACTTCAGACAAAGGCAGGCGAATGACGCGGCCACGATCGTGGATGAGCAAATGGCGCTCCTCTTGCGGGCTGTCTTGGCGCTGCTGCTGCAACCAGCGCTGGGCTTTTTCAAGGGCTTGGCTCAGGCGGCCCCGAATCACAGGCTTGGTCAGGTAGTCCACCGCTTCCAGCTCAAAGGCTTGCACGGCGTGCTCGGCATGGGCGGTGACGAAGATGGTGGCGGGCGGGCGCTCCATATGGCGCACCTCACGGGCCAAATTCAGGCCGCTGATATTGGGCATGTGGATGTCCAGCAGCAGCACATCGAAAGGGTGGCGCTGCAAGGCCGCCATGGCTTGCAGGGCGTCGCTGGCTTCTTCAATGTGCAGCTCCGTGTCAGGCAAAGCGTCGGCCAATAGCGCAAGCATACGGCTGCGGGCTAGGGCTTCGTCGTCAACGATGAGGATGTGCATAAAGGGCAAGATGAAAAAACGCTTGGCAGCAAGCAAAAGGAGGTGGGCTATTGTGTGGCGATACTGCAAATTGGCGCAACCCGCAACCTTAGCAGTTTCCCTAGTATGTCAGAGGGTATGCAGCGCAGGCAAGCGATGAAAATGAACGCTTCTTTCTAAAATTCCTGTGCACTGACGCACAATCGTCCCAAAGGGCCGTGCGCCCAGTTAGATTTTATTTCTATCCTTCAAGGAGTTCCCATGTCCGATATTTGGCTGACCTCACTCATTACCGAGACCCCACAACAAGGCTTTGAGTTGGCCATCACCCTGAGCCGTCGTGGCGTGAAATCCACCCAACCCGATGTGGATGTGCTGAAAAAACTGCGCCCCGATTACGCCAATAGCGCCGACGGTCTGACGGCGGCCTCACAAGTGGTGGCGCTGAACTTCCAAACCGTGGCAGCGGCCAACAACTACTGGCGCAAATGAGGGGATCGCATATGAGCCGTCTTGCTTTCCTTTTGCCTTGGCTGGCTGTGTTTGGCTTGGCCGCCTGTGAAGGGCAGCAAACTGCTGCGCCCAGCAGCACGGCGGCTGATATAGAGCAGGTGCAAAGCAAGCCACTGCCGCTGCGTGTGAACGAATTTGTGAGTGCCGATGGCCAGCGCCTGCGGGTCGATGGCATCGACAGCGACCATGTGCGATTGTCTTTACCCGGTGGGCCTGAGCAGGTCTTTACCGCAGCGGTATCGGCCTCTGGTGCGCGCTTTCTGGCAGGCGAATGGGAGTGGTGGGAGCACCAAGGCGAGGGCACTTTGCGCCAGGGTGATGCCATCGTCTTTCAAGGCCAATTGCAGCAGCCATGAGTGATTTGAAAGGGCAGGCTATGCAGCAGGCGCAAGAGCTGGTGGATTTTTGGCTGGCGCAGCAGGCGCATTGGTTTGCAAAGAGCGATGCTTTTGATGCGCTCTTCACGCAGCGCTATGCCAGCTTGCACGAGGCCGCAGCCGCTGGGCAGCTGCAGCACTGGCTGGCCCAGCCCGTGGGCGCATTGGCCCTGCTGATTTTGCTCGACCAATACCCGCGCAATGCCTTTAGAGACACGCCGCGCATGTATGCCACAGATGCCGCCGCGCGAGACTGCGCCCGCCAAGCGCTGGCCTTGGGCCACGCACAGCATTTGCCTGCGCCTGAGCTGGGCCTTTTCTTTTGCCTGCCTTTTGCCCACTCTGAGGCGCTGGCCGATCAAGTCCTCTCGGTGCAGTTGTATGAGAAGTTGGCCCCAGCCGCTTTGAGCCACGGCCTAGAGCACCAGCGCATCGTGCAGCGCTTTGGCCGCTTTCCGCACCGCAATGCGATTTTGGGCCGTGCCAGCACGCCTGAAGAGGCGGCTTTTTTGGCCGAAGGTGGCTTTGCGGGCTAAAGCACCACGCCTGCCCAGCAGAACCCCACCCAGCGCTAAGGCTGAGAGCGGGGTTTTCTTTGGCACCAAGTTTTAGCTGAAGAGGAAGGCGCCGGGCGATTGAATCGGATCGGCATCCACCTGAATGCGGCTCTTGGGCGGGAATCTGCCTTGCAGCAGCAATTGCGACAGCGGGTTCTCAATGCGCTGCTGGATGGCGCGTTTGAGTGGCCGCGCGCCAAACACGGGGTCAAAGCCGACTTTGGCCAATTCCGCTAGGGCGGTATCAGAGACGGCCAAATCCAAATCCATGGACTCAAGGCGGGCCGCCAAAGTCGCCAATTGGATTTTGGCAATGGCGCCAATGTGCTGGGCATCCAAGCCGTGAAAGACCACTGTTTCATCAATGCGGTTGAGGAACTCGGGGCGGAAATGCTGTTTCAGCTCCTCCCACACCGCCTCTTTGATGTCCTCATGCGGCTGGCCCACCATGCTTTGAATGAGGTGGCTGCCGATATTGCTGGTCATGATGATGACGGTGTTTTTAAAGTCCACCGTGCGGCCTTGGCCATCGGTGAGGCGGCCATCATCGAGCACTTGCAGCAGCACATTGAAGACATCGGGGTGGGCTTTTTCCACCTCATCGAGCAGCACCACGCTATAGGGCTTGCGGCGCACGGCCTCGGTCAAATAGCCGCCTTCGTCATAGCCCACATAGCCGGGGGGCGCACCAATCAGGCGGGCCACGCTGTGCTTTTCCATGAATTCGCTCATGTCGATGCGGATGAGCTGCTCCTCGCTGTCAAACATAAAGTTGGCCAGTGCCTTGGTCAGCTCGGTTTTGCCCACACCTGTGGGGCCAAGAAAGAGGAAGGAGCCCGTGGGGCGGTTCGGATCAGACAGGCCCGCACGGGCGCGGCGGATGGCGTTGGCCACGGCGGTAATGGCCTCATCTTGGCCCACCACGCGTTCGTGCAATTTGTCCTCCATGCTCAGCAGTTTGTCGCGCTCGCCTTGCATCATTTTGCTCACGGGAATGCCCGTGGCGCGGCTCACCACCTCGGCAATCTCCTCGGCCCCCACTTGGGTGCGCAGCAATTGGTTTTCTTTGCCGCCACTGGCCTCGTGCGCTTGCGCCTCTTTGAGCTTGTGCTCCAGCTCGGGCAGGCGGCCATATTGCAGCTCGGCCACTTTGTCGAACTCGCCTTGGCGCTTGAGCGCTTCGATTTTGAAGCGCATCTGGTCCAGCTCCTCGCGCAAATGCTGGCTGCCTTGGGCGGCGGCCTTCTCGCTTTTCCAAATGTCCTCTAGGTCGGCATATTCTTTGCCCAAGCTGGTGATTTCCTCTTCCAGCAGGCTCAGGCGTTTTTGCGACGCCTCATCGCTTTCTTTCTTCACCGCCTCGCGCTCGATTTTGAGCTGGATGATGCGGCGATCGAGCTTGTCCATGGCCTCGGGCTTGGAATCAATTTCAATCTTGATTTTGGCCGCAGCCTCGTCAATCAGGTCAATCGCCTTATCGGGCAAAAAGCGGTCGGTGATATAGCGCTGGCTCAACTCAGCCGCCGCCACAATGGCCGGGTCGGTGATGTCCACGCCGTGGTGCACCTCATACTTCTCTTGCAGGCCGCGCAAAATCGCAATCGTGGCTTCCACCGTGGGTTCTTCTACCAATACTTTTTGAAAGCGGCGCTCCAGCGCAGCGTCTTTTTCAATGTATTTGCGGTATTCGTCCAGCGTCGTCGCGCCCACGCAATGGAGCTCGCCGCGCGCCAAAGCGGGCTTGAGCATATTGCCCGCATCCATGGCGCCATCGGTTTTGCCTGCGCCCACCATGGTGTGCAGCTCGTCAATGAACACAATGGTCTGGCCCTCGTCTTGCGCCAACTCTTTGAGCACATTTTTCAGGCGTTCCTCAAACTCGCCACGGTATTTGGCGCCAGCCAGCAGCGCCGCCATATCCAGCGACAGCACGCGCTTGCCCTTCAAGCTGTCGGGCACTTCACCGGCCACAATGCGCTGCGCCAAGCCTTCGACAATGGCGGTTTTGCCCACGCCCGGCTCGCCAATGAGCACAGGGTTGTTCTTGGTGCGGCGTTGCAGCACTTGAATGGCACGGCGGATTTCATCATCGCGGCCAATCACGGGGTCGAGCTTGCCGCTGCGGGCGCGTTCGGTTAAGTCAAGCGTGTATTTTTTCAAAGCCTCGCGCTGGCCTTCGGCATCGGCACTGTCCACGCTTTGGCCACCGCGCACGGCGGCAATGGCCGCTTCAAGGGCAGGGCGCTTGAGGCCAGCGGCTTGCACGGCCTTTGCAAAGTCGCTTTTGGCCTCACTCAAAGCCAGCAGCAGCAACTCGCTGGCGATGAACTGATCGCCGCGCTTGATGGCCTCTTTCTCAGTCGCTTGCAGCAGGCTGATGAGATCGCGCCCAGCTTGCACCTGCTCTTGGCCGCTGACTTGCGGCATTTTCTCTAGTGCGGTATTGGCTGCGGCGCTCAAAGCCTGTGGGCTGATGCCGGCCCGTTCCAGCAAAGATTGGGGGCCGTCCTCTTGGCGCAACATGGCTGCCAGCACATGGGGCGGCTCAATATAGGCGTGGTCTGCGCCCAAGGCGATGCTTTGCGCATCGGCCAGGGCCTCTTGGAATTTGGTGGTGAATTTATCGGCTCGCATTGAGAAACTCCTCACGAAGAATGAATTGAATTGCTGCATATATGGGGCAGTCTTCCTCAGCTTTCAAGACCTGCGGCCTGAACTGCGCTCGCATCTGTCTCTACAATGCCTGGCATGAGACTGCACCAACTTTCTGCCACATACAACAGCTACGAAGACCGCATCAAGCTCAGCATCAACACCCTAGAAGGGCAGCAACTGGGCCTGTGGCTGACGCGCCGCTTTTTGCTGCGCCTGCTGCCGCAATTGCAAAAGCACGATCGCCTGCTGGCCGAAGGCGGCACAGAGGCGAATGCCGCAGCGCAAAGCCATAGCCCCGAGGCGAGGCTGATGCTGGCCGAGCTGCGCCGTGAAAATGCCTTGAAGAAATCGGACTTTGAATCGGCCTACCAGCCGATGGCTGAGGTAGATGGACATAGCGATTTGCTCATCACCAAACTGAATATGTCGCATCGTCGTGAAAAAGACGGACTCATTCACACCCACTTCCATTTTCAACAAGTGCGCCCGAATGAGGCTGAATGCGGCATCCAGTTTGACCTCAGCCCCGATGCTTACTTCGGCCTTTTTGCTGTCATCAATCAGGCGCTGGAGCGCTCAGGTTGGGTGAAAACCAGCGCCCGCATCAGCGCAAAATCAGCACCAGACCCCAAAGACGGCTTGGATGGCCTCCATATTTTGTAAGCGCCAGAACGCGGCCAGAAGCGCGGCTTAATAACCTGACTTCGCCCCAGGGCGGCGCTGCGCAAAAAGCCCCGCCGAACGCGCACCTTGGCTTTGAAATCGCTCGCGCCGTGCCGTCATGGGGTCCACCCGCAGTGGGCGATACAGCTCCAAGCGGTCGCCGTCTTGCAAGGTATAGGCCGCAGGGTCTGGCAGGCGCGCATTCCACAGGCCCAGTTTGGGCGTGTCTGGCCCGTCCAGACTCAAACCCCAACGGCCCAGCAAATCAGCCTGCTGTTGCAGTAAATTTTGGGCAGAGCAGGGCGCAGGCAGGCGCACTTCTTGGCGCAAAACCTGCCGTGGCGCGGGGCTGTAGCACAGCAAAACAGTGATGGACTCAGGCATAGACTTGCTCGGCGCGTTGAATAAAGCCTTCCACCATGGTGTTGGCGATTTTGTCGAACACCGGCCCCAGCACGGCGGCCAGCAGGGGGTTGAAGTCGTATTGCAAATCCAAAGTCACGCGGCAGGCTTGTGCCTCGCCCTCAATGGGCTGGAACTGCCAGCGCCCTTGCAAGCTGCGGAATGGCCCGCGCTCCAGCGCCATCTCTAGGCTGTGTGGGTAGTCCAGGCGGTTTCGTGTGGCAAAACTTTGGTCAATGCTGGCAAAGCGCATACCCACCTCGGCCACATAGCTGCCATCGGCCTCAGGTGCTTGGGCTGCACCGTGGCTGCACCAAGGCAAAAACTCAGGGTAACGCGCCACATCGGTCACCAAATCGCACATTTGCGCTGGCGAATACCAAATCAAAACGGACTTGTGAACTGATTTCATGGGATGGGGGATAATGGACGGCTTAGCCCGCCGATTCTAACGCCCGCCTATTTCTTTATCCTTTTGCACGCTTATGGCCACTTCTAAAAAGAAAAAAACCGCCACCCAAGGACGCGGCACAGGCCGCATTGCCGAAAACAAAAAAGCCGCCTTCAATTACTTTTTTGAAGAGCGGCATGAGGTCGGCGTGGTCTTGCAAGGCTGGGAGGTCAAGGCCATCCGTGAGGGCAAGGCGCAATTGACCGATGGCTACATCCACATCCGCGATGGCGAGCTGTACTTGATTGGCTGCCAAATCACGCCCCTGCGCAGCACCAGCAGCCACATTGTGGCCCTGCCTGAGCGCACGAAAAAGCTGCTCATGCACAAGCGCGACATCTTGCGCCTCATGGGCAAATCCCGCGAGAAGGGCTACACCCTCGTGCCCATCAGCCTCTACTGGAAGAATGGCCGCGTGAAGTGCGAAATGGCCTTGGCCAAAGGCAAAGCCGAATACGACAAGCGCAACACCATCAAAGACCGCGAGGGCAAACGCGAGGTCGAACGCGCCATGAAACAACACCGCACTTGAATGGGCGAGAAGTCCTAGGGTTTTCACCTAAAACGATGCTGCAATGCAGCATATTCTGTGGGACAATGCGGGGCTGTGCCCATGAAGGGGCCATTCGGCGCGGTGAATGCGCCAAAGGCCATCAACAAAGCATGTGCAAAGGGTTGTGCCTCGGCCTCTGTATCGCATCGGCCCATAGGCTTACAACTTCGAAGTCCCACAACGGCGCTTACCGGCGTGCGTGAGGGGCACCCAAGTCGCCCCCAGTGGGCTTTCAACAGGTGAAAACATGACAACTGAACAAAACTTAGGCCCAGCGCAAGACTTGCGCGGTGCTGAAATCATGGTCAAGGCCCTGCAGGCCGAAGGCGTGAAATATGTCTGGGGCTACCCCGGCGGTGCGGTTTTGCACATTTACGACGCCATCTTCAAACAAGACAGCTTCGAGCACATTCTGGTGCGCCACGAGCAAGGCGCGGTGCACGCGGCCGACGGCTATGCCCGCGCCACCGGCGATGTCGGCGTGGCCTTGGTCACCTCTGGCCCCGGCGCCACCAATGCCATCACGGGTATTGCCACCGCTTACACCGACAGCATCCCGCTGGTCGTCATCACCGGCCAAGTGCCCAGCACGGCCATTGGCTCTGATGCCTTCCAAGAATGCGACACCATCGGCATCACCCGCCCCATCGTCAAGCACAACTTCTTGGTCAATGATGTCAAAGACATGGCCAGCATCATGAAAAAAGCCTTCCACATTGCCCGCACTGGCCGCCCTGGCCCTGTGGTGGTGGATATCCCCAAAGATGTGAGCTTTGCCATCACCCGCTTTGACCCCGCCGAATACGACAAACCCGTTGAAATGCGCAGCTACAAGCCCGCCGTCAAAGGCCATGCAGGGCAATTGCGCAAAGCGGTGCAGGCCATTTTGAGCGCCAAGCGCCCCTACATCTACACCGGCGGCGGCGTGGTGCTGGGCAATGCCTCTGCCGAGCTGCGCGAATTCACCGACATGCTGGGTTTTCCCATCACCAGCACCCTCATGGGCTTGGGCGCTTACCCCATGACGGGGCAGAAATTCCTCGGCATGTTGGGCATGCACGGCACGGTGGAAGCCAACCAAGCCATGCAAAACTGCGATGTGCTCATCGCCATTGGCGCGCGCTTTGATGACCGCGTGATTGGCAACCCCAAACACTTTGCCCAAAACAGCCGCCGCATCATCCACATCGATGTGGACCCCTCCAGCATCTCCAAACGCGTCAAAGTCGATATTCCTATCGTTGGCGATGTGAAAGATGTATTGCAAGACCTGATTGCAGGCTTGAAAGAAGCAGGCGAGCAGCCCGATGCCCAAGCCTTGGCCGCATGGTGGCAGCAAGTGGAGAGCTGGCGCTGCACCAACTGCCTGAAATACGACACCGAAAACACCGAAGTCGTCAAACCTCAGGCCGTGATTGAAAAACTGTGGGAACTCACCAAAGACCGCGAAACCTACATCACCAGCGATGTGGGCCAGCACCAAATGTGGGCCGCCCAATACTACAAATTCGACGAACCCCGCCGCTGGATCAACTCAGGCGGTCTGGGCACCATGGGCGTGGGCCTGCCTTACGCCATGGGCATCAAGCTGGCCAAGCCCGATGCCGAGGTGTTCTGCATCACCGGCGAAGGCTCGATTCAGATGAACATCCAAGAGCTGTCCACCTGCTTCCAGTACGACACGCCCGTGAAAATCATCGCCCTGAACAACCGCTATCTCGGCATGGTGCGCCAATGGCAGCAAATCGAGTATTCAGGCCGCTACAGCCACAGCTATATGGATGCGCTGCCTGACTTCGTCAAGCTGGCCGAAGCCTATGGCCATGTGGGTATCAGAGTGGATCGCCCCGAAGATGTGGAGCCCGCGCTGCGCCGCGCCCTTGAGCTCAAAGACCGCACCGTCTTTATCGATATCCGCACCGACCGCACGGAAAATGTCTTCCCCATGGTGCAAGCGGGCAAGGGCATCACCGAAATGCTTTTGCGCACTGAAGAGAATTAAGGAGAAGCGGCAATGCGACACATTATTTCTTTACTGATTGAAAACGAAGCTGGCAGCCTCTCACGGGTCATCGGCCTGTTCTCGGCCCGCGCCTACAACATCGAGTCCTTGACCGTGGCCACGACTGAGGATCCCACGCTCTCGCGCATGACCATCGTCACCGATGGCTCCAGCGAAGTCATTGAGCAAATCACCAAACACCTCAACCGCTTGGTTGAAGTCGTCAAAGTCGTGGACTTGACCGAAGGCGCTTACATCGACCGCGAGCTGATGATGGTGAAAGTGCGTGCCGTCGGCAAAGAGCGCGAGGAAATGAAGCGCATGGCGGACATCTTCCGTGGCCGCATCATCGATGTGACCGATAAAAGCTATGTGATTGAAGTGACCGGCAACCAAGCGAAAAACGACGCTTTCTTGCAAGCCATCGATCACAGCTTGATTTTGGAGACCGTGCGCACGGGTTCATCTGGCATTGGCCGTGGCGAACGCATCTTAAAGGTTTAGAATACGCAGCTTTGCACCAACTGCTGCGCCCCCTTATTTTTGGAGAAAGAAAACAATGAAAGTTTTTTACGATAAAGACTGTGACCTGTCCCTCATCAAAGGCAAAACTGTCGCCATCATCGGCTACGGCTCACAAGGTCACGCCCACGCCCAAAACTTGAACGACTCTGGCGTCAAAGTGGTGGTTGGCCTGCGCAAAGGCGGCGCCTCTTGGGACAAAGTCGGCAAAGCTGGCCTGACCGTGATGGAAGTCGATGAGGCCGTTAAAGCCGCCGATGTGGTCATGATCTTGTTGCCCGACGAGAACATCCCTGAGGTTTACAACAACAATGTCGCCCCCAACATCAAGCAAGGCGCGACTTTGGCCTTTGCCCACGGCTTCAATGTGCACTACAACCAAGTTGTGCCCCGCGCCGACCTCGATGTCATCATGGTCGCCCCCAAAGGCCCTGGCCACACTGTGCGCTCTGAATACCTCAAAGGCGGCGGCGTGCCCTCTTTGATTGCCGTTTACCAAGACCAATCTGGCAAAGCCCGCGATGTGGCCCTGTCTTACGCCATGGCCAACGGTGGCGGCAAAGGCGGCATCATTGAAACCAACTTCAAAGAAGAAACCGAAACCGACTTGTTCGGCGAGCAAGCCGTACTCTGCGGCGGCGCGGTTGAACTGGTGAAAATGGGCTTTGAAACCCTGACTGAAGCTGGTTACGCCCCTGAAATGGCCTATTTTGAGTGCCTGCACGAGCTGAAACTGATTGTTGACCTCATGTACGAAGGCGGCATTGCCAACATGAACTACTCCATCTCTAACAACGCAGAGTATGGCGAGTATGTGACTGGCCCTGAAGTCATCAACGAAGAATCTCGCAAAGCCATGCGCAATGCCCTCAAACGCATTCAAGACGGTGAATACGCCAAAATGTTCATCAACGAAGGCCGTTTGAACTACCCCAGCATGACGGCCCGTCGCCGCCAAAACGCCGAGCACGCCATCGAGCAAGTCGGCGGCCAACTGCGCGCCATGATGCCCTGGATCAGCAAAAACAAACTGGTTGACCAAACCCGCAACTAAGCCGCTTGGCTTGTGTTTGCACGCCAAAACCGCCTCATTTGAGGCGGTTTTTTTGCTTGCTGGTTTTTCATCTGGCATCTGGCACAGTAGCCCGCGCCCCTACGGTGGTGTCTGCTTCCCACGCAGAGCATGGGAACCAGAGTGTTTAAATTCCCCTCCTTTGGAGGGGGGGCAGGCGCAGCCTGACGGGGTGGTTCAACCTATCAGGGCCTGTGGCCTTCGCCATGACGGAATTTGGCAGGCCGCATTTGTAGGGGCGTTGCATGCAACGCCCCTACGACCGCCAGCGCAGCACACAGTAGGGGCACGGCGTGCCGTGCCCTAACCTAAGCTATAGCCCACCACCCCGCCCTAACGGGCACCCCTCCGTGGGAGGGGAATTGAGCGATTGTGGGCTTGAGCCGAGCACAGCGAAATGGAAACGGCCTTGGGCTTCCGAAGGAGGGGAATTGCGCCATTGCGGACTTGAGCTGCAATCTCGTTTTGAATTCAAGCGGCAGCAGCCCTAGTCAATGCCTTTGGCGCGCTCGGCGTGAAATTGCGCCACAAATGCGGCAAAGTGGCCTGCATCGAGGGCATCGCGCATGTCTTGCATGAGGCTTTGGTAGTAGTGCAGGTTGTGGATGCTGGCGAGCATGGGGCCAAGCATTTCGCCGCAGCGTTCGAGGTGGTGCAGGTAGGCGCGGCTGAAGCCGCCTTCCACGCGGCCGTCGGCGTGGGTGTGGCCTTTGCAGGTGTAGCAAGTGCAAGTGGGGTCGAGCGGGCGGGGGTCGTTTTTGTGTTTGGCGTTGCGGATTTTGAGGTCGCCAAAGCGGGTGAAGAGGTGGCCGTTGCGGGCGTTGCGGGTGGGCATGACGCAGTCGAACATGTCGATGCCTTGGCTGACGCCGTAAACGAGGTCTTCGGGCGTGCCCACGCCCATGAGGTAGCGCGGTTTGTGGGCGGGCAGTTGGTGGCCGATGTGGGCCAGCACGCGCTGCATGTCTTCTTTGGGTTCGCCGACGCTGAGGCCGCCAATGGCCATGCCAGGGAAGTCGAGCGCGTTGAGGCCAGCGAGGGATTCTTCTCGCAGGTCTTCAAACATGCCGCCTTGCACGATGCCAAAGAGGGCGTTGGGGTTTTCAAGGCGCTGGAATTCCTCTTGGCAGCGTTTGGCCCAGCGCAGTGAGAGGGCCATGGAGCTGTGGGCTTGCTCTTTGGTGGTGAGCTGCCCTTTGCTTTCGTAGGGGGTGCATTCGTCAAATTGCATGACGATGTCGGCGTTCAAGATGGTTTGCACTTGAATGGAGACTTCGGGCGACATAAAGAGTTTGTCGCCATTGACGGGGGAGGAGAATTTGACACCTTCTTCGCTGATGCTGCGCATGTCGCCAAGTGACCAGACTTGGAAGCCGCCAGAGTCGGTGAGTATGGGTTTGTCCCAGCCCTCAAATTGGTGCAGGCCGCCAAAGCTTTGCATGACATCAAGGCCAGGGCGCATCCAGAGGTGGAAGGTGTTGCCCAAGATGATTTGCGCACCCATTTCATGCAGGCTGCGGGGCATAACGCCTTTGACGGTGCCGTAGGTGCCGACGGGCATAAAAACAGGCGTCTGTACGACGCCGTGATTGAGTTGCATACGGCCACGGCGGGCGTGGCTGCTGCGGTCTGTGGTCAGTAGTTCAAATTCCAGCATGGCGACGATTGTCGCAGAGGCCAGCTAGGGTCTGAGCCTGAGCCGTGTTTATTTTTTGTCGCTCTCGTCTTGGCTGTTCTTCATGTTTTTGCTGAACCACCAAGCGAACCAGATGCCCATGCCAATCATGAAGGCAATCACGGCCAAGCTCATTTTTCCTTCGGGGGATGCGAGTAAGAGGCTCCAAAGTTGCATAGCCAGCTCCTTAAAAATGGGTAGAGGGGAATGTCAAGATATTGCCATGAAACCGCAATGGTTTTAGTGTTTTAAATCAATTTGTGCTGCTTTTGTGGCCTTGGGCCGTAAAAAAACCTGGCACGGGGCCAGGTTGTTGGGGCGGCAAAGGCGGCCTTATTCGGCGGCGTCTTCGCTGCTTTCCTCTGCTGCGTCGCTGGCTTCCTCAGCGGTTTCAACGATGGTTTCTTCCACTTCGTTGATGGCTTCTACTTCAACAGCCTCATCAGCCGTTTCTACGGCTTCAGCGGCCATGATGGCTTCGGCTTGTTCGGCGCTGTCATCGGCGAAGGCGCTGCCGCAGGCCAGAGCGAGTGCGAGGCCGATGGCGGGGAGGATTTTGTGGCTCATGTTTGTCTCCAAAAGGGTGAAATGAAGGCGAAATTTTAGGGCCGAATGCCCTGATTTGGGCACGGGGCTGGGGCATTTTTTGCCAAATTGTTGGCGCTCGTTCGGTCTTTGTGGGGGAAGGGCGTGGCAATAGAAAAGGCTCGTCATTGCGGGCTTGACCCGCAATCTCTGTTGTTTGCGATTCAACAGGAAAATCGAGATGCTGAATCAAGTTCAGCATGACGAATTTTGGGGGGCCGCAATGACGAGGTAGAAGGGCAAAACGATTGCCTTGCAGCAGGGGATTGCCACGGCGGGCTAGGCCAGCTTCGCGATGGCGGCGTTCGGTAGAAGTGCGCCATGGCGCGCCAGCAGCATGCAATCGCCGTAGCTGAAGAAGCGGTATTTTTGCGCGATGGCGTGTTGGTAGAGGGCCATGATGTGGCTGTAGCCGGCAAAGGCGCTGACGAGCATCATCAGCGTGCTGCGCGGCAGGTGGAAGTTGGTGAGCAGCAGGTCCACGACTTGGAAGTCAAAGCCCGGCGTGATGAAGATGTTGGTGTCGCCGCTGCTTTGGCCGCTTTGCGCCCAGCTCTCTAGTGTGCGCACGGCGGTGGTGCCGACGGCGATGATGCGCCCGCCTTGGGCCTGTGTTTGCGCGATGGCCTCCAGTGTGGCGGGCGGGATGTGGTAGCGCTCGTGGTGCATGTGGTGGGCGGCGATGTCTTCCGACTTCACGGGCTGAAAAGTGCCAGCGCCGACATGCAAGGTGACAAAGGCTTGGCGCACACCCAGGCTGCTGAGGCTTTGCAGCATGGCTTCGTCAAAGTGCAAAGAGGCGGTGGGCGCGGCCACGGCCCCAGGCTGGCGTGCGAACACGGTTTGGTAGCGGATTTGGTCTTGCGCCGCGTCTGAGCCGCTGATGTAGGGCGGCAGGGGCATGTGGCCGTGGGCGGCCATGAGGGCGTAGGCGTCTTCGCTGAATTCAAACAAATACAGGGGGCCGTTAGCCTCAGGCCAGCGGCCCAGCACGGTGGCGCTGTAGCCGCCATCCATATGCAGCAGGCTGCCCGTGGCGGGCTTTTTGCTCACCCGCATGTGGGCGGCAACGCGGCGGTTGGGCTGGGCCGCATCTGGGGCATCGGCCAATACGCGCTCGACCAGCAGCTCCAGCCGCCCGCCTGTGGCTTTTTGCCCAAAGAGGCGGGCTTTGACGACTTGGGTGTCGTTGAGCACCAGCAAATCGCCTGCCCGCAGCAGTTGCGGCAGCTCGGCAAAGCCACGGTCGATGGGCTGCGCCCCAAGGCCGTCCAGCAGGCGTGAGCCACGGCGCTCTGCTGCGGGTTGTTGGGCGATGAGCTCGGGCGGCAGGGCGAAATCGAAATCGCTGGTGCGGTAGCTTGTGGGCATGGTGAAGTGTTGCGGCTGGGCTTCAGTGGTGGCCAGCGTGGGCGCTTTCGGCGGCTGGGTTGGCTGTGGCAGCGGCTTTGAGCTCAGGCTGAGCGGCTTCTATTTCGGCCTGCCAAGTGCGCATTTGGGCGATTTCAGCTTCTTGGGCGGCAATGATGTCTTGCGCCAGCTTTTTCACGCGCTCGCTTTGGCCGTGTTCCAGCACGATTTTGGCCATGTCGATGGCGCCTTGGTGGTGTGGAATCATGCCGACAATGAAGTCGTAATCGGCATCGCCTGTGAAGGCAATTGCCATGCCTTGGTGCATGTGTGCGTTGGCCGCTTGGTAGGCCAAGGTGGAAGCGGCTGGGGTGGCGGGTGTGCCATCGGCATGGGCCAAGGCGCTGACTGAGAGCAGCAAAGAGGTGGCGAGAAAGCGGGGCAAGGACATGGGGTTTCCTTTGAGCGAAGGGGAAAAACGGGGAAGGGCAAGTGTAGCTTCTTGGCGGCTCGCACAGAATGGCTGCGATAATCGGCCCCATGTCATTCTTTTCATTCTTCAAACGCAAAAAATCGCCTGAGCCCGAAGTGGCCCAGCCCAGCCCCAGTGCGCCCAGCACGCCTGCTGTTGCGCCCGCGCCTGCTGCTGTGCCTAGCGCTGCGCCTACGCCCGTTACCACAAGTGAAGTGCCAGCCGTCCAGCCTAGCGCCAGCCCACAGCCTGCGGAGGCGGCCAAGCCGCGCCAAGCTTGGGTTGAAAAGCTGAAAACGGGCTTGAAAAAGACCAGCAGCGCTTTGGCGCAAGTCTTTACAGGGCAAAAAATTGATGACGAACTGTTTGAGCAGTTGGAGGAAGCCCTGCTGATGTCTGACACCGGCACGGCGGCCACCCTGCATTTGCTGGAAGTAGTGCAGGCCAAGGTGAAAGAAGAAAAGCCTGAGAGCCCGTATCAAATTCAAGGCTATTTGATTACCGCCTTCTGGGATTTGCTCAAAGACCTAGAGCGCCCGCTGGAAATTGGCGCGCAGCAGCCCACGGTGATGATGGTGGCCGGCGTGAATGGCGCGGGCAAAACCACCACCATTGGCAAGCTGACCAAGCATTTGAGCGATGCGGGCCAGAGCGTGATTTTGGCCGCAGGCGATACCTTTAGGGCCGCTGCCCGTGAGCAATTGGATGTGTGGGCGGGCCGCAATGCGGTGGAAGTCATCAGTCAAACGGGCGGCGACCCTGCGGCGGTGAGCTTTGATGCCGTGAGTGCGGGCAAGGCCAGGGGCAAAGATGTGGTGATGATTGACACCGCAGGCCGTTTGCCGACGCAACTGCATTTGATGGAAGAAATCAAAAAGGTCAAGCGCGTGATTGCCAAGGCCGATGCCACGGCCCCGCACGAGGTGCTGCTGGTGATAGACGGCAACACCGGGCAAAACGCCTTGGCGCAGGTGAAAGCCTTTGACGAGGCGCTGGATTTAACGGGCTTGGTGATTACCAAGCTTGATGGCACGGCCAAGGGTGGCGTGGTGGCCGCCATTGCCATGTGGGCCAAAGAGCGCCAAAAAGCCAAACCGCAGGCGCGCCCGATTGCCGCCTACTTTATTGGCGTGGGCGAGGGCATTGAAGACCTGCAAACCTTCCGCGCCAATGAGTTTGCCCAAGCCATGCTGGGCTAAGGCCGCCAGCGCTTGCGATTAAAATGCCCGCCAAGAAAAACGCTAGAGAACCAGAGAGACAAAGCCCATGACTGCTGTTGCTGACTTAACCTTACCCGCCGCCTTGCGCCAATCGGCCCTGCAATATGCCGAGCGCGCCGCCATTGTGGAAGGCGACTTCCGCGTCACCTACGCCCAGCTCTTGCCCTTGGTTGAGCAAGCGGCCAGCGCCTTGATTGCCTTGGGCGTGCAAGCGGGCGAGCGCGTCGCCGTGTGGGCGCCCAATATGCACGAGTGGATTGTGGCGGCCTGCGGCATCCACATGGCGGGCGCGGTGCTGGTGCCGATTAACACCCGCATGAAGGGCTTGGAAGCCAACGATATTTTGGAGCGCAGCGGCGTGCGCGTACTGTTTTCCATTGGCGACTTTTTGGGCAGCTATTACCCCGATATGCTGGCCGAAGGCCGCCCCGCCAGCCTCAAGCACACCATTGTGCTGCGCCAAGCGCCTAAGAATGCGGGTGAAATGGGCTGGGACGATTTCATGGCCAGCGGCACGGCGGCCAGCGCCGAGCAAGTGGCCCAGCGCGAGGCCCAGCTGACGGGCGATTCGATGGCCGACCTCATGTTCACCAGCGGCACCACGGGCAAGCCCAAGGGCGTGAAGCTGGGCCATGCGGCCAGTATTCGCACCATCAAAGAGTGGGCACGCGTGGTGGGCTTGGTGGAGGGCGACAACTTCCTCATCATCAACCCCTTTTTCCACACCTTTGGCTACAAAGCGGGCTGGCTGGCGGCGCTGCTGCATGGGGCCACGGTCTTTCCGCATCAGGTGTTTGATGCGGCCAGCGTGTTGCAGCGCATTCAAGACGAGAAAATCACCTTTTTGCCCGGCCCGCCCACGCTGTTCCTCACCATGCTGGCACACCCACAACTGGGCGATTACGACATCTCCTCTTTGCACGCCACCGTTACGGGCGCGGCCACCGTGCCGCCCAGCCTGATTCGCGATATGCGTGAGATTTTGGGCTTTGACAAAGTGACCACAGCCTACGGCCAAACCGAGTGCTCGGGCTTTGGCACTTTGTGCGACCCCGATGACGATGTGGACACCGTGGCCAACTTCTGCGGCAAAGCCTTGCCCGGCACGGAAATCAAAATTGTGGATGAGGACGGCAACACCTTGCCCGCAGGCGAGAACGGCGAGCTGCTGATTAAGGGCTTCAATGTGATGCAGGGCTATTTTGATGATGATGCGGCCACAGCCGAAACCATCAAAGACGGCTGGCTGCACACGGGCGATGTGGGCGTGCTCAACGAGCGCGGCTACCTCAAAATCACCGATCGTCTGAAAGACATGTTCATTGTGGGCGGCTTCAACTGCTACCCTGCCGAGATTGAGCGCCTCATGGCGGGCCACCCCGATATTGCCCAAGTGGCCGTGCTGGGCGTGCCCGATGAGCGCATGGGCGAGCTGGGTGTGGCCTGCGTCATCATGAAGGCAGGGGCCAGCTTTGACGCAGCGGCCCTGCACGACTGGTGCCGAAAAAATATGGCCAATTACAAAGTGCCGCGCCATTACCTTGAGTTCGATGCCTTCCCGCTCAATGCCTCTGGCAAGGTGCTGAAAAAAGACCTGAAAGCCTTGGTGCTGGAACGCCTCTAAGCGCCTTTAATCGCATCAACACGCCACGCAAAAGCCCGCCAATTGGCGGGCTTTGTTTTGATGGGGCGCTTTTGTGGGCGGCGGGCTGGGTTTTAAATCTTCACCTTCACATAGCGGCCAGGGGCGGCTTCAATGGGGGCGTATTTGGCGCTGCCTTGCTGCTTGGGCGCAGGCACTTGTTTGCCCGCCAGCGGTTTGAGCCAAGCCATCCAATCCGTCCACCAACTGCCAGGCTGCTCCTTGGCTTTTTCTAGCCAAGTGCCGACTTCCTCGGGGTAGCGGCCATTGGCGGGGTTGGCCCCCACCCAGTGGCTGCGTTTATTGGCCGCAGCGGGGTTGATGACGCCGGCAATATGGCCCGATGCGCCGACCACAAAGCGGCGCTTGGCCTTTTTCAAAGTCTTGAGCGAGCGGTAAGCGCCTTCCAGCGGCACGATGTGGTCATCGCGTGAGGCGTAGTAATAGGTGGGCAGGTCGATTTGGCTGACATCAATTTTCTCGCCGCAAACGGTGAGGGCATTGGGCTGGCACAGCTCGTTTTGCAAATAGGTGTGGCGCAAATACCATGTGTACATGGGGCCAGGCACATGGGTAGCGTCCACATTCCAGTAGAGCAAATCAAAGGGTGGCGGCGTATCGCCTTTGAGGTAGTTGCCCACCACATAGTTCCACACCAGCTCGTTGGGGCGCAAAAAGCTGAAAGTGGTGGACATGTCTTTGCCGCTGAGAAGGCCGCCTTGGGCCATTTGCATTTCGCGCAATTGCACCACGGCTTCATCCACAAAAATATCGAGCACACCAGTGGTGTGGAAGTCGATCAAAGTGGTGAGGAAGGTGACACTGGCTACGCGCTTGTCTTTGCGGGCCTGCAACACGGCCAGCGCATTGCTCAAAATCGTGCCGCCAATGCAAAAGCCCAAAGTATTGACCTGTTTGCTGGGGGCCAGCTCAGAGGTGATTTCAATGGCCTTGAGCACCACATCATTCACATAGTTTTCCCAAGTGGCGTGGCTGATATCGGCCTCAGGGTTGCGCCAGCTCACGATGAAGGTGCGGATGCCGTTTTCCACCGCATAGCGCACCAAAGAATTGTGCGCCTGCAAGTCCAAAATGTAGAACTTGTTGATGCAAGCGGGCACCATCAGCAAGGGCGTGGCCCCGACTTTGGGCGTGAGTGGGGCGTATTCAATCAGCTCAAAAAATTCATTGCGAAAGATGACCTGCCCGGGTGTGGTGGCCAAATTCACGCCGACCTCAAACTGGCTTTCATCGCTCATGGAGACATGGCCTTTTTGCATATCGCCCATGAGGTTTTGTATGCCGTGCAGCAGGCTCTCGCCCTTGGTGTCAATGGCTTTTTGCAGGGCCTCAGGGTTGGTGGCCAAAAAGTTGCTGGGGGCCACGGCCGCCAGCCATTGCTCAATGGCAAAACGCACGCGCTCCAAGGTTTTGGCATCGCCTTGCAATTTGTCCGCCAGCGCCGTCATGGTTTTTGCTTGCAGCTCGTAGTGGGCCACTTGTATCGCGGCCAAGGGGTTTTTCTGCCAGCTCTCGTGTTTGAAGCGGCGGTCTTTGCTTTGCGCCTGCCAGCCGCAGAGCCAAATGTTCTGCATCTCTTGCAGGTATTGCATCTGGATGGCCTGCAAATCCTCAGGCGGTAGGTGCAGGGCTTGGCCTGAGGCAGCTTGTGTCAGTTGCTCGAAAAAGCTTTTAAACGGCATATGTCTCTCCTCCTTCTTATGCATGGCTATATTCTGCTACGCTTGGCGGCTTAAAAACGCCTGCCTCCATTCTATTTGCCTTATGACAACTGCCCCATCTTCGCCTCAGCACATTGCCATTGTGGGTGGCGGCTGGGCCGGCTGTGCGGCGGCCCTGCGTTTGGCCCAACGCGGCCAGCGCGTGAGCCTGTTTGACGCTGCGCCCATGCTGGGCGGGCGGGCCCGCTGCCTAGAGACCCAAAGCGCAGATTGGCGGCTGGACAATGGCCAGCACATTGCCATTGGCGCTTATGCCGATAGCTTGGCGCTGGTGCGTGATTTGGGTATCAGCGAAGCGGCGGCCTTTTTGCGCCAGCCCTTCAATTTGCGCAACCATTTGGGGCAGGGCATCCGTTTTCCCAATTGGCCTGCGCCGCTGAATGCCTTGGCTGGCATATGGCGCGCCCAAGGCTGGAGCTGGGGCGAGCGCTTGGCTTTGCTGCGCTGGGCCGCCCTGTGGCAGTGGCGCGGCTTTGCTTGCGATGCCCGGCTCACGCTGGCGCAAATTTGCGATGGCTTGCCTGCCAAAGTCATGCAGCAGTTCATTGCGCCGCTTTGCCTCTCGGCTTTGAATACGCCTGTGGCCGAGGCCAGCGCTCAGGTGTTTTTGCGCGTGCTGCGCGATGCCATGTTTTTGCTGCCCAAAGGGGCTGATTTTTTGCTGCCTCGGCAAGATTTGGGCGCTGTTTTTCCGCAGGCCGTGGGCCGCTTTGTGCAGGCCCAAGGTGGGCAGGTGCACACGGCCCAGCGCGTGCTGGCTTTGCAGCCTGCGGCGGGCGGCTGGCGCTTGCACGCCAGCGGGCAGGCCGAGCCGAATGGCCAAGTGTTTGACCAAGTGATTGTGGCCACGGGCGCTTGGGTGGCGGCGGATTTGATTGCGCCGCTGGGCCGCCCCGAGCACGCCGCTTGGCTGCAGGCCGTGCAGGGCTTAGAGCACCGCGCCATTGCCACGGTGTATGCCAGCAGCCCCCAGCCCTTGCCTGCGCCCATGCTGGCCTTGGCCGATGGGCCAGATGCGCCAGCGCAATTTGTGTTTGACCGCAGCCAATTGCTGGCTGAGGGGGCCAAGCGGGGCGGGCAGCATTTGCTGGCCTTTGTCATCAGTGTGTGTGAGCTGGACAAAGCCGCGCTGGAGCAGGCCGTGCTGCGCCAAGGCCAAGCCCAGTTGGGCCTGCCACTGCAAGCGGTGCAAACGGTGGTGGAAAAGCGCGCCACCATTGCGGCCACGCCTGCGGCCTTTGCCGCCAAAGCGCATTTGCAGGCTGATTTGGGCGGCGGCCTGTGGGCCATAGGTGATTATTTGCATCCTGTTTACCCCTCTACTTTGGAAGGCGCGGTGCAAACCGCTTTGGCCTTGCTGGAATATGAAGCCTTCAAATAAACCCCGCCCCAGCCCCAAGCCTAGCAAGCGGCCCGCGCCGGGCCAGCTTCGCATTGTGGGCGGGCAGTTCAAGCGCACGCCGCTGCCGATTGCCACCGTAGATGGCCTGCGGCCCACGCCTGAGCGCCTACGAGAGACCCTGTTCAACTGGCTGGGTGCCGATTTAAGCGGCTGGCGCTGCCTCGATGTGTTTGCGGGCACGGGCGCTTTGGGCTTTGAGGCCGCATCGCGCGGCGCAGCCTGGGTGCTACTGAATGAGCTGAACCCGCAAGCCCACGCTCAATTGCAAAAAAATGCGGCCCTGCTGCAAAGCCGCCAAGGGGCTGAGGGTTTGCGCTTGCAAGTGCAGCGCCAAGATGCTTTGGCTTGGCTGCAAAAACCGCCTCTTGACGCGGCGCAAACGGGCGCGGATGTGGTGTTTTTAGACCCGCCCTTTGCCCAAAGCCATTTGTACGAGGCCAGCTTGGGGCTTTTGCGGCCTTGGCTGCGGCCCCATGCCTTTGTGTATTTAGAGGCCGATGCCGCTTGGCCTGCCGAGCGCTTGGCTGGGCTGGGCTGGCAACTGCTCAAGCACAGCCGCGCGGGGGCCGTGCATGGGCATTTGTTGCAGGTGCTTGAAGGCTAGCGAAGAAAACGGCGCGGAGCGTCTGGAGGAGCTTGAAAGCGGCGCAGAGCGCCGCACGCCAAAGTTGCACTGCAAAGCTGAAAGCGGCGCAGAGCGCCGCACTCCAAAGTGCTTAAACGCTGGGCGCAGAGAAGGTGTCGCACTGCGCCATGCTGCCTGACTCATAGCCGCGTTTGAACCAGCGCACGCGCTGGGCGCTGCTGCCGTGGGTGAAGCTATCGGGCACGGCATAGCCTTGCGCTTTCTTTTGCAGGGCATCGTCGCCAATTTGCGCGGCGGCGTTGAGGCCGCTTTCAATATCGCCCGCTTGCAAAATGCCACGATCGACCTGTGCATGGTGGGCCCACACGCCCGCATAGCAATCGGCTTGCAGCTCCAGGCGCACAGAAATCTGGTTGTATTCGCGCTCGGGCAAGCGGCGGCGCAGCGCATCCACCTTGTCGGTCGTGCCTTGCAGCTTTTGCACATGGTGGCCCACCTCATGGGCAATCACATAGGCTTTGGCAAAGTCGCCGGGCGAATTCAGGCGCTTTTCCAGGGTTTGGAAGAAGTCGAAATCCAAATACATCTTGTGGTCGCCAGGGCAGTAAAACGGCCCCATCGCCGCCTGCCCTGTGCCGCAGGCTGTGGGCGTGGCGCCAGCGTAAAGCACCATGGTGGGCTCTTGGTAACGCGCCCCATGTTGATTGAAGATTTTTTGCCACACATCCTCGGTATCGGCCACCACGGTGCGCACGAAAGCGGTTTGGCGGTCTTGCGTGGCGGCATTGGGCACTTGGCCCTGTGTTTGGCCTTGGCCCATGCCGCCTTGCACGCCGCTGATGACTTGAATCGCTGTTTGCGGATTCACGCCTAGCACATAGGAGGCAATCAGGCCCAGCACAATCGTGCCAATGCCGATGCCGCCTGCTTTGGCCATGCCTGAGCCACGGCGGTCTTCAATGTGATTGGATTGGCGGTTGCCTTCCCATTTCATGGGCCTACTCCCTTGGGGTTGATGCAGTCAAAGATGGCGCATTGTAAGAAAAAGGCCGAAAGACTGTGCGCCCTGTGCCGCAAAAGCAAGGCCGCCCCAGCAAAAGCAAAAGGCTTTGGCGGATAATTGCACCTTATGAGTAAAAAAACCTTCTCCGTAGCTGAAATCCGCCAAACCTTTCTCGACTTTTTTGCCCAAAAAGGGCATACGGTGGTCGAGTCCAGCCCCTTGGTTCCCATGAATGACCCCACGCTGATGTTCACCAACAGCGGCATGGTGCAATTCAAAGATGTGTTTTTGGGCACAGACAAACGCCCCTACAGCCGCGCCACCAGCGTGCAAACCTGCCTGCGTGCGGGCGGCAAGCACAACGACCTTGAAAATGTGGGCTACACGGCCCGCCACCACACTTTTTTTGAAATGCTGGGCAACTGGAGCTTTGGCGACTATTTCAAACGCGAGAGCATTGAATGGGGCTGGGAGCTGCTGACACAGGTTTACGGCCTGCCCGCTGAAAAGCTCACCGCCACGGTGTATCAAGAGGACGACGAAGCCTATGACATCTGGCTCAATGTGATTGGCCTGCCGCCTGAGCGCATCATCCGCATTGGCGACAACAAAGGCGGGCGCTACAAGAGCGACAACTTCTGGATGATGGCCGACACCGGCCCCTGCGGGCCCAGCTCAGAGATTTTTTACGACCACGGCGCGCACATTGCCGGCGGCCCCCCTGGCAGCCCCGATGAAGACGGCGACCGCTTCATTGAAATCTGGAACCATGTTTTCATGCAGTTTGAAATGCACGAGGACGGCCGCCTCACGCCGCTGCCCGCGCCCTGCGTGGACACGGGCATGGGCGTGGAGCGCCTTGCCGCCATCTTGCAGCATGTGCACAGCAATTACGAAATCGACCTATTTGAGCGTCTGATTCAAGCCGCCGCCAAAGAAACGGGCTGCAAAGACCTGAACAACCCTTCGCTCAAAGTGATTGCCGATCACATTCGCGCCACCGCTTTTTTGGTCGCCGATGGCGTGCTGCCCGGCAGCGAAGGCCGTGGCTATGTGCAGCGCCGCATCATCCGCCGCGCCATCCGCCACGGCTACAAACTGGGGCAGAGCAAACCCTTTTTCCACAAACTCGTGCCCGTGCTGGTGGAGCTCATGGGCGAAGCCTACCCGCGCTTGAAAAACCAAGCCGAGGCGATTGCGGCGGCGCTCAAGGCTGAGGAAGAACGTTTTTTTGAAACCTTGGCTACGGGCATGGAAATTTTGGATGTCGCAACTGTTGATGAGCGACTGTTGTGCGAAGCCTATCAGCGGATCGCCGAAGTTCCAGCCCCCGTTTATCGAGTGACAGACAACCCGACTGATACGGTAAATCCAGAGCTAGATGCTTGGGTTCTTGGCCGCGCGGGCAACGAATTTGCTCAATTAGTACCTTTATTGGGTGATTTCCCACAAAACTTAAAAGAAGTGAAAAAAGGTTTGCCTGTTATCGCGCTTGCTTGCTCAGAGACTCCTGCCAAAGTGCTGACATTAGCGCAGCAAGATAAGAGAGTAAGCAAAGTTGAAATGATTGCTTCAAATTGGAAAGTACTGGCTGGCGAAGTCGCCTTCAAACTGCACGACACCTACGGCTTCCCGCTCGATTTGACCCAAGATGTGTGCCGCGAACGCGGCGTGACGGTGGACGAAGCAGGCTTTGACGCGGCCATGCAGCAGCAAAAAGACATGGCCCGCGCCGCTGGCAAGTTCAAAATGGACAAAGCTTTGGTTTACGAAGGGCAGGGCAATGCCTTTAGCGGCTACACCGAACTGAGCGAAGCGGCGCAAGTGCTGGCCCTCTACGCCAATGGCGAGCCGGTGCAAAGCCTGCAAGCAGGGCAAGCGGGCGTGGTGGTGCTCGATACCACGCCGTTTTATGCCGAAAGCGGTGGCCAAGTGGGCGACCAAGGCCAGTTGCAAGCCGATGGTGGCCTGTTTGCCGTGGCCGATACGCAAAAAATCAAGGCCGATGTCTTTGCCCACCACGGCCAGCTTGAAAGTGGCCGCCTGAGCGTGGGTGATCGCGTGCAAGCGCAGGTGAATACCGCCTTGCGTGCCGCCACAGTCCGCAACCACAGCGCCACCCACATCATGCACAAAGCCCTGCGCGAAGTGCTGGGCAGCCATGTGCAGCAAAAAGGCAGCTTGGTGAACGCCGAGCGCACGCGTTTTGACTTCACCCACCCCCAGCCGGTGACGGCGGCGCAAATGGCCGAGATTGAGGCCCAAGTGAATGCCGAGATTTTGGCCAACACCGACACCCAAGCCCGTGAAATGGCGCTGGATGAGGCCAAAGCCACGGGCGCGGTGATGCTGTTTGGCGAGAAATACGGCGACAGCGTGCGCGTGCTCAATATCGGCACTTCTGCCGAGCTGTGCGGCGGCACGCATGTGGGCCGCACGGGCGATATTGGCCTCTTCAAAATCGTCAGCGAAGGCGGCGTGGCCTCAGGCGTGCGCCGCATTGAGGCCGTCACTGGCGAACACGCCTTGCACTATTTGCAAGGGCTGGAGCAAACCGTGGGCCAAGTGGCTGAGCAATTGAAGGCCGCGCCCAGCGAGATTGGCCAGCGCATTGCCCAATTGCAGCAACAGGGCCGTGAGCTGGAAAAAGAAATTGCCGCACTCAAGGGCAAGCTGGCGGCCAGCCAAGGTGATGAGCTGCTGGGCCAAGCGCAAGACATTGCGGGCGTGAAGGTGCTGGCCGCGCAGTTGCAAGGCGCCGATGCCGCAACTTTACGCAGCACGATGGACAAGCTGAAAGACAAGCTGAAAACCGCCGCCATTGTGCTGGCCGCCGTAGATGGCGACAAAGTGCAGTTGGCCGCTGGCGTGAGCAAAGATGTGATGGGCCGCGTGAAAGCCGGCGAGCTGGTGAATTTTGTGGCGGCCCAAGTGGGCGGCAAAGGCGGCGGCAAGCCCGATATGGCCATGGCCGGCGGCACGCAACCCGCGCAACTGCTCGCTGCGCTGCAAAGCGTGGCCGATTGGGTGGCGAGCAAGCTTTAAGCCGCCCTGCGGCCACCCCCGCCTGAATTGAACTTGAAAAGCAGAATATGAACGACGACAAAAGCCCCATCGCCATCAGCCGCCCCCACAGCCGTGCCAATTTGCAGGCCAAAGTGAGCTGGGGGCCGCGCACGGTGCTGGTGGGCGGCGGCGCGCCCGTAGTGGTGCAATCCATGACCAATACCGACACCGTGGATGTGATTGGCACGGCCATTCAGGTCAAAGAGCTGGCACAAGCGGGCAGTGAGCTGGTGCGCATCACCGTGAACACGATTGAGGCGGCCCAAGCCGTGCCCGCCATCCGCGAGCAGCTCGACCGCATGGGCATTGATGCGCCTTTGGTCGGCGACTTCCACTACAACGGCCACCGCCTGCTGACCGAAGTGCCCGAATGTGCCCAGGCCCTGAGTAAATACCGCATTAACCCCGGCAATGTGGGCAAGGGCGAGAAGAAGGACAAGCAATTCGCGCAAATGATTGAGGTGGCGCTCAAATATGACAAACCCGTGCGCATCGGCGTGAACTGGGGCAGCATGGACAGCGAACTCATGGCCGAGCTGATGGATGAGAACGGCCGCCGTGCCCAGCCTTGGGATGCCAAACAAGTGATGTATGAGGCACTCATGAGCAGCGCCCTGCAATCGTCGGCCTTGGCCGAGAGCTTGGGCATGAGCCGCAATCAAATCATCCTCAGTTGCAAAGTCTCAGGCGTGCAAGACCTGATTGCCGTGTACCGTGGCTTGGCGCAGCGCTGCGACAACCCCCTGCATTTGGGCCTGACGGAAGCGGGTATGGGGGCCAAAGGCACGGTGGCCTCAGCAGCGGCCTTGGCCGTGCTACTGCAAGAGGGCATAGGCGACACCATTCGCGTTTCTCTTACGCCGCAGCCGGGCGAGGCCCGCACGCAAGAGGTGGTGGTGGCGACCGAGATTTTGCAATCGATGGGCCTGCGCATGTTTGTGCCATCGGTGACCGCCTGCCCCGGCTGTGGCCGCACTACCAGCACCACTTTCCAAACCTTGGCCAAAGAGATTGACGACTTTTTGCGCGGCCAAATGCCAGTGTGGAAAAACAAATACCCTGGCGTGGAAAACCTCAAAGTGGCCGTCATGGGCTGCATTGTGAATGGGCCTGGCGAGAGCAAGCACGCCGATATCGGCATCAGTCTGCCTGGCACGGGGGAAGCGCCTGCTGCGCCCGTCTTTATCGATGGCGAAAAAGCCATGACCTTGCGCGGTGAGGGCATTGCCCAAGAATTTCATCGCATTGTGGAAGACTATATTGAAAAAAGGTTCGGTTAATGCCTGAGTCATTCGCACAATTTGTGCGATAATCTTGGGTTTTCCACCATCCCATGACAGGTAAGTATAGGGGCGGCGGGCAGGGCACTCGGCCTTGCTTGTGCTGGCTTCTACGGCTGCCGCCATTAACGGAGTTTTATCGCCATGAAAGAAGGCATCCACCCCAATTACCGCGAAGTGTGTTTTATGGATATGACCGACGAGTCAACCATCATCACGCGCTCTTGCGCCCCCTGCAAAGAAACCATCACCATCGATGGCCGCGAGCTGCCCCTGTTCAAGCTCGACACCTCTAGCAACACCCACCCCTTCTACACAGGCACGCAAAAATCTGTGGACAGCATGGGCGGTCGTGTGGAGAAATTCCGCAACAAATACGCCAATCTGCCTGGTCGCAAAAAAGCCGAATAAGCTTTTTCCCTTGCAGACAAGAGCCAGCTTCAGCGCTGGCTTTTTTTATGCCCGCAGGCGATGGAGCGGCACTCAAATGCTGAGCAAAAGGCGGATGTCTTCCAGCTCTTGGCGCAGGCGCTGCAAGCCTGCTGGGTTCACACTCTGGCCTTGGCCGTTGCCATCCGCGCTCAGATCGCTGGGCAGCCAGGGGCTCTCATCCAACTCTGAATCCGCAAAATCCTGTGCCAAGGCCCAAGCCTGTTTGCTTTCTTCAAGCTGATTGCGCGCGCCGCTGATGGTATAGCCCTGCTCATAGAGCAGCTCACGGATGCGGCGCACCATCAGCACCTCATGCGGCTGGTAATAGCGGCGGTTGCCACGGCGTTTTAAGGGCTTGAGTTGGGGGAATTCCTGCTCCCAATAGCGCAGCACATGGGGCTTCACGCCGCACAAATCCCCCACTTCACCAATGGTGAAATAGCGCTTATTGGGGATTTCAGGTAAGGCGGACATCAGTGTGGTCAGGGGAAATAAAAAACAGAAGCGCCAGCGGCGGCCAAGAAGGTGGACTTTAGCCGAAATCAGTGCAGCTCACAACTTAGGCTAGAAAAACTGTCTAAGTCTTTGTTTTTGCAGATGTTAAATGCCAAGATGGGGCAGGCGGCGATGCGGCGGCTAGCGTTTATACGCCTGTTTCCAATTCGGCCAATTGTTCGGCCTCACGGGCGCTGAGCAGGGCGGCGATGATGTCATCCATATCGCCTTCCATGATGTGCAGCAGCTTGTAGAGCGTGAGGTTGATGCGGTGCTCGCTCAAACGCCCCTGCGGGAAGTTGTAAGTGCGGATGCGATCCGAGCGGTCGCCCGAGCCAATCAAGCCCTTGCGGGTAGCGGCTTCTTTGGCGGCGCGTTCGCTGCGCTCTTTTTCGTTCAAACGCGCTTGCAGCACGCGCATGGCCTGCGCCTTATTGCTGTGTTGGCTGCGGCCATCTTGGCATTCGGCCACAAGGCCCGTGGGCAGGTGGATGATGCGCACGGCAGAGTCGGTTTTGTTCACATGCTGGCCGCCCGCGCCGCTGGCGCGGAAGGTGTCGATGCGCAAATCGCTGGGATTGAGCGTGATTTCCTCAGCCTCATCGGGCTCAGGCATCACGGCCACGGTGCAGGCACTGGTGTGGATGCGGCCTTGGGTTTCGGTTTCAGGCACGCGTTGCACGCGGTGGCCGCCCGATTCAAATTTCAGCTTGCCATAAGCGCCATCGCCTTCCATGCGCAAAACGATTTCTTTGTAGCCCCCCAGCTCGCTGGGCGATTCGCTCATGACTTCCACACGCCAGCCTTGGTTGGCGGCGTAGCGGCTGTACATGCGGGCCAAATCGCCAGCAAACAAAGCCGATTCATCGCCGCCTGTGCCCGCGCGGATTTCAAGGTAGGCGGGGCGGTCGTCATCGGGGTCTTTGGGCAGCAGCAGGCGCTGCAATTCGTCCTCTAGGCGCAGCAGCAGGGCGCGGCCTTGCTCGATCTCCTCTTGCGCCATATCGACCATTTCTGGGTCTTGCAGCAGCTCTTGCGCAGTGGCGATATCGGCCTCGGCCTGCTGGTAGCGCTGCCAGCGCAGCACCACGGGCGTGGTTTCGGCGTGCTCTTTGGAGAGCTTGCGGAAGGCTTTGGGGTCGGCAACGATGTCGGGGCTGTTGAGCAAATGCTCCAAATCAGCCAATCGCTCGGCTTGTTTTTCTAGGTTTTCGCGCAGGAATGCTTTCATAGCGCGAAATTGTAGCGCCGCAGCCAGCTTGGGCCACAGGCTTACAAAATGAGGTAGCGCGGGCCCTGTGTATCAATACCTGCTGCTTTGCGTTGCCAGTAATCGTATTGCACGACCAAGGGCCGCACCGATGTGATGTTTTCCATTTCTGAGGCGCTCACCCAAACGGCTTGCGTGCTCTCGCCCACGCCATTGGGGGTGGCCTGCACGATGTCGCCATCCAGCCACTCGCCTCTGAACCAAAAACAAAAAGCCCGTTCAGGCTTGAGGCTTTCTTCAATATAGAGCAGCTCACGGGGCTCAACCAGCAAGCCCGTTTGCACAAAGCAGGCTTGCTGGGCCAAATGGCGCATACTGCTCATGCCTTCCACTAAGGCGAATGGGGCGGTGAAAATGTCAGGGCCTCCCGGATTGTCGTGGCGAATCATGAGCAAACGCTCCTTGGTCTCAAGCAAAACCCCTGTGTATATATTTGGTGTATTCATGCGGGGCATTAGGCCCGAAAGACGGGAAATGAAAAATAGGTGTATTTCCCCTTCCGAAAGTGTGAATTATTTGCTAAATTCCTGAATTCTTTTGGCAATTTCTGCTATCAAGTCTTGCGCCAAAGCGCGTTTGCTCTTGCACTCAGTGGCGCGGCTGCCTTGCGCATCCACCAGCAGCAGGGCATTGTCATCTTGGCCAAAGGTTTCATGGCCAATATTGCCCACCAACAAAGGCACGCCTTTGCGCTCGCGCTTGGCCTTGGCATAGGCTTCTAGGTTTTCGCTTTCAGCGGCAAAACCCACGCAATAAAGCTGGCCCGCCTTGGCGCGGGCGCTGGCGGCAATGGTGGCCAAAATATCGGGGTTTTCTGCAAATTCGAGCGCAGGCACTTGGCCTGAAGCATCTTTTTTCAGCTTCTGCTCGGCGGCATTGGCGACACGCCAATCGGCCACGGCGGCGGCGGCAATAAAAATATCGGCCGCTTCATACAGGCTTTGCACGGTGGCCAGCATGTCTTGCGCCGACTGCACGGGGTAGCGCTTGACGCCGCGCGGGCAGGGCAGGGCCACAGGGCCGCTGACCAAGCGCACATCGGCCCCTGCTTCACGGGCGGCTTGGGCCAGGGCATAGCCCATTTTGCCGCTGCTGCGATTCGTGATGCCACGCACGGGGTCAATCGCTTCATAAGTTGGCCCTGCCGTGATGAGCACGGTTTTACCCGCCAAATGCTGGGGTGTGAAGGCGGCGACGATATCGGCATACAGCTCATCAGCTTCAAGCATACGGCCATCGCCAAACTCGCCGCAGGCTTGTTCGCCGTGGCCCACGCCCAAATTCGTTGCGCCATCGGCCACGCACTGGGCCAAATTGCGCTGGGTGGCGGGGTGCAGCCACATCTCGCGGTTCATGGCTGGGGCCAGCAGCAGGGGTTTGGCAGCGGGGCGGGCCAAGCAAGTGAGGCTGATGATTTCATCGCTGCGGCCTTGGGCTAGCTTGGCGATCATGTCGGCGCTGGCGGGGGCCAGCACAATCAAATCGGCATCGCGCCCCAAATTGATATGGGCCATGTGGTTGGCGGGGCGGGCATCCCATTGGTCGGTCACCACGGCTTGGCCGCTGAGGGCTTGTAAAGTAGTGGGCGTGATGAAGTGGCAGGCCGCCTCGCTCATCATCACCTGCACTTGCGCGCCCGCTTTCACCAACAAACGGGTCAGCTCGGCTGCTTTATAAGACGCAATGCCGCCACTCAAGCCCAGAAGGATTTTTTTACCGTGTAATTCTTGCATGGGCTTGAATGTAGCATTTTCAGTGCGGCTTTCAAGCAAAACCTGTGTAGAATGCGTGCTTTCACTTTTGCAGCCGGGCTTTGGGTCTGGCGCTTATAAGTGAGGCTGGGTCCCAAGCATCATCAAAACCCAAGCCTTGGCACACTCGCCCATCGCCTTTCTATAGGGCTTTGGAACGCTTGAGTCGCCCCCTTCCCCTCTTTCTGTTTTCCTTGCGCATTTCGCCGCCATCTCTTTTCTTTTCATTCAATTTCGCTGTTCTAAAGCAGCCCTCGGGCCGCACTAGAGAGCCCGTCGCACCATGCATTTAAACGAACTCAAAACCCAGCACATTTCCGCCATTCAGCAGCAAGCCGAAGAGCTGCAAATTGACAATGCCGGCCGTATGCGCAAACAAGAGCTGATGATGGCCATCATCAAAAAGCGCGCCAAAGCAGGCGAAGAAGTGGTGGCCGATGGCGTGCTGGAAATCCTGCCCGATGGTTTTGGCTTTTTGCGCAGCCCAGATGCCAGCTTCACCGCCAGCACCGACGACATCTACATCAGCCCCAGCCAAGTGCGCCGCTTCAATCTGCATTCGGGCGACCAAATCGAGGGCGAGGTGCGCATCCCCAAAGACGGCGAACGCTATTTTGCGCTGAACAAGCTCGACAAAATCAACGGCATGGCGCCCGAGAAGATGAAGCACCGCATCATGTTCGAGAACCTCACGCCGCTGTTCCCCACCCGCCCTTTCCGCCTTGAGCGCGACATCAAAGGCGAAGAAAACATCACCGGCCGCGTCATCGACCTCATCGCCCCCATGGGCTATGGCCAACGCGCCCTGCTGGTGGCCCCGCCCAAAAGCGGCAAAACCGTGATGATGCAGCACATTGCCCACGCCATTGTCGCGAACAACCCTGATGTGCACCTGATGGTGCTGCTGGTGGACGAGCGCCCTGAGGAAGTGACAGAAATGCAGCGCAGCGTGCGCGGCGAGGTCATCAGCTCCACTTTTGACGAGCCCGCCACCCGCCATGTGCATGTGGCTGAAATGGTGATTGAACGCGCCAAGCGCTTGGTTGAGCTGAAAAAAGATGTCGTCATCTTGCTCGACTCCATCACCCGCTTGGCCCGCGCCTACAACAATGTCATGCCCAGCAGCGGCAAAATTGGCTCAGGCGGTATCGACACCAACGCCCTGCATCGCCCCAAGCGCTTTTTTGGCGCGGCCCGCAATGTGGAAGAAGGCGGCAGCCTCACCATCATCGGCACGGCCTTGGTCGATACTGGCAGCCGCATGGACGAAGTGATTTTTGAGGAATTCAAAGGCACGGGGAACTGTGAAGTGCTGCTCAGCCGCCGTCTCTATGAGAAACGCATCTTCCCCGCCATTGATTTGAGCAAATCAAGCACCCGCCGCGAGGAGCTGCTGCTCACGCCTGAAGTGCTGCAAAAAACCCGCATCCTGCGCCAATTCATGCACAGCATGGACGAGGTCGAGGCCATGAGTTTGGTGCAAAAACAAATGAAGGCCACCAAGAACAACATCGAGTTCCTGGAAGCCATGCGCCGTGGCGGTTGAGGCTTGTGCCGCATTCGCCCCATGAGAAAACAGCCTGCGGGCTGTTTTTTCGTTTAGGCCAGCTCTTGGCTGAGTAAAAGCTCTTGCGCCATGGCATTCAAGCTCTTGCCCTCGGCTTGGGCGCGCAGAGCCAAGCGCTCATGCAATTGCGGAGAAATCCGTAAATTGAATTTGCCTGAGAACTGTTTTTTGGGCTCGATACCTTGCTCGGCACACACTTGCAAATACACCGCCAAAGAGTCGGCGAAAGCCTGACGCAGCGCAGCTGGGTCGGCACCATAAAAATCAGCGCCGCCGCTGAGGCCCAAAATTTCACCGCGAAACAAATCCAAATCTGCATCGTATTCAATTTTGGCGCTATAGCCCTTGTGTTTCATGATGTTGTTCATGGCTGAACTCCGTTTTCTTCTAACCACTTGCGTATGCTGCTGACGGCCGCTTTCGGGGTATCGGGCCGTGGGTGCGGACGATGAAAAACCCGAACCTGAGCAAACAACACCACCGCAATACGGCTGCCTTCGCGCTCGCTCACCTCAGCGCCCAAAGCCAGAAACAAGGCCTCAATATCTGCCCAGAGCACATTGGCGCTGACGGGGCGGGCATAAATCAACTCTAAAGTGCGCTGGTGTTTGCGTTTCATGCCCAAATGGTATCAAAAAGTAATACCATTTGCCAGTCAAAACGGCTTCAAAGCCCCAGGCATATCGGCGCAATTGACTTGCAGCAGCTCGCGGCGGCCACCATCCACCCGCATGGCAGACAGGCAGCCGCCCCACACGCAGCCCGTATCCAGCGCCATCAAATCAGGCCGCAGCACATGGCCCAGCGTGCTCCAGTGCCCAAAGGCAATGGCCTCGCCTTCACTTTGGCGGCCGGGCACATCAAACCACGGCAGCAGGCCCTGTGGCGCTTGGCCCGCGCCCTCTTTGGTGGCAAAGTCCATGCGGCCCTCTGGCGTGCAAAAACGCAAACGCGTGGCGGCATTCACAATCAAGCGCAGGCGCTCAGCCCCAGCCAAATCAGCATCCCACACATCGGGCGCATTGCCATACATTTGCGCCAGCCAGTCGCTGTAATCGGGCGCTTGCAGGCGCTCGGCCACCTCTTGCGCCAAGGTCAAAGCCTGCGCCGTGTTCCACTGCGGCAGTAGGCCCGCATGAACCAGCAAAATATCTTGCACGCCGTCGTGAATCTGGCGCATCAAAGGCTGTTGGCGCAGCCACGCCACAATCGCAGCCCGCTCAGGCGCGGCCAAAATCGCCGCCAAAGTATCGTGCCGCCCCGCAGGGCGCTGGCCCGCTTCTACGGCCAAAAAATGCAAATCATGATTGCCTAAAATGCAAGGCGCACTGCCGCCCAAAGCCATCAAGCGCCGCGCCGTGGCCAAAGAATCAGGCCCACGGTTGAGCATATCGCCCAAGCAATAGAGCACATCGCGGCTGGGGGAGAAATCCAGCTTGGCCAGCACTTGGCCAAGGGCCGCATCGCAGCCTTGGATGTCGCCAATCAGGTAAATTGCCATGAATGAAAAGTCATTTCTCTGCTTCCCATGCTTTGCGTAGGAGCCTGAAACGGGTTTTTAACCACCCCGTCAGGCTGCGCCTGCCACCCCTCCGGAGGAGGGGAATTTAAGGCAGCTTGGGCTTTATTCCCAAAGCGCCGCACGCCATACTGGAATTTAAGGCAGCTTGGGTTTTATTCCCAAAGCGCCGCACGCCATACTGGAATTGGGGGCAGGCTGGGTTTTATTCCCCTCCTTTGGAGGGGTGCCCGCTAGGGCTGGGTGGTGACAAAAGCTCAAAGCAAAGGCACGCCCGTTTTCGCCTGCACCTGCTCCCGCGTCACATCGGGGGCCAGCTCCACCAGCTTCAACCCTGCGGGGGTGATGTCCATCACGGCCAAATCGGTGATGATGCGGTGCACCACGCCCACGCCCGTTAAGGGCAGGGTGCATTCGGGCAGAATTTTCAAGTCTTCTGTGCCGTCTTTTTTGCGTGCCACATGCTCCATCAGCACAATCACGCGGGGCACGCCCGCCACCAAATCCATGGCCCCGCCCATGCCTTTGACCATCTTGCCCGGAATCATCCAGTTGGCCAAATCGCCCTTGGCGCTCACCTGCATGGCACCCAAAATGGCGAGGTTGATTTTGCCGCCACGAATCATGGCAAAGCTGTCGTGGCTGCCAAAAATGGACGAACCTGCCAGCGTCGTCACCGTTTGCTTGCCTGCGTTAATCAAGTCGGCATCGACTTGCTCCTCAGTCGGGAAGGGGCCAATCCCCAGCAAACCGTTCTCGCTTTGCAGCCACACCTCCATGCCCTCGGGCACATAGTTGGCCACTTGGGTGGGGATGCCAATGCCCAAATTCACATAAAAACCGTCTTGCAATTCTTGCGCCGCACGGGCGGCCATTTCTGCTTGTGTCCAGGCCATGTTCAGCTCCTCAGCGTGCGTTTTTCAATCATTTTGGAAGGCGCGGGGTTGTGCACAATGCGGTGCACATAAATGCCTGGCAAATGCACATCATCGGGCGCAATCGTGCCGTTTTCCACAATTTCTTCGACCTCGACCACGCAAGCTTTACCTGCCATGGCCACGGCAGGGTTGAAGTTGCGGGCTGTTAGTCGAAAGCGCAAATTGCCGCTTTTATCGGCTTGGTAGGCTTTGACCAAAGCCAAATCGGGTTGCAAGGCACGCTCCATGACGAAAGTCTTGCCGTCGAACTCACGCGTCTCTTTGCCCTCGGCCACCACCGTGCCCACACCCGTTTGCGTGTAGAAGGCGGGAATGCCCGCGCCGCCAGCGCGCAGCTTTTCAGCCAAAGTGCCTTGTGGTGTGAATTCCAGCTCCAGTTCGCCGGCCAAAAACTGGCGCTCGAACTCTTTGTTCTCGCCCACATAGCTGGAAATCATTTTCTTAATCTGGCGCGTCGTCAGCAGCTTGCCCAAGCCCACATCGTCAATGCCGCAATTGTTGGAAATCACGGTAAAGCCCGTTTTGCCCGTGGCTTGCAAGGCATCAATCAGCAGCTCAGGAATGCCGCAAATGCCAAAACCGCCAGAGGCGATCATCATGTTGTCGTGCACCAAGCCCTCTAAAGCGGCCTCGGCGCTGGGGTAGATTTTGTTCATACAGACCTTTGCATTGTTTTAAAAGTATTGCAGCGCAGCATTTTAGACCCAAGTCGGTGGGCTGCTGCACTCCCACGCGGTGAACTGACCACCCCGCCCTAACGGGCACCCCTCCGAGGGAGGGGAATTGGGGTGCTTGGTATTTGCAGAGTGAAATTCCCCTCCTTTGGAGGGGTGGCAGGCGCAGCCTGACGGGGTGGTGGCAAGGGCGAGGCGGGCACGGCACGCCGTGCCCCTACAAATCAGTAATGCACCGTGACTGTCACGGTGTCTTCATAGTCACCGGGGGCATAGTTGGTGTTGGCAACGGTGGCGTAGATTTTGTGTGTGACTTCATAGCCTGAGCCTGTGCCGCCCACGCCATTGCCTGTATTGCTGGCGCTGACACCCGCATTGCCCCACACTGCGCCGCTCATGCCAGTGGCTTGGCGCAGTTGGTAGGGCACAGTTTGACTGGGGTCGCCCGCTTTCTTCATGAGGCCAGCGCCTGTTGTGTTGCTGTTGCTGGGTGTGAGGGCAATGTTATACGGCGTGGTGTTGGTGCATTGCACCTTGAGGTCGGTGGATTGAGCCAGGTTGCTGCTTTGGCCGCCTAAGTGGCTGCCAAAGTTGATGTCGTTTGGCTTGCCATTGATGCGGCATTCAGGATTGACGGTAGCTCGGACATAAAGGGCAAATGTACCGCTATCTATATATGCGCCGTTGTTGCACTGGTCATTGGGGCTTGCGCTATTGGTACTACGCCATTCTGTGTGGTTACCAGTGAAGTCTGTGGCGTAGTTGCCAGGCGGTATGGTTCGAATATCAGAGCTGCCAATGGTTGGCTGTATTTTCATGAAGTAATCGAAGGTTTTTGTCTGCCAACTGGTGGAAAAGCCAGTGAATGTGTGTTTGAAAGGGACACCAGGGTTGTTCGTCCCCCAAAAATCGCTATAGGCTGAATTTTTGTAAATTTGAAAGCCTAAGAAATTAGTAGCCCCAGCCTTCATCAATCGGGGGCCGTATAAGTTGCCGCTATGCGGTGAGCCAGCACCTGCTGATCCAGTACCCGTACCGATTTTCAAGCAAACACTACCAGCATTCCCAATGACTCCGCCTGGCCCTTTGTGGCAGCGCACGCTGGAACCAGCACTGGCCGTTTTCAGCTCGTTATCCAGCACATTCACTACGCCAAAATTGATGGTGGGTGCACTTAGTACCTCGCACTCTACAGTGAGGTAAGCCCAACTCGGCATAGCCCAGCCCATCAAGCCCAGCAGGGCAGCAGTTTTTAAAGCATATTGGGGGGTGATGTTCAGCGGCATGTGACTGCTCCAAAATCTTCTACAAATTCATTGGCTTTGTTGCCTGCCAAGTTCAGGCCAAAGCGGCATTCTTGGGTTTGGCCATTGGCCTCGTTGATATAGCGCACGGTGTAGTTGTGCTGGCCTTTTTGTGCGGTTTTAGCGGCGGTTTCGGCATAGACCTGGCCGTCAAAGCCGACGACGGTGAAGGCTTGGCCCGCTGCGTCAATGAGGCTGGCTCCCATAGGCAGGTCTTGGCCTTGGGCGTTTTGCAGGCGGGCCGTCCAAGCGTGGAAGCTGTGGATGTCAAAGCTGGCTGTCACGCCTGCTTTTTCATAGGGCACGACGCTGCGGATGTTGTTTTCCACGCGTTGGTTGGGCGGCAGTTTGTTGCTGTCGATTTGGATGCGGTTGCCGACATAGGCGCTGAGGCCGGGTACCAAAACTTTGCCGTTTTTGTCGGTGTAGCCGACGATTTGGTTGTTGACCATGACGGGGACATCGGCCACGCCACTGGTTTCAACCACGGCAAAGCTGTCATAGACGGTACGAGAGGCGGCGGCTTTGCCCGCCATCATGCTGAGGCCGCCGCGCCAGTCGGCTTGCCAACTGTTTTGACCGTGGGGGCGTTGGCGCGCTTGTACGCTGCCTTCGCCGAATTGGTTGATGTGTTGCACGCCGGCTGTGAGGGATTGGTCTTGGTGGCGGTGGTCGTCTTGGTAGCCGAGGTTCCAGCCCCAGTCGCCAATTTGGCTGACATTGCGGCGCAGTTGGGTGCTGATGCCGTCAAGCCCGTTGTTGTGGGTGTAGTAGTTGTCGCTTTGGATGTTGCCGTCAAGCTGCACATTGACGCCAATGCTGGCGTTGCGCTGGCGGCTGTCTTTTTGGTTGTAGTTGGCGCTGGCGACAAGGTGGACGCGGGGGCTGATTTGGCGGTTCCAGCCGAGGGACCAGATGTCGTCCTCATCGTTGCCGCTGCGCGACCAGACGCGGCCCAAGCTGAGGTAGCCCCAGTCGTTGAGGCTGAGGCTGCCGTTGAGGTAGGCTTGGCGGCGCTGTTTGGGCTGGCTGTCAAAGGGTTTGTCGCTGAGGCTGTGGCCAAAGCTGGCGAAGTAGGGGCTGTCTTTGCTAAAACCTGCGGAGAGCGTCCAGCGGCTGCCTTGTTGCTGGGCAAAGAGGCGGTATTGGTGGCCAGTTTTGCCGTGCAGTTTGCTGTAGCTGGCTTGGCCGCCAAAGCGAGAGGGGAAGGCGGCGGCGGCGCGGAAGCCATAGCCGGCTTGGCGGTAGCCTTTTTTGCCTTCGCTGTGCACTTGTAGGGTGAGGTTGTCGCTCACGCCTTGGCGGATGTTGCCGCTGTAGGCGAGGTCTTTGTCGTAGCTGCCGCTGCCTTCATTGCTGCGGCGCAGTTTGCCCGCCTCAAGCGACCATTCGGCCAGGCCCGGGGCGAGCAGTTCGGTGCTGTCGTAAAGCGGCACTTCAACCACGGTTTGGCGGCCCAGTGCATCGCGGGTGATGATTTGCGCATTGCCTGAGCGCGAGACGGTGGGCGGCAGGGTCAGCTCATAGGGGCCAGCGGCGACATCTTGGCTGTATTGCTTGATGCCGTTGATGTAGAGATCGACCACGCCAGGCATTTCTGTGCTGTTGTGCAGCAGGGTTTGCGGCAGTTTTTGGTACCAAGGGCGGGTGTTGAAGCTGCTGCTGATTTGCACGCCGCCCAAGCGGCTGCCGTTGCTGCCGCCGAGCTGGCTGGTGAAGGTGTCGCCCACGGTCAGGCTCACGCCTTGCTCGGGCCAGACGCTGCGCCAGAAGGTGTCGAGGCGCTGGTGGCTGGTTTTGCCATCTTGCAGGCTTTGCACATGGTTGCTTTCAAGATAGCCCAAGGGCGTGCCCAAGCGCCATTGTGTGTAAGCGCCACGGCGGGTGCTGGTGTCGCTGCTGCCAGAGGCGCTGAGGTCGTAGTTGAGCACCATCGAGTAGCCAGGGCGGGTGAGTTCAGGTGCTTCAGAATCAGGGCGTACCGCCAGTTCGGTGGTGGGCAAATCAAGGCGGCTGAGCGGCGCTTGCAGGCCCAAAAGCTGCTGGCGGGCAATAAAACTGCTGCTGACCAAGGCAGGGCAGGATTTGATGGCGAAATAGCCTGGTGGCAAGCCCGCTACGGCGCGGTCGACCTCGGAGGCGTGGCATTCGTGGTCTTCAAGGCTGATGCCAATACCGCGCAAGGTGCTGGCATTGGCATAGACGGTATCGCCCTTGGCGTAAAAGCCCATGGCATCAGCAATGTGGGTGCCGTTCAAGCGCACATGGGGGTAGATGGGGATGGCCTGCTCGGTATTGATGCTGGGTATTTGCCCGCCCGCGCTGACAATGGGCGGGGGCAGTTGCGCCCATGCGCTGTGGCTGATGAGGGCCAAGGCCGCCGCCACAGGCAGCAAAGCAAAGGAGGCTGAGGCGGAGGGGCGGTGGCGGGGCAGGCTCATGTTCGGTGTCTTGATATACGGGGCAGTGTGTGGGGCGGCGCAGGCGTGGGGTTTAAGGCGCTACGGCAATGGCGATGTCTTGCTTGTGGGTGTTGATTTGCGCTTTAAGCTGGCTGCCTGCGGCCTGCAAACGAGAGAGCGGGATGTTGAATTCGCGCTCAAGCGTGTAGCCCGGCAGCACATAGCCCGTTAAGCCTTGGCTCAGTTGCTCAACTTCTTGGCCTTTTTGCTCCAGCCAAATGCGGCCCACTTGGGCGCGGGTGTTGCTGGGGTTATGAATGCGCACGCGGGTTTTTTTGCCCACGGCCTCCCATTGCCACTGCAACTTCACTTCAGGGAAGTTCTCGGCATTGACGAAAACGGGCATATTGTGGCGCACCAGCAAAGACAGGCCGCGTTGGGGCGTGGCGACAGGGCTGGGCAGCTCATCTACGAACAGGCGGTAATGCTGCTCGCCTTGCTCGGGCTTGAGTTGGGGGCGCATGATGCGCACCTCTTGGCTGCTATTGGGGGCCAAATGCATGATGGGGGGGCTGATGAGCAGCTCATTGGTGCTGTGCAGCACAAATTCATCGTTCTCGGCCTGCGTCCATTTGTAGAGGCGCACTTGCACACTCATGGGCGTTTTGCTGGTGTTGCTGACGGCGACGGTGGTGGAGCGGTCTTGTTTGTCCATCACCACATAAACGGGGCTAACCTGTAGGCCCAAGGCAAGGGCGGGGCCGCTGAGTAAGCTGAAAAATGCAGCAACAAGCAGCAGCGCCATCAAGCCGAACAAAGGCCGCTGGGCGGGGCGGGCAGGGCGCAGGCGCTGGGCGGATGGAGAGGGCAGAGCAAAAACAAACATAAGGGCTGTGCAAAAGCGGGCTGGTGTGAAAGTGGAAAAACAAAATTGGAGGGCAAAGCCTGTGGCCCAAAACACATCTAGGCAGCCAAGCTGCCCAGATGCTGAAGCTGTGCGCTGCGCCCCCACTTGGCCCAAGCAGGGGCTGGGCCTGGGGTGCAGCCTTGCTAAGCTGGCTTAGTAAGTCAGGGTAGCGGTCACAGTGTCTTCGTAGTCGCCAGCAGGCTGGTTGATGGCGCCAGCGCCACGCACCAAAGCGGTGACGGGCAGCTTGACCGCGTCAGCAGTAGCCAGACCGTTACCGTTGCGGGCCACGGTGTTGGTGCCGACTACATTGCCCCAAGCAGCAGTGTTGGCGGGGGCGTTGCCTGCAGTAGGTTGCATCAGTTCGTAAGCAACTGTGCCGCCAGCGTCGCCAGCCATGATGCCAGCGCCAGCCGCGTTGTTATTGGTGGGAGTCAGGCCCACATTGAAGGGCAGGTCTTTGCTGCACTGCACAGCCAAGGTGGTACCACCGTTGTTGTTCGCTGATAGGTTGGGGTCAGCAGCTTGGGCAACATGGGTGCCGAAGTCGATGTCGCTGGTGGCGTTGCCTGTGAAGGCAGTGGCGTCACAAGTACCAGTCAGCTCGATTTTGACTGTGAATGTGTTGCTAGCCGTTGCAGCGTGAGCAGCAGAGAGGGCCAAGCCCAGAGTGATGGCCGCAGCCAGTTTGGTCAGTTGTTTCATGAGAAATCCTTTGCGAAGAATTGTTAGAAAAATCCCCTTGCCGAAGGCTTGGTGGACGGAGGCATTCTAAGCAGGCGGTATGCCGATATAACTTTTTAATATTAAGTAGAAACCCGATGCAACACACTGTTGATAGGCTAAAAATAGGCGCTTGCTAGAGGGGAGAGGCGCAAAAGACGGGCAAGGCGAGTGAGGCATACAAATCGTCATTTTTGTGAAATTGTGCACATATTTTGTGCTGCGGGTGGTTCTTTAACCACCCCGTCAGGCTTCGCCTGTCGCCCCTCCACGGAGGGGAATTGGGGTTTATGGCTGTCTTTGAAGCGGGTATGCCTTTGCGCTGACAATAGCGGTATGAATAAACGACTGATTTACATCATGGATCCCATGTGCTCTTGGTGCTGGGGCTTTGCGCCTGTGGCGGCGGTTTTGGCGGCCAAGGCGCAGCAGGCGGGTGTGGGCTTTGATGTGGTGCTGGGCGGTCTGCGCAGTGAGCAGCAGCCTGTGGATGCCGCAGCCAGGGCGCATTACCACGGTTATTGGCGCAGTGTGCAGGCGGCGACGGGGCAGGTGTTTGATTTTGAGCGCGGCCTGCCTGTGGGCATGTGTTACGACACCGAGCCAGCCAGTCGCGCCATTGCGACCGTGCGGCAGTGGCAGCCAGCGCGGGCTTTGGCGATGGCGGAGGCGGTGCAGGCGGCTTTTTACACCCAAGGGCAAGATACGACGGACGCGGCGGTTTTGCAGGCTTTGGCGCAAGAGCAGGGCATGGCGGCGGCTGATTTTGCCGCTGCTTTTGCCAGCGATGCACTGCGCGCTGTGGTGCAGGCGGATGCGGCTTGGGCGCGCAGTGTGGGGGTATCGGGTTTCCCGAGTGTGTTGGCGGAACAAGAGGGGCGTTTGCATGGGGTGAGCAATGGCTGCCAAAGCCTAGAGCGCATCAAGGCCGTGCTGCAGGGCTTTTTTTCCCTTTAGCTTTACTATCAGTTACTTTTGGTAACGCTTACAGTGTGTTCGTTCAATATGTTTTGTGTTGATTGAACGACACTTCTCCATTTGTTAATATGATTGATATGCAGGTGAGCCTTGGCATAACCTACTGCTTTTGGCCTTAGCGAGAAATACATGGAGCAAGTGCCAGACTGCGATCCTTTATGCTCGATAGGCTTGCATTCAATATAAACATCCACTTCACCTGATGGAATTCTATGGATGTAAATGTCTAAGGCTTGACTATGCTCGCGAGCAGGCCGATTGTTTTTCGGGTTGAGGCCCACTAGGGTGTAAGCCTCTAGGCCATCGTCTGCCTCCCGCTCTGGGTTGCGCTCGTATTGGTGAAGCCAAGGGTCTGGGTTGCTCTTGAATGTCTTAATGCGCCGCTTCCATGATTGGTGGGGTATTTCGTCTGAAGGGGAGCTGTAGTGAGGGCCAGACAGCGCAACCAGCTGGATACTGACTTGATGACCTTCCTCCCATGAGGTTTTATCTTTGGGCTCTTTTCTTCCAGGGCAAGACTTTTTGTCCAATTGGGCTCGAATGTTAATACTTTTGATTGAGTCGTGTTGCTGGCGCCTGGGTTTTAAAGATAAAAAATCAGGGAACTCGGCAGGTTTTTCAGGGGCGCCTGCATATATCGGCCCTGAGGCGCAATCGCTGTGTATGGCGACTTGAATGCCGCCTAAGTTGCCAATGATTGTGTGTGGGCCTATTTGGTCGTAAGTCCAGACTGCAATATAAGTGAAGAATGCAAAGCCGCCAAATGCTATGAGGCCAAGGATGGAAAGGAAGACTTTGAGCCAAGAGCCTGAAGTGGCTGCGGGTGCTGAGTGTTTACTTTCTGCTGTCATATGGGCTGTCAAAGACTGCGTTTTCGGGCAGGGGCAAGAAGGGGGTGGCAAGTAGAAAACCCGCCAATGGCGGGTTTCTTTTGGGGCACAAGGGCGCTTAGTCCAGTGTGCGGGCGACTTCTTTGATTTCAAAGAATTCGAGTTGGTCGCCTTCTTGGATGTCGTTATAGCCTTTGATGTTGAGACCACATTCAAAGCCTTCTTTGACTTCCTTGGCGTCGTCTTTAAAGCGTTTGAGCGAATCGAGCTCGCCTGTGTAGATGACGACATTCTCGCGCAGCACGCGCAGTTTGGCGCTGCGGCGCACCACGCCTTGGGTGACCATACAGCCAGCGATGGCACCGATTTTGGAGGCGCGGAAGATTTGGCGGATTTCGGCCATACCAATGATTTCTTCCTTTTTCTCGGGGGCGAGCATACCGCTCATGGCGGCTTTCACCTCGTCGAGTGCCTCATACAGCACGGTGTAGTAGCGCAGGTCAATGCCATTGCCTTCGGCGAGTTTGCGGGCCCCGACATCAGCACGGGTGTTGAAGCCGATGATGACCGCGCCTGAGGCGATGGCCAAGTTGACATCGCTCTCGCTGATGCCGCCCACGCCTGAGAAGACGATTTGCACTTTGACTTCTTCGGTGGCGAGTTTGAGCAAGGAGGTGGCCAGCGCCTCTTGCGTGCCTTGCACATCGGCTTTGATGATGATGGGCAGGGTTTGCACTTCGCCAGCGGTCATGTCGCTGAACATGTTTTCCAGCTTGGCCGCTTGTTGTTTGGCCAGCTTGGTGCTACGGAATTTGCCCGCGCGGTAGGTGGCGATTTCACGGGCGCGGCGCTCGTCGGTGAGGACGATGAATTCATCGCCAGCGCCAGGCACTTCGGCCAAGCCTTGGATTTCAACGGGGATGGAGGGGCCAGCAGCCTTGGTGGGTTTGCCGTCTTCGTCAAGCATGGCGCGTACGCGGCCATAGGTTTGGCCAACGAGGACGGTGTCGCCGACTTTGAGCGTGCCCGATTGCACCAGCACGGTGGCCACGGAGCCACGGCCTTTGTCGAGGCGGGCCTCAATGACCAAGCCTTTGGCGTTGGCGTCGATGGGGGCGGTGAGTTCCAGCACTTCGGCTTGCAAGAGCACTTGTTCGAGCAGTTCGTCGATGCCTTGGCCGGTTTTGGCTGAGACAGAGACGAAGGGGGAGTCGCCACCGTATTCTTCGGGGACGACTTCTTCACTCACGAGTTCGCCTTTGACGCGATCGGGGTTGGCCTCGGGTTTGTCGATTTTGTTGACGGCAACAACGATGGGCACGCCCGCTGCTTTGGCGTGTTTGATGGCCTCTTTGGTTTGGGGCATGACGCCATCGTCAGCCGCGACGACCAGAATGACCACATCGGTGGCTTGCGCACCACGCGCACGCATGGCGGTAAAAGCCTCGTGCCCAGGGGTGTCAAGGAAGGAGATGACACCACGGGGGGTTTCCACATGGTAGGCGCCGATGTGCTGGGTGATGCCGCCCGCCTCGCCCGTGGCGACGCGGGAGCGGCGGATGTAATCGAGCAGTGAGGTTTTGCCGTGGTCCACATGGCCCATAACGGTGACCACAGGGGGGCGGGGCAGGGACTCGGCGCTTTGCGCTTGCACTTCTTCGTCGGTGAAGGCCTCGGGGTCATCCAAGGCGGCAATGATGGCGGTGTGGCCCATTTCTTCCACCACGATCATGGCGGTGTCTTGGTCCAGCGGCTGGTTGATGGTGACCATTTGGCCCAGCTTCATCAAATGCATGATGACTTCAGAGGCTTTGACGGCCATTTTGTGTGCCAGCTCGGCCACGGTGATGGTTTCGGGCACATGGATTTCCAGTGCGCGGAATTCTTGCGGCTGCTGCGGTGCTTGGTTTTGACCACGGCGATCGCCACCGCGTTGGCGTTTGCCACTGCTGCGGCCCGCGCCAGAGCGCCAGCCCGTGCCAGCGTTGTCGTTGCCACGGGGTTTGCTGTCTTTTTTGCCACGGTCGTTGCCGTCATTGGCCCAACTGGAGGAGAGCTTTTCAGACTTGACTTCTTTGCGGCTGGTGCTGCTGCTTGGTTTGTTGTCTGTGGCGGCTTTTTTGGCGGCTTCGGTTTTTTCAGGCTCGGGCTTTTTCGCCGTCAATACTTTTTTCGGGCGGTTGAGCATGGCGCTGATGGCGGCGGCTTCGGCCTCGGCTTTTTTGCGCTGGGCTTCTAGCTCTTTGGCGCGTTGGGCATCGGCTTCGGCCTGGGCTTTTTCGGCAGCGGCTTTTTCAGCGGCGAGTTCAGCAGCGGCCTGTGCCGCGATTTCTTCGGGGCTGGGGCCAGCAGGCACTTCAGGGGCGGCAGGCGCAGGCTCGGCGGCTGGGGCTTTGCTGGCCTTGGCGGTTTTGCTGCTGCGGCGTTTTTCTTGCGCTTGGCGCAGGGCTTGGGCTTCGGCTTCGGCGGCGGCGCGTTGGGCGGCGCGGCGCTCCAGCTCGGCGGCGTCGATGTCGCCTTCAGTGCCCGTTGTGGCGGCGCTTGGCTCGGCGGCAGCGGCTTTTTCAGCGGCGGCCTTGGCTGCGGCGGCCTCGGCTGCCTTGGCCGCTGCTTCGGCGGCTTCGCGCTCGGCGATGCGTTGGGCCAGCTCCTCTTGCTCGCGTTTGATGCGCTCGGCTTCGGCCTTGGCCTCTTGCTCTTGGCGGGCCAGTTCTTCGGCTTGTTTGGCCGCTTCTAGGGCTTCTGCCGTGGGTTTGAGGGCTTCTTCACGGTGTACCAAAGTGCGGGTCTTTTTGGTGGTGACCTGAATGGTGCGTGTTTTGCCCGTGGCATCGGCTTGTTTGATTTCCGAGTTGGTGCGGCGCGTGAGGGTGATTTTTTTCTTACCTGAATTTTCCATAGATCGTCTCTTCGCTCCCTTTACTCAGCGGCATCGTTGTCGAACCAGTGTTCGCGGGCGGTCATGATGAGGGCGGTGGCCGCTTCCTCGTCTTGGCCAGAAATTTCCATCAGCTCGTCTGTGCCCAAGTCGGCCAAGTCGTCGCGGCTGAGGATGTTGGCATCGGCCAGTTGCGCCAGCAGCTCATCGTTGCTGCCAATCAGCTCGCGCAGGTCGTCGCTCAAGCGGCCAATTTTTTCGGCGCGTTCGGCGGCCATGGTGGCCAAGGCGTCTTTGGCGCGTTGGCGCAGCTCGGTGATGGTGTCCTCATCAAAGGCTTCGATTTCCAGCATTTCGGCCAGTGGCACATAGGCCACTTCTTCGAGGTTGCTAAAGCCTTCTTCAATGAGGATGTCGGCGACTTCTTCGTCCACATCAAGGCGCTCGATGAAGATGTTGCGGATGCCGGCGTTTTCGTCGGCTTGTTTTTGCGCCGATTCAGCCGGGTCCATGATGTTGATGCGCCAGCCGGTCAGCTCAGAGGCAAGGCGCACATTTTGGCCGCGAGCGCCAATGGCTTTGGCCAGGTTTTCTTCGTCCACCACGACATCCATGCTGTGGTTTTCTTCATCGACAACGATGGAGCTGACATTGGCAGGGGCGAGTGCGCCGATGACGAATTGGGCGGGGTCTTCGCTCCAGAGCACGATGTCCACGCGCTCGCCAGCGAGTTCTTCGCTGACGGCGTTGACCCGTGAGCCATTGACACCAATGCAGGCGCCGATGGGGTCCATGCGGCTTTCATGCGTGAAGACGGCGATTTTGGCGCGGCTGCCAGGGTCACGGGCGCAAGATTTGATTTCCACCAAGCCTTGCTCGACTTCGGGCACTTCGTTTTCAAACAATTGCATCATGAACTCGGGCGCAGCGCGAGAGAGCATGAGGGGGGCGGTGCGGGCGTTTTCATCGACACCCAAAATGACGGCGCGAACGCGGTCGCCAGCGCGCATATTCTCTTTGGGGATGAGGTCGCTGCGCTTGATGCGGCCTTCAATCTTGCCGCTTTCCACAATCACATCGCCTTTGTCGAGGCGCTTGACGGTGCCGAGGAAGATTTTTTCACCGCGCGAGAGGTAGTTGTTCAGCAGCATTTCGCGCTCGGCATCGCGCACTTTTTGCAGAATGACTTGCTTGGCGGCCATCGCACCGATGCGGCCAATGGGCACGGATTCCAGTGGTTTTTCAATGTATTCGCCCACTTGGATGTCGGGGAAGTCCTCTTGCGCATCCATCAGCAGTTCTTCGGCCAAGGGGTTTTGCAGGCCAGCGTCATCGGGCACGACGAGCCAGCGGCGGAAGGTTTCGTATTCGCCGCTGTCTTGGTCGATGCTGACGCGGATGTCCATTTCACCAGCGTCCGCATCTTTTTCTTTTTGGTAGATTTTTTTGCTCGCTTGCGCCAAGGCGGCCTCAATGGCGGCAAAAATCACCTCGCGCTCCACATTTTTCTCAGACGCAATCACTTGTGCCAATAAGAGCATTTCTTTATTCATGGCTGGGTTTCCTTTTGAAAGGGGCGTTTAAGCCTGTTTTCCTTTGAAGTTAACGATGGGAGCGAGGCGTGCTTCACGCACTTCGCTGAGTTCAAAATCGAGGGCTTGCATGGGCTGGGCTTCGCGTTTTTTGCTGACCCGTGCGCCAGGTTTGGGCGGCGGCGCGTCTGACCAGAGGATGCGCCAGTGCTCGCTGCTTGCGCCTTCTTGGGCTTCGAGCTCGCCACGGAATTTTTTGCGGTTGGCGGCCAAATTGGTGCCAGCGGCGGCTTCGCCCAAGGGCTCTTTGAGCACGATGTCAATGACTTGGCCGGCAAAGCGGGCAAAGTCTTGGCTGCCCCGCAAGGGGCGGTCAATGCCAGGGGAGCTGACTTCCAGGCGCTGGTAGTCCACATTTTCGACTTCCAGCGTGTATTGCAATTGGCGGGTGACGCGCTCGCAGTCTTCAATGGTGATGACTTGCTCGGGCTGCTCAGGCTGCCAAGGGAAATCCAGCGTGACGCGCAGTAAGCCGCCTGTTGAGCGCTCTAGCTCAACGAGGTCGTAACCCATGCCCGTAACGGTTTCTTCAATGACGGCCTGCCAATTTGCCATAGATGTCTTGCCCTTTTATCGCCCTAGCGCCAGCCTTGGCGGCTGTGCATCCAGATGGCGCAAAAATTTTGCCCATAAAAAAACGGGCGTTGCAATTGCGCCCGTTTGGTTCAATCAAGCTGGCAATTATAAGCGATAGCCCAAGCTTTTGGCAAGCCTTGGGCTGTGCGCTGCGGCCTGATTATTCTTGCAGCATGGCCTTGATGAGGGGGATGGTGACGGCGCGTTTGCTGCTGAGGGCGTAACCGTCAATTTGTTCGAGCAATTGCATGAGGCTGGCCAAATCGCGGCTGAAGTATTTGAGGATGAAGTTGAGCACTTCATCGCTGAGCACGATGCCACGGGCATCGGCCTCTTGCCAAAGCACGGCGCGGCGTTCGGCCTCGCTGAGCACTTGCAGGCTTTGCACATGGCCCCAAGCGAGGCGGTTGCGCAGGTCTTCACGCAGTTGCGCGTGCAACTGTGCGGGGGCGCGGTGGCCGCAACTGAGGGCGGGGATGTGCAGGGCTTGCGCTTGCGCCAGCCAAGCAAAGGCTTGCGCTTGTTGGCTGCTGTTGTAGAGGTCCACATCGTCAAGGAAGATGGCGGCCCAGTCTTCATCAAAGGCTTGTTCGGGGCTGTAAGCATCCATCCAGCCGCTGCGCAGGCCACGGTTTTTCAAGGCGTGGCGGGCCGCTTGCAGCAAATAGGTTTTGCCACTGGCCGCATCGCCCCACAAATACAAGGGCGTGGGGTTGAGCTCGCCCACGCTATCGAGCCAAGCCTGCAATTGCAGCAGGGCCAGCTCATTCGGGCCGGGCAGAAAGTGGGCCAAATCAGGGGCGGGGCGGATGCCGATGTCGAGTGCAATTTGCTGCATGGGGGCAGGCTGGGGGAGCGTGGGTGAGTCAGGGAAGGAGAAGGGGGCTTGTTCAGCGGTGGCCCGTGTAGAGGGCAGAGGCTTTGTATTGCCGCAGCAGGTGTTGCCACAGCACAAACAAGATGGCGCTCACCGGCAGGGCCACAAGCATACCAACAAAACCAAAGAGCTGACCAAAGGCCATCAGGGCAAAAATCACCAAAACAGGGTGCAAGCCAATGCGCTCGCCCACCCATTTGGGCGTGAGGTAGTAGCTTTCGAGCAATTGGCCCGAGCCGTAGGCCAAGCCGACCACCAGCAGGGTTTTCATGAGGCCAAACTGCATCAGGCCAGCAAGAATCGCCAGGGCCATGCCCAAGCCAAAGCCGACATAGGGAATAAGCAAGGCCAAGCCTGTGATGACGCCAATGGGCAAGGCCAGTTGCAAGCCACCCAGCCACAGGCCGCAGGCGTAATAGGCGGCCATGGTGAGCATGACGGCACTTTGGCCGCGCAAATACTGGCCCAAGGTGTAATCGACCTCGCCGCTCAGTTCCAGCAGGGTGGGGCGCAGGGGTTGGGGCACAAGGTCGAGGGCAGTGGCCTTCAGGCGGGGCCAATCCACCAGCAAATAAAACAGCACTAGGGGGATGAGCAGGGCGTTGGCAAACAAAGAGAAAACCACGCTGCTGCCGACCATGAGGGTGTTGGCGGCGTGGCTGAGCAGCTTGCTCATATCGGGCGCTGAGCTGCTTTGCATCCATTTGGCCAGCAGGCTTTTGGGTGTATCTACCTCTAGCGAGATGGGCAGGCCCAGCCTTTGAATATGGGGCGTGAGCCAAGCGTTGAGCTGATCAAGCAAGACGGGCAGCTGCGCTTGAATTTTGGGCAAATCATGCAAAACGATGGGCAGTACCAGCATAAGGAGGCCAGCAATCAGCAGCAAAAACAGCACGATGACGATGGTGCTGGCAAAGCTGCGCGAGAGCGGCAGGCGCTTGAGGCGGGTGAGCTTGTCCACCAAGGGGTTGAGGGCGTAGGCCAGCACGGCAGCGATTAAAAACGGCGTGAGCACATTGCCCAGCAGCCACAGCAGCAAGCCGATGCCCAGCAAAATCAAGGCCCACAACAGGCCCAGCTTTTGTGCGGGGCTCAAAGAGAGTTGAATCGGTGTCACGAACTTATGCCCTAAAATCTACGGTTTTGCCGCACACTGCGGCGCTGCACATTTTAGTGCCGCATTTGTTCTAGACCCCGAAAAGAAAGCCCCTTATGAGCACAAAAGTTGAATTGCATATTGCCGATCGCGGCGTGATTACCCTGGAGCTGGACGCTGAAAAAGCGCCCGCGACTGTGGCAAACTTTTTGAACTATGTGAAAGATGGCCATTACGATGGCACGATTTTCCACCGCGTCATGGACGGTTTCATGATTCAAGGCGGCGGCTTTACCCCCAATATGGACCAAAAAGACTGCGGCGCACCGATTAAAAACGAAGCCGACAATGGCCTGAAAAACGATGAATACACCATTGCCATGGCCCGCACGAGTGACCCCCATTCGGCCACGGCGCAATTCTTCATCAATGTGAAGAACAATGACTTCCTCAACTTCCAAGCGCCCACAGGTTCAGGCTGGGGTTATGCCGTGTTTGGCAAAGTAATCGCAGGCATGGAAGTGGTGGACGGCATCAAAGCCGTGGCTACTGGCCGCCGTGGCTTCCACGACGATGTGCCCAAAGACACCGTGCTGATTGAAAAAGCCGTGGTGCTGTAAATTCAGCGCCGCGTGCAGGCTAAAGGGGCTGCGAGTGGCCCCTTTTTTCTTTCCTCTTTTTAAAACGCCCGATTTGCCATGAGCGAGAAGAAACCACAAAAAATCCTGGCCGTTAAAGGCATGAACGACATTTTGCCGCCCGCCTCAGCCCACTGGCAGTGGCTGGAGCAGCAGGTGCAGGCGGTCATGCGCAGCTTTGCCTACCGCCCTGTGCGCTTGCCGATTGTGGAGCCAACACCGCTGTTTGTGCGCGGCATTGGTGAGGCCACTGATATTGTGGAAAAGGAAATGTATTCCTTTGAGGACAAGCTCAACGGCGACAAACTGACCCTGCGGCCCGAGGGCACGGCGGGTGTGTGCCGCGCCGTGATTGAACACAACCTGCTGTATGACGGCGGCAAGCGCTTGTATTACGCGGGGCCGATGTTCCGCCACGAGCGCCCCCAGCGCGGGCGCTACCGCCAGTTTCACCAAATTGGGGCTGAGGCTCTGGGCTTTGGCGGGCCTGAATTGGATGCGGAAATCATTTTGCTGGCCCATAGCCTGTGGCAAAAGCTGGGTTTGCAGGGCGTGGAGCTGCAACTGAACTGCCTGGGCCAGCCTGAGGAGCGCCGCGCCCACCGTGCCGCCCTGATTGCCTACTTTGAGCAACACGCCGAGCAGTTGGATGAGGATGCCCGCCGCCGCTTGCACAGCAACCCGTTGCGGATTTTGGACACGAAAAACCCCGCCATGCAAAGCTTGGTGGAAGGCGCGCCGCGCTTGAGTGAGCACTTGAGCACAGCATCACAGGCGCATTTTGATGCGGTGAAGGCTTTGCTCGATGCCCACGGCGTGGCCTACAGCCTGAACCCGCGCTTGGTGCGTGGGCTGGATTACTACAACCTGACGGTGTTCGAGTTCGTCACCACGGCGCTGGGCAGCCAAGGCACGATTTGCGGCGGTGGCCGCTACGATTATTTGATGGAGATGCTGGGCGGCAAACCCGCCCCCGCCATTGGCTGGGCGATGGGGGTGGAACGCGTGCTGGAGCTGCTGAAAGAGCAGGGCATTGCCTTGCCAGAGGATGCGGCAGATGCTTTTGCCGTGCTGCCCGATATGGCGGCCTTGCCGCAAGCCATGCCCGTATTGCAGGCCTTGCGTGCCGCAGGTGTGGCCGTGCAAATGCAGGGCAGCAACTTAGATGCGAATGGCCAGCCCAGTATGGGCAGCTTCAAAAGCCAGTTCAAAAAGGCCGATGCCTCAGGCGCAGCCTATGCCTTGATTTTTGGCGCCGATGAATTGGCGCGTGGCGAAGTCAGCATCAAACCCCTGCGCACGGGCTTGGCCCTGAGCGAGCAGCAGAACTATGCGCTGGCGGATGTGGCGCAGTGGGCGGCGGTGCTGCGCGCGGGGCAGTGAGGTATTTTGTAGGGCAGAGCAGGCTCCCCTACGGCGCTGCTTTACTCGCTCCCATGCTCTGCGTGGCAGCGAGAAAGCGCAATACCCTACGCCTTAAGCGCGCAAACGCGCCCCAAGTTGGCCTTCCAAAGCGGCGAGTACGGCCAAGCGGTCGGCTTCGATTTGCTCCTCGGTCAAGGTCGCATCCATGCTGGCCAAGCTGAGGCCGATGGTGACGGATTTCTCGTCCATGCCGACGCTGCCGCCTTCTTTTTGTGGGCGGTAGATGTCATACAGCAGAGCCGATTGCAGGAATTGGGTTTTCGCCGCATTCACGGCCTGCATGATGGCCGCATGGCTGGTGGCCTCGGGCAGCACCACCGAGACATCGCGCTCCGCGCCTTGGTAGCGCGACAGGGCTTGCGCCTGCGGCAAGGCCACGGCTTGCAGGCTGGCACCATCGAGTTCAAACACCACTGGCGCTTGCGGCAAATCGTAGCCTTGCACCCATTTGGGGTGCAGCTCGCCGATATAGCCCACGGCCTGGCCGCCCAGCAGCACTTGGGCCGAGCGCCCAGGGTGCAGGGCAGGGTGCTGGGCCTCAGGCGCAAAGGCGGCAAAGCTGGCCTTGGGCAGCAGGCTTTCTACATCCGCTTTCACATCGTAGAAATCGACTTTGCGGGCGCTCTCGCCCCATTGCAGCGGTGCGGCTGTGCCATAAGCCAAGCCGCCCAACATGACGGGTTGGGCCACGCCGCGCACGCTGCGCAGGCCACCTTCTTGTGCCGCGTCTTTGCGGAACACACGGCCCCATTCAAACACGCGCACCACGGCGGCTTTGCGGTCTAAATTGCGCTGCAATACATCGAGCAAGCTCGGCAACAGGCCAGAGCGCATGACGCTCATTTGGCTGGCAATGGGGTTGAGCAGGCGCACGGGTTCGCTGTTGCCATTGAGCTGGGCCTCGTCCTCGGCCTTGATGAAGCTGTAGGCAACGACCTCTTGGTAGCCGCGCTCGGCCATGTGCCGCTTGATGGCGTGGCGGCTGCGCTGGCTCTCGCTGCCCACACGGGCACGGCTGAAGGCTTTGGGCGGGTGCAGGGGCAGGCTGTCCAAGCCTTGCATACGCAGCACTTCTTCAATCAAATCGGCCTCGATTTCGAGGTCAAAACGGTAAGAGGGTGGCGTGACATGGAATACCTCGCCATCGCGCTCAAAAGGCAGACCCAGGCGGGCAAAAGCCTGCTCGCATTGCTCGGCGCTCACGGCCATGCCAATGACTTGCTGGGCGCGGCTCAGGCGCATGGCCACGGCGGGGCGCTCGGGCAGGGCCACAATCTGGTCGTCCAGCGGGCCAGCTTGGCCGCCGCAAATCTCCAGCACCAATTGCGTGATACGCTCTACAGCCAGCGGCGGCAGGGCAAAGTCCACGCCGCGTTCATAGCGGTGGCCGGCATCGGTGGTGAAGTTAAAACGCCGCGCACGGCCCGCAATGGCATCAGGCTGCCAAAAGGCCGCTTCAATGTAAATGTTTTGCGTGTCGTCGCCCACGGCGGTGGCCTCGCCCCCCATGATGCCCGCCAGCGATTCCACTTGCGCTTCATCCACAATCACGCCCACATTCGCATCCAGCGCCACGCTTTGGCCATTGAGCAGGGTCAGGCTCTCGCCCTCTTGCGCCCAGCGCACCGTCAGCCCGCCTTTGATTTTGTCGAGGTCAAACATATGGCTGGGCTGGCCGATTTCAAACATAACGAAGTTGGAAATATCGACCAGCACGCTGACGGGGCGTTGGCCGCAGGCTTTGAGCTTTTGCACCATCCAATCGGGCGTTGGGGCTTGGGCATTCACGCCGCGCAGCACACGGCCAGCAAAGCGGCCGCACAAATCAGGCGCTTGCACCGCCACGGGCAGGCGCTCGTCCAGCGTCACGGGGTTTTGCGTGTTTTGCCAAGCCGTGGCTGCAGGCAGCAGCGGGCTGCCTGTGTGGGCCGCCAGCTCACGGGCCACGCCCAGCACGCTCAAGCAGTGGCCGAGGTTGGGCGTGAGTTTGATTTCCATCACCTGCTCATTGAGCTGCAAATACTCGCGGATGTCGCCGCCCACGGGCGCGTCGGCGGGCAGCTCCAGCAGGCCGCTGGCATCCTCATCAATGCCCAGCTCTTTGGCCGAGCACAACATGCCCAAGCTCTCGACACCGCGCAGCTTGCCTTTTTTGATTTTGAAGGGCTTGCCCTCGGCATCAGGTGGCAGCGCCGCGCCCACTGTGGCCAGCGGCACTTTGATGCCCACCCGCGCATTGGGCGCACCGCACACAATCTGGCGCAGCTCGCCCGTGCCCGCATCCACCTGGCACACGCGCAAGCGGTCGGCATCGGGGTGTTGCTCGCATTGCTTGATTTCAGCCACCACCACGCCAGTAAATGGCGGTGCGACGGCCGCCATGCCCTCCAGCTCTAGGCCAGCCATGGTGAGCACATGGCCCAGTTCATCATCAGAAATAGCGGGGTGACAAAATTGGCGCAGCCAAGAAACGGAAATCAGCATGGGAACTCAAGCAAAGTAGGGGGCCAAGCAGCGCTTGTGCCCCAAAACGGCAAAAACCCGCCATTTTACGGGCAATCCACTCTGGCATTCTTTTTGCTGCAAAATGCATCTATTGTTTGAATCAGCGGCAGCTTGAAGGAGAGAATTCATGGGCTTTTTTAGCCGAAAAAAAGACAAAACCCCTGCTGAAGGGCCGCGTTCAACCGCGCCCGCATCCTTGCTGGTTGACGAGTCTTTGGTTGCGCCGCGTGCGCGCCGTGTTGCGCCACAACAATCGAGCAACCCCCGCACTGAGGTTTTGGGCTTTCTGCATGAGGCCAGCAAATCCTGCGGTCTGCGCGAGTTCATTCGCACCTATTTGTTCCACTTCCTCAATGATGTGAACTTTGTCGTCACCGTTGAGATGAAGGTGGAGGCCCTGCGTGCCGACCCTGAGGCGCTTTTGGCCCGCTGGCAGCTCTTGCAACTGGGTGTCATGCGCTATGCACAAGGCAAGGGCATCCCGCTGGTTGGCGTGTATTGGAGCCTGCCGCTGGACAAAGCCCGCCCCCTGCCCGTGCTTGAAACCCAAGCCCGCTTGGGTAAAAGCATTTTGCCGGGCGTGCCCGATAGGCCCGAAGAGGACGCGGGCCAGCACACCATTCGGGCCATGAGTGCCAGCCGCTTCATGCCCATGGAACTCGACCGTGGCATGGGCGCAGCCGAAATTGAAGTGAATGAAAGCCCCGACTCCGACTTGGGGCGTGAGTTCTTCGGTTCAGACTTCAACAAAGACAAAAGCTAAAGCAAGCGCAAGCCCCCCTTTGCGCCTTGACTTGGGGCGATAATGGCGGCTTGGCTTTGCGCCGCCCCGTTTTTTACTGCCTAGCTTGTCATGAAATACATCTCCACCCGAGGCGACAACACCCGCCGCTCTTTCTCTGAAATCCTGCTCGAAGGCTTGGCCCCAGATGGCGGCCTTTATCTGCCTGAGAGCTACCCCCAGCTTGATGCGGCGGCGCTGCAAAACCTGCGCGACATCCACGCCCAAGGCGGCTATGCGGCCTTGGCTTTTGAAATCCTCAGCCTCTATATCGACGACATCCCCGCCGATGATTTGCGCGCCATTTGCGCTAAAACTTACACCAAAGAAGTATTCGGCACGGCCGCCATTGCGCCTGTGCGCCAACTTGACGGCCAAATCTACATCCAGGGTCTGTCTAATGGCCCGACCTTGGCCTTCAAAGACATGGCCATGCAATTGCTGGGCAATCTGTTTGAATACGAGCTGGCCCGCCGTGGCGAAGAACTCAATATCTTGGGTGCCACCAGTGGCGACACAGGCAGTGCCGCCGAATACGCCATGCGTGGCAAGCGAGGCGTGCGCGTCTTTATGACCAGCCCGCATGGGCGCATGAGTCCCTTCCAGCAGGCGCAAATGTTCAGCCTGATGGACGAAAACATCCACAACATCGCCATTGAAGGCGTGTTTGACGACTGCCAAGACATCGTGAAAGCCGTGAGCAACGATTTGGCCTTCAAACGCCAATACAAAATCGGCACCGTCAATTCCATCAACTGGGCGCGTTTGCTGGCCCAAGTCGTATATTACTTTGCGGGCTACTTCCAAGCCACGCAAAGCAATGCCGAGCGCATCTCCTTTACCGTGCCATCGGGCAATTTTGGCAATGTGTGCGCCGGCCATGTGGCACGGCAAATGGGCCTGCCGATTGCCAAACTGGTGGTCGCCACGAATGAAAACGATGTGCTCGACGAATTCTTCAAAACTGGGGTTTACCGCGTGCGCGACAGCGCCCACACTTACGAGACCTCCAGCCCCTCTATGGACATCAGCAAGGCCAGCAATTTTGAACGCTTCGTCTTTGACCTGATTGGCCGCGACGGGGCGCAAACCAAGGCCCTGTTTGGCCCCACGCTGCAAGCGCAGGGCTTTTTCGATCTCTCCACCTCAGCCGCTTTCAAAATCTGCACCAGCCGCTACGGTTTTCACAGCGGCAAAAGCACGCATACCGACCGCTTGGCCACCATCAAAGCCACTTACGATGGCTTTGGCGACATGATTGAAACCCATACGGCAGACGCCTTGAAAGTGGCCCGTGAGAACCTCAGCCAAGGTGAAAAAATGGTGGTGCTGGAAACCGCCTTGCCGATTAAATTTGCCGCCACCATTGTGGAAGCACTGGGCCGCGAACCTGAGCGCCCCGCCCAGTTTGAAGGCATTGAGGACTTGCCCAAACGCGTGCGCGTGATGCCCGCTGATGCGCAAGGCGTGAAAGACTACATCGCCCAAGTTTGCGCCTGAGTGGGCTTGACTGCCCTCGTTTTTGAGCTTGGCTGTGAATGCTGCCACCCGCCCGCCACGCCTGAGCGCCATTGACGCATTCAGGGGCGCGGCCTGTGTGTGGATGGCGGTGTATCACTTTTGCTTTGATTTGAGCGCGCTGGGCTGGCGGCCTGACTGGAACTTCTACAGCGACCCATTCTGGACTTGGCAGCGCACGGGCATTTTGTCCAGCTTTTTACTTTGCGCCGGCATGGGGCAGGGCATGGCCAGCAGTTTGGGGCAAAGCTGGGCGCGTTTTTGGCGGCGTTGGGGCCAAATTCTGCTTTGCGCCGTAGTGGTTTCGGCCAGCACCTACGCTGTGTTTGGGCCGCGCTTTGTTTATTTTGGCGTGTTGCACGGCATGGCCCTTATGCTGCTGCTCACGCGCTGGCTCGCGCCCAAATGCGGCAACAGCGCCCTTGTGCTGCTGGCCTTGGCCTGCATCGCCACCCCCATGCTTTACGGCCATTTTTTAAGCACAGGCTGGGCCTTGCCTGCGGCTTTTGATGCGCCTTGGCTCAATTGGCTCGGCCTCATCAGCCGCAAACCGCCTACTGAAGACTATGTGCCCCTGCTGCCGTGGTGGGGCATGATGCTGCTGGGCCTGGCCCTGCAACGCTGGCTTTATGCCCAAGTGCAGACGGGCCGCATGGCGCTTGAAGCCCCAACTTGGGCTGGCCCTTTGGTCACTTTGGGCCGCCACAGCCTGAGCTTTTATATGCTGCACCAACCCCTGTTTTGGCTTGGCCTCTATGCCGCTGCCGCTTTGGGGCTTAAACCCTAGCCGATTCCTCTTAAAATAGAAGAATTCTTTTCCCTTGCCGTTTTCTGATAAAGGCCGCCCGTATGAGCACGAAAAAAAGCAAAACCCCAGCCCCTGAGACCCCAGCCAAAAAAAGCGCCAAAAAAGTGGTGCTGGCCTATTCAGGCGGTTTGGACACCTCCATCATCTTGAAATGGCTGCAAGATGAATACGGTTGCGAAGTGGTGACCTTTACCGCCGACTTGGGCCAAGGCGAAGAAATCGAACCCGCCCGCGCCAAAGCCCTGCAAATGGGCATCAAAAAGCAAAACATCTTTATTGAAGACCTGCGCGAAGAATTCGTGCGTGATTTTGTCTTCCCCATGTTCCGCGCCAACGCCGTGTACGAGGGCGATTACCTGCTCGGCACTTCCATTGCCCGCCCCCTGATTGCCAAACGCTTGGTTGAAATCGCGCAAAAAACTGGCGCTGACGCCATCAGCCACGGCGCCACCGGCAAAGGCAATGACCAAGTGCGTTTTGAACTCGGCGCTTACGCCCTCATGCCTGGCGTGACCATCATCGCCCCTTGGCGCGAGTGGGATTTGCTCAGCCGTGAAAAGCTCTTGGCCTATGCCGAAAAGCACAACATCCCCGTGGACTTCAAAAAGAAAAAAGGCGCTTCGCCTTACAGCATGGATGCCAACTTGCTGCACATCAGCTATGAAGGCGGCCAGCTCGAAGACCCCGATTTTGCGCCTGAAGAAAGCATGTGGCGCATGAGCAGCAGCCTTGAAAAAGCCCCTGCCAAGCCTGACATCATCGAGCTGACCTACGCCAAAGGCGACATCGTGGCCATCGACGGCAAAAAACTCTCACCTGCCCAAGTGCTGACTCAGCTCAACCAACTCGGTGGCAAACACGGCATTGGCCGCCTCGATAAAGTGGAAAACCGCTTTGTTGGCATGAAAAGCCGTGGCTGCTATGAAACCCCTGGCGGCACCATCATGCTGGCGGCCCACCGCGCCATTGAAAGCATCACCCTCGATCGCGAAGTCGTCGCCCTCAAAGACGACCTCATGCCGCGCTACGCCCGCACCATTTACAACGGCTTCTGGTTCAGCCCCGAGCGCGAGCTGATGCAAAAACTCATTGATGCCAGCCAAGACACCGTGAATGGCGTGGTGCGCGTCAAGCTCTACAAAGGCAATGCCATCATCATGGGCCGCAGCAGCCCCGACAGCCTGATTGACGAGAAAATCGCCACTTTTGAGGAAGACGACGGCGCTTACGACCACAACGATGCAGGCGGCTTCATCAAACTCAACGCCTTGCGCCTGCGCATTGCCGCCGAGAAAAAAGCCGCCGCCAGCAAGCCCAAAAAGCCTGCGGCCCGCAAAGCGCCAGCCCAGCCCAAAGCGGAGGCTGCGGTCAAAGCTGCGCCGAAAAAAGCGGCCCCAAAAAAGGCCGCCGCCAAGCCTGCCGCTAAAAAGCCAGCCAGCAAAAAAGCCAGCGCGAAAAAGAAATAAGCGCGACTTTGTGGCCCAAGCACAGCCCAAATCAGCCCCATGCCCCACGGCAGGGGCTGTTTTTGTTTTCACTGTAAGAGATTGAAGCCATGTTTTTGCCCATCATCATCATCGGCTGGCTGTTTGTGGTCTTCCTCATCGCCGTGGCCGAAGCCGTCGATCCGAAAGGCTCCTTGCTCTCAGCCTTCTTCACCTTTTTTGGCTGGGGCGTTTTTCCACTTAGCATCGTTGCCTACATCTTGGCCACGCCCATGCGCCGGCGCTGGCGGCAAAGCCAAGAAGCGCCAGACAAGACTGCGGCCCATACAGGGCAGGCCAGCAAAGAGGAAAGCAGCGCATGAAGCCCAGCAATCGACACCCCGCGCTTTGGCGCGAGCGCCCGCGCAATTACGCCGTTATTGATTTGGGCTCCAACAGCTTTCGGCTGGAGCTGGTGCGGCCTGAGCCGCAAGGCGTGCGCCGCTTGGCCTATTTCAAAGACACCGTGCGCTTGGGCGGCGGCCTCAATGCCGATGGCCAGCTCAGCGCCGAGGCCATGCAAACGGCCTTTGCCAGCTTAGAACGCTTTGCGCAAATTTTGCAGCGCAACCGCTTGGCTGGGCGGCGCGCCATCGCCACCCAAACCCTGCGAGAAGCGGGCAACCGTGCCGTCTTTCTGCAAGAGGCCGAGCGCATCTTGGGCTGCCCCATAGACCTCATCAGCGGCGAAGAAGAAGCCCGCCTGATTTACCTTGGCGTGACGGCGCGTATGGCGGACAAAACCGAAAGGCGCTTGGTCATCGACATTGGCGGGCGCTCCACGGAAATCATTTCAGGGCAGGGCAAAAAGGCCAAAAATCTGGCCTCCTACGCCCTCGGCTCTGTGGCCGTATCGCAGCAATTCTTTGCCGATGGCGAATTCACCCGCGCCAGCCTACAAGCGGCCCACGCCCATGCCTTGGCTGTGCTAGAACCCGCACAGGCGCTTTTTCCACCGCAAGACTGGGCTGTGGCCTATGGCTCGGCAGGCACCACCAGCGCCGTCTCGGCCATATTGCAAGCCTCAGGCTATGGCGGCGATGTGCTCACGCTCGATGGCTTGGCTTGGCTGCGTGAGCAACTGCTACTGGCAGGCCGCGCCCAAGACCTCAAGCTGCCTGGCCTCAAAGCCGATCGCCGCGCCGTCATTGGCGGCGGCTTTAGCGTCCTCGCCGCCCTGTTTGAAGCCCTGCAAATGCAAGAGCTGCGCATCGTCAGCGGCGCACTGCGCCACGGCGTCTTGCAAGAGCTGCTGCCGCAGCGCCCGCACAAAGCCAAGTAGAGGGCTTGGAGTGCGCCGTTTTACGGCGCTTTGGGCTTTCGACACTCATTTCGGCTCTTGATTCTAAAGCGGCGCAGAGCGCCGCACTCCAGAGGCGGGCGCAGCCTACCGTGGCCTTACTTCAACATTGCTGTGACTCAGTAGGGGCGTTGCATGCAACGCCCTACAAGATGCGCCCAACAAAGCTCGTCATGGCGAGGCGGCGCAGCCTACCGTAGCCTTACTTCAACATTGCTGTGACTCAGTAGGGGCGTTGCATGCAACGCCCTACAAGATGCGCCCAACAAAGCTCGTCATGGCGAGGCGGCGCAGCCTGTCGTGGCCTTACTTCAACATTGCTGTGATTCAGTAGGGGCGTTGCATGCAACGCCTCTACAAGATGCGCCCAACAAAGCTCGTCATGGCGAGGCGGCGCAGCCTGTCGTGGCCTTACTTCAACATTGCTGTGATTCAGTAGGGGCGTTGCATGCAACGCCTCTACAAGATGCGCCCAACAAAGCTCGTCATGGCGAGGGGGCGCAGCCTGACGGGATGGTTGCTGCTGGCCTTTTGAAGCTGTGGGTCGTGAGGAGAAGGACAGCCCACCACCCCGCCCTTACGGGCACCCCTCCAGAGGAGGGGATTTGACTTTCTCGCTTCCAGGCAGGGCGCGCGCGGGAAGCAAAGAGCCTTGCGTGTCTCTACGCAGCCGCGTCGAGCAAAATCCGCAGCATACGACGCAGGGGCTCGGCCGCGCCCCAGAGCAGTTGGTCGCCCACGGTAAACGCGCCCACATATTCAGGCCCCATGGCCATTTTGCGGATGCGGCCCACAGGGATGCGCAGGGTGCCCGTGGTGGCCACAGGGGTCAAATCACGCATGGTGGCCTCCCGTTCGTTGGGCACGACTTTGACCCATTCGTTATCGGCGGCAATCATGGCCTCAATGTCGGCCAGTGGCACATCTTTTTTCAGTTTGAAGGTGAGGGCTTGGCTGTGGCTGCGCATAGCGCCCACGCGCACGCAGAAGCCATCCACGGGGATGGGGCTGGCCATGCCCAAGATTTTGTTGGTTTCGGCCATGCCTTTCCATTCTTCGCGGCTTTGGCCGTTGTCGAGCTGTTTGTCAATCCAGGGGATGAGCGAGCCAGCCAAAGGCACGCCGAAGTTGGCGGTTTCATCGGCGCTGAGACTGCGTTGTTTTTCAATCAGCAGGCGGTCAATTTCAAGGATGGCGCTTTTGGGGTCGTCCAGCAGGGCTTGGACGCTGCCGTGCAAGCTGCCAAATTGCGTGAGCAATTCGCGCATGTGTTTGGCGCCGCCGCCTGATGCGGCTTGGTAGGTTTGCGTGCTCATCCATTCCACCAAGCCGGCTTTGTACAAAGCGCCCACGCCCATCAACATGCAGCTCACGGTGCAGTTGCCGCCCACCCAGTTTTTACCGCCCGCGCTGAGGGCGTTTTTGATAACGGGCATGTTCACTGGGTCGAGTGCGAGGACGGCATCATCGTTCATGCGCAGGGTGGAGGCGGCGTCAATCCAGTGGCCTTGCCAGCCCGCAGCGCGCAGTTTGGGGAAGATGTCGCTGGTGTAGTCCCCGCCTTGGCAGGTGAGGATGATGTCGCATTTTTTCAGTGCGTCGATGTCAAAAGCATCTTGCAAGGTGGTTTCATTTTTGGCCCAAACAGGGGCTGCGCCACCGCTGTTGCTGGTAGAGAAAAAGACGGGTTCAATCAAGGCGAAATCGCCTTCGGCCTGCATACGGTCCATCAATACGGAACCGACCATGCCGCGCCAGCCCACCAAACCCACCAGATTGCCTACTTTATTGGCCATCTTGCACTCCTGCCTTGTATCTAAAAAAAGAGAAATTGATTTTACGCTGCACCGCAGCATTTGCCCTGTGCAGGGCTTGAAAAAACCGCCTTGAGCGTGGGGCTGAAGGCGGTTTTTAAAGGCGCTAAACGCGCACAGCTTAGGCTTGTGAGGCGGCCATTTGCGCGGCCACTTCAGCAGCAAAGTCGTCTTGCTTTTTCTCAATGCCTTCGCCAACCACATACAGGCTGAAGGATTTCAGCTCAGTGCCTTTGGCTTTGAGCATGGCGGCCACGGTTTGTTTGCCGTCTTCGGCTTTCACAAACACTTGGTCGGCCAAAGAGACTTCTTTGAGGTATTTGGCCACGGCGCCGTCCACCATTTTTTGGGCGATGTCGGCAGGTTTGCCAGACTCGGCGGCTTTGGCTTCGGCCACTGTGCGCTCTTTTTCAATCAGCTCGGCAGGCACATCAGCGCCAGTCAGGGCCACAGGCTTCATGGCGGCAATGTGCATGGCGGTGTCTTTGGCGGCAGCCGCGTCACCCGCAAATTGCACGACCACACCAATGCGGCCACCGTGCAGGTAAGAGGCCAAGTCAGCGCCTTCAAACAGTTGGAAGCGGCGGATGCTCATGTTCTCGCCGATTTTGCCGATCAAGCCTTTGCGTACATCTTCGAGTGTGGGGCCAAAGCCATCCAGCTCGAAGGGCAGGGCAGAGAGGGCGTCGATGTCAGCGGGCTTGTTAGCGGCAGCCAAGTCAGCGGCAGCTTGGGCCAAGGCCATGAAGCTGTCGTTTTTGGTCACAAAATCGGTTTCGCAGTTGACTTCAACCATGGCACCAGTTTGGCCTTGGCTGCTGACGGCGATGATGCCTTCAGCCGTGATGCGGCTGGCGGCTTTACCCGCTTTGGTGCCGAGTTTCACACGCAAAATTTCTTCAGCCTTGGCCATATCGCCATTGGCTTCGCCCAAGGCTTTTTTGCATTCCATCATGGGGGCGTCGGTTTTTTCGCGCAGCTCTTTCACCATGGAGGCGGTAATCGTGGTCATATTTCGTCCTTTTGTATGAATGGGGGAAAAGAAAAAGGGCCAGAGAATATCTAGCCCTTTTCAAGCGGGGCTTGGCGCCGCAGCTTAGGCTTCTTCAGGGACTTCAACGAACTCGTCGTCGCTGTCTTGAACGCTGGCCACGAGGTCAGTCAGGGCGTTGGCACGGCCATCGAGAACGGCATCGGCTGCGCCTTTGACATACAGGGCAACGGCTTTAGAAGAGTCGTCGTTACCAGGAATCACATAGTCGATGCCTTCGGGGTTGTGGTTCGAGTCCACCACAGCGACCACGGGGATGCCAAGTTTTTTCGCTTCTTGGATGCAGATTTTGTGGAAGCCCACATCCACCACGAAGATGGCATCAGGCTTTTTCTCCATGTTCTGGATGCCGCCGATGTCGCGCTCAAGTTTGGCCAGTTTGCGGCTGAACATGAGTTGCTCTTTTTTGCTCAAGTTATCGAGGCCAGCTTCTTGCTGGGCTTGCATGTCTTTGAGCTGTTTGAGCGAAGTTTTCACGGTTTCAAAGTTGGTCAGCATACCGCCGAGCCAGCGTTGATCAACATAGGGGGTGTTGGCGCGTTGGGCTTCAGCCGCCACGATTTCTCGTGCAGTGCGTTTGGTGCCAACGATGAGCACAGTGCCGCCTTTGGCAGATGTGTCACGCAGGAATTTCATCGCATCATTGAACATGGGCAAGGTTTTGTCCAAGTTGATGATGTGGATTTTGTTGCGTTGGCCGAAGATAAAGGGGGCCATTTTGGGGTTCCAGAAGCGGGTTTGATGGCCAAAGTGCACACCGGCTTCCAGCATGTCGCGCATGGTTGTCATAGAGATACTCCAAAGGGTTAGGGTCTTCATTTCAGCATGTCACACGGCCTGCACCACAGCAATGCGGCTTGGGGCGTGCACCTTTTGGGCGCTGAAATTGAACGGTTGAAATTCCTTGCTCTCTTAAAGCCAATGGCGCAATTGAGCCATCTGCAAAAAAACAAGAAGCTAGCATTCTAGCACGCCACTGGCCGTTTTGGGCTTGGCTACAATGCCAGCCCCGCCCCGAATTACCCTTTTAGATTTGCCCTATGTCTGCCTCTCGTTCTGCCCGCCCGCCCAAACAAGCCATCTGCCCCGATTATTGGGAGCAGGCGTGCGCCGAGCTGATGGCCCAAGATGCGATTTTGCGCGAGCTGATTCCGCAGTTTGGCCCTGAGTGTATGCAGTCGCGCGGCGATGCCTTTGTCACTTTGGCGCGCTCGGTGGTGGGGCAGCAAATTTCGCTCAAAGCCGCGCAAACGATTTGGGACCGCTTTGTGGCCCTGTTGCCGCGCCGCCGCAAGCTCACGCCAGCCCATGTGCTGACACTGAAAATTGACGCCATGCGAGAGGCGGGCCTATCGGCACGCAAGATTGAGTATTTGATTGATTTGGCCCTGCATTTTGAGGACGGCAAGCTGCACCCGCAGCTCTGGCCCGATATGAGCGATGAGGCCATCATTGCGGAGCTGACGGCCATCCGTGGCATTGGCCGCTGGACGGCGGAAATGTTTTTGATGTTTCATCTGCTGCGCCCGAATGTGCTGCCGATTGACGATGTGGGCCTGATTCGAGGCATGAGCCAAAACTATTTTTCAGGTTTGCCCGTGAGCCGCAGCATGGCGCGGGAGCTGGGCCGCAGTTGGGCACCGTGGGCCAGTGTGGCGACTTGGTATATGTGGCGTTCGCTCGAACCTGTGGCGGTGCAGTATTAGGCAAGCGCAGCAGCGCCACGCCAAACGAGGCTTATTGCACCAGCATATTGCTTTTGTGCACCATTTCAGGCTCGGCGGCGTAGCCCAGTATCTGCGTGATTTCAGCCGTGCTTTTGCGGCAAATCAGGCGCGCTTCGGCGCTGGAATAATTGCTCAGGCCCCGCGCCAGCTCTTGCCCTGCGCTATTGCAAATGGCAATGACTTCACCGCGCACAAATTCGCCGTGTACGGCCGTCATGCCCACGGGCAGCAAGCTGGCCTTGCCGGCGCTGATGCGCTCGGCCGCACCCGCATCCACGCACACATGGCCCACCAATTGCAGGTGGTCGGCCATCCATTGTTTGCGCGCTTGCAGTTTGCTGTCAGGCGCAATCAACAGCGTGCCGATGGCCTCGCCTTGCATCAGGCGCAGCAGGGCTTGCGGCTCGCGCCCCCAGGCAATGGCCGTGCTTGCGCCTGAACGCGCGGCGCGTTTGGCGGCCGTGATTTTGGTGTACATGCCGCCTGTGCCTACGCTGGAGCCTGCGCCGCCAGCCATGGCTTCAAGGGCAGGGTCGCCCGCCGTGGCGGTTTGCACCAGCACGGCGCTGGGGTCTTGCCTTGGGTCGGCGCTGAACAAGCCTTTTTGGTCGGTCAAAATCACCAGCGCATCGGCCTCCACCAAATTCGCCACCAAAGCGCCCAAGGTGTCGTTGTCGCCAAATTTGATTTCATCGGCCACCACGGTGTCGTTTTCATTGATGACGGGCACCACGCCCAAATGCAGCAAAGTCAGCAGGGTGGAACGGGCGTTCAAATAATGCTCGCGGTCGCTCAAATCGGCATGGGTCAGCAGCACTTGGGCACTGCCCAAACCGTGGGCACGCAAATGGCGTTCATAAGCCTGCACCAAGCCCATTTGCCCCACAGCGGCGGCCGCTTGCAGCTCGTGGATGGCCTTGGGCCGCCCCGCCCAGCCCAAGCGCTTCACGCCCTCGGCCACTGCGCCGCTGCTCACCATAATCACCTCGCGACCCTCTTGCACCAAGGCAGCCAATTGGGCGCACCAGGCTTCAATGGCCGCGTCGTCCAGGCCACGGCCCTCATTCGTCACCAAAGAGGAGCCGACCTTGACCACCAAGCGTTTGGTTTGGCGAAAAGTCGCGCAAGCCGCTTCAAGGCTGGGTGGGGGCAGGGTCAAAGGCAGGGCAGGGCGCGTCATGGCAGGGGTAAAAAGGGTAAAACGAGTTAGGCCGAGATTCTAGGGCTTAAAGCGCCAGCGCCGCGCCTCAAACCACCTGCAACAAGGCCAATTCCTCAGGCGTAAAGCCTGCGGCCAGCCGCGCCGCCTCGTTATAGGGGGCACGCAAACGCGGTGCCTCATAGCGCTGCGCCAGCTCGGCGTAATAGGCCACGGGGTCGAGCTGCTGGCGGCGGCAAAGCCAGCCATACCAGTGGTTGCCTATGCGCACATGGCCCACTTCCTCGGCCATGATGACATCCAGCGCCGCCACCATCTGCGCGGCGTGGGGCGATGCCACCTGCCGCAGCTTGGCCTGCATGGGCGGCGCAGCGTCCAAGCCACGGGCCTCTAAAGTGCGCGGCACCAAGGCCATACGGGCGGTGATATCGCCCTTGGTTTTCTCCGTCATATCCCACAGGCCAGTGTGGGCATCAAAACTGCCGTAATCATGGCCCATGTCCTGCAAAATCTCTTGCAGCAGCACAAAGTGCTCGGCCTCCTCTTGCGCCACTTGCAGCCAATCGGCATAAAACTGCGCGGGCATCCCATCAAAACGCCACAACGCATCCAAAGCCAAATTGATGGCATTGAACTCAATATGCGCCACCGCATGAATCAAATGGGCCAAGCCCTCTGCCGTATGCACGCTGCGCTTGGGCGCGTCAATGCGGTCGAACAAAGCTGGGCGCTCGGGGCGGCCTGGCAAGCCCGCTGGCTCTTGGATGGGGCCACTGTGCAAGCACTCAGGGGCAGGGCAAGTTTGGGCGCACAAGGCCAGCAAGGCCGCGCAAGCCGCATGGCATTCGGCCAAGCCCGCCTGCTTTTGCGCCAAAAGCGGCGCTTGCAAAGCCCTTAAAGCCGCCTGTCGCAATTGCAGCAAAGCGGAGCCAAGCTTGGGCTCACTCAAGGTCCATCCTCGCGCTGAAAGTGGTGCTAGAGAAAAAGCTCGGGCGGGTGAACTTGAGCACAATCGCATCGGGTGCGCCATCAGCACGCACGCGTTCAATCTTCCAACTCACCTCATACAGCGGAAAGGTCTGCTCGCTGAACACCGGCAGCAGCACATGCTTGGGCCGCACATTCACCACGCAGGGGTAAAGCGTCTCAATGCGCAGCTCGCCCCCTGTCATCAAGGCCCCAGTTTTGATGCGAATATAGGGCTTGCTCAATGGCCCTGCATCAGCGGGGCGAGAGGCCGATAAGACGCTGTTCAACATGACATCAAGCAAAGAAGCCAAGGCCACACTCAACTCCACAGGGTTGGCCTCAATGCGGAAGTCACTCTCGTCATCCAGCTCAAAAGCCTTTTGCAGTTGCGGCAGGCTGTAGCCGTGGCCCACGCCCAAATCGGCAACGGCTTGCCGCAGCAAAGTGCGGGCAGAGAAATGCTGCATTTGGCTCAAGCGCAGCATATTCGGGCGCAAGATGTTCATGGACTCTACCTTCAGCAGCATTTCTTCATTCAAAGCCTGCAACTGTTCACCGATACGCAAGGCTTCTGCTTTGTACTCGGGCTCGGCTTGCATGATGTTTTTCACATTAAAGCGGTAGCTGCCAATCAAATCCGCTTGCGTCTCTAGCATGGGGGTGAGCTTTTCCTCGGTGGTGCGCAAGACCTTGTCCGTATAGCGCTGCCTGCGGCCATCCAGAACCATCCCTGATGCCGCAACTGCCGTGGCCCCAGCCATGCTCAAAACCAGTAGCAAGACATCCATCAATGGGGGTAGGGCAGGCCAAGCCCCCGTCCAAAAATAAAAGAAGATGCCAGCCAATGGCAGTGCGGACAAGGCCCCCATCAGACTGCCACGCCAGTCACTGGTGTTGAGATACAAAACCAGAATCACGCACAAATGTGCCAATGCAGAGTTGCCATGATACTGAACCCAGAAATAAATCGCAAAGAGCTGAAAGGGCATATTCAGCCAAAAAGCGTGCATGAAAAATGCCAACTGGCTGGGATTATGAAATATCCTAAATAAATTGTTGATGGCAACGAATATGTTTACCAAAACCATTAAGGCAAATAAAACATAAGGTGTGGGTACACCACTATAGAAAAAGTGCCAGAAAGCAATAGAAATAACATTAAATGCCAGCATTGCAATCAATGCTTTACGCTGACGAGCTACAGTAAAATAATTGAGCGAATTAGGGTCGGGCGTATAGCTGCTGCGATAGACATCCAGCACCCAAGAGAACAGGCGTTGTAATGCGGGCTGAGTTTTCAGCATATGCTTGTTCATTGCGCGGGAGTTGAATTGCGAGCTCATACCTGCCCCTTGCTTTTGGCCGAAACATCTTGCTTGGCCATGTCTGCTGAAGCTGGCACAGGCAATGCCGGTAAATATATTTTAAAAACAGTGCCATCTGCGGCATTGGATAGCACGCTGATGCGACCACCTTCTTTCAAGGCAATATAACGGCAGTAGGCCAAGCCCAAACCAAGGCCAGAGCTCCCTGAGTAAAAGGCATTGAAAATATATTTGATTTTTTCTTCGGGTATGGGTAAGCCATGATTGTGAACTGCAATACGACCATAACCATCTTCAGTTTTAACCTGTAAATTTAAGTCGCCAGAGTGGATGTGCAATTTGGTTGCTGCCAAAGCATCTTTGGCATTTTTCAACAAATTCCGAATGACTTGCTCCCACTCGTCACGATTGCCTTTGAAATAAAAATCTTTTTCAATATGGATTTTGATAGCCCGATGAAGCCTGGGATCAGAGTAAGGGTAGTTGCTCACCACATGGCGCACCAAGCCCTCGGCAGAAATCAGAACTTTGTTTTGCCGATCACCATAAAATTTGGCATTGTTTCTTTGTATGCTCAAATAAGTTTCAATGCCTCGGGCGCTGTTTTGAAGTGCAGCATGAACCTGCTTCAAATGCTTGACACTGGAAGGCGGCTGCGCGTGAGGGAGAATTTGTGGAATCTCGTCCACATGCCGCATGATGCTTTTGATGTTGGGGTTAAGGTCTGTTTGCACTGAAACAATGGCTGCCAATGCCTGCCTAAAGCCATCGCCACGCGTAGATTTGAAAAGCCTGGCATAAAAAAGACCAAGAAGCAAAGTCAAAAAGGCAATGGCAAAATGTTGGTGTTCATCAAAAAATACAATCTTCCCGTGGTGAAATTGATACGCCAAGTAAAATACAATAATTGAAGCACCTAGGCCAATGAGCACCTTATGCCACCGAACGAGCATAAAGGCGAGTATCAATGATGTGCAAGTGTAGCTGAACCACTCATGATTGAAGCCATTGTGTATCAACATAAACATAGGAAAAAACATCAGATGAATCCAAATCTGGACATCAAATACCAATTGCAAGTTGACACGGGGAATGATTTGATACTTGGCATGTAAGACCATCAGCATGGCAATAAGCACCATGACCATGCGCAGCCACAAACTCTCAAAATGTTGTGGCTGGACATAAGTCAGTGCCAGACCGAGTATGATATGCGTGATTGCAATGCCATAGCCGAACAGCACGACTCGGCTGCGCGGAGGCGTGTATTGGTTCTCCAGTTGCCAATCCATCAACTGCAGCGCTAGCTTGTTTTTTATCTTGGCTAACATATTGCACATTGTCATTGTGAAGAAATTAAGGAGAAGCTGATCGCATGGCTCAGCGTTAAATATGGGCCAAGTGATTGCTCTCCAGATTTCTGTTTTGGCCCTTAATTCGTCTCAGCATCCATCAGGCTGGCAATGGTGCCCATGTCTTTATCGCCACGGCCTGAAAGGTTGATGAGCACGGCTTGTTCGGCTTTCATGGTTTTGGCCAGCTTCATGCCATAGGCCAAGGCATGGGAGGATTCCAGCGCGGGAATGATGCCTTCTGTGCGGCACAAATAGTGGAAGGCGGCCAAGGCTTCATCGTCATCAATGACGACATATTCTGCCAAACCTTGGTCGTGTAGCCAAGCGTGCTCAGGGCCGACGCCAGGGTAATCTAGGCCCGCGCTGACGGAGTGCGTGGGGATGATTTGGCCGTTTTCGTCTTGTAACAAATAGGTGCGGTTGCCATGCAGCACACCGGGGCTGCCTTGGGTGATGCTGGCTGCGTGCTGGCCGCTGGCAATGCCGTGGCCGCCCGCTTCTACGCCATAGAGCTTGACTTGCGGCAGCGCCAAATAAGGGTGAAAGATGCCAATGGCATTGCTGCCGCCGCCGACACAGGCGACGACGGCATCAGGCTGGCCGTTTTGGCCGATGTTTTGCCCCAAGTGCTCGGGCATTTGCGTGATGCATTCACGGCCAATGACGGATTGGAAGTCGCGCACCATCATGGGGTAGGGGTGGGGGCCAGCCACGGTGCCAATGATGTAGAAGGTGTTGTCCACATTCGCCACCCAGTCGCGCATGGCGTCATTCAGTGCGTCTTTCAGGGTTTTGCTGCCAGATTCAACAGGCACCACCGTGGCGCCCAGCAGTTGCATACGCAGCACATTGGGCGCTTGGCGGGCCACATCGACGCTGCCCATATACACCACGCATTCCATGCCATAGCGGGCGCAAACCGTGGCCGTGGCCACGCCGTGTTGCCCAGCGCCAGTCTCGGCAATGATGCGTTTTTTGCCCAAGCGCTTGGCCAGCAGGGCTTGGCCCACAGTGTTATTGACTTTGTGGGCGCCAGTGTGGTTGAGGTCTTCGCGTTTGAGGTAGATTTGCGCGCCGCCAAGGTCTTGGCTCATGCGCTTGGCGTGGTAAACGGGCGAGGGGCGGCCGACAAAATGCTTCAGCTCGTTTTCAAATTCGGCAATGAACTCGGGGTCGTTTTGGTAATGGGCATAAGCCTCGCGCAGCTCAGCCAAGGCATGGGTCAAAGTTTCGCTGGCAAAGCTGCCGCCATAGGGGCCGAAGTGGCCTTGGGCATCGGGGTAGTTGTAGGTGCTGCTGCTCATAAATCAGGGATCTTTCGTATCGGGGCAGGCACGCTAGCGGCATCGCCACGCGCCAAGGGCTGTATCTTAGCTTGTGCGCAAGCTGTGCTGGCTGAAAAATAAGCGAAACGCGGCGCAGCGGCATGGGATCTGGCACGAGTGGTATGCGCTAGCATGGCCAGACATGGGCGCAGCCGAGTTCAAGCCAGCTCAGCCAGGCTTTGGGCTTGGCTTTGGTCTGCTCTTATCGCATCTAAAACAATGACAATGTGCATTATGTTAAGTTGCGAGTGAATGTAAAAAAGCAGGCTGATGCCAAAGGCCCAAGCCATCAGTCTTCTTGCTGCGCCGTGCTCAGCCAAATTTGCGCCGCCTGGCGCGCACTGCCCATATCAGGCAGCACAGCCTGCTGGCCCAAGCGCCGCAGCCAGCCGTTGCGTCTGGCCATGTCTAGGGGCTGGCCCTTCAAACCCACCACCCAAAGCTGCACCCCTTGCTCGCGGCAGCACTGCATCAGGCTTTGCATGGCTTCGGCCCCCGTGCTGTCCATATACAGCACACGGCTGAGATCCAGCAGCAGCACCCGCTGTGGCAGCGCATCTTCCAGCCCTTCCACCACCGCGCTGGCACCAAAAAACAAAGCCCCTGAAAATTGCCATGCCGCCACAGCGCCCGGCGCGACGGCCTCCAGCTCAGGCAATGGCACTGGCTCAGCCCGCGTCAGGCTCGCCATGCGGTAAATAAAAATGCCACAGGCGGCCAAAATCCCCACCTGCACCGCCACCGTCAAATCAAACACCACTGTCAGCGCAAACACCGCAAGCAGCGTGCCGCCGTAAGTAGCGCGGTAACGGCGCAAGCGCCTAAAGGCCCGCCACTCGCCCATATTCCAAGCCACATGCAGCAAAATGGCCGCCAAACACGCCAAAGGAATTGAGCTGGCCAAAGGTGCAGCCACCAAAATCACCAGCAGCAGCACAGCGGCGTGCACCATGCTGGCAATCGGGCTGCTTGCGCCGCTTTTCACATTCGTCACCGTGCGCGCAATCGTGCCCGTAGCGGGCATACCGCCCAAAATCGGCGCGGCCACATTCGCAATGCCCTGCGCCATCAGCTCTTGGTTCGGATCGTGGCGATCCCGAATCATGCCGTCTGCCACGCGGGCACACAGCAAAGACTCAATCGCGCCGAGCAAAGCCAAGGTAATCGCTGGCATCAGCAAAGCCCGCGCCATGCCCCAATCCAGCGTCGGCCAAGCCAGTTCAGGCAAGCCCGACGGAATGCCGCCAAAGCGCGTGCCAATCGTCTCCACAGGCAAATCAAACCACGCTGCCGCCGCACTCGCCAGCACCAAGGCCACCATCGCCCCCGGCACCACCGTCAGCTTGCCGCTAAAAGGCGAACGCGCCCCCAAGCCTGGCAAAGCATGCTGCCACAGCACAATCACCGCCAAGGAAGCCGCGCCCACGCCCAAAGCCCAATAATTGATACTGTGGGCATGGCTCAATAATGCCGCCAACATACCGAAAAAATCAGCCGGCATTTTCTCAATCTGCAAACCCAAAAAATCTTTAATCTGCGAGAAGCCGATAAGCACCGCAATACCATTGGTAAAACCAATAATCACAGAAATCGGAATAAAACGCACCAGCGTGCCCAAACGCAGCACACCCATTAAAAACAAAAATACGCCTGACAGCAGCGTCGCGCCCACCAAACCGCCCACGCCGTGCTCCTGCACAATACCGTAAACGATGACGATAAACGCCCCCGCTGGCCCGCCCACCTGCACGCGGCTGCCGCCCAAAAGCGCAATCAAAAAACCCGCCACAATGGTGGTAAAAATACCCGCCTGCGGCGGCAGGCCCGAAGCAATCGCAAAAGCCATCGCCAACGGTAGCGCCACCACAGCCACCGTCAGGCCAGCAGCCACATCGCCTGCAAAACGGGCGCGGTTATAGCCCTGCATGGCATCCAAAATTCGGGGGCGAAAGGAGAATTTCATCATTCCATTAGCATAGCCCATGCCCTGCCCTACTCTTGTGTTTTTTTTGGCGAATTGCGGCGGGTCCAGCGGCAGAAAAAGCGAAAGCCGCGACATGCGCGGCTTTCCATTTTGTGCATCTTTCAGCTTGTTAGCGTACCAGAGCACATATCCCAATCGACTATGCCCAAGATTCTACACAAATTCCGCTAGACTGCGCGCAGAAGTAAAAAAATTTCACTTAAACGGAGACTCCACTATGCAATACCGCCTCGCACTTGATGTTGGCATGACTTCCATTGGCTGGGCCATTTTGCGCCTTGGCAACGCCCAACCCGACCCAGCTTTGCCCAATTACAAACGCCAGCCTACAGCCATCGTCAAAGCGGGTGTGCGCATCTTCAACAGTGGGCGCTTCGCCGAGGATGGCCCTAAAAAAGGAGCCTCTCTTGCTGTTGCTAGACGAGAGGCGCGTTTACAGCGCCGCCGCCGCGCCCGCCTGCTCGGACGGAAAAAAAGCATGATGAGGAAGTTAGTGCTGTTTGGCTTCTTCCCACAAAATGAGACCGAGCGTAAGGCGCTGGAACTGCTCAACCCTTATGAACTGCGGGCCAAAGGTGTGCAAGCCGAACTCAGCCCAGCAGAATTTGCCCGCGCCCTCTTTCACCTCAATCAAAGACGCGGCTTTAAGAGCAACCGCAAAACTGATAAAAACAGTTCTGAAGACAGAGAAAGCAGCGCTTTGCTCAGTTCTGTTGGGGAGCTGAGAAGCACATTGATGGCGGAGCAAGAAAAGTTGCCTCAAGGTGAGATGATGACTGTGGGGCGCTGGTTGTGGTCTCGCATGCAACAAGGCCATGCAGTGCGGTCTCGCCCACTTAAAAATAAAACTGGAGGAGTAGAAAGTTATCCTTTCTACATAGATCGAGACATGGTCATACATGAGTTCGAGGAGCTGTGGCGCAGGCAGGCTGCCTACAAACCCGATCGTTTTACCTCTGAAATCTATCAAGAGCTAAAAGCAACTTTGAGCTACCAGCATCCCTTGCGTCCACCGATAGCTGGCCGCTGCACTTTCGAGCCAGAGCTTGAGCGTGCTCCATTGGCACTACCCTCAACGCAGCGTTTCCGTATTTATCAAGAGCTTAATCATTTACGAATCCAAGATGAGCAACTGGAGAGTCGCTTCCTTAGCCTTAAAGAGCGCGACACTCTTGCTGCGGCACTGGAGCACAAGGAAACACTGAAATTTTCCGACATGCGAAAGCTGCTCAAGCTACATGCTGGTGAAATGCTCAACCTTGAGGACGAAGGCCGCAAAGCCCTAAACGGAAATAGCAGCAGCGTTCGGTTGGCCGATAAAAAGTGTCTTGGCCCAGTTTGGCATGATCTTGATCCTGCTGAACAAGATAAGGTTGTGGAGCTGTTGCTAAATGAGGAAGATCAATTGCAATTACTTGTTCAGCTACAAGATTTGCTCTCCATCGATGTTGAACTGGCTGAGAAAATTGGCAAAGTAAGCCTACTAACTGGCCACGGCAAGCTTAGTTCCGTGGCCATTGGCAAAATCCTGCCCTTCTTACAAGCCGAGGTCTGCACCTACGACAAAGCTGTGCAAGCTGCGGGCTATGCCAGCCACAGCAAACTCGGCTTTGGGTTTGACTTCAACGATAACGAGGTCGAGCAAATCATTGATGCCGAAACGGGCGAAATCACCCCCTTGTTCAAGCAACTGCCTTATTACGGCAAGCCCCTGCGCCGCCATGTGGCGTTTGAAAAAGACAATCCGAAAAACGACGAAGAACGCTACGGCAAAATCGCCAACCCGACCGTCCACATTGGCCTCAACCAAATCCGCGTCGTCGTCAACGCCCTCATCCGCAAATATGGCAGCCCCACTGAGGTCGTAGTTGAGCTAGCACGGGATCTAAAGCAGAGCAAAGAGGAAAAGAGAAAAACCAGAAATCGCCAAAACAAGAATAGGAAACATAAGGATGAAATTCGTAGTGCAATAGCTGAAGTTTTAAGTTGCACTCCTGATAGCGTTAGTCGTACGGACATCCAAAAATGGATTTTGTGGGAGGAGCTGGCGAAAGATCCTCTTGATCGACATTGTCCCTATAGTGGCAAGCACATCAGCGCCCGCATGTTGCTCTCGCCTGAGGTGGAAGTTGAACACATCCTGCCCTTTTCTCAAACTCTGGACGATAGCCTTAATAATCTCACAGTGGCTTTACGGCAGGCCAACCGCATCAAAGGCAATCGCACACCCTGGCAAGCCAAGGCCGATTTTGAGCGGCAAGGCTGGGCTTGGGAAGACATTGCAACCAGAGCCAAGCTCTTTCCAAATGGTGCCAAGCGCCAGCGTTTTGCGCCAGACGGCTACGAGCAGTGGCTGGACAAGCACTCCGACTTCCTCGCCCGCGCCCTCAATGACACGCGCTACCTTGCCCGCATGACCAAAGACTATCTGCAACTGGTCTGTCCCAATACCGTGCGCGTCATCCCTGGCCAGCTCACCGCCAGCCTTCGCTGGCAGTTTGGCCTGAACAAACTGCTGAGTGGCAACGAGGAAAAAAACCGCAACGACCACCGCCACCATGCGCTGGATGCTTGCGTGATTGGCATCACCGACCAGAGCATGCTGCAACGCTTTGCCCGTGCCAATGCCAGTACCCGCCAAAAAGAAAACTACCGCAAACTGGTGGAAAGCCTGCCCCTACCCTGGCCCACCTACCGCCAGCATGTGCAACGCGCCCTACAGCACATTTGGGTCAGCCATAGGCCAGACCACGGCCACCAAGGTGCCATGATGGAAGACACCAGCTACGGCATCCGCAAAGATGGCAGCATCAGGCAAAAACGCAAAGAAGATGGCAGCCCTGCAAGGCAGGTGAGCAACCTCATTCGTATTGCCGAGCCCAGCCAGCCCCAACGCCACGGCCTAGATGCACAAGGCCAGCCCCTGCCCTATAAAGGTTATGTGGGCGGCAGCAATTACTGTATTGAAATCACCGTAAATGACAAAGGCAAATGGCAAGGCGAGGTCATTACCCGCTTTCAAGCCTATCAGCTTGAGAAATTAGGCCGTTTGCATGAGTTGAACAACCCACACACAGGCCAGAATGGTTTGCCCTTGGTTATGCGTTTGATTCCGGGTGACAGTGTGCAGATGACAGTTGATGACCAAAAGCTCATTTACCGCTATATCAGCTTAAATGCCAATAATGGGCAAATGGTTTTTGCCCCAGTCAATGAAGCCAATGTTGATAAAAGAAATAGTGACAAAGACGACCCATTTAAATATGTGACTAAATTGGCTGGCTCTTTACAAAAAGCCCAAGGCCGCAAAGCCAGCATCAGTCCCATAGGCGAGCTGCGCATCCACCCCTTGCCCAAGGGCGCATAAGGCTGAAGGGACGCTAGGCCATGCTGGGCCGCATTGTTGAAATCGCCCAAGACCAGCGCTACCTTTATGTGGAGCGCGGCTTTATGGTGGTGCAGGCCACAGCGGGCGAGCGCGAGGTACTGGGCCGTGTGCCGCTGGATGACATCCTCGCCCTCATCGTCCACGGCCACGGCTGCATCTACAGCAACAACCTGCTCGTCGCCCTGGCCCAACGCAATGCGCCTTTTGTGCTCTGCAATGCCCAACACCTGCCTGTCGGTATGCTGTTGCCCACCGATGCCAATGGCCTGCAAGCGCAGCGCATCGCCGCGCAAATCAAGGCCAGCTTGCCCTTGCAAAAGCGGCTTTGGGCCAGCTTGGTCAAGGCCAAAATTGCCCAGCAAGCGGCTACCTTGGCGGCCACAGGGGGCAATGCCCAGCCCCTGCTGGCCATGCTGCCCAAAGTCAAAAGCGGCGACCCCGCCAATATGGAGGCTCAAGCCGCCCGCTACTACTGGCAGCGTCTGCTGGGCACGGGCTTTCGGCGCGATCAAAACGCTGGCGGCATCAACGCTCTGCTTAACTACGGCTATACCATCGCCCGCAGTGCCGTCGCCCGTGCCACCTTGGCCGCTGGCCTGCACCCCAGCCTTGGCCTGCACCACAGCAACGCAGGCAACCCCATGCGCTTGGTCGATGATTTGATTGAGCCTTTTCGCCCCCTCGTGGACTATGTGGTTTGGCAAATACTACAAACGCACCAAGCTGCGTTGGAGCCGAACATTGAACTCACGCCTGAACGCAAACGCCTGCTGGCGCTTTGGCTGACTGCCGATATGCCCAGCCCGCAAGGGCGCAGCCCCGTGTCTGTGGCCATGCAAGGCTTAGCCACATCCTTGGCGCAAATCTATGTGGGTGAAAAAACCGAGCTGGACCTGCCGCCCAGCCTGGCCGGGCCTGACTTACAGGGGCTGATTGCCGCCAGCCCACCCCATGCACAAGGCAGAGCCTAGGGGCTGCCGCCATGCTATCGGGCTATCGACTCATGTGGATGATTGTGATGTTTGACCTGCCCGTGGTGCGCAAGGCCGACCGCAAAGCGGCCGCCGAATTCAGAAAATACCTGCTCGACCAAGGCTTTGAGATGAGCCAATTCAGCGTCTATCTGCGCTTTTGCAGCAGCCCCGCCCAAGTGGACACCTATGTGAAAAAAATCCAAACACAACTGCCGCGCAGTGGCAAAGTCCACATCTTGCAAATGACAGACAAGCAATACGAGCGCGTCATCAGCTTCCACGGCCGCGCCCCGCAAGCGGGGAGAAAAGCGCCCGAACAGTTCGATTTGTTCTAGGAAATGCAGCAATTTTGGGGGGCCAAAAACGCAAAAAGTCCTTGAAAATCAAGGACTTAGCGCGTTGCCATTATAAGCGATTGGGATATGTGCTCTGGCCGGAACAGGCAAACGGCCAGTTCTGGTTCTTGCTGCATTATAAGCGATTGGGATATGTGCTCTGGCCGGAACTGCATAACTCGAATGGCTTTAGCAATGTGGATTATAAGCGATTGGGATATGTGCTCTGGCCGGAACCGGCAGAGTCTTCGCGACGACGGCAGCCGCATTATAAGCGATTGGGATATGTGCTCTGGCCGGAACAACAAGGTCTTTGTCCCATGTGCTCGCGTAATTATAAGCGATTGGGATATGTGCTCTGGCCGGAACATAGATGGTAGTCCTTCCCATCGTTCGGTAATTATAAGCGATTGGGATATGTGCTCTGGCCGGAACCCCCTGGGTTTATCACCGTTGGCGCAGTGCATTATAAGCGATTGGGATATGTGCTCTGGCCGGAACATCCAATCGCTATTGCTCACGGCTTCAAGCATTATAAGCGATTGGGATATGTGCTCTGGCCGGAACCTACCACGGGTGCGACAGGCGGCGTAAACAATTATAAGCGATTGGGATATGTGCTCTGGCCGGAACTTTGCGTGTGAGTTTGAAATTCTGGCTCATATTATAAGCGATTGGGATATGTGCTCTGGCCGGAACCTCCAAAACAGCCATATAGTTATCAACCGAATTATAAGCGATTGGGATATGTGCTCTGGCCGGAACATCGGCGTACTGTATGACAAAGTCAGCGGAATTATAAGCGATTGGGATATGTGCTCTGGCCGGAACAGAGGCCCAAGCGGCGCACCAGATAACGGTATTATAAGCGATTGGGATATGTGCTCTGGCCGGAACCGGGCAGAACAGGGGGCGTCTTTGAGCTGCATTATAAGCGATTGGGATATGTGCTCTGGCCGGAACGATGGCGGTAGCACATCTTGGCGCTGCGTCATTATAAGCGATTGGGATATGTGCTCTGGCCGGAACAATCTCCCCTAGCTCGACAAGCCAGTGGCTATTATAAGCGATTGGGATATGTGCTCTGGCCGGAACGATAGCGCCAAGCGCGTTGCAGATGCGGCCATTATAAGCGATTGGGATATGTGCTCTGGCCGGAACAAAGCCTGCAAAGTCACGGTTTTGCCCGTGATTATAAGCGATTGGGATATGTGCTCTGGCCGGAACACCTCTGCGCCACGGGCGTTCAGCGTGGCAATTATAAGCGATTGGGATATGTGCTCTGGCCGGAACAGGTTACGAAAAGGGGCGAACGGCTGAGTTATTATAAGCGATTGGGATATGTGCTCTGGCCGGAACTTGTTTGTAGCGCTCCTCTGCTGCTTTGAGATTATAAGCGATTGGGATATGTGCTCTGGCCGGAACCAAAAGGCGGTGCTTATCTCTTTGGCCGACCATTATAAGCGATTGGGATATGTGCTCTGGCCGGAACCACCTCTTGGCTCATGGCCTCAATAAAGGCATTATAAGCGATTGGGATATGTGCTCTGGCCGGAACAGAAATAGACGGTTCTTCCTTCAAATGGGAATTATAAGCGATTGGGATATGTGCTCTGGCCGGAACAAAGAATCGTTGATGGTGGCGCTCACTATCATTATAAGCGATTGGGATATGTGCTCTGGCCGGAACTGTACCGCCGCATCGAGGCTGAGAGCAACAATTATAAGCGATTGGGATATGTGCTCTGGCCGGAACATTCGTCCGGGCAAAGAGGCAATGGGCCTCATTATAAGCGATTGGGATATGTGCTCTGGCCGGAACAATGTTGGCGCGGGTGGCTTCGGGGTCGTATTATAAGCGATTGGGATATGTGCTCTGGCCGGAACTTACGACTCGGGCGTGCGTTTTTACATGCCATTATAAGCGATTGGGATATGTGCTCTGGCCGGAACTTCGGGCAGGAGTCAGTATGCGTCGAAGACATTATAAGCGATTGGGATATGTGCTCTGGCCGGAACTGTGACTTAAATAAGGATCAGCGAGCTTGGATTATAAGCGATTGGGATATGTGCTCTGGCCGGAACACGAGGTGGCCCAAGTCTGTGCCACGCTCTATTATAAGCGATTGGGATATGTGCTCTGGCCGGAACGCAGCCCACCAAGCTCAGACTGAGCGG
>CAZJBX010000008.1:0-77802 GCA_964544605.1 uncultured Burkholderiaceae bacterium
ATTGGATTGGATTGGATTGGATTGGATTGGATTGGATTGGATTGGATTGGATTGGGCTGTGGCCTGAGAGGATGCCGTGGTAGGTGGCCTCAATGTTGATGGCGGCAATGTAGTAGGCCAGCAGCACAAGTTCGTTGGCGTGCAGCTCGTGGCGGTATTTGTGGGGCAGGCGCTCGGGCGGGATGAGGCCCGATTGCAGCAGGCGGGTGATGAAGGTGCCGGTGCCGGTAAAGGGGTCGATGATGTGGATGTGCTCATCGGCCATGCTTTTGCCGAATTCCTTTTGCAGGATTTCTTCAATGCTGTGGATGATGAAGTCCACCACTTCAATGGGGGTGTAAACAATGCCCAGACGCTCGGTCATGCGGGGGAAGGCGTTACGGAAGAATTTGTCGTATAGCTCAACAACGATGCGCTGTTTGCCTTCGGCGGTTTGGATGCCAGCGGCGCGCATTTTGACGGATTGGTAGAAGCTGCCGAGGGTGTCGGCTTCTTTCTCTAGGTGGTGTTCTTGCAAGACTGCCAGCACGCCTTGCATGGCCTGAGACATGGGGTTGTGCTCGGTGAAGTTGTATTGCTCAAAGAGGGCATCAAAGACGGGTTTGGTGATGAGGTGTTGGGCCAGCATTTCGATGATTTCGGCATCGGCTACGGCGTTGTTGAGGTCGTCTCGGATTTCAGCGGCAAAGGCTTCAAAGGCTTGGCGCTCTTGGGTGTTGGCGGGGTTTTCAAGGATGCCGCTGATGCGGTCGATGTGGGTGTTGGCGATTTTGGCGATGTCGTTGGCCCAGTCTTCCCAGTGGTGGCGGTTGCCGCATTTTTTGACGATTTGGGCGTAGAGGGCGCGTTCGATTTCACCGACTTCAAATTGCAGTTGGCTTTGGTTTTGGCTGGGGCTTGCCGCCGCGCTGCTGCCGATGGCGCTGCCGCCACGGGCTTGGCGGGCGGCTTTGCCGCTGGCGCTGTCGCCTTTGGCTGTGCTGCGCTTTTGCACGGTGTCGCTGACGCTGATGACTTCCATTTTGCTGACATCGCGGCCATTGAATTCGAGTTTGTTGATGATGGCGTCAAAGCGGTCGTCGTGTGAGCGCAGGGCGTTGAGCACTTGCCAGACGACTTTGTAGGTTTGGTTGTCGTCTAGGGCTTGCTCAGGCTCTACCCCCGCAGGAATGACGATGGGCAGGATGACATAGCCTTGCTTTTTACCGGGGGCCAGGCGCATGACGCGGCCGACGGATTGCACCACATCAACTTGTGAGCTGCGGGGGGTGAGGAATAGGACGGCATCGAGGGAGGGCACATCGACACCTTCAGAGAGGCAGCGGACATTGGAGAGGATGCGGCAGGTGTGGTCGGGCGCTGGGGCTTTGAGCCAGTCGAGGCGCGCGCCTTTTTCGCTGGCGTTCATGCCGCCATCGACATGCTGGGCCTCGCACGAGAGCAGCAGAGAGGGGTCGATTTCGGCTTCGGGGTTTTGCGCTCGGAGGTCGGCGATTTCGGCGCGCTGGTATTCGGCCACGACTTGGCCAAACATATCGGCTATGAGTTTGGAGCTGACTTTGTGCTTTTTGCCTTTGTATTCTTTTTCAATGACTTGGCAGAAGGCAACGGCCCTTTGCATGGGGTGTTCGTCATCGGCAATAGTCAGCCCCTGTTTGGCCAGCGCTTTCCAGCAGCCGACGATTTTGGCCGCGTCATCTACTTTGAGTTCGTTGTTGTCGCTTTTGAGGAGGCTTTGCAGGCGGCGGCTGATGTGGCTTTCTTCAACCGCCAAGACGATGACTTTGTAGTCCACCAAGAGGCCACGGCTGACGGCTTCGGAGAAGTTGATGACATACAGCTCTTTGCCGTAGTGCTGTTCGTTGTCCATTGAAAAGAGAAGCACGCCTTCGGTTTGTTTGGCCGCTTCGCCGTAGATGCGGGGGGTGGCCGTCATGTAGAGGCGTTTGTGGCCTTGGATGTAGCTGTTGTCATGGATGCGGACAAAGGCGCTTTCGTCCTCGCCATCAAATACCGCGCCGGTGGTGCGGTGGGCTTCGTCGCAGATGATGAGGTCAAAGGCAGGCAGGCCATGCTGCTGCTGGGCTTGATGCAAGACGGCAATGGAGTGGTAGGTGGCAAAGACGACGCTCATGCTGTCATCGGCATGGCGGGCGCAGAGGGCGTGGGTGAGGCTTTTGGCGTGGGTGGTGGCGGGGAATTGCAGGTCGCTGAGGGTGGTTTGGATGCGGTCGTCGTCTTCGCTGCGTTTTTTGCCGACATCGCTGTCTGAGCAGACGGCGTAGCTGTGCAGCGGGGTGGCGCTTTCTTGCGTCCATTCAGTAACGGTTTGGCTCAGCAGGGCCAGGCTGGGCACCAGAAAGAGCACGCGCTTGCCCTTGCCTGCCATGGCTTCGGCAATCTTCAGTGAGGTAAAGGTTTTGCCCGTGCCGCAAGCCATGATGAGTTTGCCCCTGTCGGCCGTGGCCAAGCCCGCTTGGGCGGCGCTGAGGGCGTGCTGTTGGTGGGGGCGCAGTGTTTTTTTGGGCTTGAAGGCGGGCGGGGTTTGCAGGCTGAATTGCGCCCAGTCGATTTGGCTGTTTTCTAGGTCTGCAAGGCCAATGGTGCTGACGGGCGGGTGTTGGTTTTCTAGCGCTTCGCTGGCGTTTTGCGTCCAGTGGTTGGTGGTGCTGATGATGAGGCGGTGCGAGAAGGTGGTTTTGCCCGATGCGGTGAAAAAGCTGTCGATGTCGGCTTTGGCGATGCGGTAGTCAGGGGCGTAGTTTTTGCATTGGATGGCGTGGACTTCGCCCTGGTGGGTGGTGGCAACAAGGTCGATGCCCGTGTCTTTTTGCGAGATGCCTTGTTGCTTGGCCCAGTCGGCATAGGTGCTGACTTCTTGGTAGAGGTCTTGGTAATAGGGCTCGTGGCGCAGGTAGATGAGGGAGAGGTGCTCAAAGTCCGTGCCCTTGTCGCGTTCGCTGACGGCTTGGTCTCGGAAGCTGGCGAGGATTTGCAGGAGGGCGGATGACATGGCGTTCAGTCCTTTGAATAGTTGCACGAGTGTGGGCCATTCTAAAGACTGGGGGTCTGAGAAAAACGCCATGAGTGGGGGCACTAAGGGGAGTAAGAGCCACAGCGCCCACAAGAGCTGTGCAATAGCGGCCATGCGGCGGGCATGGATGCCCAAGGGTGATGGGCGGCGGTTCAGGCCGTGTGCAGCTTTGGCGGAGGCGTGGGGGCGGGTGACGGTGAACCGTGCGAGGTAGGTTGATGATTTATCAGCCATTGCGATTCCTTTTGAATGTTGAGCAATGGCCTCAGTGTCTGTAGATTCTCCCGATAGCCGTGGCTATCGGGATTTCCTCTTTCGCTCTTCGCTTAGCTTGTTCTCAAATGTCTTTAGACTGATAGTCCTTTCCTGCCCTTGTCCGTTTGTGTAGCGATAGGACAAGCCTTTTTCTTGTGGGTCTAAGCCGTCTTCACTCATTCGCCCATGCAGAGCTGGCCATAACTGCTTTGCAGTCCCCTCTTCTTTTGAAAGCATGTAAATAATTTGTTTTAGGTTTTGCTCAGCTCTCGGTTTCTTGGCTCTCTCCGTTTGCTGCTTTGAAATCCGCGCCTTCTTGCTTCGGCCTTTGGCTAGCTCCTTGTTTGCTGTTGAAAATAACTCCTCAATAATGGCCGCTTGCAAAGCTTCGGGCAGTCTCCCGCTCTGAAGTTCTTCAAGCACACGATAATCAAGAATACTAATATCTTCTTTTAATTCATCAACTGTGAATATTTTCCCTGTTTCTGGGTCTTTTATCACCCCGCCATGCTTATCATCTAGGCGCTGAACTTCTTCCTCCCTTGCTTTTATAAGCCAATCTGGATTTTTGATTATGTGGCTAATGGGAATGCCCTCACTCATATTTTATATTCCTCCCGTTTATCTATCGGTTATGGGCTAAAACTGTGTTGATGCGGCTCAGGCTGGGGCCACGCTCAGGCGCAGGCCCACAACGGACAAATATTAGCAAATCTTGGCATTTCCGCCGCCATCCCCAGCCGCCCAGCCAGGGAGGGAGGGTGGCGGGGCGGCGGTGGTCTAGCGTTGTTGAGCAAGGGCCAAGAGGGTGTCTGAGGTGATGGTTTGTGATTGATGGAGGGCTTGCACAAGGGGGCGGTCGGTGCGCCAGTTTTTATAGCGCAGGTGGAGCAGGCGCTTGTATTGGGTGGTTTGGGCAGGTTCCAGCAAGATGTGGGGAAGTTGCTGAATCAGCGCTTGCGCTTGATCTGCGCTATTGGGGTGTTTGTGTTGGTGCAGTGCGAGGTGGCAGATGGCATCCAGGCTGTGTTTGAGAAGAAAAGAAGCAAGAGCAAAGTGCAGTTGGGGAGATTGCAGCGATGGGGTGTGAAGGTAGTGTTGCCGAAAGTCTTTTAAGGCCCAAAAGAGGTCATGGCAGGCGGCAGGGCGCATTTGCCCTGTGGTGCTTGCGGGGTTGCTGTAGTAATGAAAGATGGGTTGTGCGCTCCAGGCGCTTGAGCGGCATTCGGTGGCGATGGCGCAGATGGTGCTGATGTCTTCAAACCATTGGCCCACAGGAAAGGGGTGGGCCAGACAGTGCGCTTTGCGAATGATTTTGTTCCAAGGGAATAAGCGCATACCTGAGAGCAGGGCGTGCAGCAGTTGGGCCTCGTGCTGCATATGGCCTTGGCGAGCCCAGTGCCTCAACGGTTTTTTGATGGGCGCTTGTGTGTGGTGCTGCCCTTGGGTGTAGGCAAAGGCATACAAGTCTTGCTTGGGGTATTGCCGCATGAGCGCTTCAATGGCGTGGCTGGCCTTGGGGTGCAGGTAGTCGTCGCTGTCCACAAACCAAAGGTAGTGCCCTTGGGCTTGGGCCGTGCCGGCATTGCGGGCGGCAGAAGGGCCTTGGTTGTGCTTGAGGTAGATGGGGGTGAGTTGCTGCTTTTGGTGATAAGCGGCGAGGATGCCCCCCGTGTTGTCGGTTGAGGCATCATCCACGGCAATGATTTCAATGGCTTGCGGCCAAGTTTGTTGCAAGATGCTTTGCAGGCAGCGCTCCAGGTGTTGCTCTGCGTTGTAGCAGGGGATGATGATGGAGATGAGGGGGCTGCTGGGGGCGCAGGTCGGCTTCATTGCGGCCACTGCACGCCAAAGCGCTGCCCCAAGCGTTGCATTTCTTGGGCCAGAAAGCTGCCAGCTTGTGGGGCCTGCTTTTGCATGGCTTGGCGCAGCTCTTTGCCCCAGAGGTGGAGGTAAAACACTTCGGGTGCTAAGGTATCTCTGGAAAGAGCATCAGCCTGCGTCAGTTGTTCAATGGTGTTCAGGCTGATGTGATAGAAGGCACTTTGTGCCTGAGCGTGCTGAATTTCGCCAGTTTGTTGCAGATGAAAGGTTAGCCCTTTCGGGCCGATTGCGCCCCAAGGCCAGCGGCTGATATGCGGGGCTTTAGCGCCACTTCTAAGCCAATAGCGAACTTTTCGTCCGAGAGAAAAGAAGGGCGGGTAGCCGGTGGTGTCAGCTTGATACTGCAAAAGTTGTTGCAGGGCTGGAGACTCTGGTGGCAGGCGAAGTACAGCCCCATTGATTGTGTTCTCGTCCTCATAGCCAAAAACATACCCATTGTGTGGGCGGTAAGGACGGATGCACAGCACATCTAAGTCGACCCACATTAAATCGGTTTTGGCCAGCAAAGCATAACGAAAGAGGTCGGAATGAAGGGCGGCACTACCTGTTTTATGGTGACGCAAAATCGTCTTAGAGGGAAAAATTTCATTGGCATCTTTCACGGTTACGCCCAGCGGAACGCCGCTTACGGTTTCAGTGGTGAAGAGGGTGATGGCGTGGCCGTGCTCTAAAAAGGAGAGGAGGCTGAGTTGCTCAATGATGCCCAGTTTGGGGCCAATCCAGAGCATACCTATTTTGGGTAGGGGTGGGGCCGTATCGGTCGATCGCATGGGTAGCAGCGTTTTCTTAAAAGCGGCGGACTTTGGCGGCCAAGGCCAGGGCTTTGTCTTGCCACAAGCGCCACTGTTTGCTGAGGTGGTAGTGGGTTTGGCGGTTTTGTTTTTTGCGCAAGGCGGTTTGGGCATCGGGGTCGATTTCGCTTTCAGCGCCGCTGGGCAGCAGCAGGGGCGGCCAGAAGCTGTAGCCTTGTTGCGCACGGGTTTGCCAGTAGCGCAGGAAGTTATCAACGGGGGCAAAGATGCCGTGTTCTTGGGTGAGGGCCAGAAATTGCGCCGCGCCACTGCGCGACCAAACCAAGCCCGTGGTGGTGATGGGGAAGTAATGCGCGGCGTGTAGGACGGTGCGCCCGCCGCTGCTGGGCATGGGGGCCAGGGCGCTGCTGAGTTTGAGCTTGGGGTTGCCGATGTTCATGACTTGCCAGTCGGCACGGTCATGGGCGGCCAGCCAGCGCACGGCCTCTTGCACGATGGGCAGGGGGTTGGCTTGGCAGTGCAAATCGTCTTCCAGCACGATGGCGATGTCGGCGTTGCTATTGAGCAGGGCTTGGGCGCATTGCATGTGGCTCATATAGCAGCCGATTTCACCGCCCACCAAGCTGCGGCCCATATAGCGCAGGGCGCGGCTTTTGTTGTAAATGTGGAGGTTGTCCACATCAAAGCCACGGCCATCCACGGCGCTGATGCGCTCAAACGGCAGGCCAAGGCGCTGGAGCTGGGCCGTGGCGCTGGCGAGGCGCTCATGGCTGCCATCCAGATTGATGAGGTAGGTGGCGATTTTCATTTTTTCAGTTGTTTCATGGCGCGCATGGCGTGCCATTTGTCGCGCCAAAGGCGGCTTTGTTTGCTCAAGAAGTAGTAAGGGGCGCGTTGGTGTTTTTTGCGGATGTTTTGGTCGGCAATGTCGCTGTCAAAGCCATCGGCACGAACCAAGGGCGGCCAGAAGGAGTAGCCTTGGGCTTGGCGGGTTTGCCAGTGGCGGGTGTAGTTGTCCCAAGGGGCAAAAATGCCTTCTTTTTTGATGGACTCTAGCAAATTGGCAGCGCCTTGGCGTGACCAGAGTAAGCCCGTCGCAGTCATGGGAAAGTAGTGGGCAGCGTAAAGCACAACTTCTTTGCCAGCATCATGAAAGCTGTGTATGGGTGTGCTTATTTTCATTTGCTGATTGCCAAAGTTAATCAGTTGCCATTGTTCATGGCCGTTTTGCTCCAGCCAGCGCACAGCCTGCTCAAGTGTTTCGACGAAGTTGTGGCTGCAATTCATGTCGTCTTCCAGCACCACTGCGGCATCCGCATCGCTGTCGAGCAAGGTTTGAGCCGCTTTCATATGGCTGAGGAAGCAACCAAGCTCGCCGGGCATGACCGCCCGCCCCATGTAACGCATGGCCCGTTTTTGACGGTAGAGCGGGTGCTCGTCCACATTGAATTGGCGGCCATCTACGCCGCTGATGCGTTCAAAAGCAATGCCTTGGGCTTGCAACTGGGCGCTGGCATGGGCGAGGCGCTCGTGGCTGCCGTCGAGGTTGATGAGGTAGGTGGCGATTTTCATGCTGGAGGGCCAGTGCGGGTTTTTGGGGTGTTGGCCTGCATGTGCAAGGTCCAGACATCGGCAAGTTTGCCGTAGGTATTTTCAAGCAAACAGACTTTCTTACCCAACAGGCTGGCCAAAATAGACACATGCAGTCGGTCGGTGATGATGTGGTCGGCTGTTGCAAAGAGCGCGATGAGGTCGGCAGTGATTTGATCGCTGGCGCTGTCATACCACCGCACGCCAGCAAAGCGCATGAGGTCGTGCTTTCTTTTGACGGCGCTTTTGTTGGTGGATTCCGAGTCTCTGCGCAAGATGGTGAGGGTGTTGTTGGGGCCAACTTGGATGCGCTTGAGGGCCATTTTCCAGCGCATGTAGTTTTTCACCCATCGGGCGTTTTTCAGTAGGGCCAGTTTGTGTTGTCTTGTTTGGCATTGGGCGATGAGTTTCTTGCAGTCCAGGCTAAAAGCAATGTCAGGCGCTATTTTGATGTTGGCTTTGGGCGCGTGTTGCTGGACAAAGGCGTAGCTGGCCCAGTCTCGGCAGACGATGGTAAAGCGCGCATCCAGTTGGGCCAAGGTGTCTTCATGGCCACGGATGCTGTGGGGCAGGATGAGGCACTGATTGATGCCCACAGATAAGCATTTGTCCAGCATGTGTTTGACATCGGCATAGTTGCCAATGAGGTTGCCACCGCCTGAGATGATGATGTTGGCACGGGGCAGGATGCCGTCGATTTTGATTTGCTGGGTGTGCAGGCCGAGTTGATCGAACACTTGGTGCGTGGCCGAGGCGATGATGGCATCCCCCGCATTGCCTCGGTTTTGGATGTATTGGATGCCATCAAGGCCCTGGCTCCAAGCCCGAATGATGTCGGCACTATTTTCTATTTTGTTGCTCTTTGGCATGGATGAGCTCCTTGCTGCGCTGGATGTAACGGATCAGTGCATCGTTGATTTTCTTGTCTTCAAGGCCCAGCAATTCTTCACGGTGGGGCAGGCTGACCCGATCGGGAACGGGTGGCGATGCCTCGATGAGCTGATCGAGGGGCTGCTTGTCGGGCATGGTGTCAGGCACAAAGCCAGCGCCCAGTTTTAAAAGCGAGAGTTTGAGGGCGATGCATTTGGGGCATTCGCCGCAGTTGCCGCTTTCGCTGGGGCGGGTAAAGCAGACCCGAACATGTTTTTTAAAGAGGGGGCGAGCAATGGGGTGCTCAATGATTTTTTTGATTTTCTCAAGGCGGGAGGCTTCAATGCCGATGTGCTGCACTTGGAGGGCTTGGGTGCTCCAAAGTGGGTCAATGTCTGGGTGCGTGCCGCAGGGCGATAGCTCCTCTGCGGGGGCGCTGGAGCTGATGAGCAGGGTGTCAATGTGTTGATTGAGGCAGTGGGCCATCAGGGAGAGCGCACCGCCGTGGGTTTTGATCCAAGCCGCACGCCTGAAAGCATGTAGGCGGCGCAAATTGGTTTTGAGCAAAATGGCTTCTGTGCCTGTGGCTTGGCTGATGTCTTGCAGGGATTGCTGCATGGCCTGAATGACAGGACTGTTGTCGTGCCTGACATCAAAGCCAGCGACCATGATGAGGGTCTCTGGCTGGATGGGAGAGAAGAAAAGAGAGTAAAAAGAATCAACGCCAAGGCTAAAGGCCAGGGCTTTTTTGCGCTGCGGAGGGAGTGCAGGGGCTGCGGTTTGGGCGCTGGCGGTGTTGTGGATGGGGGTGCTTGGGTAGCCCCACCAGCCTTCAATGATGGTTTGTAGTTTGGCGTTTTGAGCCAGCCAAGTGGCATCTGCGTTTTGGAGGCTCAGGCCGCGCTGAAACCGCATGGCCTGCACCAAGAGGGCGTTGGCCAAGCCTTCTTGAGACCAGCGCAGGGGGTGTGTGGCGCAGTGGATAAAGAGTGTTTGGCCATCAATGGGCCATTCAATGGTGTGGCCTTGGCCTGTGGCACGCAGGTCAAAGGGCCTTCGACTGAGGGTGTTGAAAATGTGCTTGATCATGGGGCGCTTGTTTTTAAGTGAAGGCCGATGGCCCATAAAGCCGGTGTGTTGTCTTGGGCGCAAACGCCGCTGTGCGCGGATGGCGTTGCGGGCTGGACGGTTTTGTTTTCTAGGTTGCGCAAAGGGCAGCCTTAGGGCACGGGCGCAAAGTATAAAGCGGGGCCGCCCGCCTACAATGGCAGGCTTTGTGTGTGATGGATTTTGAAAGGGTGTTGCCATGCCTCGCAGCCATGATGAGAACTGCATTTTCTGCAAGATTGTTGCCGGGGATATCCCCAGCCGCAAGGTGTATGAAGACGATGATTTGCTGGCCTTTCATGACATTGCGCCTTGGGCGCCGGTGCATTTTTTAATCATTCCCAAGGCGCATATTCACAGCATGGCGGCGCTGACGGAGGCCGATAGTGCCTTGATGGGGAAAATCATGACTTTGGTGCCGCAGTTGGCGGCGCAAGAGGGCTGCCGCGCCTACCCAGAGGGGGGCTTTAGGGTGGTGGTGAATACGGGCGACGATGGCGCGCAAGAGGTGCACCATTTGCATGTGCATGTGATGGGTGGCCCGCGCCCTTGGGCCCGTGGTTGATGCGGCCCCCGTTTTTTGTTTGGCCTTGAAAGAGGATTTGCCATGCGCCGTGCCCACATTACCCCCTATGCCCTGAGCTATACGGCTTGGTATATCGGCCTGACGATTTTGCTGGCCCTGCTTTTTGCCCTGCTCGATTGGCCCGGCGGCATGGGCACGATTGTGTTGATTGCTTTTGGCGCGAGCTGGGCCACGGGGCGCAAGTTTGCCCGCCGCCAAGGGCGCGCGCCGAGCTTGATTGAGCGCCGCGCTTATGCTTGGCGGGCCTTGTTGGGCTGCTTTTTGGCGACGACGGCGCTGAGTTTTTTGGTGACTTTGCTGGCCTTTCCGTTTGAGGATTTGCTGGCGGTGTTTGCCAGCTTGATGCAATTGGAGTATGTGCTGACGGGGCTGGGTGTGATGCTGATTGCCAGCGGTTTGTTTTACGCCGCCATCCGCTTGGGCTTTGTGTGGGCGGGCGAGCGCTACGCGGCGGAGGATTAAAGCCCCTAGCGGCCCAAGCTGCGAAAAGAAAACCCGCTGCGGCTGTGGCTTCAGCGGGTTTTGTTTGGGCGCTGTTGGGGCGGCTTTAGGCAGGAATGGCCGCTTGCAGTTCGGCCCGAGTTTGCTCGGCCACGCGGCGGGCGGCCTCGGCAAAATCGGCCCCCTGGCTGGCATACAAAATGGCCCGCGATGAGTTGATGATGCAAGAGCCTGGCCCCGCCCAAGCAGCGGCGACGGTGGCCTTGGCATCGCCGCCTTGTGCGCCCACGCCCGGAATGAGCAGGGGCAAATCAGGCGCAAGCTGGCGCACGCGGGCGATTTCTTTGGGGTAGGTTGCGCCGACGACCAGACCCATTTGGCCGTTGCGGTTCCAGTGGTGTTGCGCCTGCGTAGCGACTTCTTCATACAGTTTGTGGCCGCCTGCGAGTGTGAGGTTTTGCAAATCATCGCCGCCGGGGTTGGAGGTGCGGCAGAGCAAGAATGTGCCTTTGCCTTCGTAGGCCAGATAAGGCTCGACGCTGTCAAAACCCATATAGGGCGAGAGCGTGACGGCATCGGCGCCGTAGCGTTCATAGGCTTCTTTGGCGTATTGCTGCGCTGTGCTGCCAATGTCGCCGCGTTTGGCATCCAAAATAATCGGCACTTGCGGCGCAGTTTGGCGCATGTGCTGCATCAGTTTTTCCAATTGGGCCTCAGCGCCGACGGCGGCAAAGTAGGCGATTTGCGGCTTGTAGGCGATGGCCAAATCGGCGGTGGCATCCACTATGGCGGCGCAAAAATCGTAGAAGCGGCTGGCATCGCCCGCCCAGCCTTGCGGCAGGCGGCTGATATCGGGGTCGAGGCCGACGCAGAGCATGGATTGGTTTTGCGCGGCGGCGGCTTGCAGTTGCTGGGTAAAAGTCGTTTTCATATGCGGCAGATTGTAGGCAATTGCTCCGCTTGGCTGCGCCCTTGCGTGCTAGAGTTTGCGCCCATGAATGCCCCTGCCCTTGCTGAATTTGATGTGATTGCCCGCTACTTCAAACGGGCCGCCCAGCCCCTGCCGCCCGCCGTGCTGCTGGGTGTGGGCGATGACTGCGCCCTGCTGCAAAGCGAGGCGGGGCAGGCTTTGGCGGTGAGCACCGATACCTTGGTTGAGGGCGTGCATTTTTTGGCCGATGTCGCGCCTGAGGCTTTGGGCCACAAGGCGCTGGCGGTGAATTTGAGCGATTTGGCCGCTATGGGGGCGCGGCCTTTGGGCTTTACCTTGGCCCTGACCCTGCCCGAAGTGCGACCCGATTGGTTGGCCGATTTTGCGCGGGGTTTGTTTGCCTTGGCCGATGCCAGTGCCTGCCCGCTGGTGGGGGGCGATACCACGCGCGGGCCATTGGCGATTGGCATCACCGTGCTGGGGCAGGTGGCGGCGGGGCAGGCTTTGCGCCGCAGTGGGGCCAAGCTGGGCGATGGCATTTACATCAGCGGCAGTGGGCAAGCGGCCATAGGCCAGGCGGCGGTGGGTTTGGCCCTGCGCTTGGGGCAAATGGAGGCGGCATCGCTCACGGCAGAAGATGCGGCGCTGGCTTTGGCCCGGCTGGAGCGCCCCACGCCGCGTTTGGCACTGGGGCAGGCGCTGCGGGGGCTGGCCCATGCTGCGCTGGATGTGAGCGATGGCCTGCTGGGCGATGTGGCGCATATGGCCACGGCCAGCGGCCTGCGGGCCGAGCTGAGCGCCCCTGCTTTGCAGGCATTGGCCGCCAGCCGCCCCGTGCTGCGGGCGCTGCCGCCTGAGCAAGCCCTGCGCCTGATGGCCACGGGCGGCGATGATTACGAGCTGCTGCTGGCCGCACCACCTGAGGCCGAGGCCGCATTGCAAACGGCGGCGGCGGCACAGGGTTTGCAAGTGTGGCGTGTGGGGCAAATGGTGGCGGGCCAAGGCGTGGCCCTGCTGGATGCGGCGGGGCGGCCCTTGAGCTTGGCCCAGGGCGCTTACCAACACTTTGCGCCATGAAGGGGCGTTTGCAATATAGGCGCTGGCTTGTGCGCTTGGCCTTGGGCTTGGCTTGTAGCTTGGGCCTGCCTTTGCAGGCGGTGGCCTGTGCGGATTTGCCCGCCATGCCGCCCAGTGGCGCAGCGTGGGCGGAGGGCAGCGAGGCTCTGCTTTATGTGTGGTCACCGCGCATGGTCTTATCGGCCCAGCACGCGGGCGAGGTGGCGGCGGTGGCGGCTGATTTGGGCATGGTGTTTGTGCCGGCGCTACCGCCGCAAATAGAAGCGACTGAGAGCGAACAGGCGCTGGCGGCTTTGGCCGCAGATTGGCCCACTGCGGCGCAGGCTTTGCAGGCCAGCGCGCCGCTGTGCAGCGCCGCTTTGCAAGCCAAGCTGCGGGCCGTGCCGCACTACCCCACGGCTTGGCTGTGGCGCTGGCAGGGCGGGCAGTGGCAGCAGCAGGGGCGGCGCATCATCAGTGCCATGCCGCCCGCTTATTGGCGTTTGGCTTTGGCCGAGCGCCGTCAGGCGCAGTTTGCAGGCGATGAGGGTGAGGATGCCGATGCGCCCAACACGCCCGCAGCCCACGGGCCGCAGTAGCGCACACGGCCCGCATCCAGGGCCAGCACTTGGTGGGCCATGGCCTGCATCACGGCCTCGTCGTGGGTAATCAGCACATAGCTCAAGCCGCGTTGCTTTTGCAGGCTTTGCAGCAGGGCCAGCACCTGCTTTTGGATGCTGACATCGAGGGCGCTGGTCGGCTCATCTAAGACCAAAATTTGCGGCTGCACGATGAGGGCGCGGGCAATGGCAATGCGCTGGCGCTGGCCACCTGAAAACTCGTGCGGGTAGCGTGCCAGCAGTTGCGGAAATTCATCTTCCGTCAGGCCCACTTCGGCCAAGGCAGCGCGGGCCTGTGTTTCGCGCTCGGCGGCGCTCAGTTGTGGCTCGTGTACCAGCAAGCCCTCGGCCACAATCTCGCCCAAGCGCATACGCGGCGAGAGCGAAGAAAAGGGGTCTTGAAACACCACTTGAATGTGGCGGCGCAGGGCCAATTGCGCTGCGCCTTTGGCCCGCCAGGCTTGCGGCGGCAGGGCGGCGGCCTTAAAGCTGGGAAAGGCCAAACGGCCCGCCGCCACACCATGCAGGCCCAGCAAGGCCATGGCCAAGGTGGATTTGCCTGAGCCAGAAGCGCCAATCACGCCCAAGGTTTCGCCACGGCGCAGCGTGAAACCGACACCGTCCAGCGCCGTCCAGCGGTCTTTTTTCAGCCAGGCCCACAGACCCTTGCCGGGGCGCTCGTATTGCACTTGCAAATCCTTGGCCTCCAGCACCACGGGTGTTTGCGGCGCGGCCAAATCGCGCTCAGGCTGGCTGGCCAGCAGGCGCTGCGTATAGGGGTGCTGGGCGTGGCTGAAAATTTGCGCCGTGGGGCCGCTCTCGACCACTTGGCCTTGGTGCATCACCATGACGCGGTCGGCAAATTGCTGCACCAGTGGCAAATCATGGGTAATCAGCAGCACGGCCATGCCGCGCTCGGCTTGCAGGCGGGCCAGCAGTTGCAAAATTTGCTGGCGCAGGGCCATGTCCAGCGCCGTGGTGGGTTCGTCGGCAATCAACACTTTCGGTTCCGCCGCCAAAGCCATGGCAATGCACACCCGCTGGCGCTGGCCGCCGCTCAAGGTGTGGGGCAGCTTGCGGGCGCTGAGTTCTGGCTCGGGCAGGCCGACCTCAGCCAGCAGCTCATGCACTTTGGCCTGCGCTTGGGCCGCGCCCATGCCCAGTTTTTGCGTCAGCACTTCGGCAATTTGTGCGCCCACGCTCATCAGTGGGTTCAGGGCCGTCAGCGGTTCTTGAAACACCATAGCCAGCGCACTGCCGCGCAAGCCCTGCCACTGCCTTTGGCTGTAGCCTGCAATGTTCTGCCCCTGCCAAACAATACCGCCTTGGTGCTGTGCGCTTTCGGGCAGCAGGCCCATCAAGGCCAAAGCGCTGATGGATTTGCCCGAGCCTGATTCGCCCACCAAGGCCAGCTTTTCACCCGCTTGCAATTGCAGGTTCAGGCCCTGCACCACGGTTTTCTCGCCAAAGGCGATGTGGAGATTTTGGGTTTCTAAAAGGGCAGCGGTGCTCATGGCGCTGCGCTTACTTCAACCAACCTTTGCGGCGGAAGTAAAGCATAGGCAGCAGGGCGCTAGCGGCCATGGCCAAAATGGCAAACAAATAGCCATATTTCCATTCCAGCTCGGGCATTCGGGCAAAGTTCATGCCGTAAACGCTGGCAATCAAAGTGGGGGGCAGCAAGGCGACGCTGGCAACCGAGAAGATTTTGATGATTTTGTTCTGGTTGATGTTGATGAAACCCACCGTGGCATCCATCAAGAAGTTGATTTTCTCGAAGATGAAAGTGGTGTGGCCTTCCAGCGATTCGATATCGCGGGCGGTCTGGCGGGCTTCTTCAAACTGCTGGTTGCTCAGCATTTTCGAGCGCATCATGAAGGACAGGGCGCGGCGCGTGTCCATGATGGATCGGCGAATCATGCTGTTGAGGTTTTCTTGCCGCGCAATGGTGGCCAGCACCTCGCTGGCGACCTCGTCGCTCACATTGCCTTTGAGCACTTTGTGGCTGACGGCTTCCAACTCATCTTGGGCGCTTTCGAGCGCATCGGCGGAATACTCCACATCGCCATCAAACAGGCGCAGCAGCACCTCGCGCGAGTCTTCAATCAGGCCAGGCATACGGCGCGCACGCAGGCGCAGCAGGCGGAAGGCGGGGATGGGGTCTTCGTGGATGGAAAACAGCACGCCCTTGCTGCGCAAATCGTCATTCACCAAATTCAAAATAAAGGCCGCGCGCACGCTGCTGGGTTCGTCCTCATAGACATCGGCCAAGAAGTCAGAACGGATGTGCAGCTCGCCATTGTCTTCTTCAAAAAAGCGGGCCGATTCCTCGATGTCGTCATCGGTGGCATCTTCAGGAATTTGCAGGCCGTAATACTGGCGCACCCACTGGCGCTCTTCTGGCGTGGGGTCTTCCAAATCAACCCAGATGGGGCGGAATTGCGAGAGTTCTTCGAGGGAGTCAATTTCTTCCTGCACCAAACGACCGTGGGACAGGGTAAATACATTGAGCATAAGCGGCAGCCTGCTTAAAAAGGCAAAGGGAAGATGGCGAAGGGCGGGGGCCGCTTTTTCGCCAAAGCCGCTGGGGTCTTGCCCCAATCAAGGAAGAAATCAGGCGGGCGAAAAAGCGATGCAACTCGGTGAGGGGTCCATAGGGCATCGGCTTTCAAATAGGGAACCCGCCATTGTAATGGCCGCAGCAGGGCGCAGCGGCCCGTGTGCAGGCTTTAATTGGCCAGTGAGGGGTGTTGCAAGTGGCGGCCACGGGGATCGAGCGCGCTGCCGCTGGATTTGACCTGCATGGTGGCCGAATCGAACACCACCGTGAACAGCATTTCCGTGGTGTTGTCGCGGGCCAGATAGCGCCATTCCCAGTGTGTCTCGCCCTGTAAATCAAAAGTGCGCTGGCGGGCGGGGCGGCCCAGCATGGGGCGCACTTCTTCCATGCGCATACCCGGCTGCACGCGGGCGAAGTTGGCCTCGGTCAGCACTTGCTCAATGCGCAGCAAGCGGCCATCGGGGGCGATGCTGATGTGGTAATTGCGGTGGCCATTGGGCTGGCGGTTGTATTCAAAAATGCGGCTGCCGTCTGCGCCATCCCAGACTTCTTCGGGCTGGCCCCATTTGGCCTCGACCTCGGCTTGGGTGCTGTAGCCGGGGCTGAGCTCGGCGATTTTTTGCTGATCACAGGCGCTGATGAAAAGCAGGGCGACCAAGCTGGCGAGGGCAAATTGGCTGAGGCGGCGGGGCATGGGCAGAACTCCTGAGCAATGGGTGCAAGGCGCTAGAATACCCCACTTGCCTTGCGCGTGCTGCGCATTGTGTTTTTACTCCAGCCCAGGCTTTTTATGTCTTTACTCTCTGCTTTGGGGCGTGTGTTTCAGCGCCCACTCTACACTTCTGATGTGATGCAAATGGTGCAAGAGCTCAAGCGCCAAGACCCACAATTGGAGGCGCGCCAACTGGCCTCCCGTGATATCCAGTGGCAGGCCAAAACCGACCGCCACACCCAAGCAGCGCTGGATGCGGGCGATGTGGCGCAACGCCCCTACCCCTACCAAGCCACTGGCCAATAAAGTTTCAACCGAAAGCCCGTATGAAAAAAGCATTCACCTTGGCGGCGCTGCTCAGCGCCTCTGGCTTGGCCTTGGCCCAAGCCGCCCCCGCCCCTGCGCCCGGCGCAGGCTCTATGTTCTCTAGCCTGATGTTCCCCATCGTGCTGTTTGGGGCCTTGTTCTTCATCATGATTTGGCCGCAAATGCGCCAGCAGAAAAAGGCCCAAAAAGAACGCGATGAAATGATGGCGGCTTTGGCCAAAGGCGATGAAATCGTCACCAACGGCGGCTTGCTGGGCAAAATCAGCAAACTCGGCGATACCACCGTCAGCGTGGACTTGGGCGGCGGCACAGAAGTGCAATTGCAACGCACGGCCATCCACCAAGTGCTGCCCAAAGGCAGCGTTAAGCTCTAAGCTTTTTCTTCCTGCCAAAACGGCCAGGGGCGCGCACAGCGCCCCGTTTGCGTCAGATTCCCTCTTGAGAGGCTCCCGCCTATGAACCGCTACCCTTTGTGGAAATACCTTGTCATTGCTGCCATGTTTACATGGGCGGTGCTCTATACCTTGCCCAACTTCTTTGGTGAAGCGCCAGCGGTGCAAGTCTCCAGCGCCAAAACCACGGTGAAGGTCACGGCAGAAACTGAAGATGCGGTGCGCACGGCCTTGAGCGCCGCCAGCATCCAGCCCGATGTGCTGCTGCGCGATGGCAATTCTGTACGCGCTCGCTTTGCCGATGTGGACGCGCAGGCCAAGGCCAGCGACATCATCAAGCAAGCCCTCAACCCCGACCCCGATGACGAGGGCTATACGGTGTCTTTGAATTTGGCACCGAAAACGCCCAAGTGGCTGATGAGCATCAACGCCCTGCCCATGTATTTGGGTCTGGACTTGCGCGGCGGCATCCACTTGATGATGCAGGTGGATGTGGAGGCAGCGCTGGCACAAAAGGCCGAGGCCCGTGTGGGCGAGATTCGCCGCTTTTTGCGCGATAAAAGCCTGCGAGCGGCCAGCGTCAGGCAAGACGGCCTGAGCATCAGCATGGGCTTTGCCGATGCCGAACGGGCGCAGCAGGCGCTCTCCGTCCTGAAAAGCCAATACCAAGATCAAAACTTCACCCTGGGCACGGCCGAAGACGGCCAAGTGCTGGTGACAGGCAGTTACAAGCCCGAGACCGTGCTGGAAATCCAGCAAAACGCACTGAAACAAAACATCAACACCCTGCACAACCGTGTGAACGAACTCGGCGTGGCCGAGCCGGTGATTCAGCAACAAGGTGCGGATCGCATTGTGGTGCAGCTCGCTGGCGTGCAAGACATGGCCCGTGTGCAGCAAATTATTGGCCGCATCGCCACTTTGCAAACCCGCATGGTCGATGAGTCCATTGAAGGCCGCGCCGCTGAAATGGGCCAAGGCTCGGTGCCGCTGGGTTCAGAGCGCTTTTTTGATGGCGACAAACGCGCCGTCATCGTCAAGCGCGATGTTGTTTTTACGGGCGACAACCTGACCGACGCCTGGGTTGATAAAGACAACAACGGCCAGCCTGCCGTGGGGGTTTCGCTGGACGGCGCAGGTGCTGCCGCCTTCCGCCAAGTCACGGGCGAGAACATTGGCAAACGCATGGCGATTTTGTTGTTTGAAAAAGGCAAGGGCGAGGTCGTCACGGCCCCTGTGATTCAAGCGCGTTTGGGCGATCGCTTCATCATCTCTGGCCGCATGAGTATGCAAGAGGCGGCAGACACCGCCCTGCTGCTGCGTGCGGGCTCTTTGGCCGCGCCGATGGAGATTGTGGAAGAACGCACCATTGGCCCCAGCTTGGGCGCACAAAATGTGCAAGCGGGTTTGCATAGCGTGCTTTGGGGCTTTGTGGTGGTGGTCATCTTCATGACGATTTACTACCACTTGTTCGGCTTTTTCTCCTCTATTGCGCTCAGCTTCAACTTGTTGATGCTGATTGCCGCCCTGTCCATGATTCAGGCCACTTTGACCCTACCCGGCATGGCCGCTATGGCCCTGACTTTGGGTATGGCCATTGATGCCAATGTGCTGATTAACGAGCGGGTGCGCGAGGAATTGCGCCACGGCGCATCACCACAAAAAGCCATTTCTTTGGGCTTTGACAACGCTTGGGCGACGATTTTTGACTCCAATATCACTTCGCTGGTGGCCGCCGTGGCTCTGCTGGTGTTTGGCTCTGGCCCTGTGCGTGGCTTTGCCGTGGTACACACCATCGGCATTCTCACTTCCATCTTCTCGGCGGTGTTCTTTGCCCGTGGTTTGGTGAACTGGTGGTATGGCGGTAAGAAAAAGCTGGAGCGCCTCTCTGTAGGGGCCGTGTGGCGGCCCGAAGACAGCCCCGCCTTGCCTTATGGCGATGCCGACCTCAAGGGCGATACCGAGGGCAACGAGGCGGCAGCTCAGCCGACCCGCTTGGCCTGAGCCGCCCCGGCAGCACAACTGAATTAAACGAGACGCGATCATGGAACTTTTCCGCATCAAAAAAGACATTCCCTTCATGCGCCATGCGCTGGTGTTCAATGTCATCTCTTTTGCCACCTTCGCCTTGGCGGTGTTCTTTTTGATCACCCGTGGCTTGAATTTGTCGGTTGAGTTTACTGGCGGCACTTTGGTGGAAGTGGGCTACCCGCAAACCGCCCAAGTTGAGCAAATCCGCAAAACGGTGGATGGCCTGGGCTTTGGCGATGTGCAGGTGCAAAATTTTGGCTCCAGCCGCGATGTGCTCATTCGCCTGCCTGTGCGCAAAGGCGCGAATGCCCAAGAGCAAACCAAAACTTTGTTTGCCGCCTTGTGTCAAGACGCTCAAGGGCAAGTGCAAACCTTAGAGGCCGATGGCCGCAGCAGCATCGCTTGCTTGCAAGGTGAGCAGCGTGTGGTGGACTTGAAACGCAATGAATTTGTCGGCCCATCTGTGGGCAGCGAGCTCTACAGCAACGGCATCAAAGCACTGTTGTTTGTGGTGATTGGCATCATCATTTATTTGGCCTTCCGCTTTGAGTGGAAGTTTGCTGTCGCCGCCATCATTGCGAATATGCACGATGTCATCATCATTTTGGGCTTTTTCGCCTTCTTCCAGTGGGAGTTCTCGCTGGCGGTGCTGGCGGGCGTGTTGGCAGTGCTGGGTTACTCGGTGAACGAATCGGTGATTATTTTTGACCGTATCCGCGAGTCCTTCCGCAAATTCCGTGGCATGAGCACGGCGGAAATCATCAACCACGCCATCACGGTCAACATCAGCCGCACGGTAATTACCCACGGCTCAACGCAAATCATGGTGCTGTCGATGTTGTTCTTTGGTGGCCCATCTTTGCATTATTTCGCCATGGCCCTGACCATTGGTATTTTGTTCGGCATTTATTCGTCTATTTTTGTAGCGGCCTCTATCGTCATGTGGTTGGGTGCCAAGCGCGAAGACCTTGTGAAACAAAAACCACAAATTGAAGGCGAAGATGGCGAGCTTGTGGACGGTGCTGTGGTGTAAATTGCTGAAAAGGGCACGCTGCCGAGCGCTTTTTGGGCGGACTTTTGCCTTGGCGCGGCTTTTGCGTATAAGCTAAGCTGATTCATCGTTTTTTATTGCGCCCAGGCATTGCTGCTGGGGCGTTTTTCCTGCCGCTGTCTTTTTGTGAATACCTCATCTGCCATGCCAAACAAACACAAGGGCCTATCGGCCCAAGTGCGCAATTTGTTTGTGCAACGCGTTAAAACAGATTTGGAGCGCATTGCTGCCGATCTGGGGACACAGTTGTCGGCTTTGCTCGATGAAGCCTGCGATGCGCGTGAAATGCAAAAACGCCGTGATGCTTGGGTGGCTTACCCCAACGCCCAAAGCCGTTGGGTGCAGCGCAGCTTGCGCATTTGGGTGGAAATGGCCAAGTCCGCTTTGCAGCAGCAAGCGGCTCTGGCCAAAGGCCAAAGCTTGAACACCAGCGCAGGCACGGGCAGTGGCTTGACCCTGATTGAAGAAGACACGGTTGAGGAAAAAATCTTGGCCTCACGCATGGCCTTGCGCTTGCTCGATAAAGTCAGTTGGGAGCTCAATGATTTGACCGTGCGCATGAAGTCGCTGGAGCGCATTGAGGAGCTGAGCAAAAAAGATGTGCTGCGCCCTGAATCTTTGTGCCAATCTTTGATTGAGGCTTGGATTGAAGTGGGCATGGCACGAGAGGCTTGGGATTTGGTGCAAAAGCCTCTGCAGGAGGGGCTGCTTGAGTCCCTGCCCAGCGTTTACAAAGCCTGCAATGACTTGCTCATCAGCCACGGCGTGATGGAAGAAATCGACCTGCGCCATATGCTCAAACGCACACCGGGCGGCAGCACTGGCGCTGGTTCCACCGCCACAGGCACTATGCCGATGGACGCTGGAGATGAGGCGGCGCAGCAAGCTGCTGACCAAGGCGGCTATTACGGTGGCGGCGGTGGTGCTTATCCTTCGGGGGGGCGGCCACAGCAAGGTGGCGGCCAGTATGCAGGCGGCTTGCAGCAAAATGGCGGGGCATACCAGCACGGCGGTGGCGATGGGTCTGGCGCTGCGGATCGCATTTACCCCGATATGAGCGAAATGGTCATGCTTGACCCCAGTGCGCCGCCGATTGTGCCCCATGCGCCTTCGCGCCGTCATTTTGGTTTTAGCCTCGACAAAATCCGCCACCATGCCGAGCAGGTGTATGGCGGCATCAAGCGGGTCTTGAATCAAAAAGTGGGCCTGCCCGCTCTTTCTGTACCCGCTGTGCCCACACCGCAGTTGATGCAGGCGCTCATGCCTGTTTCTTCTGGCGATGAGGCGGCCCCAGCACCTGCGCCTGCCCAACAGCATTTGTTGCAGGCCGTGCCCTATGAAGAAGTGCCCGATGGCGGCTATATGCCCGTGCACATTCAGCGTGCCCAAGAGGTGCTGCGCGAGCACTCCAACAAGCTCAAGGACATGACCGATGAGGCCGCTGAAAAGGCCATCATTGAGCTGGTGGCGCTCATCTTCCAAAACATCTTGCACGAGGAGCGCATTGCTTCGGGCATTCGCATCTGGATTGCCCGCCTGCAAATGCCCGTGCTGCGCTTGGCCTTGGCCGAGCCCGTATTTTTTGAAAGCCTAGACCACCCTGCGCGCAAATTGATTGACCATTTGGGCGCTTGTGTGTTGGGCTTTTCAGGTGATCCCCCAACCGAAGCACTGGAGCGCGAAATCAAGCGCATGGTGCAAGTGATTGAGCAATACCCTGAAACGGGCAAGCGCGTATTTGAGATTGTGTACGAGGAGTTCCGCAAATTCCTTGCCGACTACCTGCCCAACCAAAGCGACGATGTCACGCGCATGGTGTCTTTGGCCAGCCAGGTGGAAGAAAAAGAGGCCATGGTGGTGCAATACACCATTGAGCTGCGCGACCGCATTCAGCATTTGAGCCTGCGCGATGCCGTGCGGGATTTCCTCTACCAAGTGTGGCCTGAGGTATTGGCTGTCTCCAGCGTCAAGTTCGGCCCGCAATCCGACGAAACCCATCGCTACAAAAAACTGCCGCCGCAATTGATTTGGGCCTCAGCAGCCAAGCCCAATCGCGCCGAGCGCCAACGCGCCATTGCGGAAGTGCCTGGCATGTTGGATGTGATGCGCGAGGGCATGGCTTTGATTGCCATGAATGCAGAAGAACAAAAGCAGCAAGTGGCCGCCATCAATGCCGTGCTGACCGATGCCTTTATGTCGAAAACCGACCCCATCGACCAAGAGGCTTTGAGCCTGCTGACAGAGCGCTTGGCCGCCGTGGAGGACTATGTGTACGACGGCGATATGGGCGATTTTGAGCTGACGGCAGACAACCTAGAGATGGTGCTGGGCTTTGATGTCTCTGGTATGCACATCATCAGCGGGGCTGAGCACGACACCCCCGACCCTGCTTTGCGCCAGTGGATGCAAACCTTGTTACTGGGCTCTTGGCATAGGCTGGATCACAACGGCCATATGGAGCGCGTGCAGTTTTGCTGGCGCTCGAATTTAGGGCAGTTGTATTTGTTTGTCTCAGCCGATGGCAACACCTATCTGTTCCAGTGCAGCAGCTTGGCCGCATATTTGAAGGCCGCACTGCTGCTGCCTGCCGAAGAAGAAGCCCTGACCGTGTTGGCCACGCGCGAGGCTTTGGCCAAAATTCAGGCCAACCCCGAGCGCTTGGCGGCTTGAGCCGTGCCTTTATCCAGCGCTGCCATCCCCATTCTTTTCTCTGATGCTGCCCTTTTGGTGGTGGACAAGCCTGCGGGTTTGCTCTCAGTGCCGGGGCGTTTGCCTGAAAACAAAGACAGCTTGACCAGCCGTTTGCAGGCGCAAGACCCTGCGGCGCTGAATGTGCATCGCCTGGACCAAGTGACCAGCGGCCTCATGGTATTTGCCCGCAGCAAGGCGGCGCAGGCGCACTTGAGCGCCCAGTTTGCCCAAAGAAAGGTGGGCAAGGTGTATGAGGCGGTGGTGGAAGGTTTGCTGGCCGACGATGCGGGCAGCGTGGATTTGCCCCTGATTTGCGATTGGCCCAATCGCCCACGGCAGATGGTGGATATGGCGCAGGGCAAGGCGGCGCTGACGCATTGGCAGGTGTTGGCGCGCGATGTGGCGCTGGGCCAAACCCGCCTGTGTTTGCGGCCGATTACGGGGCGCTCGCACCAATTGCGGGTACACAGCATGGCGCTGGGCCACCCGATTGTGGGCGATGATTTTTACGGTGCGCAGCCCGCTGCGCGGGTGCTGCTACACGCCACAGATTTAAGCCTGATTCACCCCGAGACGGGCCAGCCCATGGCCTGGCACAGCCCTGCCCCGTTTTAGCTTTTTTGCAGGGCTTGGCGGGCTTTGAGCAAGTAATAAACCATAGACCAGATGGTGAGCACGGCGGCCACCCATGCCAATACCGTGCCGATGGGCATAACGGGGATGCCCCAGAGGTCTTGCTGGTAGAGCAAAAAACCAATGGCGATGAGCTGGATGGCGGTTTTCCATTTGCCGATTTTGGCCACTGCTACGCTGCCGCTGGCGCCGACTTTGGCCATCCATTCACGCAGGGCAGAAATGGTGATTTCGCGCCCGATGATGATGAGGGCGACCAGCATATCGATGCGGCCTAGCTTGAGCAAGACCACCATGCAGGCGGCCACCAAGAGCTTGTCAGCCAAGGTGTCGAGCCATGCGCCAAAGGTGGAAGTTTGCCCCCAGCGGCGGGCCAAATAGCCATCAAACCAATCTGTGGCGGCCGATACCGTGAAAAACACCAAGGCCAAGATGTTGGCTTGCTGTGCGACCAACCAGCTCTCAGGCAGGTAATACACGCCCAAAATCAGTGGGATGAGAGCAATGCGCAGCCAAGTGAGGAGGGTGGGTAAATTGGGCATGAAGTGAAGCAAACTTGGGGTTTAGAGTTGGCTGGTTTTTTGAAACACCAGTTTGTCGGTGCTTGAGCATTGTGGCGCATAAACATAGCCCTCGCTGGCAAAGGCTTGCAGGTCTGCGGGCTTTTCAGGGCGCTGCTCGGCGGCCCAGCGCGCCATCAGGCCACGGGCGCGTTTGGCGGCAAAGCTGATGACTTTGTATTGGCCGTTTTTCTCGTCCTCAAAGCGGCATTCCACCACGGGCGCTTGCAAGGCTTTGCGGTCCACGGCTTTGAAGTATTCGGTGGAGGCCAGGTTGATGAGCACGCTTTGCCCTTGCTCGGCCATGAGGGTGTTGAGGTGCTCGGCAATTTGGCGGCCCCAGTATTGGTAGAGATTGGCCGCGCCCTGGATGCCAAAGCGCGTGCCCATCTCAAGGCGGTAGGCTTGCAGGGCGTCGAGCGGGCGCAGCACACCGTATAAGCCGCTGAGGATGCGCAGGTGTTGGTTGAGCCAGCCCAAATCCGCTTGGCTCAGGGTTTGGGCATCCAAGCCCTCGTACACATCGCCGTTGAAGGCGAGAGCGGCGGCCTTGACCATGTCGGGGGCGGGCTGCTCACGCCAGGCGGCAAAGCGCTCGGCGTTGAGCTGGGCGAGTTTGTCTGACAGGCTCATGAGCTGGCCGACCTCACTCACGCTGAGCTGCTTGAGCTCGGCCACCAGTGCGGCGGCCTCAGGCATAAAGTGCGGCTGGCTGCACTGGATGTGGCTGGCTTGGGGCGTGGTGTAGTCCAGCGCTTTGGCGGGGGAAACAACAAATAACATGGCGGCTCTTTGAAACAAAAAAACGGCAGGCGCGGCTTATTCGGCCAGTTCGCGGTGGCGCTTGGTCACGGCCCAGTTCTCGGCCAAGGCTTGGTAGATGCGCTCGACCAAATAAACCGAGCGGTGCTGGCCGCCCGTGCAACCGATGGCGATATTGACATAGCTGCGGTGCTCTTGCGCCATGGCGGGCAGCCATTTGTGTAAAAACTCCAGCACCATCTCTTCCATCTCGCGCACGCTGGGCTGCTGCGATAAAAAAGCCTGCACGGGCGCATCTTGCCCTGTCAGCACGCGCAGGCCGTCTTCATAAAAAGGGTTGGGCAGCATGCGGGCATCCACCACAAAATTGGCATCCAGTGGCAGACCTTTTTTGAAGGCGAACGATTGCAAGACGACGCTGAGGTGGCTGTCTATGCTTTGGCCCACCAAGGTTTTGATGTGGGTGAGCAATTGCGCCGCACGCAAATGGCTGGTATCGACCAGTTGCACCTGGCTTTGCTCGCGGATGTCTTGCAGCAGCTCACGCTCTTGCGCGATGGCATTGGCCACGCCCATATCGCCGACAAAGCGGCTGTCGCCCGAAAGGGGGTGGCGGCGGCGGGTTTCAGAAAAGCGCAGCTTGAGCACCTCGTCGCTGGCATCCAGAAAAATTTGCTGCACTTGCACGCCTTGGGCTTGCAGTGCTTGCAATACACCACTGAGTTTGGGAAGTGAGCGCACGCTACGCGCATCAATGGCGATGGCGATGCGCTGCACGCCGTGTTGGCCTTGCAGTTTGACAAACTCTTGCAACAGCTCAGGCGGCAGGTTATCAACGCAGAAAAAACCCGCGTCTTCAAGGCCGCGCAGGGCGACAGATTTGCCCGCGCCGGCCATGCCGGTGAGGATGACCACATGCGGGGCTGTGTGGCTAGGGGTGGGGGTGTTCACTGTGCTTGCTCCAAAAGTTCTTGCGCGTGCGCCAAGCTGGTGGCGCTGGTGCTGCCGGCCAGCATACGGGCGATTTCGGCCTGCCGCGCGGGGGCGGGCAGTAGGGCCACGCTGCTGCTGGTGTGGCCCTGCTCTTGTGTTTTGCTGACCAAAAGCTGCTGGTGGGCGCAGGCGGCCACTTGCGCCAAGTGAGTGACCGCCAACACCTGTTTGCTGCCACCCAAGCGCCGCATGAGCTGGCCGACGGTGTGCGCCACCGCGCCGCCGATGCCGCTATCGACTTCGTCAAAAATGAGGGTGGGGGCGCCGTCTTGCTCGGCGGTGATGACGGCCACGGCCAAGGCAATGCGTGAAAGCTCGCCGCCTGAGGCGACCTTGGCCAAGGGCTTGGGCGTGACCCCAGCGTGGCCAGCGACCAAAAAGCTGACGGCATCGTGTCCCAAGGCGTGGGGGGCGCTCGCTTCAAGCTGCACCTGCAATTGGCCGCCGGGCATACCCAAGCTCTGCATGGCCTCGGTGATGGCGCGGCCCAGTTGTGGCGCCAGGCGGCGGCGGCTTTGGCTGGCGGCATCGGCCAGGGCCTTGAAGTGAGTGCGCGCTTTCTCCTCGGCCTGCGTCAGTGCGTCGATGTCGCTGCTGGCGTTCAGGGCTTCGAGCTTGGCCTGCCAATGCGCCATCAGTTGCGGCAGCTCAGGCGGGGTGGTTTTGTAGCGCCGTGCCAAACTCAGCCACAGGGCCACGCGTTCGTCCAGGGCTTGCAGGCGGGCGTGGTCGGGCTGCAAATGGCGGCTGGCGCTGCGCAGCTCGTGGGCGGCGTCATCAGCTTGGGCGCTGAGGTCTTGCAATTGGGCATAGAGCTGGCCGAGCTGGGGCTGCAAATGCTGCACGGCGGCCAAGGCTTGCACGGCCTGCTGCAAGCGGCTGCAAGCGCCGCTTTGCCCTGCCTCATCGCCCTCTAGGGCGGCCAAGGCGCTGGCGCTGGCATCGAGCAGGTCTTGCATATGGCTCTGGGCGCTGTGCTCTTGGTTGAGTTCCTCCCACTCGTTGGCGGCGGGGCGCAGTTTGTTCACTTCCGCCAGTTGCCATTCGAGGCGCTCGCGCTCATCGGCCAAGCTGCTTTGCGCCGCCTGCGCCGCTTCTAGGGCGTGCAGGGCTTGCCGCCAGTTCTTCCATGCCGCTTGCAGGGGCGCGGTGGGCACTTGGCCATAGGCATCGAGCAATTGCAGGGCGCTGCCGCTTTGGCTGAGTGAGGCCCAAGCGTGCTGGCCGTGGATGTCCACCAAGTGCTCGCCCAAGGCGCGCAATTGCGTCAGGGTGGCGGCACTGCCGTTGATCCAGGCGCGGCTTTTGCCCTTGGCATCGATGGTGCGGCGCAGCAGCAGGCTGTCGTCGGCCTCAAAGCCTGCCTCTTGCAACCACGCTTGGGCGGCGGCATTGGGACTGAATTCGGCGGCAATATCGGCTTGCGCCGCGCCCTCATACACCACGCTGGCATCGGCCCTTTGGCCCAAGGCCAGTTGCAGGGCGTCAATCAAAATGGATTTGCCCGCCCCCGTTTCGCCCGTGAGGGCAGAAAAGCCCAAGGGCAGCTCCAGCTCCAACTGGGGCACGATGACGAAGTTTTTTAAGCTAATGCGGCTGATGCTCATGGTCGGCTCAGTGCTGTTGGTTCCAGTGCAGCTTCTCGCGCAGGGTGTGGTAATAGTTCCAGCCCTTGGGGTGCAGCAGGCGGGCGCTTTGTTCGGCGCGTTCGAGCAAAATGCGGTCGCCGTGCTGCAAATTCGCCAGCGATTGCATGTCAAAGTTAGCGCTTGCTTCACGGCCAGAGACCATTTCTAGGCTGATGCCGGCATCGTGGTGCAGCACCAAGGGCCGATTGGAGAGGTTGTTGGGCGCAATCGGCACCAAGCTCAGGCCGCCCAAGCTGGGGTGCAGCAGCGGCCCGCCAGCCGAGAGCGAGTAGGCGGTAGAGCCGGTGGGTGTGGTCACAATCAGGCCATCGCCTCGGTAGTTGGCAACAAAATGGCCGTCGATTTCGGCACGCAGCTCCAGCAGACCTGCGCGGCTGCCTCGGTTGACGACGACCTCATTCATGGCGGTGGTGGTGAAGATTTGCTCGCCATCACGCATGACGCGGGCGGCCAACATGCTGCGCGATTCCTCAATGTAGTCGCCCGCCAGCATGGCCGGCATGGCTTGCTCGAATTCGCCCAAGGGGATGTCGGTGATAAAGCCCAAATAACCTTGGTTGATGCCGATGAGTGGGATGCCGTAGAGGGCCATTTGCCGCGCAGTGGCCAGCATGGTGCCATCACCGCCCACCACCACGGCCAAATCAGCCTGATGGCCCAGCTCTTTCAGGCCAAGCACAGGCCATTGTGTGATGCCACTGTATTGCGCCGTCATGGCCTCCAGCAGCACTTGGCAGCCTTGCGCCGCCAAGACCTGGCCGACATGCAGCAAGACCTCGGGCGCAGTGCCCCCTTGGGCGCTGGGGTATTTGCCCACAAGGGCGACCGATTGAAATTGGCTGGGCATAGGCGGTGGGGTGAATCAAAGGGTGGTAAATTGCCTTATATGTTAGACGAACGCGCACAGATTTTGCTCAAAGCCTTGGTAGAACGCTACATTGAGGACGGCCAGCCCGTGGGCTCGCGCACCCTCTCGCGCGCTTCGGGCCTGGATTTATCCGCCGCCACCATCCGCAATGTGATGAGCGACCTAGAGGCATTGGGCCTGATTGCCAGCCCGCACACCTCGGCGGGCCGTGTGCCCACGGTGCGCGGCTACCGCCTGTTTGTGGACACCATGCTGACGGTGAAGCAGGGTGGGCTGCAAGAAGCGCCTGAGCTGCCCGTCGATCAGCCGCAAAAAGTCATCAGCCACGCGGCGCATTTGCTGTCGAATTTATCCAGCTTTGTCGGCGTGGTGCTGGCCCCGCGCAAAAGCTCGGTCTTGCAGCATCTTGAATTCTTGCGTTTGGGCGAAAAACGCATTCTGCTCATTACCGTGGCCCCCGATGGCGATGTGCAAAACCGCGTGCTGCAAACGGCCAAAGACTACACACAGAGTGAGTTGGTGGAGGCCAGCAACTTCATCAACCACCACTACGCTGGGCTTGATTTGGACGAGGTGCGCCTGCGCCTGGCGCATGAGGCCGAGCAACTGCGTGGCGAAATTGCCCAGCTCATGCAATTGGCCATGCAGGTCAGCCGCCCCAGCCCCAGCGCCAGCCATGAGGAGCAAATGGTGCTGGCCGGCGAGCGCAAGCTGCTGGGCGTGAGTGACTTCAGCAGCAATATTGAGCAACTGCGCCGCGCCTACGCCCTGTTTGAGCACAAGGCCGAGTTGATGCAGTTGCTCGAAAGCTCGGCCCAAGGCCAAGGCGTGCGCATTTATATTGGCGGGGAAAGCCCCAGTGTGCCGGTCGAAGAGCTCTCCATCGTCACCGCGCCTTACGCCGTGAACGGTGAAGTGGTGGGCACGCTGGGCGTAATTGGCCCCACCCGTATGCGCTACGAGCGCATGATTGAAATCGTGGACATCACTTCAAAATTGGTGGGCAATGCCCTGAGCTACCCCAAGCTTTAAGGCAGCCAGTTCAGCTCCAGCCAAGCGCCATCGGGCCAGCGCATTTTGATGCGCACAGGGGCCCAATCGTAGGCCGGCGCAAACCACAGCTCAGACTGCGTCGTGCCCTTGCCCAAAGCCTGCGGCACGATATGCACGGCCTCCACTTGGCCCAAGGGCTTGATGTCCAGCGTATCGCGGCCTTGCACGGCGTAATGCCAGTGGAACAAGCCCTCAGGCCGCATCAGCCACAGCTCACGGCCACTGCCCGCCTGTGTGCTGAGCAGGCCGCTGGCCAGCTCGTGCTGCAACTGCATGTGCTGGCTCACGCTATCGAGCACGCCGCCCTCGGGCAGGGGGCCGCGCCGCTGGTGTGCGGGCCAGACCAAATCACCGCCTTGGCGTTGCACGCTGCCGTCTTTGGCCAAGCCTTTTTCATCGTATTGCCAAGGCTCTAGGCCAGTGGCTTTGATGCGGCCTTGGGCCTGCATATCAAACAGGGTTTGTTTGGCCAGCTTGACCTTGAGCTGGGCTTGGTAATTTGTGCCCTTGGGCTGGTAGCTCAATTCGGCGGTGGCCAAATTTGCGCCCAGCAAATAAGAGCTGCTGACGGCGTAACGCCAGCTTTGGCGGCGTTGCAGCAGCTTGGGCTGGGGGGTGGCCGTGGGCGCTGCGGTGGCGGCACTGCTTGGCGTTTGTGTTGGCGCGGCGCTTGGCTGGGGGCTTGCGGTCGGCGCAGGGCTGGCCGTGGCCAAAGGCTGCGCTGTGGGCACTGCGGTGGGCTGGGCGGGACTGGCGCTGGGGGTAGCGCTGGGCTGAGCCGTCAATGCCAAAGCGGGCTGCGGCCTTGGCGCTGCTTGCGGCGCAGGGCTGTTGCCCGCCCACCACCAAGCGGCCCATGCCGCTGCGCCCACTGTGCTCAGGCCAAGGGCCAGCGTGCGCCAGCGTGCCATTTGTTGCAGCCTTTATGCCGCAGGCTGCTGTTGCAGCTCGGCCAAAACCTCGGCCGTGTGCTCGCCGAGCAGCGGGCCAGCTTGCGGCGCGCGCTCACCACTGCGCGAAAAGCGCGGCGCAGGGGCCACTTGCAGGCTGCCATCGACTTCAACAAAAGTGCCGCGCGCTTGGTTGTGCGGGTGGGCGGCGGCGGCCTCCCAATCGAGCACAGGCACGGCGCAAGCGTCAGAGCCAGCAAACACAGCCATCCAATGCGCTTGCGGCTGCTCGGCCACGCGCTGGGCCACAATCTGCTTTAAGCGCGGCCATTCTTCAGGGCGGTGTTGGAAGGCCACCAGCTCCTCGAACAAATCCAGCTTCTGAATCATCTCAAGGTAAAACGGCGTTTCAATCGCGCCCAAGGCCAAATACTTGCCATCGGCGCAGGCAAAGTTCTCGTAAAAATGCGAGGTATTGGCAAAAAAGTTTTGCTCGGCCACATCGCTCCACAAGCCCATGGCACGGAAGGCGTGAATCAGGCTTTGCATATGCGCCGTGCTGTCCACAATGGCAGCATCCACCACCTGGCCTTGGCCGCTGCGGCTGGCCTCCAGCAAAGCGCACACAATGCCAAAGGCCAAATACAAAGCACCGCCAATATCGCCCACCACAGTGGGCGGCACCACAGGGGCCTCACCGGGGCGGCGCGAGAAGGCCAGCGCCCCACTCAGGGCCACATAGTTGATGTCGTGGCCGGCCATCTTCGCCATCGGGCCAGTTTGCCCCCAGCCCGTCATGCGGCCAAACACCAGCTTGGGGTTGGCTTGCAGCAAAGTCTCAGGGCCAAAACGCAGACGCTCCATCACGCCGGGGCGGTAGCCTTCAATCAGCACATCGGCGCGGCTGGCCAGTGCAAAAGCGGCTTTCCAGTCGTCGGGCTTTTTCAGGTTCAAGGCCACAGAGCGCTTGCCCCGGTTAATCGGGTTGCGCTGGCCCACCACGCCTTTGCTATAGGCTTCAATGGTGATGACATCGGCACCCATATCGGCCAGCAGCATGGCGGCAAAAGGGCCAGGGCCAATGCCCGCAAATTCCACCACGCGCACGCCCGCCAGTGGGCCTTTTTTCTCGGTCTCAGTGCTCATTGTTTGTGCTCCATATTGTGTCTATCGGCCAAGTTTAGGCCCAAGCATGGCGGCCATGCTAATGCAAACAGGGGATGCGCCGCATCACTGCACCTTCAGCCCGCCCGTCTCGGGCCAGTGTTTCAAAACCAGCAGCCAAGCGCCCAAACCCACCAACACAAAGGCCAGCGAGGTCAAGGCCAGCGCATGGGTGCTGTGCATGACCAAGGGGGCCAGCGCCCCCGCCACCAAGCTGTTGGCGGCAGAGCCGACAGCCGCCTGCAAAGAGGAGGCCATGCCACGGCGCTCAGGGTGCAAATCCAGCACCAGCAAAGTCACCACGGGCACCATCAAAGACCAGCCAAAAGAGAAAATGCCAATCGGAATCAAAGCCCAGCTCACATGCGGCGGCAGCACAAAGTTCAGGCCCACATTGGCCAAAGCCACCAGCAGCATGATGAGCAGGCCGTGGCGAATTTGGTGGCGCGGTTTGATTTTGCCCGCCAAGCGACCACTGACAAAAGCGCCGCCCATGATGCCGCTGATGGTGGCAATAAAGAACCAAAAGAAGCGGCTGGGATCAAGGCCCAAATGCACGCCCAAAAACTCAGGCGCAGAGAGCAAATACAAAAACATGCCGTTGAACGGAATGCCGCTGGCGACGCACAAAAGCAAAAACAGAGGCGATAAGCCCAGCTCTTTATAGCCGCGCATCAAATGCTTCACATTAAAAGGCTGCTCTTGGCCTGGCTCTAAAGTCTCGGGCAGCATCTTCCAGTTGGCCGTGCCAATCAGCACCCCCATCAAGGCCAAAAACCAAAAAATGCTTTGCCAATTGCTATAGCCCAATAAAAAACCGCCCACAATGGGCGCGGCAGCGGGGGCCACACCAAAGTAAATCGTCACTTGGCTCATCACCTTTTGTGCCTGTGCAGGCTCGAACAAATCCCGAATCACCGCACGAGAGACCACCATGCCGCCCCCCGCAGACAAACCCTGCACAAAGCGGAAGAAAATCAACTGCCAGACATTTTGTGACAAGGCGCAGCCGACCGAGGCCAAGGTAAAAATCGCAATCGTCCACAGCACCACAGGGCGGCGGCCAAAGCTATCGGCCAGCGCCCCGTGGAACAAATTCATGATGGCAAAACCCAGCAAATACGCCGACAGGGTTTGCTGCATATGCACCTTCTCGGCCCCCAGCGCATCAGAAATGGCGGAGAAAGCAGGGATATAGGTGTCGATGGCAAACGGCCCCAACATACTGAGCAAAGCCAGTAAAGCAGGCAGCGCCCACGGCGGGCCACGCCACAGGCGTGCAGATTTGGCGGAAACAGGGGCGTTCATGAAGAAAGGGGGGAGAGAAACCGCAGCCGCTGAAAAAGCAATGGGCCGCAGCAAGGCTTGCATCCTAGCACTTGCGCCATAACATTGTGCGCCGCCATGTTTCCTTGTGGGCGCTTCATGGGTGCGCTGGGGCGAACAAAGATGCCACTACAATGTGCGCAAATTCATGCCCAGACAAGCCATCAGGAGACGACCATGCCTCAAAATCTTCACAACCCCAGCCTAGAGCAATTGCAAGCGCAACTTGCGGCGATGAAAAAAATCCAACGCGCCGAAGGCCCCGTCAGCGCCGCCGTGCGCAAAGACCGCTTGCAACGCGCCATCAATCTGTTTGTGAACCATGTGGATGAATTCACCGAGGCCAGCAGCAAAGACTTTGGTGGCCGCCCCCCCGTCATCGGCTTGCAGCTCGATGGCCACGGCTCCGTCGCCACACTCAAATACAACAAAAAGAACCTGGCCAAGTGGATGAAGCCCAGCAAGCGCGCCACGGCCATCCCCTTCAATCTGTTCGGCGGCAAAACTGAAGTGCGCTATCAGCCCAAGGGCGTGATTGGCATTGCTGGCACTTGGAACGCCTCGCTCTTTACCGTATTTGCGCCCCTGGCTGGCGTACTGGCTGCTGGCAACCGCGCCATGATCAAGCCCTCCGACCTCTCGCCCCATATGGGCGAATGGCTGCAAAAACGCCTGCCCGAATACTTTGACCCTTCTGAGGTCTGCCTCATCACTGGCGGTATGCAAACCTCACAAGACTTCACCTCCCTGCCCTTTGACCACTTGGTCTTTACAGGCGGCGGCACCATTGCCAAACACATCATGCGGGCGGCGGCTGAGCACCTTGTGCCCCTGACGCTGGAGCTGGGCGGCAAATCGCCCACCATTTTTGGTGTCAGTGCCGACCTTGATAAAAGCATGTACAACCTCGTCACGGGCAAAGGCCAAAACAACGGCCAAATCTGCGTCTCACCCGACACCATTTATGTGCACAAATCCAAGCTGGAAGAATTCGTCAGCCGCTACAAAACGGTCTATGCCGAGGTCTATGGCAACGGCGATGTGACCATGAACCCCAGCCTCACCCCCGCCATCACCGAGCGCCACATGCTGCGCGTGGAAAACTATGTGCAAGACGCCGCAGGCAAAGGCGCGCGGGTGGAAGTCATGGCCGCTGATGTGCCCGTGGATGCCGAGCACCGCCGCCGCCCCATGCGCTTGGTGATTGACCCCCCCCGTGATGCCATCATTTGCAATGAGGAAATCTTTGGCGCTGCCGCCTTGGTGCGCACCTACCTCGACATCAAAGAAGTCGTCGCCGAAATCCAAGAAGGCGACTATCCTCTGGCGCTCTACTACTTCGGCCAAGACAAAGCCGAAGAAGAATATGTACTGCAAAACACGCTCTCAGGCGGCGTGGTGGTCAACGATGTACTCATGCATGTGGCCATGTGCGATGCGCCCTTTGGCGGCGTGGGTGCTTCAGGCATGGGCCGCTACAACGGCAAAGAAGGCTTCCTCGAATTCAGCCACCACCGCCTCATCTACCGCACGGGCTGGTGGGATCCACAGCAAAAAATGGGCCTCAAGCCCCCCTTTGTGGACCCCGAGAAAACCATCAAAACCATTGTGCAGGGCCTCAAAGCACCCATGTAAGCGCCGCTTTTCTGCCTTGTGTGCCTGCAAAAACCCAAGTGCCAGCACTTGGGTTTTTTTGTGCGTGCTGGAGGGGGGGCAGTTCAGCCGCGCACAGAAATGAAGAAAAAGATGGCCGTGTGAATGCCTTGCTGGTGCGTAAAGCCCACGCTGCGCTTGTGTAAAGCCTTGTAAAACCCCACCGTTTGCGGCGCAAAAAGCCGCTTTGCCCAGAGGGAATGGGCTAGTATCGGGCCCAGTTTCACATTTACCGCTTGGGTTGATTTATGCGCAAAAAGATAGGTTGGTTGTTGGCTTTGGCCGTGGTGTTGGCCGTGGCGGGCTATTTTTACTTCAAACAGAGCCAGAGCAAAAAGCAAACGCCCGATGTGCTGACGACGACGGTGACGCGCGGCGATTTGGAGGACAGCGTATTGGCCTCGGGCACGATTGAGGCGAGCAAGATGATCAATGTGGGCGCACAGGTGTCGGGGCAGGTCAAGCGCTTGTATGTGGCGCTGGGCGATGAGGTCAAGCAGGGCCAGTTGGTGGCAGAGATTGATTCGGCCACGCAAAAGAATGCCGTGCAGGATGCCCAAGCGCAATTGACAGCAGCGAAGGCGACTTTGGCGGCCAAGCAAGCAGCTTTGCACCGCGCCCAAGTGGACTTCCAGCAGCAAAAGAATTTGGCCGATAAAGGCTTTGTGTCGAGCAATGCGCTGACTGTGGCGCAAACGAGTTTGCAAAGCGCCCAAGCGGATGTGGCCGCAGCCAAGGCGCAGATTGAGCAGTTTGCGGTGCGGGCTGAAACGGCCAATACCAACCTCGGCTATACCCGCATCGTTGCGCCCATGGATGGCGTGGTGGTGGCGATTGTGACGGATGAGGGCATGACGCTGAACGCGAATCAAACCACGCCCACCATCATCAAGCTGGCCGATTTATCCACCATGACGATTGAGGCGCAGATTTCAGAAGCGGATGTGCCGCGCGTGCAGCCGGGCATGGGCGCTTACTTCACCCTGCTGGGCGATCCTGACAAGCGCTATGAGGCGACGCTGCGGGCGATTGAGCCTGGCCCGATTGATATTGCCAGCAGCACGGGCCAAAGCAGTGGCGCCGGTAGCAGCAATACGGCCATTTATTACAACGGCTTGTTCGATGTGCCCAACCCCGATGGCAAGCTGCGGATTGCGATGACGGCGCAGGTGTCGATTACGCTGGACAAACGCGAGAATGCCCTGCTGCTGCCCGCCGGCGCTTTGTCAGGCCGTGGCCGTGGCGGTGTACGCACAGTGCGCGTGGCCACGGGCGAGAAGGGCCAGCAGCAAATCAGCGAGCGCGAGATCCGCACGGGCTTGAACAACCGCGTGCAGGTGGAGGTGCTGGACGGCCTGAAAGAAGGCGAGCAGGTGGTAATTGGTGATGCGGCCACAGGCTCGGGCGGATCAAGCAACCGCCGCCCCGGTGGCGTTCGCATGTTCTAAAGGCCAGCGCCATGCAAAAGCAAGAACCTTTGATGCGCGCGCGCGGTTTGCTGCGCCAGTTTCCCGCAGGGGACGATGTGGTGACGGTGCTGCAAGATGTGGATTTGGACATCCACGCGGGCGAGATGGTGGCCATCATGGGCGCATCGGGCTCGGGTAAATCCACGCTGATGAACATTCTGGGCTGCCTCGATCAGCCCACCAGCGGCAGCTACCAAATCATGGGCAAAGAGACGGGGCAAATGCCACCCGATGAACTGGCCCGCCTGCGCCGCGAGCATTTTGGCTTCATCTTTCAGCGCTACCACTTGCTGGGCGATTTAACAGCGATGGGCAATGTGGAAATCCCTGCTGTGTATTCAGGCCGCCCTGCGGCAGAACGCCATGCCCGTTCACAAAAACTGCTGGACCGCTTGGGCTTGGGCGAGCGCTTGGGCAACCGCCCGGGCCAGCTCTCTGGCGGGCAGCAGCAGCGGGTGTCGATTGCGCGGGCGCTGATGAATGGCGGCAGCGTGATTTTGGCCGACGAGCCCACCGGCGCACTGGACACCGCCAGCGGCGAGGAGGTGATGCGGATTTTGCAAGAGCTGCATGCCGAGGGCCACACCATTATTTTGGTGACGCACGACCCCAAAGTGGCGGCCCACGCCGAACGCGTGATTGAGATTTCTGATGGCCGCATCATCTCAGATGTACGCAAAAGCCAAGCCCAAAATGAGGCCCAAACCGCCCAGTCATCCACCGCCCTACCCCCAGCCGCTGCCCCAAGCAAAACCACCCCCGCCAGCCCTGCGCCACAGCGCGAGTGGGCCGGCCTCATCGGGCGCTTGCAAGAAGCCTTCAATATGGCCGTGCGCGCCATGGTGGCGCACAAGCTACGCACCCTGCTCACCATGCTGGGCATCATCATTGGCATTGCCTCGGTGGTGTCCGTCGTCGCCTTGGGCCAAGGCTCACGCGAGCGCATTTTGGCCGACATCAGCGGCATGGGCACCAACACCATCGACATCCGCGCGGGGGCAGGCTTCGGCGACCGCAATGCCAGCAAAATACGCACCCTGGTGCCCAGCGATGCCGTCGCCCTGGCGCAACTGCCGTTCTTAGATGCCGTCAGCCCCATGGTGCAAACCAGCCTAACCACACGCTACCGCAGCGAGGAGAAAACCGCCAACATCAACGGCGTGGGCGAGCAATACTTCTACGCCCTGGGCTATGACATGGCGCAAGGCACGGCCTTTGATCGGCGCTCCGAGCGCCAGCACGCGCAAGACGCCGTGATTGACCCCAACACGCAAGCGGCCTTTTTTGCCGCAGGTGAAAACCCCGTGGGCCAAGTGCTGCTGCTGGGCAGCGTGCCCGTGCGTATCGTTGGCGTCACCGCGCCCAAAGACAGCCCCTTTGGCAACCCCGACGCCCTCAACATTTGGCTGCCCTACACCACCGTCATGACCCGCTTGCTGGGCACAGACACCCTGCGCGCCATCACCGTGAAGGTGAAAGACGGCGAGTCCAACACCGCCGCCGATGCCGCCATCACGCAAATGCTGACCCAGCGCCACGGCGCCAAAGACTTCTTCACCATGAGCAGCGACAGCGTCAAACAAACGGTGGAAAAAACCACCGCCACCATGACCCTGCTGATTTCCGCCATTGCCGTGATTTCCCTCATCGTGGGCGGCATTGGGGTGATGAACATCATGCTCGTCAGCGTCACCGAACGCACGCAAGAAATTGGCGTGCGCATGGCCGTGGGCGCTAGGCAAAGCGACATCTTGCAGCAATTTCTCATTGAAGCCGTGCTGGTGTGCTTGCTCGGCGGCTTACTCGGCGTGGGCCTGGCCTTAGGCATCGGCGCACTGTTCGACCAAATTGGTGGCGACAGCTTCCGCATGAGCTTCTCCACCTTCTCCATCGTCGCCGCCTTCGCCAGCTCCACCCTCATTGGCGTCGCCTTCGGCTTCTTGCCCGCCCGCAGCGCCGCCCGCCTCAACCCCGTGGATGCCTTGAGTCGGGCGTAGGCCCTGCCCCAACCGCTTCAGGAAGGTGCATGAAATGGACAAAATAACAGCCGCTGACTTGATCGACTTCGATATGGCCACGCTGCTGGACAGCCCCGAGGCCATCGCCGAGTATTTGAACATTGTGCTGGAAGAAAACGACCCAGCCGCCTTAACCCAAGCCTTGGGCACGGTGGCTCGTGCCTTGAGTTCAGAGCAGTCTGTCACAACGAATTGTTAGCCTCTACGCTGCCAGATAGATGGATTGCGGCTGGAATGGAAAACCCCGAGCACCACAATGCGGCGGGGTTCTGGGCGGTAATAAACGCTGTAGGGAAAACGATTGGCCAGAACACGGCGAATGCCGTTATGGACAATACCAAAGAGCAAAGGCTGCTCCGCTGCTAGGACAACACAGCGCTCAATTTCGGCGATGAACTCAGCCCCCAAATTGAGCCATCGCGACTCATACCACGCTGCTGCTTCAATCAACTCTGCACGAGCTGCACGGCGAAAAGTGACCGGCAGCGTCATTGCTTGATGCGTGCCAGCGCCGCCGCTTTGACCTCACTCCACGCCACCACATCGCCTAGGTTTTCCTCATGATCCGCAAGGCGCCTGTCAAGCTCTGCCCTCTGCGCGGCGGTCGGGCTGGGAAGCGCATGGTGCATGGCAATGCCATCCCACAACACGTCGATCAGCTCTAGCTGTTCTGCGATGCTGAGTTGGCTTAGCTGAAAGAGAAGTTGCGTGTTCATGCTTGAAGTATATGAGCCCTTCTCTTCTTGGACAAGGCAGATCACGCCCAGCCGGAAGGTGCTTGGGGCGAAGCTTGAACCAAGACAAAAAATGCTGCGTGAGCATTGAGCTGCAAAGGTCGCACTCAAAAATGATGTATTACAATGCAATACATGATTGAAGAGGAGCGAAATATGGCTGTCAGTCGCATGATTCAAGCCCGTGTACCGAGCGAAATTCAGGATGTAGCAAACGCGGTGATTCAGGCATCGGGCCTCACCGTGAGCGATGTGGTGCGTGTGCTCATGACCCGCATTGCGCAGGACAAGAGCATTCCGGCGGCGCTGTTTCAGCCCAATGCCGAAACGCTTGCGGCCTTCGCAGAGATCGAGCGCGGCGGCCTCCAGCAGTTCGACTCCGTCGATGCCCTGTTCTCTGACCTTCATGCGGAAGATTGAGGTCACGACCGCCTTCAAGCGGGACTTCAAACGAGAGGCCAAGGGGCCGCACCGCAGCATTCTGGACACTGAACTCAAACAAATCATCAGCCTACTGGCAGGCGATATGCCGCTGCCGCAAAACACCGCGACCATGCGCTCACAGGCAACTGGAAGGATTACCGAGACTGCCATGTGAAGCCCGATCTGGTGCTAATCTATCGGCGCTTCGATGCGGATACTGAGGAGCCGCCCCGTCTGGTACTTGCCCGCCTCGGCTCGCACTCTGAGCTGAACCTATAAGCCGCGTATTTACCTCAGCGCAGCACAAACACAAGGCCATGCAGCAATTCTTCAAAATGCTGGTATGCAACCAAATGCTGCAAAACGGCGATGCCCACTTGAAGAACTTTGGCCTGCTCTACAGCCATGCCCAAGATGTGTGGTTGGCCCCCGCCTACGATGTCATCAGCACCACCGCCTATGTGCGCCAAGACCAAGCGGCCCTGACCTTGCAAGGCTGCCGCCGCTGGTGGCCACGGGAGGGCATGCTGCGCTTTGCCGTGCAGCATTGCGATTTGACCCAGCACAAATCCGAGCAACTGTATGCCGAATGCGAGCAGGCCAAACAACGCAGCCATGCCGAAATTGCCCACAGCCCAGCGGCCATGCAAAGCACCGAAGCCCGTGCTTTGCAAACGCATTTGTTGGGTTTGCTGGGGGCTTGAATGAGCGACCTTGACAAATGAGGCTGCAAAGCGGTGTCGGCTTGAATGAATTGTTAGGAATGCTGGGGACTTTTCCCAGACCTACGCCAACCCAATCATAGAGCAGTGGTGCTAGGTGAGATGTCGCCCGAGCCAAACATGCGGACGCTTGCAATCTAATATCAGATATCTGATAATTGAGGTTCTTTCTAAAATTGAGGACATTGTGATGGTATACAAAAATAAAGCTGGTCAACCGCGAGAGCGAGCCATGATTGCAGCCTACTCGCTTGTGACGGATTTCGGTGGGAAGCAGGCAGATGTGGCGAAGGTTCTCGGTTGCTCCCAAGCAACAGTTTCAAATTGGGTTAAGGAGATGAGCTACAGGCGGGAAATTGTGGGCCTTGAGCGTGAGCTGAAAGATGCGAAGGGGTATATCAAGGAACTACGCAACGAGATCAAGACAATTGGGCATGAGCAGGTTGACGCGAAGAAAATCTGAGTGATTGAACACAAGCGCGATTGAAGTGGCTGCTGTGTCACAAATCGGGCCTAACGCCTGAATTAAGCTGCGCCGCGAAGCGGCGTCGGCTTGAATGAATTGTTATGTAGCCTGCTCAATCAGAAAAGGTGTGGCCACATTCAAGGCATTTATGCGCTACCTGCTGCTGTGCCGGCAGCGCCGCCTAAAGTTTGATGGATGGGTGCACGGCCCCCTCACACCCTAGCCCTTAGCAAGCGCAGGCCGTTGAAGACAACCAGCAAGCTGGCGCCCATGTCAGCAAAGACGGCCATCCACATGGTGGCGTGGCCGAAGATGGCCAAGATGAGGAAGATGATTTTGATGCCGATGGCGAGAGCGATGTTTTGCCACAAGATGCGGTGGGTTTGCGCCGAGAGCCGTATGGCGGCGGGAATGCGGCGCAGGTCGTCGTTCATGATGAGGATGTCGGCGGCTTCGGTAGCAATGTCACTGCCCGCTGCGCCCATGCCAAAGCCGATGTCGGCTTGCGCCAAGGCGGGGGCGTCGTTGATGCCGTCGCCCGTCATGGCCACCACGCCGTGCTCGGCTTGCAGGGTTTGGATAGCGGCGAGTTTGTCCTCGGGCAGCAGTTGGCCACGGGCATCGGCTATGCCCGCTTGCGCGGCGATGGCTTGGGCGGTGGCGCTGTTGTCGCCCGTGAGCATGATGGTGGCGATGCCAAGCTGGTGCAGCTCGGCCACGGCTTGGCGCGAGCTGTCTTTGATGCGATCGGCCACGGCAAAGTAGGCGAGGGCGCGGCGGTCTGTGGCCAGTAGGCTAAGGCTCATGCCTTGGGCTTCCAGCGCTTGTAACTGCGCTTGCAGCTCAGGTGTGGCCAAGCCCAGCTCTAGCAGCAGGCGCTCATTGCCCAAGTAGAGGCGCTGGCCCGCCACATCGCCCTGGCTGCCGCGCCCCAGCAGGGCGGTAAAGCCTTCTACGGCATGGTTTTGCCCGCCCACTTGCGCCGCCAAGCCTTGGGCAATGGCTTGCGAGACGGGGTGATCAGAGCGTTGCGCGAGGCTGTAGGCCCAGGCCAGCACTTGGGCGGGCTGGGCGTTGGCATCGAGCAAGGCGTGTTTTTGCAGCACGGGGCAGCCTTCGGTGAGGGTGCCGGTTTTGTCTAAGGCGATGGCGCGGATGTTGCGGGCTTGCTCCAGATACACGCCGCCCTTCATCAAAATGCCCTGCCGTGCGGCCCGCGCCAAGGCGCTGACGACGCTGACGGGGGTGGAGATGACCAAGGCGCAAGGGCAGGCAATGACGAGCAGAACCAAGGCTTTGTAAATGGCAGCCAGCCAAGTGGCCATGCCCAGCAGCGGCAGCAGCAGGGCCACCAAGAGGGCCAACACAAAGACGACGGGGGTGTAGATGCTGGCGAAGCGATCAACAAAACGCTGCGTGGGCGCGCGGCTGCCTTGGGCTTGCTCAACGGCGTGAATCATGCGGGCCAAGCTGCTTTCAGCCGCCACCGCCGTGACACGCACTTGCAGCTCGCCCGTTTGGTTGATGCTGCCGGCAAAGACCGCATCGCCCACGGTTTTGTCTATGGGCAGGCTTTCGCCCGTGAGGGAGGATTGGTCGAGGGCGCTGTGGCCTTGTTCAATGCGGCCATCCAGCGGCAGGCGGGCGCCGGGTTTGACCCGCAGCAGCGCGCCCACGGGCACGCGCTCAACGGCCTGCCAGTGCCAGCCGCCATCGGCCTGCTGCACTTCGGCCTGCTCAGGCGCAAGCGCCAGCAGCTGCCCAATGGCGTGACGGGCGCGATCCACGGCCTTGGCTTCAATCGCTTCGGCAATGGCATAAAGGGCCATGACCATGGCGGCTTCGGGCCATTGGCCAATGAGGACGGCCCCTGTGACGGCGACGGTCATCAAGGCATTGATGTTGAGCTTGAAGTGGCGCAGGGCCAGCAGGCCCTTTTGGTAAGTGCCCCAGCCCGCCAAGGCAATGGCCAGCACGGCCAGGCCCATGCCCGCATACAAGGCGGCGCTGCTGCGGCCTTCATAGGCGAAGTGCAAGACCTCGGCCAGCAGCGCCAGCGCCAAGGCCAAAGCCATGCGTGGCCAAGCCCAACGCTGCCAAGCAGAGGCTTGCGGCGTGGCTTGCACGCGTTTGGCGGCAAAACCTGCTTGGCGAATGCCCGCCTCAATTTGCGCTTGCGCGGCCTCGGGCGCTTGCACGGCCAAGGTGCGGGCGCCCAGCTCAAAACGCAGGCTGGCAATGGCGGTGATGCCGGCCAAGGCTTGGCGGATTTCGGCTTCTTCAGCGGCGCAGTCCATGGCGGGGATGTGGTAGAGCGCCACGCCCGGCGGCAGGGCCTGCACGGTGGGCGGCGCTAGGCCAGCGCTGCTGTGCTCATGGCTGTGGTGGTGGTGATCGTGGCCGTGGTCGTGATGGTGGTGCTCATGGTCGCCGTGTTCGTGCGCGTGTTCATGCTTGGGCACTTGGGGCAGCAGATCGATGGCGCAGGCGGCGCTGCCGCAATCGCTGGCATCGCTGGGCTGAGGCGGTGGGGGCAAAGACATGGGCGCGGCTCCTTAGCACACGGGCATCAGGCTGTGTGTTTGAGCTGGGCCGCTTGCACGGCATCCATCATCAGCGCGGCCACATTCACGCCTTTTTGCTGGGTGATTTCAACAAAGCAAGTGGGGCTGGTGACATTGATTTCCGTGAGCTGGCCGCCAATCATGTCCAGGCCCACCAGCTCCAGGCCACGGGCGTGCAGCACGGGGGCCAGGCGCTCGGCCACGGCCCGCTCTTGCGCTGTTAAATCCATCGCCACGCCTGTGCCGCCCGCCGCCAAATTGCCACGCACTTCGCCCGCCTGCGGAATGCGGGCCAGCGAGTAGGGTACCACTTGGCCGCCAATCAGCAGCACGCGTTTGTCGCCCTCGGCAATTTCAGGCAAATAGCGCTGCGCCATGATGGATTGCTGACCGTTTTGCGTCAGCATTTCCAACACGCTGCCCAAGTTCATGCCATCGGCCGCAATGCGGAAGATGCCCGCGCCGCCCATGCCGTCCAGGGGTTTAAAAATCACATCTTTGTGCTCGGCATGAAAGGCTTTGAGCACCGCCATATCACGGGCCACGATGGTGGGCGCGGCCAACTCAGCAAACTCCATCAGCGCCAGCTTTTCAGAATGATCGCGCAGGGCCTGCGGGCGGTTGATGACGCAAGCGCCCTCGCGTTCGGCCTGTTGCAACAAGTGGGTGGCATACAAATACTCAGCGTCAAAGGGCGGGTCTTTGCGCATGATGACGGCATCAAAATCATGCAAGGGCAGGCACTGCGCGGCCTCGGCCTGATACCAAGCGCCTGCCTCGCCTTGGCCCAGCTCTAGGGTTTTTAAGCGCAAAAAATGGGCTTGGGCTTGCACGCCCTGGCCTGCGGCCCAGTGCAGCTCATGCAGCTCGCAGGCGGCGACTTGCCAGCCACGGCTTTGCGCCTCTTGCATCATGGCGTAGGTGGAGTCTTTGGCCAGCTTGAAGCCAGCCAGCGGATCAACGATAAAAAGCAGTTTCATGGGGCTGTTGTGAAGGGGTGAGGGTTAGAAATGGGCGGCAAACAGGCCATGCTATATTGCGCCAGCTTGGGCCAAAAGCGGGATCCAGCCCAAGCGCCGAGCCAATTTTGCAGGAGAAAACGCATGAGAACAGAAGACATGGCATATGTGGGCTTTTGGGCCAGAGTGGGCGCGTCCATCATAGATATCATCTTGGTTTGGGCCATCATTGGGCCGCTTTTAACCCTGTATTACGGCACAGCTTATTGGCAGGCCAGTGAGGGCCTTGTTGCCGGCTGGGTGGATGTGCTGCTCTCTTGGGTCTTTCCAGCAGTCGCTACCCTGCTGTTTTGGTTCGCCAAGGATGCCACGCCCGGCAAGATGGCCATTGGTGCCGTGATTGTGGATGCGAGAACTGGCGAAAAGCCCAGCTCTGGGCAATATGTGCTGCGCTATGTGGGCTATTTGATTTCCAGCGTGGTGCTGGCCTTGGGCATCATCTGGGTGGCTTTTGATCGCCGCAAGCAAGGCTGGCACGACAAAATGGCCCAAACCGTGGTCGTTAAAAAAGCGCCCAAACCATAAGGCTGGGCGCTTGTGGGGGGATGCGCTTTGCGCGGGGCGAATTACGCCACTTGCAAACCGCGCTCGCGGGCCATGGTCATGGCCGTGTCGTCGATCAAGTCCTCTTGGCCGCCAACGAATTTCTTCTCAGCCAGTTTGAGCAGGATCTCGCGGGCGGGCACGCCGTATTTTTTCTCGGCGCGCTTGGCAAACAGCAAGAAAGAGCCGTAAACGCCAGCGTAGCCCAGGGTCAGCGCGTCGCGGTCAATGCGGATGGGGAAGTCCATCATGGGCACAACCAAATCTTCGGCCACATCTTGGATTTTGAACACATCCACACCCGTTTCAATGCCGTAGCGCTCGCATACGGCAACCATGACTTCCATAGGCGTGTTGCCCGCACCTGCGCCCAAACCAGCAGTGGCCGCGTCAATGCGGGTGGCACCGCACTCAATGGCTTGCAAAGAGTTGGCAATGCCCATGGCGAGGTTGTGGTGGCTGTGGAAGCCCAGCTCAGTTTCAGGCTTGAGGGCTTGGCGCACGGCGTCCAAACGCACTTTCACATCTTCGGGCAGCATATAGCCGGCTGAGTCGGTGACATAGATGCAGTTGGCGCCATAGCTTTCCATCAGCTTGGCTTGCTCGACCAAGCCTTCGGGCGTGTTCATATGGGCCATCATCAAAAAGCCGACGGTGTCCATATCGAGTTTGCGGGCCATATTGATGTGCTGTTCAGAGACATCGGCCTCGGTGCAGTGGGTGGCCACGCGCACGGTTTTCACGCCCAGCTCGTGGGCCATCATGAGGTGATCCACAGTGCCAATGCCAGGCAGCAGCAGGGCCGATACTTTGGCCTGCTTCATCTGCGGGATGACGGCGCTGAGGTATTCCTCATCGCTGTGGGCGGGGAAGCCGTAGTTGAGTGAAGCACCGCCGAGACCGTCGCCGTGGGTGACTTCAATCAGGGGCATACCTGCTTCGTCCAAGCCTTTGGCAATGGAGACCATTTCGTCCAAGCTGATTTGGTGTTGCTTGGGGTGCATACCATCACGCAAAGTCATGTCATGCAAGGTGATTTTTTTACCTTTGAGGTTCATCTGCTCTCTCCTAGTGAGAAGGGGCCGCTGGGCAGCCAAAAATAAATAAGGGCTTAAACCGAGAGCACCACCCAGGCCGCTTTTTCGCCTGCGATGATACTGATTTCAGCTTTGAGCTTGAGGTTTTGCAAAACCAAGATGACGGCGTTGCGCACAAAGGCGCACACATCGACTGAGTTATAGCCTGTGAACACGCCCATGACCACGCCCGCAGGCAGGGTGTCCATATCGCCCGCGCCATTGCGGTGCTTGCGGTAAAGACCAGCGCGTTCGAGCTCCACATAAAGGGTCTCGGCGTGCTTTTCTTGGGCGGCGGGCAGTTGCAACCGCACTTGCACCAAGAAAGAAATCAAATCGTCTTGTTCTGCCATGTTTTACTCCCGTACTGCGACTAAAACCACTGCGGCTTAAGGCAGCAAAGTGGGTTTGAGGGTGAGGCGGCCAGAGACAATTTCTTCGGCAAACATTTCAGCCGTGCGCGCGGCAGCGGCGGTCATGATGTCAAGGTTGCCAGCGTATTTGGGCAGGTAGTCACCCAAGCCTTCGACTTCCATATAAATGGAGACTTTTTTGCCGTCGAATACGGGGCCGTTCACCAGTTTGTAGCCAGGCACATATTTCTGCACATCGGCAATCATGTCTTGCACCGATTTTTTGATGGCTTCTTGGTCGGGCTCGCCCTCGCACAGGCAGTGGATGGTGTCACGCATCATCAGGGGGGGCTCTGCGGGGTTGATGATGATGATGGCCTTGCCTTTTTTGGCGCCGCCCACCGCTTCAACCGCGCCAGCCGTGGTGCGGGTGAATTCGTCGATGTTTTTGCGCGTGCCAGGGCCGACTGATTTGCTGGAAACGGTGGCGACAATTTCGCCGTATTCAACAGGCTGCACACGGGCCACGGCATTCACCATAGGGATGGTGGCTTGGCCGCCGCAGGTGACCATGTTCACATTCATCTCGCCTTTGCCCAAGTGCTCCATCAGGTTCACGGGGGGCACGCAGAAGGGGCCGATGGCGGCAGGTGTGAGGTCAATCATGAGCACGCCCAACTCGTTGAGCTTGCGGCTGTTCTCAGCGTGAACATAGGCGCTGGTGGCATCAAAGGCGATTTGTACGCCGTCTGCCAGCACATGGGGCACCAAACCGTCCACGCCATCAGCCGTGGTTTTCAGACCCATTTCTTGGGCGCGTTTGAGGCCGTCAGAGTTGGGGTCAATGCCCACCATCCATACGGGCTCAAGGAAGGGGCTGCGTTGCAGTTTGGCCAGCAAGTCTGTGCCGATATTGCCTGGGCCAATGATGGCGCATTTGATTTTGTTTGCCATGGTGATTCTCTATGCTTGTAGTGAAAAAACGAAAACCCAAAGATTATCGCACTTTGGGACCTTTGTCACAGACCTGAGCCCGCAGTGGGCCTATGGCCATGATTGAAAAAAACGAAACCGCCAAAACCCGAGGGGCCTTGGCGGTTGCCGTGCAGTCAGCTCACAGGGGTGAGGCTTACATCTGGGCGATCATCACATCGCCGAACTCGGAGCAAGACACTTCGGTGGCATCGTCCATCATGCGGGCGAAGTCGTAAGTGACTTTTTTGCTCAGGATGGCTTTGCCCATAGCGCTGATGACAAGATCAGCCGCCTCAGTCCAGCCCATATGGCGCAGCATCATTTCAGCAGAAAGAATGATAGAGCCAGGGTTGACTTTGTTTTTGCCTGCGTATTTGGGCGCAGTGCCGTGGGTGGCTTCAAACATGCCAATGGAGTCGCTCAGGTTGGCACCAGGAGCAATGCCGATACCGCCCACTTGTGCGGCCAGTGCGTCAGAGATGTAATCGCCGTTCAAGTTCAAAGTGGCAATCACGCTGTAGTCATCGGGGCGCAAGATGATTTGCTGCAAGAAAGCATCGGCGATGCTGTCTTTGACCACGATTTCTTTGCCGGTTTTGGGGTTTTTGAAGGCGCACCATGGGCCACCATCAATCTCTTGTGCGCCAAATTCGTTTTTCGCCAGTGCGTAGCCCCAGTCGCGGAAGCCGCCTTCGGTGAACTTCATGATGTTGCCTTTGTGCACCAAAGTCACAGAGGACTTGTCGTTGTCGATGGCGTATTGGATGGCTTTGCGCACCAAGCGCTCGGTGCCTTCTTTGGAAACGGGCTTGATGCCGATGCCAGAAGTGCCAGGGAAACGGATTTTGGTGGTGCCCATTTCATTTTGCAGGAAGTCGATGAGTTTTTTCGCCTCAGCACTTTCGGCTTGGTATTCGATACCCGCGTAGATGTCTTCAGAGTTTTCGCGGAAGATGACCATATCGACCTTCTCAGGAGCCTTCACGGGTGAGGGCACGCCAGAGAAATACTGCACAGGACGCAGGCAAACATAGAGGTCAAGTTGCTGACGCAGGGCCACATTCAAGGAACGGATGCCGCCGCCAACAGGCGTGGTCAAGGGGCCTTTGATGGAGACGACATACTCGCGCAGGGCTTCCATGGTTTCATCAGGCAGCCAAGTGTCTTTGTCGTACACAGTGGTGGATTTCTCACCAGCATAGACTTCCATCCAGTGGATTTTTTTCTTGCCGCCGTAAGATTTCGCCACGGCCGCATCGACGACTTTGATCATCACAGGGCTGATGTCCACGCCAATGCCATCGCCTTCGATGAAGGGGATGATGGGCTCGTCAGGAACATTCAAGCTGAAATCGGCATTGACGGTGATTTTGCTGCCGCCTGCGGGCACTTTGATGTGTTGGTAGCTCATGGCAAGTCTTTCGTTGGAAGAAGAACAATAAAAAAGCACAGCAGGCGGATCCTTCACCTGCTGGGCGTGTGAAACAGTCTATTTTAAGGCAAGTCTTAGCAAAGCTCGCCCGAAGGACAGTTGGCATCCCCTACGGCAATGGCGGTCATATTGACGATGCGGCGCACGGGGGCGCTGGGCGTGAGCACATGCACAGGCGCATTGCAGCCGAGCAAAATGGGGCCAATGGCGACATTGCCGCCTGCCGTGGTTTTCAGCAGGTTGTAGGCAATATTGGCCGCGTCGAGATTGGGCATGATCAAGATATTGGCCTCGCCTTCAAAGCCGAAATTGGGCATCCGTTCTTTGCGGTAATCCAGGTCGAGCGCCACATCGCCGTGCATTTCGCCTTCGACATCCAGCTCTGGGGCGTGCTCTTTGAGCAAGGCCAGAGTGCGGCGCATTTTGACGGCAGAAGGCGCATCGCTTTCGCCAAAATTGCTGTGCGAGAGCAAGGCCACTTTGGGCTCAATACCAAAACGGCGCACTTGCTCGGCAGCCATCATGGTAATGGCGCAAAGCTGCTCAGCCGTGGGGTTGTCGTTCACATGGGTGTCCACAATGAAGACTTGGTGGTTGGGCAAAATCAGGCCGTTCATGCAGGCATATACCTCAGCCGCTTCACCCAGAACCGCCAAACGCGCGTCACGGCGCTTGCCAATGACTTGGTCAATGTATTTCAGGTGCAAGGCGGTGGTGGCCCAAGTGCCGCAAATCAGGCCATCGGCTTGGCCCGTGTGCAGCATCATGGCGCCAATCAGGGTCAAGCGGCGGCGCATTTCAATTTTGGCCAATTGCACCGTGCCGCCCTTGCGCTCAATCATGCGGTGGTATTCCTGCCAGAAGCCACGGTAGCGATCATCCATTTCGGTGTTCACCACATCGTAGTCGCGGCCTTCCTCAAGGCGCAGGCCAAAGCGCTCAATGCGCTGGCGGATGATGGCAGGGCGGCCAATCAAAATCGGGCGCGCGATGTTTTCATCGCTGACGATTTGTGCCGCCCGCAGCACGCGCTCTTCCTCGCCCTCGCAGTAGCAAATGCGTTTTTTCGTGGCTTTTTTCGCCGCAGCAATCACGGGCTTCATCAGCGTGCCGCTGGCATGTACCAAAGCCTTCAGGTGCTCAATATAGTGCTCCATATCGGCAATCGGGCGTTGTGCCACGCCGCTGTCGGCTGCCGCCTGCGCCACGGCGGGCGCGATGCGCTCCATCAGGCGGGGGTCAAAGGGCTTGGGAATGAGGTATTCAGGGCCAAAGTGCAGGGTTTCACCCGCATAAGCTGCGGCCACGACTTCGTTTTGCTCGGCCTGCGCCAGCTCGGCAATGGCGTGCACCGCCGCCACTTCCATCTCTTTGCTGATGCTGGTAGCCCCTGAATCGAGCGCACCCCTGAAGATATAGGGGAAGCACAGCACATTGTTGACTTGGTTGGGGTAGTCAGAGCGCCCCGTGGCGATGAGGGCATCGTCGCGCACGGCCAAAATATCCTCAGGCATGATTTCAGGGATGGGGTTGGCCAAGCCCAAAATCATGGGCTTATCAGCCATGACTTTGACCATATCTTGGCTCACCACGCCCGCGCCAGAAAGCCCCAAAAACACATCGGCATCCTGCATACAGTCGGCCAAAGTTTCGGCTGGGCCAGTTTGCATGAAGTAGGCTTTCTCCGCATCCAAACTGTCTTTGCGGCGCTCGTGAATCAGGCCACGGCTATCGCAGACCCAAATGTTCTCGCGCTTCATGCCCAGCTTGATGAGCAAGTGCAAACAGGCTTGCGCCGCCGCACCTGCGCCGCTGGCAGCCAGCTTGACTTCTTCAATCTTCTTGCCTTGCACTTTCAAACCATTGAGCACCGCTGCGCCCACCACAATGGCCGTGCCGTGTTGGTCGTCGTGAAAGACAGGAATCTTCATGCGCTCGCGCAGTTTGCGTTCGATGTAGAAGCAATCGGGCGCTTTGATGTCTTCAAGGTTGATGCCGCCAAAAGTGGGCTCAAGGGCCGCAATGATTTCAATCAGCTTGTCGGGGTCTTTTTCATCAATCTCAAGGTCGAACACATCGATGCCTGAGAATTTTTTGAAGAGCACGCCCTTGCCTTCCATCACAGGCTTGCCCGCCAGCGGGCCAATATCACCCAAGCCCAACACAGCCGTGCCGTTGGTAATCACGGCCACCAAATTGCCTTTGCTGGTGTATTTGTAAGCGGCGGCGGGGTCTTTTTCGATTTCCTCGCAGGGGATGGCCACGCCGGGCGAATAGGCCAAGGCCAAATCGTATTGCGACACCATCTGCTTGGTCGGTGCAATCGTCACTTTGCCAGGTTGGGGGAACTCGTGGTAGCGCAAGGCATCTTCGCGCAGGCGGGCTTTTTTATCGAGTTTTTCATGCGCCTCGGGGCGCTGATTGGGGTGATTCATAAATCGTTGCAGAAAATTCAAGCTGGGCAAACCCTGCCCATTGGGGAAGCTGCCATTGTAGGGCCAGCACCCCATACCTTACTAAAATGCGCGTTTTAACGAAAAAAGGAAACAGCTATGTTGCAAGGCAAAACCGCCCTCGTTACCGGCTCCACCAGCGGCATTGGCTTGGGCATGGCCAAGGCTTTGGCCGCCCAAGGCGCGCACATCGTCCTCAATGGCTTTGGCGATACCAGCGGCCCGCAGGCCGAAGTGAAACAAGCCGCCCAAGCCGCAGGCTTTGACATCCGCGTGGGCTACCACGGCGCCGACCTGTCCAAGCCCAGCGACATCGAAGCCATGATGGCTTATGTGGAAAGCGAATTCGGCGGCGCAGATATTTTGGTGAACAACGCTGGCATTCAGCACACCGCCGCGATTGAGGACTTCCCCACCGAAAAATGGGATGCCATCCTCGCCATCAACCTCAGTAGCTGCTTCCACACCACGCGCTTGGCCCTGCCCGTCATGCGCCGCAAAAACTGGGGCCGCATCGTCAATTTGGCCTCTGTGCATGGCCTCGTGGCATCGGTCCACAAATCGGCCTATATCGCCGCCAAACACGGCGTGGTCGGCCTGACCAAAACCACTGCCCTTGAAACAGCGCTGGAGCCCATCACCTGCAACGCCATTTGCCCTGGCTGGACGCTGACCCCACTGGTGCAAAAGCAAATTGACGACCGTGGCCGTGAAGCAGGCACCGACGAGGCCACCACCATCAAAGCCATGCTGAGCGAAAAACAGCCCTCGCAAAGCTTCATCCGCACCGAAGATATTGGCGCCACCTGCGTCTTTTTGTGCAGCGCTGCGGCCGACAACATCCGTGGCCAAAGCATTGCCCTAGACGGCGGCTGGACGGCGCAATAAAAACAGCGCCAGCCCATCTCACGCCATCCCGTATTGCAAGAAACCAAGGCCCAACGATGAAGAAAATTGCCATTGTGACCAGCGGCGGTGACGCCCCTGGCATGAACGCCGCCATCCGCGCCGCCGTGCGCACCTGCTGCGCCCGTGGCCTGCAAGCCATCGGCGTGCGCCGGGGCTACAACGGCCTGATGGACGGCGATTTTCTCGACCTTGGCCCACGCCAAGTGGCCAATATCTTGCAACGCGGCGGCACCATGCTACTGACTGCCCGCAGCCCTGACTTCCGCAGCGCACAAGGCCGCACCCGCGCCATGCAAAACCTGCAAAACGCGGGCATTGACGGCCTCGTCGTCATCGGCGGTGACGGCAGCTTGCAAGGCGCACACGCGCTGGCCACCGAGCACGGCCTGCCCGTCGTCGGCCTGCCCGCCACCATCGACAACGACCTCTGGGGCACAGACCACACCATCGGCTACTTCACCGCCATTGAAACCGCCGTGGACGCAGTGGACAAACTGCGGGACACAGGGGCCAGCCACGAGCGCACCTTCGTTATCGAAGTCATGGGCCGCCATGCGGGCCATATCGCTATGGATGTGGCCTTGGCTGGCGGCGCAGAAGAAGTCTTCTTGCCCGAAAGCCCACGCGATCCCGCCAGCGTCATGGCCGTGATTGAGCAAGCCCACGCCCGTGGCAAAAGCAGCGCCATCATCATCGTGGCAGAAGGCCACCCCGGCGGCGGCGCAGCCGTGCAAGCGGCGATTGAAGCGGCCACCGGCCAGCAAACCCGCCTGGCCGTGCTTGGCCATTTGCAGCGCGGTGGCCGCCCCGCCGTGGGCGACCGCATCTTGGCCTCGCGCCTCGGCGTGGCCGCTGTCGATGCCCTACTCGCAGGCCAGCACGGTGTCATGCTGGGTATGCAAAACCAGCAACTCGTCAGCCTGCCCCTACCGCAAACCTGGACACAACGCAAAAACACCGACCCTGCGGCCTATGACTGCCTGCGGGTGTTGAGTGTGTAAAGAGGCAAGCCATGAGCAAAACATCGCAAATCCAACGCATCGTCCATTTTTTGCAGCAACATCCGCAAAAGCGTTTTACCGCCCGTGCGCTGGCCCAAGCCCTGATCAGCCAACACCCCAAGGATTACGCCAGCAAACGCAGCAACCCCCGTTTTGATACGGATGCCGCTTTTTTGCAGCAAATCGTGGCCGAAATTGGTTCGCAAAAAGACAGCCTAGCCAAGGCCAGCCCGCACATTTTTTGGCAAGACAAACCACGGCCTCGCCACTACTGGTTTGACCCCAGCCGCCGCCGCGATGATGCCGAGGCGATAGGCGACAGCGATGAAGAAAAAGCCAACGATGCCGATACAGATACAGGCAACGCCCAAAAGCTATCAGAGCATGCGCTCTACCCCATGCTCATTGATTACCTCAAGACAGAGCTTGGCTTGCTTTGCTTGCGCATCGACGAAAAGCGATCAAGAAACACACGGGGCAAAGGCGGCAACCAATGGCTGCACCCTGATATTGTGGCCATGCAGCCCGTGGACAAAGAGTGGGACCACTTGATTCGCCACTGCGTCAAACACAATGCCGGCCAAAGCGCCCGCCTCTGGTCATTCGAGGTCAAGAAAGAGCTGCATTTGGGCAATGCCCGCGAAAGCTTTTTTCAAGCCGTGAGCAACTCCAGTTGGGCGCATGAAGCCTATTTGGTTGCCACACTCATCAGCAATGCCGCCACTGAAAAAGAACTCCGTATGCTCTCGGCCCTGCACGGCGTGGGCCTGATTTTGCTCAACCCTGAAAACCCCAGCGAAAGCGAAATCCTCTTGCCCGCCCGTGCGCGCGCCGATGTGGACTGGGAATCCGCGCAGCGCCTCTTGAGCGAGAACGAAGACTTCAAAGACTTCATAGAACAAGTGAGCAGTTACTTGCAAACGGGCCGTGTTCGCACCAAAGACTGGAACCAATAAAGCACAAAAAAGGCCGCATCCAGCGGCCTTTTCCTATCGCCTCAGCCTATTACGCCGCAATCAAAACCGCTGCGCTGATGCCCAGACCTTGATGCAGATTGCGAATCATCCGCAAAGTCAAAGGGCGCTGGCGACTGAGCACCTCGTACACCCGATTCGACTTGCCAATCATCGGCTCCAAGTCACGCACATTGAGCTGCCCCTGCTCCATGCGGAATTTAATGGCCTCAATCGGATCAGGAGACGGCAAAGCATGGTGCTCTGCCTCATAAACCTGAACCAAAGTGCCCAACACTTCGAGATGATCGGCTGCGGCGCTCTCAGGGCTGGGGTCTTGCTCAATCAGCTCTGCCAGTTGCGCCAAGGCCAAGGCATAGTCTTCATCCGTTTTAATCGGTTTGATGTGCATGGCGTTCACCTTTTCCTTTCCAAATCCAGCTCCACACGCTCAGCATCCACTTTGTCGTAGTCTGCGTGCGTGCCAATAAACTTGATAAACAGCCAAGATGTTTGATAAGCAATCGCCACAATCAAACGGTAGTCATTGCCTTTGATATTGAAGACCACGCGCCGATTTTTCAAAATACTGGCTGACTTAAATTGGGCTTTGATATCTGCGGGTTGGCGCCAGTTCGCTTGAGCTGCCTCGGCATACCACGCCAGCAAAGCCGCCTCAGCATCAGGGTGCTTTTGAATGAAGGCTTTGAGGACAGATAGGGCCACGATTTTCATCGAACCGATAGTAATCCCAATTTGGGACTACCGCAAGAGCAAGCCACAAAAAAGGCCGCATCAAGCGGCCTTTTCTCTTATCTCCTGACAGCCGCAGCTTACAGGCGCTCAAGAATGGTGACATTGGCCTGACCGCCGCCTTCACACATGGTTTGCAGGCCGTAGCGGCCACCGGTGCGTTCCAGCTCGTGCAGCAGGGTGGTCATGAGTTTGGCACCCGATGCGCCCAGTGGGTGGCCCAAGGCAATGGCGCCGCCATTCACATTGGTTTTGGCGTGGTCGTAGCCGGTTTCTTTCAACCAAGCCATGACGACGGAGGCAAAGGCTTCGTTGATTTCAACGAGGTCGATGTCCTTCATGCTCATGCCCGCTTTTTTCAGCGCATATTCCGTGGCAGGAATGGGCGCGGTCAAGTGCCAAATGGGGTCGGCGGCGCGCACGCTGATGTGGTGGATGCGGGCGCGGGGCGTGAGGTTGTAGCGTTTGAGCGCGGCCTCGCTCACCACCAACACAGCGGCTGAGGCATCGCAAGTGGAGCTGGACACGGCTGCGGTGATGGCAGGGTAGGTGGGGTCCACAGGCTGCAAGCTGGCCATTTTTTCAAGATTCGGCTCGCGGGCGGTTTCGTCCATTTTCAACACCGTGCCGTCGGGCAGGGTGAAGGGCAGAATTTCTTTGTCAAAACGGCCTTCGGCCATGGCTTTGAGGGCACGGGTGTGGCTCTCAGCAGCAAATTGCTCCATATCGGCGCGGCTGATGCCCCAGTTGTCGGCAATGCGCTGGGCGGCGTAGAACTGATTCACGGGCTGGTCGCCGTAGCGTGCTTGCCAGCCTTTGCTCTCAGCAAAGGGCGTGGTAAAGCCGTATTGCTGGCCGGCAATCATGGCCGAGCTGATGGGGATGGCCGTCATGGTTTGCACGCCGCCAGCCAGCACCACATCTTGCGTGCCGCTCATCACAGCTTGGGCAGCAAAGTGCACGGCCTGTTGTGATGAACCGCATTGGCGGTCCACCGTGGTGCCGGGCACGCAATCGGGCTGGCCTGCGGCGAGCCAACTGGTGCGGGCAATGTCACCGGCCAAAGCGCCAATGGTGTCCACACAGCCAAAAATCACATCGTCATACTCATCGGCAGGAATCGCGTTGCGCTCCACAATGCCTTTGATGACATGGGCACCCAAATCAGCGCCGTGAACCGCACCCAAAGACCCTTTGCGGCGGCCCGTGGGGCTGCGCAGGGCATCAACAATATAGGCTTGTGCCATGGTGTGAACCTTTCTTTCAATTTAAAAAACTGCCAACGCAAGGCTCTGTCTGCCTTGCGTCCTGAACGGGGCTATTTTGCGCCAAAAACACCCGCCCAGCCGCCGTCCATTTTGAGGAGGGCGGCCCCCAGACGGGCACACGCCAGCATCAGCCTTTGAGGCTGCCGAGCACGCTCTTGAGCAAATCGCCGCTGGCTTTGCCCGGGTCGGCCCGCAAGCTGGCTTCTTGCTCACCGATGATGGCGTAAAGGCCATCGAGGGTTTTGCGGGTGACATAGCCTTCCAAATTGCTGTCCTCGTCTTTCACCAAACCCAAGCCCTTGGTTTTGCCCGCCACGGCATTGTATTTTTGGCTCAAAGAGGCTTTGCTGGTGACTTCTGTCACCAAGGGCAAAAACTGCTCGGTCAAAGGGCTGCGGGTTTTGTCGGCAAAGAAGTCCGTCACCGAAGTATTGCCGCCCGTCAAAATGCCTTTGGCATCGCTGACTGTCATGCTTTTGATGGCATTGCTGAGCAAAGGCTTGGCCAGCGGCACGGCTTGCTCGGCACTGCGGTTCATGGCCAGCAGCAGCTCATCCACTTTTTTGCCCTGCCCCAATCGTTTAAGCAGTTTCGCGCCCGCATCCAAATGACCAGGCAAGCCGATGCGCACTTTGTCATTGCCCATAAAACCATCAGGGCGGCCCAATTGCAGCACCGCCGCTGTGGCGCTTTGCTCCAGCAAGGCCGCCAGGCCGCTGCTGGCTTGGCCGTCACTCAAGCCCGGCAAAGACAGGGCAAAAACCTTGGCCTGCGCCGTGGCCAGTGCCAAAGCGGATAATTGCAGCAATTGGCGGCGAGGCAATTGGCCTTGGGTCATCAAATTTTGCAGCTTCATGGGTTGTCCTTAGTCTTGGGTTGAAGATGGGCCTTATCTTACGCAATCGTTTTTTCTGTGCTTGGCGCTGGCTGCTTTTGGCCTGCTTGAGCTGGGCTTTGCTGGCCTGCCAGCCTTTGCAAGAACCCGCGCCGCCGAGCGAATTTTTGCAATTGGACGGCAGCCGCATCAGCACCGAGGCGCTGCAGGGCAAAGTCTGGCTGCTCAATTTCTGGGCCACCAGTTGCACCACTTGCGTGGCCGAAATGCCCGATTTGGCCCGCATCCACCAGCGCTACCAAGCCCAAGGCTATGACACCATTGCGCTGGCCATGCAATACGACCCACCTGCTTTTGTGCAGAATTTTGCCCAGCAGAACGCCCTGCCCTTTCGCGTCGCACTCGACCACAAGGGCGAGTTGGCGCAAAGCTGGGGCGGCATCAAGGCCACGCCCACCAGCTTCCTCATCGACAAAAAAGGCCGCATCGTCAAACGCCTCGTTGGCCCGCCCAATTTCCAGCAATTGCAAGCCGATATCGAAAAACTGCTGGCGCAATAAGCGTTGTGCAAATGCCGCATATGCGGCCCATGGCCCTGCTCGGCCTAGGGCTGTCGTGGAAAAAATCACGCCCCCATGATTAGAATGCCTTGGTTCGGTCGCGTTTGGGGCATCTCTGGCGCGCCGCATCGCATCACCCTTAGGAGACAAAGCATGAAAAAAACCTTGATCGCCGTGGCCGCCGTAGCCGCCGCCAGCGCTGCCTTGGCAGACACCTCAGTCACCCTCTACGGCACGGTCGATGCCTTTGTGGGCAAAGACTCCAAAACCCTGCCTGAAGGCAACGCCCTCCCAGGGCCATTGGCTGGCCTGACCCCGCTGTCCCCCCTGATGAATAAGTCAGCGCTCAACCCCTATACCAAAAACAGCCAAACTGTGGTCGATTCTGGCGGTCTCGGCCCCAGCGTCATCGGCATTGCCGTGAAAGAAGATTTGGGCAATGGCCTGCGCGCCTTTGCCACTTTGGAGCGCGAATTCCAAACCGATACCGGCACCTTCAACAGCGTGCGCAACCCCAACCGTGCCCACCGCGAAAAAACCTTGGTCGGCGTGGGCGGCGACTGGGGCAGCATCTCTTTGGGCAAGCAATCCACGCCTTTGAAAGACGGCTCTGACCGCTTGAGCGATGCCCAATCTGACAGCGTTTTCTCCGCCTTCAACCGCGCCGCAGCCGTCAGCATCACCACCACCAACAGCCCCTACACCCCCTATGTGAACAACAGCGTGCGCTACGACCTGCCTCCTGGCACCAATTGGCGTGGCGCCATCATCGCCGGCACCACTGGCTCGGCTGATGAGCCTGCCGACGGCACCAAAGACCGCGTTTACGGCTTTGGTTTGGGCTACTCCGTTGAGGGCAAATGGGCCGTGGGCCTGTCGCACCAAACTGAAAACAAAGGCCAAAACACTGTCCCCAGCGCCATCAATGGCCTGCAACGCGGCCACCAAAAAGTCGCCATCACCTTCCTCAGCGGTGCTGTGGGCACACCCATCGGCAAAATCAGCGCAGGTGTGGGCGGTGGCAAAGTCAGCGGCGTTGAAGGCCGTGACAAAGGCTGGAGCTTGGGCTGGACTGCCCCCATCAACAACTGGACTTTGATTGCCCAAGTGGCCTCCTTTAAAGCCAGTGATGAACTGGGCACGCTCTACAACACAGGCAACGCCACGCCAAACCCCTCCACCTTGGTCGCCGCCTCTGCGCTGCCCAGCTTGGCAGGCACAGGCTTGAGCTACCGCGAAGGCAGCGCCAAGCGCACTTCCGTGGGTGTTGAAGCGCGTTACGCCCTGAGCAAACGCACCACCGCTTATGCGGGTGCCAACCACACCAAAAACCTGGCTGGCGTGCAAGATGCCAAAGGCACGATTTACGGTGCGGGCTTGCGCCACAGCTTCTAAGCTGGCGGCTTAATAAGCCAAGCCGCCTTCGGGCGGCTTTTTGATGCCCACAACAAAAACGCGCTGAGCACAAAAAAACCGCCCTAAGGCGGTTTTCTGTGGTGAAGACTTGAGCCAGCCCTTATTTCGGGATGTCTTTGAAAGCCAGGTCTTTGTCAAACGCAGGCTCGGCGGGCAGGCCCAGTACGCGCTCGCCCACATTGTTCTTCACGATTTCGTCGGTGCCGCCGGCAATGCGCATACCCGCAGCGCCGTACCACAGGCGCTCGACCCATTCCCATTCCTCGCCTTGCTCTTTGGATGAGAGCACGCCTTTATTGCCTTCCAAGTCGATGGAGAAGTAGCCAAAGTCTTGCAAGGTGCGGGCGATGATGAGTTTGGCCACTTGCAGCTCAGCGCCAGGCTGTTTGCCTTTGCTGATGGCCGTGTAGCCGCGCGCGAGCATGAGGTCCAGACCTTTTTCATTGAGGTAGATGTCCACCCATTTCTCGCGCAGGCGGCCATCTTCAATGGCAGGTTTGCCGAAGAATTCGTTTTGCTTGAGGAAGCTGGCCACGGTTTTCCAGAGGTCTTTGGGCATGACGCCGCCAATGGACATGCGCTCGCTCATGATGCCAGTGAGGGTGACTTTCCAACCGCCATCGACCTCGCCCACGCGCTGCGTATCGGGCACGAATACATCGTTCAAGAAGACTTCGTTGAATTCCGCTTCGCCTGAGGCTTGGCGGATGGGGCGCACTTCCACGCCAGGGTCTTTCATGTCGATGTAGAAGGTGCTCAGACCTTTGAATTTGGGCACATCGGGGTTGGTGCGGCACAGCACCAAGCCATAGTCGGCGTATTGGGCCATGGTGGTCCATACTTTTTGGCCGTTAATCAGCCAGCCTTCAACGCCGTTTTTGGTGTGGCGTTCGGCTTTGGTGCGTACCATGCCCAGGTCAGAGCCGGCATTGGGCTCAGACAGCAACTGGCACCACAGCTCTTGACCGCTGAGGGCGGCCATGGCGTGTTTGGCGCGGATGTCGTTGCTGGCGTGGGCCATGACGGAAGGAATGACCATACCCAAGGAGACATTGAAAAAGCCCGCTGGGATGTTGAAGTTGCCTTCTTCTTGGCGGTAGATGATCTCTTGCATGGGCGTGCCGCCACGGCCACCAGCCATTTTGGGCCAGGTGATGGCGCCGTAGCCGCCTTTGAGTTTGGTCATTTGCCATTTGCGGGCGGCGACCATGCGCTCGTCCGTGCTCAACTCGCGGCCAAAGGCTTCATTGGGGCTTTTTTTGCGGGGGGCAACGCCTTCCAACCAAGTACGCACTTCTTGGCGGAACGCTGCTTCTTCTGGGCTATCGTTGAAATCCATGTCTGAATCTCCGTAAATGTTCAATCTAAAAAATCGGAAGGCTTAGGCGGCGTCGAATTCGGCTTCGAGCTCGCGGGCCAAAATTTCGCGCCATTCGTGCACGCTGCCCAGCATCACACCCAGTTGGCGGGCGCGTTTGTAAAAGAGCTGGCAATCAACTTCCCAAGTAAAGCCCATGCCGCCATGCACCTGAATGGCCTCTTGCGCGGCCAAGGTGAAGGCGTTGCTGGCGGTGACGCGGGCACCCGCAGCGGCTTTGGCCAGCTCAGGCGCGTCGGTGTTCAAAGCCCAAGCACCGTAGTAGCAGTGTGAGCGCGCCACTTGGTTGGCGGTGAACATATCGGCCAGCTTGTGTTTGATGCCTTGGTACACACCAATGGGCTTGCCAAAGGCTTTGCGCTCGCGCGCGTAAGCGGCAGAGATTTCCAGCGCCATGTCAGCGCCGCCCAGTTGCTCAAAGGCCACCAGCACAGCGGCGCGGTAGCGCACTTGCTCCAGCACGGCCAGCGCGTCTTTGCCGCCATCCAGGGCGACGGCGGCGGTGTTGTTGAACTTCAGCTCGGCAAAGGGTTTGGAGTTGTCCACGCAGTCCAAGGTGCGGCGCGCAACGCCGTCGAGCTTGGTCAACACCAGCACGGCTTGGCCAGCGCTGTCTTTGGCCAGCACCACGGCGATTTGGGCAATCGCGCCATCGGCCACCACAGCAGCCGTGCCGTTCAAGTTTTGGCCATCAAAAGTGGGCACTTGCGCCAGAATTTTGTCGCCAGCATTGCTGTCGAGCGGCGCAGCCAATGTCGCAATCGTGCCTGTGGACACGGGTGTGAGCCATTCTTGTTGTTGCGCTTCGCTGGAGCCCAGCAGCACCGCTTGCACGGCCAGATACAGGCTAGAGGCCAGTGGCACACAGGCGTTTTGGCGGCCAATTTCTTCGGCTACCACGCACAGCTCCAGCGCGCCCATGCCGTGGCCGCCGCAGCTCTCGGGCAGCATCAGGGCGGTCACGCCCATGCTGGCCAAGCCATCCCAAACGGCTTCGCTATAGAGTTTTTTGCCGTCGATGTTGTCGCGGGCTTGGCCCACGGGGTGTTCGTTAGAGAGGAATTTACGCACCGCATCGCGCAGTTCGTATTGCTCGTCGGTAAAGTCTAAGTTCATCGCCTGACCTTCTTGTGGAGTAATGGAAAGAAAAAGAAACTGCCGCACCCCATTGGAGCGCCGCAGTGCAGTCTGAACAGCGTTTGATTCTAACGATGAATCAAGGCCAAACAGCCTGCGTTTGGACTAGTTGCCCATGCGCTCGACCATCTCTTGCGCAAAGGCAATAAAGGCTTTGGAGCCGCGCGCGCTGGGGTCAAACACCACCCCAGGCAGGCCATAGCTGGGGGCTTCGGCCAAGCGCACATTGCGCGGAATCACGGTGTCGAACACTTTGTCGCCAAAATGGTTTTTGAGCTGCTCGCTCACCTGCTGCTGCAAGGTGATGCGGGGGTCAAACATGACGCGCAAGATGGCGATGATTTCAAGTGTGGGGTTGAGGTTGGCGTGCACCTGTTTGATGGTGTAAACCAAATCACTCAAGCCCTCCAGCGCAAAATATTCGCACTGCATGGGCACAATCACACCGTGGGCGCTGCACAGACCGTTGAGGGTGAGCATGGACAGCGAGGGCGGGCAATCAATGAGCACAAAATCGTAATCTTGCGCCACTTCGGCCAAGGCGTTTTTGAGGCGGTATTCGCGCCCTTCTTCATTCACCAAATCGACCTCAGCGCCAGCCAAATCGCGGTTCGCGCCGAGCACATCGTAGCCGGCTTTGTCGGCCCGCTGGCGGGCTTGGGCCACCGTTTTCTCGGCCAGCAAGACCTCATAAACTGATGCCGCTAAATCGCGCTTGTCCACACCTGAACCCATGGTGGCATTGCCCTGCGGGTCCAAATCGACCAAAAGCACACGCTGGCCAATTTTGGCCAAACCTGCGGCCAAATTCACACAGGTGGTGGTTTTACCGACCCCGCCTTTTTGATTCGCGATGCAGAAAATTCTCATGGTGTTTTAAGCCGTTGCCACATTCTCGCTCACCCAGCGAATCGCATCTTGAAGCAAGACCGCGCGCGTGATAGAAAGCGTCCAGCCATCGACCTCGACCGCATGAATCCAAGCGGACGGAATGACCAACAAATCACCGGGCATGATATCCACCTTCAAATAGTCCACCCCTTGGGCCTTGGGGTAGCGCTCGTAATCTGGTTCCAGCGGGTTGAAATAATAGGGCTGATAGCCACAGTAGGCCATCAAGGGCTCAAGGCGATCCCAATCGTTGGGGGGGTAAAGATAGACCGTTTTTTTACCCCAAACTTGAGCCAACAATGAGGTGTAAACATCCAAATGCAGCTTGCTGATCAAACGCCCTGCCTCTGATTTGCCCATCCAAATATGCGGCCGACCAGCCACTTCCGTCAAAACCTGCGGCAATGGAAACAAATGTGCCGCACTATCGGGCAAGCCGCGCCCCGCGCTATAGACGCGCTGGCCATCCATGACATGCATTTGATCCAGCAAATCGCCCAAAGTTTCTTCTTGCTGCGTTTTGGCGTTGAAGCGCAAAGCCACATCGCCCAGCACTTTTCTAAATTCATCAACCGACCAATCAATGGCAGGCCAGTCAAAAGCGCCACGCACGCAAATGGGCTGATTGGCTGCAATCAACTGCACAATCAGCTCGGCATCCATGACATCGGTTTCATACACCGCCTCGGGCTGGTTGGGGTGGCTGCGCACATGCTCCAAAATTTCCAAGTCATAAGAGGTTGGGCGCTTGAGCAGTTGCGCAAAAAACTGCACCAAGCTCATATCGCCAGCCACCACCGTATTGCGCTCGAAATACTGCATACGAGGATCCAAGTCACCTGGCTTTTCTAGCACATGGTGCACAACTTCCTCTTTAAAGGCCAAGGTCGCCTGCACTTCCACATCCTCGATGTCTGGATGCAGCAGTTCAATGACCATATTCTCTGGCCTCATGCTGACGAAAAACTCCCACAAACGATCAGGCGATTGAATGCGCAGCAGCAAATCGCCTGGCCCTTTGGGCGGCATTTCATAAAACTCTTGCAGCCTGTGCTCAAGAGTGGCAAACCATGCGGGCAATACAGCGGCCATAACGCCTCCTCATTTCAGTGGTTCAAAACAGAACGCACCACTTCTACCACATTCTCAGCAGTAAAGCCAAAGTGCTCAAACAGCACGGGCGCGGGGGCGGATTCGCCAAAGCTGTCGATGCCGACAACGGCGGCGCAGCCGTATTTCCACCAGCCGTCGCTGCTGCCCATTTCAATGGCCACGCGGGGCACGCCTGCGGGCAAAACGCTGGCTTGGTAGGCCGCCTCTTGGCGATCAAAGACCGAGTTCGAGGGCATGGACACGACACGGGTGGGCGTGCCGTGCTCGGCTTCCAGCGTTTGTGCCGCTTCCAGCGCCAAGGGCAGCTCAGAGCCTGTGGCCATCAAAATCATTTGCGCCGCACCGCCTGTGGCCTCGCGCAGCACATAGGCGCCTTGGGCGATTTGCGGCAGGGCAGCGGCGTTTTTGGCGCTGTAGGCCACATTTTGGCGGCTCAAGAGCAGGGCGCTGGGGCGGTGTTTGTTCTTCAGGGCCTCGCCCCAAGCCACCAAGGTTTCTGCCGTGTCGCCGGGTCGCCACACATCAAGACCCGGAATCAGACGCAGGCTGGCGGCGTGCTCGATGGATTGGTGGGTGGGGCCGTCTTCGCCCAAGCCGATGGAGTCGTGCGTGAAGACATGCACCACGCGTTGCTTCATCAGCGCAGCCATGCGGATGGCGTTGCGGCTGTAGTCGCTGAAGGTGAGGAAGGTGCCGCCATAGGGGATGTAGCCGCCGTGCAGGGCCACACCATTCATGATGGCGGCCATGCCGAATTCGCGCACGCCGTAGTTGATGTGGAAGCGCTTGTCCAAGCCCGCATCGCCTTGGCCTGCGCCTTCGGGCAGCACCACAGCACCTGCGGCGTCAAAGCGCAGGGCTTGGGTGTGGCTGGTGTTGGTGAGGTTGGAGCCAGTGAGGTCGGCACTGCCGCCGAGCAGCTCAGGCAGGGCTGCGGTGAAGGCTTCCAGCGCCAGTTGGCTGGCTTTGCGTGTGGCCACGGTTTCGGCCTTGGCCACGGTTTGCTCTAGGGCGGCGCTGAGGGTTTGCTCAAAGTTGGCGGGCAAATCACCCGCCATGCGGCGCTCAAATTCAGCCGCCAAGCTGGGGTAGGCGCTGCGGTAGGCGGCAAAAGCCTGCTGCCAGGCTTGCTCGGCCTGTGCGCCTTGGGCTTTGGCATCCCAAGCGGCATACACCTCGGCGGGCACTTCAAAGGGGGCGTAGGGCCAGCCAATGGCCTCACGCGTGAGGGCAATTTCATCGGGGCCGAGCGGCTCGCCGTGGGCTTTGGCGGTGTTGGCGCGATTCGGGCTGCCTTTGCCGATATGGGTTTTACAAATGATGATGCTGGGCTTGTCGCTCGATTGCTTCGCCTCGGCAATGGCGCGCTCCACCGCAGCGGCGTCGTGGCCATCGACAGGGCCGACTACATTCCATTGGTAGGCGGCAAAGCGCTGGGCCGTGTCATCGGCAAACCAGGGGTCAATTTGGCCGTCGATGCTGATGCCGTTGTCGTCCCACAGGGCAATCAGTTTGTTCAGCTTCCACGCGCCGGCCAAGGCGCAAGCCTCGTGGCTGATGCCTTCCATCAGGCAGCCATCGCCCATAAAGACGAAGGTGTGGTGGTCCACCACGCTGTGGCCCTCGCGGTTGAATTCCGCCGCCAGCAGCTTTTCGGCCAAGGCAAAGCCCACGGCATTGGTGATGCCCTGCCCCAAGGGGCCAGTGGTGGTTTCCACCCCAGGGGTGATGCCGACTTCAGGGTGGCCCGCTGTTTTGCTGTGCAGCTTGCGGAAGTTTTTCAGCTCCTGCATGGGCAAGTCATAGCCCGTGAGGTGCAGCAGGGCGTAAATCAGCATGGAGCCGTGGCCGTTAGAAAGCACAAAGCGATCGCGGTTGGCCCAAGCGGGGTTTTGCGGGTTGTGTTTGAGGTGGCGGCCCCACAATGCCACGGCCATATCGGCCATGCCCATGGGCGCACCGGGGTGGCCCGATTTGGCCGCTTGCACAGCATCCATGGCCAAGGCACGGATGGCGCTGGCCATGGTTTGGTTCATATCAGAGGAGGGGGCAGCAGCTTGGCTCATGGCAGCATGTTCCTAAAAAGAAAGCCCTGCGCCTGACGGGGCAGAGCGAAACACAAAAGGCCGCCACAACAAAGCATGGCAGCGCAGTTCAAAGAAATATCGTTTCATTTTAAACGGGGCCAAACCACCGCGCCGCTTTCGCAGCCGATAATGCCTGCCATGTTCTCTTATCGCCACGCCTACCATGCCGGCAACCATGCCGATGTGCTCAAACACTTGTGCTTGATTGCCCTGCTGGACTACCTCACCCAAAAAGACAAAAGTCTGCTGGCCATTGACACCCATGCGGGCATAGGCCGCTACAGCCTGAGCGCCGCCGAAGCCCGCACCAGCGGCGAGGCCGAAGGCGGCATCTTGCGCCTGCGGCAGTTTTTGGCCGAAAGTGGGCAAGCGCCCACCCCCGCCGTGGCCCGCTACCTTGAGGTACTGGACACCTTGGGCACGGCCAAACACTACCCTGGCTCGCCTTGGCTGATGCAACATTTGCTGCGCTTGGAGGCCGATGCCGCCGTGCCCGACCAACTGCATTTGTGCGAGTTGAACGCCAAAGACGCCCGCCTGCTGCAAGAGAATCTGGCCGAGCTGCCCGCAGCCGCCCGCATCCGCGTGCAAACGGCCAATGGCTTTGCCGCCCTCAAAGCCCTGCTGCCGCCCCCCTCTCGTCGTGGTTTGGTGCTGATGGACCCGAGCTATGAGATGAAAACCGACTACGGCGAAGTGGCCCGCAGCATGGAAGATGCGCTCAAGCGCTTTGCCACTGGCTGCTACGCCGTGTGGTATCCGATTGTGGGGCGGCCTGAGGCCCACGAGCTGCCGCGCCGCCTGAAAAGAATCGCCGCCCAAGCGGGTAAAAACTGGCTGCACGCCACCCTCAGCGTGGGCAGTGACGACGCCGCAGCGCAAAGCAGCGGCCAGCTCAAGCGCAGCGCCACAGGGCGCTATGTGGCCAGCGCCGCCGCGCCGCAGCACAAAGGCTTGCGTGCCAGCGGCATGTTCATCATCAACCCGCCCTTTGTGCTGGCCGAGCAATTGCAAGCGGCCTTACCGCAATTGCAAGCCGCCCTGGGCCAAGGCGTGGGCGAAGGCCATTTGCTCGAAGCCTCAGCCTAAAGCTGGGCCGTGGTGTGCAACTGCACGCCGGCGATATCGGCCAACTGCGGCCAATCAAAGCCCGCACCGGGGTCTTGTTTGCGGCCAGGCGCAATGTGCTCATGCCCCGTAATGTGGCGCAGCGGATAACGCTGCTGCAAAGCCGCAATCAGCGCACGCAAAGCGGCGTATTGGGCCGGCTCAAACAGGCCGCCTTCAATGCCCTCCAGCTCCACGCCAATCGAATAATCGTTGCAGTTCTCGCGGCCTGCAAAGCAAGAGCGCCCCGCGTGCCAAGCGCGCTCGTCGCAGGACACAAATTGCCACAGCCGCCCCGTGCGCTCAATGAAGAAGTGCGCTGAGACTTCCGCCCCGCGAATGCTCTGAAAATAAGGATGGGCCTCCCAGTCCAGCGTATTCGTAAACAACTGCTGCACGCAGCCCGTGCCGTATTCGGCCGGCGGCAGGCTGATGGAGTGCAAGACCAGCAAATCCAGCTCGGCCCCAGCGGGGCGGGGGCCAAAATTCGGGCTGGGGCAGGCTTGCGCGCTTTGCAGCCAACCGCCCTGCCAAATGTTGCTGGCCTCAAGCATCGCCCAGCCCCAATTGCTGCATACGGCTGCGCAGCTCACGGGGCGATACGCCCAAGCGGTCGGCAGCGGCCACCGCGTCTTGCCCCATCAACTGCAAAGCACGGGCAATCAAGCCGCGCTCCACCGCATCCAAGTAAGCGGGCATGTCATAGGGCAGCTCGTCATCTTGCCCTGGCCCTGTCGTACCAAAACCAGAAGCCTGCGCCCCCATCTCAGGCGCATCCAGCGCCAGCTCCTCGCCTTCGCTCATGGCCAAAGCGCGCTGCAAGATGTTTTCCAGCTCGCGCACATTGCCCGTGAGCGGGTGCTGCAGCAAAGCCGCTTGCGCCGCCGCCGACAAAGGCCGCCACGCCAAGCCTGAAAAATCGGCAATTTTGCGCAGCAAAACCTCGGCAATGCCAGGGATGTCCTCACGGCGCTCGCGCAGGGGCGGCAGCAGCAGCTCAATCACATTCAGGCGGTAATACAAATCTTGCCGAAACCGCTTGCCCTGCACCGCCGCAGCCAAATCATGGTGGGTGGCGCTGACGATGCGCACATCCACTGGCTCCTCCTGCGTCGCGCCCAAGGGCCGCACCTTGCGCGCTTGAATCACGCGCAGCAGCTTGGCTTGCATGGCCAAAGGCAAGTCGCCAATCTCATCTAAAAACAAAGTGCCGCCGTGCGCGGCCTGAAAAAAGCCCTGCCTGTCCGCCGTGGCCCCCGTGTACGAGCCTTTGCGTGCGCCAAAAAACTCCGCTTCCAGCAAGCCCTCAGGAATCGCGCCACAGTTCACCGCCACAAAAGGCCCATCGGCACGCTGGCTGCACGCGTGCACCGCCTGCGCCACCAATTCCTTGCCCGTGCCCGATTCGCCATGCACCAAAATCGGCGCCATGCCGCGTGCGGCCTTGGCAATATTCTCACGCACCGTCTGCATGGCCGCGCTACAGCCCACAATGCGCCGCAGCGCCTCAGGCGCATCGCATACGGCTTCAGGCGGCGCTTCGGCCGCAGGCTCGGCCTTGGCCTTGCTGCTTTTGCTCTTGGCCGCAGCGCTTTTGGCCTTGGGTTCCAGCACGGCGGGGCGCTGCGCTTGCTCGGCCACGGCAGCGGCCACCACCTCACGCAACTGCTTTAAATCCACGGGCTTGCTGATGTAATCAAAAGCCCCCGCTTTCAGCGCTTCCACGGCGTTTTCTGCCGAGCCATAGGCCGTAATCACAATGGCGCGTTCAGGCCGCCCCAAGCGCTGCAACTCAGCCAACACCTCCAGCCCCAGGCCGTCTGACAGGCGCATATCGCTAATCACTGCACCAAAAACCTGCGCCGCCAAAGCCTCTTTCGCCGTGGCCACACTGGCTGCCGTGTGCACCTTATAGCCCGCCCGCATCAGGGTCAGCTCATACAGCTCACGCAAATCGGGTTCATCATCCACCACCAAAATGGCCACGCTCTCTGTGCTCATGCTCACTTCCTTTTGCTTTAAATCACCGTGGACACAAAGCCCGCCGCTGCTGGCAGCGTGCTATTGGCCCGCATATACAGCACAAACTCATTGCCTTTGCGGCCCTCGCGTTGGCCTTGGCGGTACATGATTTTGCCGCCGTGGCGCTCGCTCAATTGGCGGCAAATATACAAACCCAAACCGCTGGATCGGCTCTCAGATGAAAAGAAGGGCTCAAACAAATGCTTTTGCAAACTCTCCTCCAGCGGCGGCCCATCGCTCCACACGCTCAGCTCTTGCCAGCCCTCGTCCAAGGCCAGCAAGCGCAGACGAATCGCGCCCGGGGTGTCACTCGCATAACGCAGGGCGTTGTCGAGCAAATTCACCACAATGCGGCGCAAGTGGTCGGCATCAAACCACGCATTCAGGGGCAAATCCACATTCAAATCCAATTGCAGGCGCTCTCCCACAGCATTTTGCTCACGCCATTCATTGGCCATGCGCTGCAACAAAGGCCCCAAGGCCAACACCTGTGATTCGGCCTGCCCCTGCTCTTGCACCCGCGCCACATCCAGCACCTCATCGACAATGCGGCCCAAGCGCACAGCATTCTCCCGAATCATCTTCGAAAGGCGTTTTTGCACTGGGTCTTGCAGCTCCTCGGCCAGCAGTTCATTCGCTTGGCTGATGGCCGCCAGCGGATTGCGGATTTCATGCGCCACCGCTGCCGACATGCGCCCCATTGACAGCAGCTTTTCCTCTCTGGCACGGGCTTGCTCCTCGCGCAAATCCTGCACAAACACCACACACCACATAAAGCCTGGGGCCGCCGCCTCACCATCAAACGCACTCACGCGCTGAAATTTAAAAGCCGTATGCGCCAAACTCTCGCCCAATTCCAAGGCCAGCTCCACCTGCCGCGCTTGGCCATCTTGCAGGGTTTGCTGCGCCCAGCGCCACACATTTTTCTCTTGCCCTTGCACGGGCAATTGCGACAAATGCTGCACTTGCGCCAAGCCCAATAAGCGCCGTGCGCTGGGGTTGGAATGCAAAATCTGCCCCGTCTCATCGGCAATCAGCAGGCCGCTGGGCAAGGCGTCAATGATGAGCTGATTCACCTGCGACTGCACATCGGCCAAAGAGCGAATCTTCTGGCTCGTCACGCCCTCGCGTTGCAAGCGGCTGGCCAATTGGTTGGCCACAAAGGCCAGCACAAACAAGCCCGCACCAAAGGCCGCCACTTGCAGCCAATCACCTTCACGCAAGCCCACGCTATTGAGCAGCCACGCCCCCAGCAGCATGACGATGGTGACCAAGGCCGCCGTGCCCATGGCCAGCAACATAGAGCCCAGCACCGCCGCCTCCAGCACGGGCAGCAGCATCAGCGGGGCCAAATTGCCGCCCTCCTCACGCAGGGCCAGCAAAGCTGCAAACGCCAGCAAGTCCACCCCAATCACCGTCATCCAAGTCAGGCTGAACTGCCGCAGCAAAGGCGTTTGCCGCAACCACAGCCGCGCCGCCAGTGCCGCCAGCAAATACGCCGCCGCAATGCCCAAACGCCATTCCAGCGCACTGCCTTGGCCCCAATGCTGCGCACCAGGCTGGGCAAACCACTGCCAGCCCAAAGCCAACAGCAGCAGCAGGCCGACCACCACACGGGTGGTCAAAAAGCCCGCCCAAATGCGCTCATAGGGGTTTTCATTCGCTTCCAGCACCAGCTCGCGCACCAAGGCGCTGGGGGCGGCTTTCTCTGCACGGGCAGGTTTCAATGTTTTCTTGGCCATAGGCTGGGCGCAAAGGCTGGGCCTTGCGCTTTAAGGCAAATGCTCGCTTGAGCAGAAATAGCGCCCTTGGGCACTCAGGGCTTGGCTCTGCGCCACATGCAAACCGCAATGGGCGCAAGCCACCATTTTTTCAGCCGCTGTAGGCGCAGCAGCTTGGGCTGCGGCATCGGGCATGGCCTTGGGCTGAGCCACTGGCGGCAAAGCGGCTGCCCGCCAAGCCTGCCAAGTGCGCCACAGCACATAGGCCAGCACCGCCAACAGCAGCAAGCGCAACAACACGCCCATGCCCGCCCTTTAAGTGCGGCTGCCTTGCAGCAGCACCTCAGTCACAAAATGCGAGCCCACATAAGACAGCAGCAACAGCAGGCCGCAGGCATACACCCAGCGCACCGCCTTGCGGCCACGCCAGCCCAAACGCCAGCGCCCCAGCAACAGCACCAACAGCAGCAGCCAAGACAGCCAAGCGAAAATGGTTTTGTGCGTCCACTGCAAAACCTGCGCTTGGCCGTAGAGGTAATCGCTAAAGAACAGCCCTGCCAGCAAAGTCGCGCTCAAAGCGCCAAAGGCCGCCCATACAAAGCCAAACATCAGTCGCTCCAAAGTCAGCACGGGCAAATCGCCTGTCAGCACACTGCGTTTACCTGGCTGGCGCAAAGCCGCATCCGCACGGCCCAGCAGCCACGCATGCAGCACACCACAGGCGAGTAAGGCATAGGCGGCCAAGCCAAACACAATATGCAAGGACATCCACGCCGTTTGCTGCGCAGGCAACACCCGCCCCGGAAAGAACAGCGGCAGCAGCACCGCCACCATGCCCACCAAAGCCAAAAAACCCCGCGCCCGAATCTGCGGCAGCCAATTGCTCTCAAGCAAATACACCACCAGCACCAACCAAGCCGAAGCCGACACCGCATGGGCAAAACCAAACGCAGGCGGCGGCACAAACAAGCCGCTGAACAGGCCGCCCGCATGGGCTGCGGCCACCGTCATCAGCAGAACGCGAGCGCCGCTGGCGGACAAAGTCGTCACGCGCCAAGCCAGCACGGCATACAGCACGGCGGCCAAGGCACTCAAAATCATGTGGGCAGATACAATCAGCATTTGGCAAGTGTAAGGGAAGCCCCGCCCCCAAGCGCCGCAGCCAGCGCAAGAAAAACCCCACAACGACAGGGCTGCGCCGCTTGCGCTTCCTCCCCCTCTCTTTTTTAACGGACAGACCCAGCATGGCCACTTCTGCCCTTACCGAAAAACTCTCCCTCATCGTCAAAAACCTCAGCGGTCAGGCGCGCATCACCGAATCGAATGTGCAAGACATGCTGCGCGAAGTCCGCATGGCCCTGTTGGAGGCCGATGTGGCCCTGCCCGTGGTGCGCGACTTCATGGCCCGCGCCAAAGACAAAGCCATGGGCCAAGAAGTCATCGGCTCGCTCAAACCTGGCCAAGCCTTGGTCTCCATCGTGCAAAAAGAGCTGGTCGCCACCATGGCCGGCACCGATGCCGAAGGCCAGCCCCTGCCGCCACCTGATATCAACCTCGCCGCGCAGCCACCTGCCGTCATCCTCATGGCCGGCTTGCAAGGCGCTGGCAAAACCACCACCACTGCCAAGCTGGCCAAATACTTGGTTGAAAAACGCAAAAAGAAAGTGCTGACGGTCTCAGGCGATGTCTATCGCCCCGCTGCCATCGAGCAGCTCAAAACCGTCACCGCCCAAGCGGGCGCAGAGTGGTTTCCTTCTAGCCCTGAGCAAAAACCGCTGGACATCGCCAAAGCCGCCATCGACCACGCCCGCCGCCACTACTTTGATGTGCTGCTGGTCGATACCGCTGGGCGCTTGGCCATTGACGAGCTGCTGATGCAGGAAATCAAAGACCTGCACGCCGAACTCAAACCCGTCGAAACCCTGTTCGTCGTCGATGCCATGCAAGGTCAAGACGCCGTCAACACCGCCAAAGCCTTTAAAGAAGCCCTGCCACTCACCGGCATTGTGCTCACCAAAATGGACGGCGACTCGCGCGGCGGCGCCGCCCTCTCAGTGCGCCACATCACCGGTGTGCCCATCAAATTTGCGGGCATCAGCGAAAAAATCGACGGCCTCGAAGCCTTTGACGCCGAGCGCCACGCCGGCCGCATCCTCGGCATGGGCGACATCCTCGCCTTGGTCGAGCAAGTCACCGCCAATGTCGATATGCAGGCCGCTGAAAAGCTCGCCAACAAGGTGAAAAAAGGCGAAGGCTTCGACCTCAACGACTTCCTCGCCCAGCTTGAGCAAATGAGCCAAATGGGAGGCCTGGGCAGCCTGATGGAGAAAATGCCCACGCAAATCGCCAACCAAGCCAAACAAGCCGACCTCGACAAAGCCGAACGCGACCTGCGCCGCAAAAAAGGCATCATCCAAAGCATGACGCCCGCCGAGCGCAGCAAACCCGCCATCATCAAAGCCACGCGCAAAAAGCGCATTGCCGATGGCAGCGGCGTGCCCGTATATGAGGTCAACAAGCTGCTCAAAGAATTCGAGCAAATGCAGCAAATGATGAAGCAGCTCTCAGGCGGCGGCCTCATGAAAATGATGAAACGCATGGGCGGCATGAAGGGCATGAAGAATATGCTTGGCGGCGGCGGTGGGCGCTTTCCTGGCATGCCTTTCTAAAGCGCCGCCTGCAAGCGCTGCGCCCTTGCTTTATATTCCTTATTTCCTCGGCCCTTCGTGCGCCTCTCGCCTCAATTGTTTTCTTTTGGAAGAACGCCATGACGCAAACGACCACCCCAGCAGTTTCTGTTGAATACGATTTGCCCGACAGCGCTGCGGGCGTCTGCTCCACCAAATACGCTTGGGCCAAAGTACCCGCCCCCCTGAGCATGGACGAGCGCCAAGCGCTGAAAGACAAAATCAAACGCCTACTGAAAGAGAAAAACGCCGTCATGGTCTCGCACTACTATGTGGACCCCGACCTGCAAGACCTGGCCGAAGAAACCGGCGGCATCGTCAGCGACAGCCTAGAAATGGCCCGCTTTGGCAAAAACCACGCTGCCCAAACCCTCATCGTCAGCGGCGTGCGCTTTATGGGTGAAACCGCCAAAATCCTCTCGCCTGAGAAAACCGTGCTCATGCCCGACCTTGAGGCCACTTGCTCACTCGATTTGGGCTGCCCAGTCGATGAATTCTCCGCCTTCTGTGACCAGCACCCCGACCGCACCGTCGTCGTTTACGCCAACACCAGCGCCGCCGTCAAAGCCCGCAGCGACTGGATCGTCACCTCCAGTTGCGCCCTCGACATCGTCAACGAACTGCACGCCAAAGGCCACAAAATTCTCTGGGGCCCCGATCGCCACTTGGGCGGCTACATCCAAGCGCAAACCGGCGCCGATATGCTGCTGTGGCAGGGCAGCTGCATCGTCCACGACGAATTCAAAGGCTTGGAACTCGATGTGCTCAAAGCCCAATACCCCGATGCCAAAATCTTGGTTCACCCTGAAAGCCCCGCCTCCGTCGTGGCCCACGCCGATGTGGTCGGCTCCACCTCGGCCATCCTCAAAGCCGCCTCTGAGCTGGATGCCCAAGTCTTTATCGTCGCCACAGACAAAGGCATGATGCACAAACTGCGCACGCTCAACCCTGGCAAAACCTTTTTGGAAGCGCCCACCGCTGGCGACAGCGCCACCTGCAAAAGCTGCGCCCACTGCCCCTGGATGGCCATGAACGGCTTGGCTGATTTGGCCCGTGTGCTCGAAACTGGCGAAAACGCCATTGAAATCGACCCCAATTTGATTGACCGCGCCCGCCTGCCCATTGACCGTATGCTGGACTTCACCGCCGCCTTGAAAAACGGCCAAGCTGCGGGCGCTTTGGTGCCCCACTTTGGGGCGGTTTAAGCGCCTCAGCCATTCCAACCGCCGAGCACGCATGAAGGAACGGCGCTGGCGCGTTACGGGAAATTTGTCATCCTGCGCACCAGTCGCAGGATCCAAAAATCACCATCAAAAAAAATGGGCTGCTGAAGCAGCCCATTTCAATAGCCGCACGGCACTTACGGTAGTGGCACGATCTGCACAACGCCATGCCCCGTAGTGATGTAGAGCGTGTCATTGGCAATGGCCAAATCCTTGGGGTCACTGTTATAGCCTGTATCCACCAGCCTCAGCACGGTCGTGACTGCGCCTGTGGTCACATCTATTTTGCGAATCAGGTGATTGCCCGCATCGGCCACATACAAGTCATTGCCCTTGATGGCTAAGCCACTTGGGGAACTGAGCCGTGCTGCACCACCCGCACCATCAAAACTGCCTGGATTACCAGCCGAACCCGCAAGTGTGGTGGTTTCGCTCGTCGTAACATTCACTGTACGGATGGTATGGTTCATAAAATCGGCCACATAGAGATTGTCACCACTGATGGCTAGACCCACCTGGGGGCTAAACCGCGCCGCACTGCCCGCACCATCAGCACTGCCAAAATTACCAGCCAAACCCGCCAGTGTGGTGGTTTGGCCTGTCATGACATTCACTTTGCGAATGGTTTGATTTCCCCCATCGGCCACATATAGGGTATTGCCACTGATGGCCAGACCTCGTGGAGAGTAAAACCGCGCAGCACTGCCCGTACCATCGGCACTGCCGCCATGAGAACCCGCAAGCGTGGTCGTTTCGCCCGTCGTAACATTCACCGTGCGGATAGTGTGATCTGAGATATCAGACACATACAGGGTATCGCCGCCAATCGCCAGACCAAATGGTTGAAAAAATCGCGCCGCACTGCCTGTACCATCGTCACTCCCAACATTACCAGCCAAACCTGCAAGCGTGGTGGTTTCACCTGTCGTGACATTTACCGTACGAATGGTGTTATTCCCCTCCTCGGCCACATACAAGATATTGCCACTGGCCACCAGACCTCTTGGGCTACCAAACCGCGCTGCACTGCCTGTGCCGTCAGTGCTGCCTGAAGTATCTAGACTACCCGCCAGCACAGACAGGGGAGGAATGGCTGTTGGCGTGGGCGTATAGGTTGCAGTTGGTGTTGGCGTGTAGGTTGCAGTCGGTGTTGGCGTGAAGGTTGCAGTCGGTGTTGGCGTGAAGGTTGCAGTCGGTGTTGGCGTGAAGGTTGCCGTTGGTGTGGGTGTATAAGTTGCCGTGGGTGTCGGCGTAAATGTTGCCGTAGGTGTTGCGGTGCTGGTCGGCGTTGGCGTGTAGGTTGCCGTTGGTGTGAGCGTGTAGGTTGCAGTCGGTGTTGGCGTATTGGTCAGCGTGGGCGTAGCTGTGTTCGTATAGGTGGGGGTTGGTGTTCCCAAGCCAGCGATATCCACATCGCCACCACCACAGGCGGCTATCAGCATCAAAGCGCCCGTCGATATCAATCCCAAGCCCTTGACCCAACTACTTTTGCGCACTGCATTGCACTTATTCATTTGTTTCTCTCCGAGAAATACCCCCCAAGGGGCGAATCAATTATTTTACAACTGCGTATTTTTTGAGTATTGCGATGTATCAAAAAAATCGAAGCACTTAGTCAGGCTTTACCGCCCACAAAAGCATCAAAAAAAGCGCCCGAAGGCGCTTCCGTGTGTAGCGAAGCCGTGCCGCCGATTATTTGGCGTTCATCAAGGCCACGGTGGTATCAAGCATACGGTTAGAGAAGCCCCACTCGTTGTCATACCAGCTAGAGACTTTCACCAAGCGGCCAGACACTTTGGTCAAAGACGCGTCGTAAGTAGAAGACGCAGGGTTGTGGTTGAAGTCCACGCTCACCAGTGGCTCGTCGGTGTAGTCGAGCACGCCTTTGAGCGCGCCATTGCTGGCATCTTTCAAAATCTTATTGATCTCTTCTACGCTGGTGTCGCGGGCGGCGATGAAAGACAAATCGACGATAGAGACATTGATGGTGGGCACGCGCATGGCGTAGCCGTCCAGCTTGCCGTTCAGCTCAGGCAGCACCAAGCCCACAGCGGCAGCAGCGCCAGTTTTGGTGGGGATCATGCTCATGCCAGCAGCGCGGGCGCGGCGCACATCGTCGTGGTACACATCAGAGAGTTTTTGGTCGTTGGTGTAGGCGTGGATGGTGGTCATCAGGCCCGTTTCAACACCAATGGCATCGTGCAAAGGCTTGACCAGAGGGGCCAAGCAGTTGGTGGTGCAAGATGCGTTAGAAATCACCGTGTCAGTGGCTTTGAGCACTTGGTGGTTCACGCCGTAAACGATGGTGGCATCCACATCTTTGCCGCCGGGGGCAGAGATGATGACTTTTTTCGCGCCGCCTTCCAAATGCTTGCTGGCAGCCTCTTTGCTGGTGAAAAAGCCGGTGCATTCGAGCACCACATCAACGCCCATTTCGCCCCATTTGATTTTGCTGGGATCGCGCTCGGCGATGACTTTGATTTTGTCGCCATTGACGACAATGCTGTCGCCATCCACGCTCACTGTGCCAGGAAAGCGGCCGTGGGCCGTGTCGTACTGGGTCAAATGGGCATTGATTTTGGCATCGCCCAAATCGTTGATGGCCACGATTTCGATGTCGTGTTTTTTGCCGCCTTCGTAGTGGGCACGCAAGATGTTGCGACCGATACGACCATAACCATTGATTGCGACTTTAATCGTCATAACGCTTCCTTTAATGAGAATAAAAAATCAAACGGCTGCGGCGGTCTGTGGCATTTGTAAAAAAACCAGCCAAAGCTGGTTTTCTGGCCTGGGCCGCGCAAGCAAAATTCAGGTTTTTTCGACCTGCGAGAACTCCAGATCGACCGGTGTAGCGCGGCCAAAAATGGTGACTGTGACACGCAGGCGGCTCTTTTCGTAGTTCACATCTTCAACACTGCCGTTGAAGTCGGCAAATGCGCCGTCTTTCACGCGAACCACTTCACCCACTTCAAATTCCACCTTGTGGCGGGGCTTGTCGCTGCCGCTGTCCATGCGGCTGAAGATTTCTTTCACCTCGCGCTCAGGCAGGGCCGATGGGTGGTGCATTTTGCCGCCACCCAAAAAGCCAGATACCTTGCTGGTGGCCTTCACCAAGTGCCAAGTCTCATCGTCCATGGCCATTTCAAGCAGCACATAGCCAGGGTAGAACTTGCGTTGGCTGGTTTTCTTCACGCCATTTTTGACTTCAACCACTTCTTCGGTCGGAATCAAAATGCGGCCAAATTTGGTTTCCAAACCCTCGCGCTGGATGCGCTCTTGCAAGCTGCGCTCAACTGCGTTCTCCATGCTGGAGTAGGTTTGCAGCACATACCATTTGAATTCAGGTTTGCTGGGCTTGTACGCCTCTTGCACCTCTTCGATTGCCTCTTGGCCTTCTTCTTCAGCAGGTGCTGGATTGTTTTCAATGTCTGTCATCATTTGCTCCAACCCAAAATCCACTCAAAAATCACTTTGCTCAGGCTCCAGTCCACAATCATCAGGAAGAGGCCCATCACGGCAACAAAAGCAAAGACCACGCCTGTGAGCTGCCAAGTGGTTTTGGGCTGAGGCCAGACCACTTTCTTGGCTTCTTTCCAAGCATCACGGCTGAAGGCGATAAAGGTTTTACCCCAGTCTGAACTCAGGGTCAGGCCCAAAGCAGCGACCAGCGCCAAAACCATGACGCCCCACTGCACCAGTGCGCCTTGGGTTCGTAAAAAGTAAAACGCCAAAAAGCCAGCCAAAATCAAGACGGCAGACAAAGCCATTTTGACCTTGTCTGCCGAGTTGCGGACTGTTTGTACGTCAGTGGTTGCTGTACTTGCCATATTGTTCTTTACTAAGACCCACCTGAAGCGGTGGCAGGGGCAGAAGGAATCGAACCCTCAACCTTCGGTTTTGGAGACCGACGCTCTGCCAATTGAGCTATACCCCTTTAAACCTTGAACTTTAACAGCTCTTTCGAGCTGCCAAAGCTTTGCGTCCGTCAAAATTACGCTGTGATTTTGGCAACAACGCCAGAACCTACTGTGCGGCCACCTTCACGGATGG
>CAZJBX010000009.1:0-66293 GCA_964544605.1 uncultured Burkholderiaceae bacterium
CTTGTTGGGCTGGATCGGGCGCAATAAATTGCGCCCCTACGGGGGTCATATGCAGAATGCCATGAATGTGATTGGACATGGCAACAAAGGCATCCAAACTCACCTGCACAAACCGCCCAGGAAAATCAGTAGGGGCGCGATTCATCGCGCCCTGATTCAACGGGCTTAGATATCGATGTTCTCGGCCCGCAGGGCGTTGTCTTCAATAAAGGCGCGGCGGGGTTCCACATCGTCCCCCATGAGGGTGGAGAAGATGCGGTCGGCTTCAATGGCATCCTCGATTTCAACACGCAGCAGGCGGCGCACAGCGGGGTCCATGGTGGTTTCCCAAAGTTGCTCGGGGTTCATTTCACCCAAGCCTTTGTAGCGTTGGCGGCCTACGGCGCTTTCGGCTTGTGCCATCAGCCATTGCATGGCTTGGTGGAAGCCTTCGATTTTTTCTTCCTTCAGGCGCTCGCCTTCGCCGCGTTGCACGCTGGCGCCTGCGGTGATGAGCCCTTTGAAGGTTTCCGCCGCTGTGTGCAGTTGAGCGTAGTCTGCGCCGCGCACAAAGTCTTCATTGATGGTGCTGGTTTTGGCGTTGCCGTGGATGTGGCGCGTGATGAGCAAGGTGTTTTTGCCACTGCGGGGGTCTTGTGTGAAGCTGACTTCAGCCTTGCTCAAGGCCGCTTGCAGGCGCTCGGCGCTGGCCTGGCCAAGCTCAAGGCTGCTGAGGTCGAGCGCAACGCCTTGCATGATGGCGCGCAGGGCTTCTTCATCAAACCAAGCGGCCAGGCGCTCAATGCTGCGATTCGCGCCTTGGTATTGCTCGGCGATGTCGCGCAGGGCCTGGCCCTCAATGGCGGCTTGACCCGCGCCAGGGATGACGCGGGCACCATCCAATGCAACTTGGGTAAGGTAGTGCTCCAGCTCGGTAGCGTCTTTGATGTATTGCTCGTGTTTGCCGTGTTTGACTTTGTAGAGCGGCGGCTGGGCGATGTAGATGTGGCCGTTTTCCACCAGTTCAGGCATTTGGCGGTAGAAGAAGGTGAGCAGCAGGGTGCGGATGTGTGCGCCGTCCACATCCGCGTCGGTCATGATGATGATGCGGTGGTAACGCAGTTTCTCTAGGTTGAATTCCTCTTTGCCAATATTGGTGCCAAGGGCGGCAATTAGCAGCAGGATTTCATTGCTAGAGAGGAGTTTGTCGTAGCGGGCTTTTTCCACATTCAAAATCTTGCCGCGAAGGGGCAGGATGGCTTGAAATTTGCGGTCGCGGCCTTGTTTGGCCGAGCCCCCCGCTGAGTCGCCCTCCACAATGTAGATTTCGCACAAGGCAGGGTCTTTTTCTTGGCAGTCGGCCAATTTAGCAGACAGGCCAAGCGAGTTAAAGACGGTTTTGCGCGTGGCCTCGCGGGCTTTGCGGGCGGCCTCACGGGCGCGCGCCGCCTCCACGATTTTGCTGCAAACGATTTTCGCGTCGTTGGGGTTTTCTTCCAGCCATTCGGCCAGCTTGGCGGCCACCACTTCTTCCACTGGGCCGCGCACCTCGCTGCTAACGAGTTTGTCTTTGGTTTGGCTGCTGAATTTGGGCTCAGGCACTTTCACCGAGATGATGCAGGCCAAGCCTTCGCGCATGTCATCACCAGTGATATCCACTTTGGCTTTTTTCGCCAGTTCATTGGCATCGATGTATTGCTTGATGATGCGGGTCATGGCCGCACGAGCGCCCGTTAAGTGGGTGCCGCCATCGCGTTGCGGGATGTTGTTGGTGAAGCACAGCAGGGATTCGTTGTAGCTTTCGTTCCATTGCATACCGACTTCAACGGTGACCAAGGTGTCTTGGTCGCTGAGCTTTTCACCGATGGCGTGGAAGATATTGGGGTGCAGGACTTTTTTGCCCTGGTTGATGAACTCCACAAAGCCTTTGACCCCACCCGCGTAGGCGAAGTTGTCTTCTTTGCCTTGGCGCTCATCCACAAGGCGGATATTGACGCCGTTGTTGAGGAAGGAGAGCTCGCGCAAGCGCTTGGCAAGGATGTCGTAGATGAATTCGTTGTTCTCTTTGAAAATGGTGGTATCGCGCAAGAAATGCACGCGTGTGCCCTGCTCTTGGGTTTCACCCACGATGTGCATGGGTGAGGTTTCAAAGCCATCCACGGTTTCCAAAAGGCGGTTTTGCGCCACACCTTGGGCAAATTCGATTTCATGGATTTTGCCTTCTCGTTTGATGGTCAGGCGCAGCCATTCAGACAGGCCATTGACGCAAGAGACACCCACGCCGTGCAAACCGCCTGAGACTTTGTAGCTGTTTTGGTTGAATTTACCGCCGGCGTGCAGCTCGGTCAGGGCGATTTCAGCGGCTGAGCGTTTAGGCTCGTGCTTGTCGTCCATCTTCACCGCCACAGGAATGCCCCGGCCATTGTCTTCCACGCTGATGGAGTTGTCAGCGTGGATGGTGATGAGGATTTGATCGCAGTGTCCAGCCAAAGCCTCGTCAATGGAGTTGTCCACGACCTCAAACACCAAGTGGTGCAAGCCCGTGCCGTCTGAGGTGTCGCCAATGTACATGCCGGGGCGCTTGCGCACCGCTTCTAAGCCTTCCAGAATTTGGATGGAGGAAGCGCCGTAATCGGTATCGGGTGCGGGGGTCTGGTCTGGGCTGGTCATGGCGAACTCGGCAAAGTAAAAGCAAGCAAAAGCAAAGGCAGCGGCCTTTGCTTTAAGAGGGGTATTTTAGCGAGGCCACTTCCAGTAAGACGGAGCGGCCTTAAGACGCCTTAAATGCGCATGGGCATCACGACATATTTGAAGCCTTCAAGACCGGGGGCGGTGATGAGGGCGGAGCTGTTGTCGTCTTGCAATTGGATTTGCACCATGTCTTGGCTGAGGTTGCTCAGCACATCTTGCAAATAGCTGACATTGAAGCCAATTTCGATTTCTGGGCCGCTGTAGTCCACATCGATTTCATCCAGCGCCTCTTCTTGTTCGTTGTTGTTCGAACTGACGCGCAGCAGACCGGGTTCAATGTGCAGGCGCACGCCTTTGAATTTGTCACTCATCATGACAGAGGCGCGTTGCAGAGCGGCTTGCAAAGTGCTACGAGAGACGGTGAGCTGGTGTTGGTGGTTTTGTGGGATGACGCGGTTGTAGTCTGGGAATTTGCCTTCAATCAGCTTGCTGATAATTTCAAGATCGCCGATGCGGAAACGCGCTTGGTTGCTGGCAAAGGCCATTTGAATGGGGGTGTCGCTGTCGTCGAGCAGGCGCAACAGCTCCAACACGATTTTGCGCGGCAGGATGAGCTCATGTGTGGGCAGTTCTTCTGGCGTATTGGGCTTGTCGCCTTCTTCTGTGGTCTGTGTTTGGCTTAAATCATTTTGGCTGAATGCCAAGCGGTGGCCGTCTGTAGCAACCACGGAAACATGATGGCCTTGGGTTTGAATCAAGATGCCATTGAGGTAGTGGCGGATGTCTTGCATGGCCATGGCAAAGGCCGACTGCTGTAGGAGCTTTTTCAGGGTGTTTTGGGGCAGGCTGATTTGCTGGCCGTACTCGCTGGCTTCTTTGACCAAGGGGAATTCTGTGGCGGATAGGCTTTGCAATTTGAAGTTGCTGCGGCCAGCTTTGAGGCTGATTTGGCCGTCTTTTTCTTCGAGCTTGACTTTTTGCTCAGCCGGTAGCGTGCGCAAGATGTCGATGAGCTTGCGAATGGAAACTGTGGTTTCGTAGCTATCGGACTCTTCGCCTCCTAGCGGGCTCTTGGTTTGCATTTGGATTTCAAGGTCGCTGGTGGTCAAGATGCTTTGTGCGCCAATTTTCTTGATGAGCACATTGCTAAGAACAGGAACAGTGCTGCGCTTTTCAACGATGCCTGCAACGCTTTGCAATTGGCTGAGCAATTGGTTTTGTTCGGTTTCAAAGATGTTCATAGTCTCTACTTGTCTTTTATTTAAAAAAAAATTGGTTGTGGTTGTTGGGGCGCTGTTTTGCTTGTTAATTGTCTAAAAACCTTGATAAATCATGGACTTAGAGCAACTGCGGTCTTGTGTAAAACTGGGCTTTCTTGGGTGTGTGAAATGGGCTTAAGTTTTTTGCCTGACCTGAACCTGTGTAAAAGCGGCAACTTATCCCTCACTTATCCACAGTTTACGCACAAATTCATCAACTTCTGAGGCTTTGCTCCAAGATGTGTAAATCGTGCTCAAGTTGGGGGTCGGCTTCTCGGTCATTGGTGATTTTTTTCACGGCGTGTAGGACGGTGGTGTGATCGCGACCAAAGGCCGCGCCAAGGGCTGGTAGGCTTTTTTGAGTCAGTTCTTTGGCCAAGAACATGGCCACATGGCGGGCTTTAACGATGTTGGCTTTGCGGCCTTTGGATTGCAGGTCAGAGACGCTGAGGCGGTAGTAGTCGGCGACGGTTCTTTGGATGTTTTCAACGCTGATTTGGCGGCTTTGCGCGGAGATGAGGTCTTTGAGGACTTCCCGTGCAGTGTGGATGTTGAGGTTTTGCTTCTTTAAGCGGGTGTTGGCCACCACATTTTTTAGGGCGCCTTCAAGCTCGCGCACATTGGAGGCCACGGTGTGGGCAATGAACCAAGCCACATCTTGTGGCAGCTTGATTTGGAATTTCTCTTCGGCCTTTTGGTGCAGGATGGCCACACGCATTTCGACCTCAGGCGGCGAGAGCTTGACATTGAGACCTGAGTTCAAGCGGCTGATGAGGCGCTCTGGGATGTTGCTCAGCTCTTTTGGGTAGGTATCGCTGGTGAGGATGATTTGCGCCTTCTTCGACAGCAAGGTTTCAAAGGCGTTGAAGAATTCTTCTAGGGTTTTTTCTTTGTTGCTGAACTGTTGCACATCGTCAATCATCAACAGATTGAGGCTGTGGTAGCGCTCTTTAAAAGGGCCAAAGTTTTTGATGCGACAGGCCGTGACGACATCGTTGACGAATTTGTCGGCATGGATGTAGAGCACTTTGGCCTGGGGGTGTTGTTTCAAATAGGCGTGGCCGATGGCGTGCATCAAGTGGGTTTTGCCCAAGCCAGAGGCACCATAAATAAAGAGGGGGTTGTAGTCACTGGGCGCGCTGGGCAAGCAAATGGTTTGCCCCATCAGCAAGGCGGTTTCGTTGGCCTTGCCCGAGACGAGGGTGTCAAAAGTGAGGCTGGGATTGAGGTAGGTTTTGTGCTTTTCCGCTTTTTGGGCTTTGTGCGCAGTGTGTGTTGTGGGCTCGGCCACATCAAAGAGCTCGGCCATTGGCGGCGGGCTGGAGCGGGCTGGGGCAAGACGGGGTGCCGCTGGCACGGCCAGCGCTTGGGTTTGACTGGCTGCGGCGACTGAGGCCGCCAAGCTATTGGGCGCTTGCCCGGTCGTGAAGCTGAGGGTCACGGGGCTTGAGCTGACCAGCTCTAAGGCTTTTTCAAGCAAAACACGGTAGCGGCCACGGACGAAATCCATGGTCACGCGGTTTTTGGCGTAGATGGTCAGGTGGGACTCATCGTCGGAGGCAACCACTTGTAGGGGAACCAACCAGAGTTTGATTTGTTGGGGTGACACATGTTTTGCAAGTGTGCTCAAGCAAGCCTGCCAAACGGCGGGCTGTAGCTCAAGTGCAGGTGTCTGAGGAGGGGGAGAGGTCTTAGGCATTGGCTCAATTATAGAGACCCAAAGCCTGTTTTTTGGCACTCTTGAAGCAGATAAGTTTTTGTTTTATTTGACTTATTTATTCTTATGCACAGGCCGAGACAGTCAGTTGCCTTGGTGTTTTTCAGTCTTGCGGATTTTGTTCAAAATGCGGCCTTGCTTCATGCGGCTGAGGTGTTGCACAAAGACGCGGCCATTGAGGTGATCGATCTCATGCTGGATGCAAATCGCAAGTAAACCATCGGCCTCAAGTTCAAAATTTTTGCCGTTTTCATCCAGCGCTTGTACGGTAACGCTGGTGTGGCGCTCAACATCATCGTAAATGCCTGGCACAGACAAGCAACCTTCTTGGCCTTTGGTCTTATCGCTGCTGCGTACGGTGATTTTTGGGTTGATGAAGACGCGGGGCTCGTTTTTTTCTTCGCTCAAGTCCATCACCACCACTTGCAGATGCTGATCCACCTGGGTGGCAGCCAAACCAATACCTTGGGCGGCATACATGGTGTCGAACATATCGGCAACCAATGTGCGCATAGAATCATCAACGACTTGCACCTCTTTGGCGAGGGTGGCAAGACGGGGGTCGGGATACTTCAGGATAGGTAGAGTGGCCATGGTGTCGCTATTTTGCTATTTTTTTGCACTTTGCGCTAAATGATACCTTTCTAGATGCCCCTGATTCTTGCAAAATCAAGGGCTTAAAATCAAAATTGCTTGCAATCTCTAAAAAACACTCACAAAGGCGATACATGACACTTCGTTTCCTTTCCACTTTGGCTCAGCCCCGAACACTCTTGGCTGCTGGTGCTTTGGCTGCGGCTTCTTTGGTTCATGCGCAAGGTGCTGTGAGCCCCTTCCATGAAGTGCGGGCTGAAGCGGCTGCCCAAGAGGGGGTTCCCCTTTCTGCTTTGTCGCCCACTGCCCCTGACAGCTACACCGTCAAACGCGGCGATACCTTGTGGGCTATCTCTGGCATGTTCCTGAAATCCCCTTGGCGCTGGCCTGAACTGTGGGGCATGAACAAAAACCAAATTCGCAACCCCCACCTTATCTACCCTGGGCAAGTGCTTTACCTTGATAAAAGCAGTGGCCGTGCGCGTTTGCGTATGGGGCAAGCTGTTGATGGTAGCAATAGTGGCGTGGTGCGCTTGTCGCCTAGAACCCGTGTATCTTCTTTGAAAGACGATTCTATTTTGCCGATTTCCAATCACATCATTGCGCCTTTTTTGGCTGAAATGATTGTGGTGGATGCGGCTGATTTCGCGCAAGCGCCGCGTTTTGTGGCTGGTACTGAGGAGCGCACCTTGATGATGCAAGGTGATCGCGCCTATGTGCGCGCCTCACGCGATGGGGACTTGAGCATGGCCCCTGGTGCTGCTTTGTCACACCGCATTTATCGCAATGCTGAGCCTTTGAAAGATCCCGAGACGGGTGAAATTCTGGCCTATGAAGCCAAATTTTTGGGGCGTGCGCAATTGGTGCGGCCAGCAGGCACTGCCATGAAAAATGGTGAGCTGATTCAAGCACCCGATGAGGGAAGCCCTGTTCGCCCGCTCTACAACACCGAAGATACCGTTGATCGCTCTGGCTTCCGTGACAGCGCAGATAACACAGCCATCAACCCCGTTACCCAATACCCCTATAACACTGTGGTGGGTGACGGCTTGCATCTGGGGGAAAACCGTTGGCGTGATAACTGGCGCTCCTCTTATAAAGGCACTTTCGATAACCGCATCCATGATGAGAAAAGCGCCAATATCATTCCTGCTACGGTGGACATCACCCTAAGCCGTGAAGAGATTCGTGTGGGCGACCGCCTTGGCCCTGATGTGGATATGAACGCCCTGGTGTCCTACATCCCTCAGCCCGCCCCCAGCAATATGCGCGCCCGCGTGGTGTCGGTTTACAGTGGCGAGGTGTTTGCTGGCCAAAACCAAATTGTGGCCATTAACAAAGGCGTGCATGATGGCCTGACGCGCGGCTCCATTCTTGCCGTGCTCACCAAAGGCGGTTTGGTGCGTGATCGCACCGATGCCAGCCGCCCTCTGTTGCGTTTGCCCAATGAAATCAGCGGCCATATGATGGTGTTCAATGTGTTCGATAAAGTCTCTTACGCTCTGCTTCTGGGGGTAACCCAGCCTGTTACGGCTGGTGACTACGCCATTGATCCGCAATCTTTGGAAAACGAAATGCAAGAGGATTAAAGCCATGAGCGCAGCCAGCAGGACCGAATCCCTTGCTTGGCTGCGTTTACAGCTCACCAGCGGCGTTGGACCCGCCGCAGTACGCCGCTTATTAGCGGCGTTTTCTTTACCTAAACACATCTTTCGGCAGCCTTACGAAGCCTTGCTCACCTGCGTCAATAGCAAACAAGCACAAAGTCTGTTGCAGCAGCCTGAGGGCTTTGATGTGGCTGCGCAAACCCTACTGGCTTGGCTGGAGCGGCCTGGCTGCATGGGCATCAGTTTGGCCGATGCCGCCTACCCCCGGGCCTTGCTGGCCAGCGATGACCCACCTTACTTTCTTTATGTTCAATGCCACGATGCCGCTTGGTGGCACAGCTTGGCCGAGCCTGAGCAAGCCCCTGTGGTGGCCATGGTGGGTAGCCGCAACCCCACACCGCAAGGCATACAACATGCGCATCAGTTTGCGCAGGGCCTGTCTGAGCGGGGTTTTTGCATTGCCTCAGGCTTGGCCCTAGGTATTGATGCTTCGGCGCATGAAGGGGCCTTAGAAGGCCGTGGGCGCACACTGGCTGTGGTGGGCACGGGCTTGGCCACGGTTTACCCCAAACAGCATCAAAGCCTGGCACAACGCATATGGGATCATGGTGGTGCAATCGTAAGTGAGTATCCACTTCATGTTGGGCCACAAGCCAGTCACTTCCCGAAGCGCAACCGCATCATTGCAGGCTGGGCTTTGGGCACGGTGGTGGTAGAGGCCAATCTCAAATCAGGTTCTTTGATTACGGCCCGCTTGAGTATGGAAAACAACCGCGATGTGTTTGCCATTCCTGGTTCTATTCATGCCTTGCAATACAAAGGCTGCCATGCACTCATCAAACAAGGCGCGAAATTGGTCGAGTGCGTGGCGGATATTGTGGAAGAACTGCCTTTAAAAGAGGTGCAAGCTTCTGGGGGTGGTATTGAAATACAAGCGCAGCAAACTGATTTGTTTGCGGCAAATGAACCCCAACATCTACCAGAAAAAGCGAAGGCCGAGACCAAACCTGCCGTGCCAAGCACCATGCCGCCCTGCCCCATTCGGGCAGAAGAAGGTAAGGCAGTAGATTTGCTACAAAGCATGGGATTTGACCCCATTCACCTTGATGCGCTACTGCAAGGCTTTAATCTGAGTTTGCCTGAGCTGCAAATGCAATTGCTGCAACTGGAGCTACAAGGGCGGGTGCAGCGCTTGGCTGGCGGCTTATATCAGCGCACGCAATAAGGTGGTTTTAGCCACGGGGTTTAAAAAAGAGCAAGCGGCGTTCGGCATCTAAAAAAGGCACTTTCAGGCCAATGTCTTGTTCAATGATGGCCATTTGTGCAAATTGCGCCAAATCCTCTTTTTCTTCCGCTTTGGCCTTCATGGCGATATAGCTGCCTTCGCTTTTCAGTAAACCTTGGCATAACTGCATAAAGTCAGGCAAAGAGGCAAAGGCGCGGCTGATGATGCCATCAAAAAAATCAGCTTGGGTTTGCGCCAGTTTCTCAACCCGGTTGTGGTGAACACGCACATTCTTCAAGGCCAAGTGGCTGGCCGCTTGCTGCATAAAAGCAGCTTTTTTGCCCACGGTGTCGATGGTTTCAATCTGCCAATCGGGTCGGCAGATCGCCAAAATCAAACCCGGCAAACCCGCGCCTGAGCCCACATCCAGTAGGCGCGGCTGGGCCTGGCCCAACTCTGCTTGCCAAGCATCAAGGGCGGGGATGATGCTGAGGCAATCGAGCAAGTGATGCGTCAGCATGTCTTCTTTTGCGCGCAAAGCGGTGAGGTTGTACACCTTATTCCATTTGGCAATCAAATCCATATAGGCCAACAAAGCCTTGATTTGCTCAGCAGAAAGCGACAAGCCAATTTCTGCCAAGCCCTGCTCTAGCTTGACCTGCTGTGGGTGTTGTTCTTTCGTTTCCATACTAACGGCTTCCATTTCTTTTCTTCAAATGAATCAACAAAAGAGAAATAGCCGCAGGCGTGACGCCGCTGATGCGGGCTGCTTGACCGATGCTGCGGGGGCGTTGTTGGCTCAGGCGCTGGCGCACTTCAATAGACAAAGCTTCCAAAGCCATATAGTTGAAATCTTCAGGAATGGGGGTTTGTTCTTGCTGGGCCAGTCGTTCGATTTCCTCTTTTTGGCGGTCGATATAACCTGAGTATTTAAACAAAATCTCAATTTGCTCTGTGGCCTCTTGGCGCAACTCATCAGGCAAATCATGCAGTGTTTCATGTGAAACAGAGTCACCTAGTAAGCCCTGCTCTAAGGCCTCTTTGTCTTTTTTACTCAGCAGTTCAGCAGCCTTTGGCCCTGTTTGTCCATCGCTATCTTGGGTTTGCATGGCCATCAAATCGGTATAGGCTATGTGGGGGCGCTTGAGCAAATCACCCAAAGCGTATTCGTGCTCTAAGGCTTTGCCCAACACACGCTCGGCTTCGGCCTTGCTCACCATGCTGGGGTTGACCCAGGTGTTTTTCAGGCGCTCGCTCTCGCGTGCAATGGCCTCTTGCTTGCGGCAGTAGTGGGTCCAGCGCACATCGTCCACCAAACCCAAGCGGCGGCCATGCGGTGTGAGGCGGCTGTCGGCATTGTCCTCGCGCAATTGCAGGCGGTATTCAGCGCGGCTGGTGAACATGCGGTAAGGTTCAGTCACGCCTTTGCTGATGAGGTCGTCCACCAATACGCCTGTATAGGCTTCATCACGGCGCGGCAGCCAACTGCTCTGCTCTTTGGCCTGTAAAGCTGCATTCAAGCCAGCAAACAAACCCTGTGCAGCGGCTTCCTCATAGCCCGTGGTGCCGTTGATTTGCCCCGCAAAGAATAAACCCTGTATGGCTTGGGTTTCAAAATTGTCTTTTAAAGAACGCGGGTCAAAGTAATCGTATTCAATGGCATAGCCGGGGCGCAAGATGTGTGCTTGGGCCAAGCCGGGCATGGATCGCACCATGTCGTACTGGATGTCAAAAGGCAAGCTGGTGGAAATGCCATTGGGGTAGAACTCATTGGTGGTTAAACCTTCAGGTTCTAGAAAAATCTGGTGGCTGTCTTTGTCAGCAAAGCGGTTGATTTTGTCTTCCACACTGGGGCAGTAACGGGGGCCAACACCTTCAATCTTGCCTGTGAACATGGGGCTGCGATCAAAGCCGCTGCGGATGATGTCGTGGGTTTTTTCGTTGGTGTAGGTCACCCAGCATGGCAATTGTTGTGGGTGCATACGCCAACTGCCCATAAAGCTGATATGGGGCACTCTGGGGTTGCTGGCGATGGTTTGGTATTGCAGGCCGTTTGCTGTTTCACGTGGAACGCCACACAAACCCATGCCGTCACCCGGTTGTTCAGTCAGTTGGCTGAAGTCAATGCTGCGGCCATCAATACGGGGTGGTGTGCCTGTTTTTAGGCGACCTTGGGGCAGTTTCAGCTCCTTCAAGCGGGCTGATAAAGAAATAGAGGGTGGATCCCCTGCGCGGCCCGCTTGGTGGTTTTCAAGGCCAATGTGGATGCGGCCATCTAAAAAAGTGCCAGCCGTGAGTACCACGGTTTTTGCGCTAAAGCGAATGCCCGATTGGGTGATAGCGCCCATGACGCGGTCGCCCTGCACCATCAGGTCTTCACAAGCCTGCTGAAACAACCAAAGATTGGCTTGGTTCTCCAGTGCGCGGCGGATGGCGGCTTTGTATAGAATGCGGTCGGCTTGGGCGCGGGTGGCGCGCACGGCTGGGCCTTTGCTGGAGTTGAGCACGCGGAATTGAATGCCCGCCTCATCGGTGGCCAAGGCCATGGCACCGCCCAAGGCATCCACTTCTTTCAATAAATGGCCTTTGCCTATGCCGCCAATCGAGGGGTTGCAGCTCATTTGGCCCAAGGTTTCAATATTGTGGCTGAGCAGCAAGGTGTTGCAGCCCATGCGGGCTGCGGCCAGGGCGGCTTCTGTGCCAGCGTGACCGCCGCCCACAACAATGACATCAAATGTTTTTGGGTAATCCATATCAGGGTGCTGCACCTTGGGCGCAGGCTCGGTTTTGTGGCTTGTGTCAAGCCCAAGAGATGGGGCCTGTGCCTGTGGGCTTTTTGGGCGCAATGGGCCAGGCCAAAGATGGGCTCAATTATCGCCTACATGGTCTGGGCTGTTGGCCCTTTTTCCCCTTGTGTATCTGCCTTGTTTCCTTCAATTTTGGGCTGAAGAAGTAGCGTTTGCGCTTTAAGATGGCGGCCATGAAAAAGTTACTGCAGCAGTTTGAATGGATGATCGGCTGGCGCTATGCGCGGGTGGCCAAACGCGGGCGCGGCAAGGGGTTTATCTCCTTTATATCTGGCGTGTCGATGTTGGGCATTGCGCTGGGCGTGGCAGCGCTGATTGTTGTGCTGTCGGTGATGAATGGCTTTCAAAGCGAGGTGCGTGACCGCATGTTGTCGGTGGTCTCGCATATTGAGCTTTATGCCCTTGATGAGGGCGCTCTGGACACGCCAGCCAGCCAGCAAATTTTGGCGCAAAACACAGCCCTGCAAGGCAGTGCGCCCTTCTCGGCATCACAGGCTTTGGTGGCACGGGGCGAGACCATGCGCGGCCTGATGCTGCGCGGCATAGATCCCAATCGTGAGGCGCAGGTGTCTGATGTGGTGGCGGATAACCCTGACTTGGCCGAGGTGTTGCAGGAGTTGAGTTCGGGCAGCTTCCGTGTCGTTTTGGGCCAAGATTTGGCCTATACCTTGGGCGTGGGGGTGGGGGATGCCGTGACTTTGATTGTGCCCAGCGGCCAAGTCACGCCCGCTGGCATCAGCCCGCGTTTGCGGCAGTTCACGGTGGTGGGTTTGCTCAATTCGGGCCACCATGAATACGATTCGGCCTTGGCGCTGACGCATTTGGATGATGCGGTTCGCCTGAGCCGCGCGGCGGTGGGTCTGCGCCTGAAGTTGAAGGACTTGCACGAGGCGCCCAAGGTGGCGGCGCAGTTGCAAGCGGCTTTGGGTGAGGGTGTGTTGGTGCGCGACTGGACGCAGCAAAACCGCGCTTGGTTTGCCGCCGTGCAACTGGAAAAGCGCATGATGTTCATCATCTTGACCTTGATTGTGGCGGTGGCGGCTTTCAATTTGGTCAGCACTTTGGTGATGACGGTGACAGATAAGGCCCCTGATATTGCCATCTTGCGCACCTTGGGGGCCAGCCCTCGCAGCATCATGGGTATTTTCATGGTGCAAGGCGCTTGGGTGGGGCTTATCGGCACGGGGGCGGGTTTGTTGCTGGGCCTCGGCATTGCGACGCAGATTGATGTCATCGTGCCTGCCATTGAGCGCCTGCTGCAAACCAGCTTTTTACCCAAAGATGTTTACCTGATTGACCGCCTGCCCAGCGAGCCACGGGCGGAGGACATTGTGCCGATTGCCTTGATTTCACTGGCGCTGGCTTTTGTGGCCACGCTCTACCCCAGTTGGCGTGCCAGCCGCGTACAACCAGCGCAAGCTTTGCGTTAAGAAAAAAAGGGGGAGAAATGGCAGGCTTGTACGCTTTTGATGGCCAAGGCTTGCGCCTGCAAGCGGGCCAGCGCTTGGCCCACCCAGTGGTGCAGCTCGATATGCTGCTGCGCGGCGTGGGGCAGGTGGTGTTTCAAAACAATGCCTATAGCGGCGCATTGCTTTTGCTGGGCCTGGCCTTGCACGATGTGCGCTTTGCTGCTGTGGCGGCGCTGGGGGCGTTTTTAAGCAATGTTTTGGCCGCCCTGTGGGGGGTGGCTGCTGGGCCGCTGCGCCAAGGGGTGTATGGCTTCAATGGCGTGTTGGTGGGCATTGCCCTGCTCTATTTCTTGCAAGCCAGTGTCTTGAGTGCAGCGGTGTTGCTGCTGGCTTTGGCTGTGGCCTTGCTTTTGCAGCAGGCGCTTGAGCGCGCTTTTGCAGGCCGATGCCCCACTTTGACCGCGCCTTTTGTGTTGGCGAGTTTGCTGGTGTTTTTGGCCGCACCTTTGTTTGCCCGTATGCAGGTGGGGGCCGAGTTGCCGCGTGCTGGCCTGCCACAAGTGGGGCAGGCGGTGGAGGGCGTGGTCACTTGGGCCAGCTTGGGCTTGGGCACGGTGCAGGGTTTGGGGCAAATCTTTTTTCAAGGCAGTGTGCTCAGTGGTGCGGTGTTCTTTTTGGCCTTGTTCATCAGCAGCCGCCATGCGGCTCTTGCGGCTTTGTGTGGCTCTTTTGTGGGCGCTGTGGTGGCTTGGTTGATGGGGGTGGATGAGCCCAGCATTCGCGCGGGCGGTTTTGGTTTTAACAGTGCTTTGGTGGCGCTGGCTTTGTGGGCGGTGTTTTTGCCGCGCACGGCGGGCCATGCGCTGTATGCGGCCTTTGGTGCGGTGTTGGCGGCTTTTGCCCATGCTGCTTTGAGCTCGGCGCTGGCACCACTGGGCGCGCCTGCGATGACGGCGGCTTTTGTGCTGTGCACTTGGCTGCTGCTGTGGGCTGCGCCCAAGCGGGCCGCTGGGCTTACTGCGGTTTGAGCTTGGGCAGGCGCTTGAGGCGCTGGCGCAGGGCTTGCAGTTGCGCCTTGTGCCCGCCGGTGGCGGCGTAGCGCTGGGCCTCTAAATCAAGCAGCCAAGTCTGCCATTGGCCCTGCCCCACGGCGGCGGCCAGTTGGCGCGGGCTGCTGCTGGGTGTGCTGGCCATGCCCGCTTTTTGCAGCCGTGCCTTGGCTTGCGCCAGCAAAGCCAGCCAAGGGTCTTGCTGGCGTTTGTGCCAGTAGTTGTAAGCCGTGCCCGCCAGCGCAATGAGCAGCAGCAGGCCACCCAAAAGCTGTATCAAGCTGTGCCAATTGGGTTGCTCAAAGCCCAGTTTCTTCAGCACATCCATCTGCCGTGTTTGGTTGTAATTGAGCACCCATTGGTTCCAGGCATTGTTGCTGGCATCCCACACTTGGCGCATCCGTGCCAGCAGCGTGGGGCTGACGGCGGCCTCAAACACGCCGCCTATGGCGCTGGGCCGTGGCCGCAGGCGGGTTTGCTCCAGATCGATGCGCCAAGGCGCAATCGCACCTGTGGGATCGACGCGCTGCCAACCCTGATCGGGCAGCCAGATTTCAGCCCAAGCATGGGCGTCAGAGTTGCGCACCACCCAAAAACCATCGAGGCTGTTGAACTCAGCACCCTGAAAGCCCGTGACCACCCGCGCCGGCACGCCCAAAGCACGCATGGCCACCACATAGCTGCTGGCAATGTGTTCACAAAAGCCGGCTTGGGTGTCGAACCAAAACTCATCGGCGCTGTGCCGACCGTAAGGGCCGGGCTCTAGGGTGTAGCGGTAGTCTTCGTTATGCAGTTTTTGCTGCAAAAAATCTGAAAAGCGCCGCGCCAGTGCCGCCGCATCCAGCTCTGGCTGGGTGGCCAAGGTTTGTGCCTTCCAGCCCTGCACCCAGGCCACGGTGCGGGGGTTGCTCTGCGGCGGCAAATGGGCCAGTTGGCGCTGCTGCCAAGCGGGCAAATCAAGGCCGTAGTGGTAGCGCGTGTGGCTTTGCACTTCATAGCGCAGCAAATCGCTGGCGGGGCGGCGCATCAGCAGTTGCATATCGGCGCTTTGCCACACTGGGCGCTCGGCCAGTGTGGGCAGGCTGGCGGGCAGCTCCAGCGCCATCAGCCAAGGGCGGTAAGAGGGCTCTTGCGTCACGCTATAGCGGTAGCTCGGCCCCAGGGCTTGCACGCCGGCTTGCAAGGGCGTATCGGGGCCGCTAAAGCGCCCAATGGGGCTCATGCGCCAGCTTTGGCCGTCAAACTCACCGAGCACAGGGCCACGGAAATACATCTCGCTTTTCGGCGGTGCATCGCCCACAAACTTCAGCCGCAGCGCGACGCTATCGTCCAGCGCCAAGGCTGTGACTTGGCCGATTTCCATCTGCTCGCTCAAGCCCGTTTTGCCCAAAGACTGGTCTTGCGGCAAACCCCATAGCGGCGCAAAGCGCGGAAACAGCACAAACAAAGCCAGCATGATGGGTGCGCCCAGCAGCATCAGCCAGCCCGCCGTTTTAAAACTGTGGCGCAAAGGCGGCCGCCCTGCGGGCATGTGCGCATTCACCACCGCCGTCAGCAAGCCCCACAAACCCAGCAGCATGGCCACCGCCAAGCCCAAGGTTTGGGCGAATAAAAAATGCGTGATGATGATGAAAAAGCCGAAGAAAAACACCACAAAAGCATCGCGTCGTGCGCGCAGCTCCAGCGTCTTCATACTCAGCAGCACCACCGCCAAGGTCACGCCGCCATCGCGCCCCGCAATGGTGCTGTGGCTCCACCAAGTGCCCGCCAAAGCCAGTGCCAACAACAGCACCCGCCAAGCCGCATTGGGCAGCGGGCGGCTGTTTAAAGCCAGCCAGCCGCGCCAAAGCAAAACCCCTGCGGCCATGCTGCTGCACCACAGGGGCAAATGGCTGGCGTGCGGGGCAATCACCCACGCAATCACCGCCAGCAAAAACAAAGTATCGCGGGTTTCTCGCGGCCACTGCCGCCAAGCCAAAAGCTGGCGTTGGGGTTTGGTTGCCGTTATTGCCACGCTTATATCAAAAGTAAGTATTTACTTTATGGCATCCGAAGACTTACTGCCAGCCCATCACAGACAGGCCACGCTCAGACAGGCAAGTCTCCACATAGCGGCGGTACATGGGGTTGCCTTGGTTCTCATAAGCGCCGCTGACCGCGCCGCCTGCGGCGCCCACAACGGCGGCTTTGCTGCCGTGGCGCACGGCAGTTTCACCGCTGCGGCCTGTGACCAAAGCGCCCACGGCGGCCATCACGCCTGTGGTGGCTGCACCTTTGCCTACTTTTTCAGATAGGGCGTTGTTGCTGGCGCTGAGCCCCTGCCTTTGCGCGGCGGCAATGCAGGTGTTGATGGCGTTTTGAGCAGCAGCATCGCCCATGCTTTGGAATTTGGCATTTGGGTAGAGCACGGGGCGGGCGTTGGCGCTTTTATCGGCGCTGGCACAAGCGCCCAGCAGCAGAGCCAAGGCCAGAGCGGGATACACTAAAAGGCGTTGCGTGTTCATTGGGGTTCTCCGAGAGCAAATGAGGTGGCAGTGGGGCGGCATTTGCGCCCCGCACCTTGTTCAGAAACGCTGGCGGCAGACCGCACGATGACGCAGCATCAGCGCCGCTTTGCGCCAAAAGGCCAAGACTAGCAGTTTTTCCCCATCCTCGCCGTATGAACAGCCCAAGCCCCACCCCTGACATCGCCGCCATACTTGAGCGCATCGCGCAAGAGTTGGCCCAAACCAATGCCCTGTTGGCGCAAAGCCTGCCTCGGCCCGCCGTTGCGCCCGATTGGCGCGCTGCCATAGCTTGGCGTTGGCAGCAGCGCCAAGGGCAAAAGCTGTTGCAACCTGTGCAGCACCTCAGCCGCATCCGCCTCGATGCCCTGCAAGCGATTGAAGAGCAAAAACAGCGCCTGCTGCAAAACACGCAATACTTTGTGGCCGGCAAGCCCGCCAACCATGTGCTGCTCTCGGGCGCGCGCGGCACGGGGAAATCATCCTTGATCAAGGCCGTGTTGCAAGAGTTGGCGGGCCAAGGCTTGCGCCTCATTGAAGTGGACAAAGACGATTTGATTGACCTGCCCGAAATTGTGGAATTGGTGGCTGATCGCCCTGAAAAATTCATCATCTACTGCGATGACATGAGCTTTGAGGCGGGTGAAACCCAATACAAACCCTTGAAGTCGGTGCTCGACGGTTCAATTGCCGCCACCAGCAGCAATGTGCTGGTTTACGCCACCAGCAACCGCCGCCACCTATTGCCCGAGACCATGAAGGACAACCAAAGCTACCAGCACAGTGACGACGGCGAACTGCACCCCGGCGAAGCGGTGGAAGAAAAAATCTCGCTCTCTGAGCGCTTTGGCCTGTGGCTGAGCTTCTACACCTTCAGCCAAGAGGAATACCTGGCCGTGGCCAAGCATTGGCTGGGCGAATTTGGCGCAGATGCGGCGCAAATTGAGGCGGCGCGGGCCGATGCTCTACTCTGGGCGCTCACGCGCGGCTCGCGCTCAGGCCGTGTGGCGCGGCAATTTGCTTTGGACTGGGCCGCCCAACACGGCACAAACTAGGGTTTTTACTAGGTGCGGCTTGCCCACTATGCACGCGGCAAAGGCCGCCGCACCGCCATAATGGAAACTTTTAAAACGATTGGATTGGACGAAAGCCATGAAACGACTCCTTACCACTGCTGTACTGGCTGGCCTTGTGGCCACCCCCGTCTTGGCGCAAGATGCGCAAGAAGCCCAAGTGGATGACATTTACGGCGAGCTGGCCTACACGCGCCTGAAAGTTGACAGCGATTTGCTCAGCAAAAAAGCCGAACCTACGATGCTGCGCGGCGTATTGGGTAAAGGCTTCACGCCTTGGCTCAATGGTGAGCTGATGCTGGGCATCGGCCTCAATGATGCCAGCGCCACCTTGGCTCCTGGCCTTGCCGCTGGTTCGCAAACCGAGGCCAAATCACAAGAGCTGAAAACCTTGCTGGGCCTGTATGCCACCCCCACTGTGAAGTTGGGTGAAAAGGGCAAAGTTTTTGCCCGTGTGGGTTGGGCCAATACCACCACCAGTGATGTCAAAATTCCTGGGGCTGGCACGATTCGCACAGAGCGCCTGCTGAAAAAACACGACAGCCTGTCTTACGGCGCAGGTGCTGCTTTCAATCTGAACGAGAGCTTTAGCCTGGGCATGGACTATATGGTCTATTACAAACGCAAAGACGAAAAAGTCGATGGCGTGAGCTTCAGCTTGGGCTACCGCTTCTAAGCACAGCCTGCTGCCCAGCCAGCCGAAAACGCGAGGCCATGCTTCGCGTTTTTTTATGCCCGCTTTTTGCGCTTGGCAGGCGGGCTGCGCGAGTGCGAGACAATAGCGGCTTATGCATACGAAAAAAATCACCGAGGTCGCTGTAGGTATTTTGCTGCGGCCAGATGGCCCTGTTTTATTCACCAGCCGCCCTGAGGGCAAGCCCTATGCGGGCTATTGGGAATTCCCCGGCGGCAAGCTGGAGGCGGGCGAAAGCCTAGCGCAAGCGCTGGCGCGTGAGCTGCATGAGGAGCTGGGCATCCGCATTGAAACGGCCCCGCCTTGGCGCGTGACCGAGCACGCTTACGAACATGCCCATGTGCGCCTGCATTGGTTCAAGGTGCTGGCTTGGCAGGGCGAGCTGCAAATGCGCGAGGGCCAAGCGGCGCAGTGGCAAAGTCTGCCGCCGCAAATTGAACCGATATTGCCCGGTGCTTGGCCGGTGCTCGATTGGCTGCAAGCCGAAGCCGATGCGGGCCAACTGTGGCCGCAAGATGAGGAGGGCCAGCGCCATGCCTGAGCTGGAAGATTGGGACGAGAGCCTGCCGGGGGTCAGTATTTCAGAGGGCGACGGCCTGCGCTATTTGCACCTGGGCGACACGCCGTGGATACAAGGGGCCATGCGCCTGCGAAAACCCCAGCATGTGGAGCTGCAATATGTGCAGCGCATGTTGGCTTGGCTGCTGTGGCATGAGGCCGTGGATGCCCCCACTGTGGCGGCCCTGCGCACGGTGCAACTGGGCTTGGGCGCGGCCAGCCTCACCAAGTTCTGCGGCAAAACCTTGGGCAGCAACAATTTGGCCATTGAAATCAACGCCCAAGTGGTGGCCGCCTGCCGCACTTGGTTTGCCTTGGGGCCAGACGAGCCGCGCAACCAAGTTTGGCTTTGCGATGCGCAAGACTGGCTGCAAGCGCCGCAGGGCAAAAACCAAGCCGATGCCCTGATGGTGGACTTGTACGACCACGAAGCCGCCGCGCCCGTGCTGGATGGCCCCAGCTTTTACCGCCTCTGCCACGAGGCCCTGACCGAGCACGGCATCCTCAGCGTCAATCTTTTTGGCCGCGACCACAGCTTTGATGCCAGCCTCAAGCGCATCGCCGCCGTCTTTGGGCCCAATCGGGTCTGGCACTTCAAACCCACGGTGGAAGGCAATGCCATTGTGCTGGCCAGCAAAAGCCTGCCGCTGCCGCCGCAAGAGCTGCTGGAGCGCCGCTGCGTCGATTTGCAAAACCTGTTTGGCTTCAACACCAAATCGTGGTTGAAGGCGATCAAGCCCGCGCTTTAAACGGCCTTGTCATACAGCGCCGTCATACAGCGCCTTCACGCAGCGGGCTATGCTGGCCACGCCCTTGGCCAGCACCTCAGGGCTTTGCGCGTAGCTCATGCGAATGCACTCATGCGCGTGCGGGTAGTTGGCCACATCCATGCCAGGGAAGTAAAACTCACCGGGCACCACCAAAGTGCCCTCGGCCTTGAGCTGGGCATATAGCTGGCTGCTGGGCACGGGCAGACCCACAAAGCGCAGCCACAAAAAGAAGGCCCCTTCTGGCTGGTGAATTTGTAGCGGGTAGCCCGCCAGCGCCTTTTGCAGCAAGCCCACGGCCAGCGCCGCGCGCTCTTGGTAATAGGGCCGAATCACATCTTGCGAAAGCTGCCACAAACTGCCCGCCCCATCGTGCGCCAACATGGGCCGCACCAAGCTGGCGGCCATGCGGCTGGGGGCCAAACTCAGCACCGCATTCAAGGCGCTGATGCGGGCAATCACCTCAGGCGCAGCCACCACAATGCCTGTGCGTAAACTGGGCAAACCCGTTTTAGACAGGCTAAAGCAATAAATATGGTGGGGCTGCCAGCGCAGCGCCACGGGCTTGAACAAAATATTCGGAAAGGGCGCGCCATAGGCGTAATCCACAATCAGCGGGATGCCCTGCGCGGCGGCCAGTGCGCTCAGGCGCTCTATCTCCTCATCCTCCAGCACATTGCCGCTGGGGTTGGTCGGGCGTGAGCAGCATATCGCGCCCACATCCCCGCGCGCCAGCAGGCGCTTCACCTCAGCAAAATCAATGCGGTATTTGAAAAACCCCGCCCTGCCCTGCCAAGTGCTGGGCTCAATGCGCGGCTGCGCCGCCACAAAATGCGGCGCATCCACATGCACATCGGCATAGCCCAAATACTCTGGCACCAAAGGCAGCAAAATCTGCCGCTGCCCGCCTTGGCCGTCATCGCCTGAAAACAAATTGAACAAATAGAAAAACGCATTCTGCGAACCATTGCTCAGGGCCACATGCTCTGGCCCAATGCCCCAACCGTATTGGCGGTTGAAGAAATCGGCCAAAGTCTGCAAAAACGCCGCATCGCCCTGTGAGCCCGAATAGGCCGAGGCCGCATCCATAAAACCCTTGGCCCCCAGCGCCTCATAGGCCGCGCCATAAGCGGCCTCCACCGCCGCAATGCGGGCGGGGTTGCCGCCGCCCAGCATGGCCTCAATCTGCCCGCCAGACTGCGCCAAAGCCAAATCATCCATCAGCAGCAAAGCCCCTGTTTTCTGGCTGAACTTTTGCCCAAACTTCGACAACTGCATCTCTACTTCCTTTAAAACCCCGCAACGCGGCCTAAAAGCCCTCTACCGCCTGCACCAGCAATTGCAACTTGCGTTGATTGCGCCACTCATTCGCATCCAACTGGTAGGCCAGCTTCACCTCTTGCGGCAGGCTATCGGCGCGGCCAAACCAAATCGCATCCCACTCTTGGCCGTCAATTTGCAGGCGCAGCTTGCTGTGGTTCTGCGCCTGCCCCACCAAACGCTGCTCCAGCACCCGCGCCGTATTGCTGAACACGGGCGGCGCAAAACCCTGCCCCCACACCTGCTGCGCCAGGCTGTCGTACACATCCAGCCGCATCTCCTCGGCACGCAAAGGCCCATCTGTCAGCAGCTTTTGCGCCAGCGCCTCAGGCGAGAGCAAGTCGGCTGCCACCTGCTGCCAGGCCGCCTCAAAAGCGGGCAACTGCGCACGCTCCAAAGTGCAGCCTGCCGCCATCGCATGGCCGCCAAAACGCAGCAAGACCCCTGGGGCGCGCTTGGCCAGCAAATCCAAAGCATCGCGCAAATGAAAACCCGCAATCGAGCGCCCAGAACCTTTCAGTAAGTGGGCACTCCCTTCAGCACCAGATGCTGCAAACACAAAGGTCGGCCTGTGCAAGCGGTCTTTTACCCGCGCTGCCACAATGCCCACCACCCCTTCATGAAAACCCTCATCAAACAGCACCAGCGCAGGCGGCAGCGCCGCATCTTGCGCCTGCAAAGCCGCTAACGCTTGCATGGCCTGCTCCTGCATCTCATGCTGCAAACTTTGGCGCTCTTGGTTGAAGCTGTTGAGCGCCTCGGCCCACTCTTGTGCCTGCGCCGCATCATCGGTGCGCAGGCACTCAATGCCCACACGCATATCGGCCAAACGCCCCGCCGCATTGATGCGTGGGCCAATTGCAAAGCCCAAATCTTGTGTGCTCAACTGCGCCGCCTGCTTGCCCGCAATATGCAGTAAAGCGTGCAAGCCAGCGGGCATCTTGCCCTGCCGCATCAGCGCCACACCGTGCGCCACCAAGCGGCGGTTATTCGCATCCAGCGGCACCACATCGGCCACCGTGCCCAAGGCCACCAGAGGCAACAGCGGGCCAAAATTGGGCTGGCTCTGGGCGCTGAACGCCCCCGCCTCGCGCAGCGCCTTACGCAAAGCCAGCAGCAGGTAAAAAGCTACCCCCACCCCCGCCAAATTTTTGCTGGCAAAGCCGCAGCCCGGCTGGTTGGGGTTCAATATCGCCTCGGCCTGCGGCAGCACGGCGGCGGGCAAATGGTGGTCGGTAATCAACACCTGCAAACCCAGCGCCTGGGCACGGGCCACGCCCGCCACGCTGGCAATGCCGTTGTCCACCGTCAGCAGCACCGCAGCGCCCGTGGCCGCCACCCGCTCGCTAATGGCGGGGGTCAAGCCATAGCCATCCACCATGCGGTCGGGCACGGTGTAATCCACCTGCTCAAAACCCAGCAGCGCCAAACCCCGCAGCAGCACCGCGCAGGCCGTGGCGCCATCGCAATCGTAGTCCGCCACAATGCAAATCTTGCGCTGCGCCGCCCGCGCCGCCAGCAGCAAGCCCACAGCGGCATCCATACCCAGCAGGCCATCGGGTGCAAGCAAATGCGCCAAACCCATATCCAGCTCAGCGGCCGTTTGCACGCCACGGTTGGCAAACAAACGCGCCAACAAAGGCGGCTGGCCGGCTTGCTCTAAAGCCCAAGCTGCGTGGGGAGAAGGGGAGCGGGTGATGATCTGCATGGGCGCAATTATGCGGGCCTTCCTACCCCCGTCATGGCGAAGGTTCTTTAGATCCTGTGGCCATCCCTTGCCGTATGGCGTGCGGCGCTCTGCGCCGCTTTAGATCAAGTGCCGAAATGAGGGCGGGAAGCCCAAAGCGCCGTCAAACGGCGCACTCCAAAATACCTGCCTTGCAGCCCAAGATTGCCACGGCAGGCTGCGCCCGCCTCTGGAGTGCGGCGCTCTGCGCCGCTTTAGATCAAGTGCCGAAATGAGTGCGGGAAGCTCAAAGCGCCGTCAAACGGCGCACTCCAAAATACCTGCCTTGCAACACAGGATTGCCACGGCAGGCTGCGCCCGCCTCGCCAGATGGGGTTTGTTGGGCTGCGCACATTCTCGTAGGGGCGTTGCATGCAACGCCCCTACTGAGTCACAGCAATGACAGCATTTGTTAAGCACAGCACAGGCCTTTATGATGGGCAGCCTAGACACAGGAGATAGGCATGAGTTTGAGTTTTCCGCAAGATTTTCCCATCAGCAAAAAGTGGCCGCCGCAGCACCCCGAGCGATTGCAGCTTTATAGCTTGCTGACGCCGAATGGCCAGAAGGTGAGTGTGGCGCTGGAGGAAATGGGCATTCCTTACGAGAGCCACACCATCAACATCATGGCCGATGAGCAGTTTGCGCCTGAGTTTTTGCAGATTTGCCCGAACAATAAAATCCCCGCCATCATTGACCCGCATGGCCCCAATGGGCAGGCTTTGGCTTTGTTTGAGTCAGGCGCGATTTTGATTTATTTGGCCGAAAAAACGGGGCAGTTTTTGCCGCAAGATGCCGCTGGGCGCTACACCTGTTTGCAGTGGCTGATGTGGCAAATGGGTGGCGTGGGGCCGATGTTTGGCCAAGTGGGTTTTTTCCACAAATACGCGGGCAAAGATTGGGAGGACAAGCGCCCCCTGGCCCGCTATGCGAATGAGGGCCGCCGCCTGCTGGGTGTGCTGGACAAAGAGCTGGCGCAGCGCGAGTGGCTGGCGGGCGATTACAGCATTGCCGATATGGCGGTGCTGCCCTGGGTGCGGAATTTGGTGGCGCATTACGGCGCGGGTGATTTGGTCGGCATGGCTGATTTCAAGCAGGTGCAGCGGGCGCTCAGTGCATTTGAGGCGCGGCCTGCGGTGGCGAGGGTATTGGCTGAAGCGGGCCGTTAATTTTTGCGGGCAGGCATCTGCGGGCTTGGGCGGTCTGCGGTGTTGCAAATCCTCACCATAGCAAGACTATGGCTGCGGTTTGCGCCTAGCATCCCACGCCAATCCGCAGCGCTTGCACGCAAAAATTGCAGTCAGCAGCGATACGAAGCAGGTTCAAGCGCTATAGGTGTAGGTAAGGGTCTTGTTTTTGGTGAAGGATTCGAACGACTGTTAGGGCCGCTTCATCAAGCAAGAAAAAAATCACATGAGAGCCGCACAAGTATTTTTTGAACTCTGGCGATACTTCGCAGGGGCGGCCCAGCCTAGAGCCAGTGGCCAAGTTGTTGCAGGCATTCCAGATGCTTTCTGTGTATTTATCGGCCCTGTCCGCCCCCCATATTTCAGCGCCATAGTCCCAAATATCGCTCAGGTCATCGCTTGCCGCAGGGGTCAATAAGAGGCGTTTCATTCTTTATTTTTCAAAGAATGTGGCTCGTTTCTTCGCCTTGAACGCCTCGAAGTCCAGGGGTTGGGGCTGGCCTGATGCAAGCCCTTGGGCCAGCTCTTTTTTTAGCATTTGCACCTTGGCTTCATGCTCCTCCAAGAGCCTTAGGCCCGCTCGCACGACATCGCTAGCCGAACCATAGCGGCCCTGCTGAACCTGAACATCAATGAAATCCACAAAATGCGCCCCAAGAGCGACAGAAGTCGTGCGGCTCATAGCCTGCTCCAGTGTTACCAACAAGTAACAAATTTTAACAATCTGTGCTTTTCAGGCAAGCGCGTTGAGGCAGCTCAAAGCTCGTTGGGCTTGGGTAAAAAGAAAAGTGTGGCCACAAACTGCGGCCACAAGCCGCTGCCTTAAACCATGGCGCCAAAGGCGATGGTTTTTTCTTCAAAATATTCGGCCATGCCTTGGTGCCCCCCTTCACGGCCCAAGCCCGATTGCTTGACGCCGCCAAAGGGGGTTTGGTCGGATGAGAGCAGGCCGCCATTGACGCTGACCATCCCGGCTTCCAGTTGTTCGGCGACGCGCCAGACGCGCTGCAAATCGCGGCTGTAGAGGTAGGCGGCCAAGCCGTATTCGGTGTCATTGGCCATACGCAGGGCTTGGGCTTCGTCCTCAAAGCGGAAGATGGAGAGCAGGGGGCCAAAGGTTTCTTCACAAGACAGGCGCATACCGTGCTGGCAATCGGCCAATACCGTGGGTGCAAAGAACTGTGCACCCAGCTCAGGCAAGGGCTGGCCGCCGACGACGGCGCGTGCGCCCTGCTGCACGGCGTTTTGCACATGGGCGTGGACTTTGGCGACGGCTTTGTCATTGATGAGGGGGCCAATGTGCACGCCTTCGGCATCGGCGGGGCCAGTTTTCAGTGCGCCGACGACGCGGCCCATGCGCTCGACCAAGGCATCGTAAATGCCGGCCTGCACCAGCACGCGGTTGGGCGAGACGCAGGCTTGGCCCGCATTGCGGAATTTTTGCGCCATCAGGCCCGCTTCCACCACATCCAAATCGGCGTCATCAAACACCAGCACGGGGGCATTGCCGCCCAGCTCAAGGGCGAGTTTTTTCACCGTGTCGGCGCATTGGCGCATGAGCAATTGCCCCACGCCGGTGGAGCCAGTGAAGGACAGATGCCGCACCACGGGGCTGCGGCAGAGGGTGTTGCCAATGGCGGCGGCATCAGGCCCAGCAACGATGTGCAGGCACTCGCGCGGCAGGCCCGCGCGGTAGGCCAGCTCGGCCGCAGCAATGGCCGATAGCGGCGTTAAATCAGCGGGTTTGAGCACCACGGTGCAGCCCGCAGCCAAGGCGGGCGCGACTTTGCGCGTGACCATGGCGAGTGGAAAGTTCCACGGCGTGATGGCGGCGCACACGCCCACGGGCTGGCGGATAACGATGGCTTTTTGCCCTGGCATGGCGGGGGTGAGGACTTCGCCATAGGCGCGTTTGGCCTCCTCGCTAAACCATTCGACAAAGCTGGCGGCGTAGCGCACTTCGCCCGCGCCTTCGGCCAAGGGTTTGCCGTTTTCGGCGCTCAAAATGCGGGCCAAATCGCTTTCGTGTTCCAGCAGCAGCTCGTACCAGCGGCGCAGCACACGGGCGCGCTCGTAAGCGGTTTTGGCTTGCCAAGCGGGCAAGGCTTGCGCCGCGCTGGCGATGGCGGCCTCAGTTTCGGCCTCGCCCTGGGCGGGCAGGCTGGCGACGACGCTGTTGTTGGCGGGGTTGTGCACGGCAAATTGGCCCGCCGTGGGCGCAGCGCCTAGGGCTACTTGCGGCAGCAGGCTGGGGTCTTGCAGGGTGTGCAGTTGCAAAGGCATGGGGGTGTCTCCTGTTGTTCTGGGGTTTGTTGGGTGCAATATAGGCGCAAATTGTGCGCTGTGCGGCGCTACAGTGTTTGCAGCCACTGCCCAATCACCTGCGGCAAAAAATCGCAGCCACAAGGCAGGCTTTGTGCGGTAGGAAAGCCCACATGCCCGCCCTGCTGCGGCTGCCACAGCCAGGTGCTGGCGCTCAATTCGTGCACAGTCGGTATGGCCTGCGCGGGCACAATCGGGTCATTGTGCGTTTGTACCAGCAAAGTGGGCAGGCGCAGGGCGGCCAAATGCGGCTTGGCCGAGCACTTGGCCCAGTAGTCCTCAGCGCCTTTAAAACCGTGTACGGGCGCGGTGAAGTGCTCGTCGAATTCAAAAAAAGTTTTGGCCCGCAAAATCGCCTCGCCATCAAACAGGCCCGGGTGCAGGGCCAGGCGCTCCATCGCACGCGGAATCATGGTTTGCAAAAAATTACGCACATAAATGCTGCGGTGCAGGCGCTGGCTGTCCATTTGCTTGGCGCCAGCGGCCAAATCAATGGGGCTGCAAATGGCGGCCATGGCACGGGCCACTTGGCTGGCGCTCTCGCCCATTTCTTGGCCCCAGCGCAGCAGGGCGTTGCCGCCCAAGCTCACGCCCACCAAATACAAAGGCGCGGCCTGCCCTTGCGGAGTTTGTTGTGCCGCCAGTTGCGCCTGCATGTGGCGGGCAATCCAGTCAATTTCTTCAAAATCGCCCGAATGGTAGGCCCGTGGCGCGGCGTTCACCTCGCCGCTGCAACCTCTGGCGTGGGCCACGGCAAAGCCCATGCCTTGCAGCTCGCACCAGCGCAGCAAACCGCGTGCATATTGACTGGCCGATGAGCCTTCCAGGCCATGAAACAGCAGCACAAAACCGCGCTCGGCCTGCCACGCATGGCGGCCAAAATCCACATCCACAAAATCCCCATCGGGGCTGTGCCAGCGCTCACGGCGGTAAGCCGCAGCCACGGCCTGCTCACCATAATGCGTGCGGCCCCACAGCGCAGGCGCAATCGTTTGGCTATGGCCATCGGGCAGCCACCACGGCGGCTGGTAATCCACACTTAAAACTTGTCCACTCATAGGGGGCAAATTGTGGCAGAAGCCCGTACCCGCGCCGCCTCAGCGGGTTTTGTTGTTTCGCTTGGTTTATGCTTGGCTTATACAGAGCGCCGCACAAAAAACAGGAAGGAAGAAAAATGACGCAAGAACGCTTTAAACCTGGCATCACCGTGGGTGCCATCATCGAACAAAACGGTAAATTCCTACTGGTTGAAGAATGCACCAGCCAAGGCTTGGTGCTCAACAACCCCGCTGGCCACCTGGAGCCTGCCGAAGACCTAGTGGCGGGCTGCGCCCGTGAAGTGCTGGAAGAAACTGGCTACGACTTTGTGCCCGAGCAAGTGCTGGGCATCTACCTCAACCACTACCCCAGCCATGATGCCGCCACCCAAGGCGATGTGCGCCTGCGCCCGCACTACCTGCGCTTTGCTTTTGTCGGGCGCTTGGGTCAGCACCACCCCGAACGCGGGCTGGATAAAGGCATTGTGCGTACCGTGTGGATGACGGCCGACGAAATCCGCCGCGCGCCCAATCTGCGCAGCCCCACCGTGCTGCAATGCCTGCAAGACTACGAAGCGGGCCAGCGCTTTGGGCTGGACATGCTGCGCATGGTGAATACGGATTGAGGGGTTGGGGTGGTGTGGATGAGTCACTGAAGACATGGTGCATCGTGTTTCCACATCTTGCTGTTTTCTCTTGTCATTGCGGGCTTGACCCGCAATCTTAGGTGTTTGAGCGTCGCAAAAACCAAGATGCTGAATCAAGTTCAGCATGACGCAGTGGGTGGTGCGACTTTTTGTTTTTTTTCGTCACATCTTGTCGCATGTCTTTTGCAAAATGCCCCTATCCGGCCAGCGGGCCGTATTTGCAAAAGGAAAAAGTATGAACAAGTTTGAAGACAAGTTGGCTGCCAAAGCCATTGAGCGTTTGCCAGAAATCGCCAAGGTGGTGGCCAAGGACAAAACCCTGATGTACATCCACTGGGCTGAGTTGGGCAGGCGAGATGACAGAGAGATGGGCGAGCTGATTCGGCTCAAGCTCAGCTATGAGCTGGCCGTCAATACCCTGATTATGAAGACAACGAATTCGATGGGAGAGCGCTATTTGAAGGCTGACGGCTTGGCTGTGGTGGTGCAGCGCGTGCTGGCTCGGCCCGATGTGACAGAGGCCATTGCAGAAGGGGTGTGGCAGGTGTCGCGCATTTGGGGTGGCGAGGACATCAAGAAAAAGATTTTGGCGACCCCAGGGTACAAAGAAGAAGTTTTGCCCAAATTGCAGGGTTTTCAGCAAGAGTTGCAGGACTTTGCCGCTGAGCTGGATGCGAAGCCGGCCAAATCGTAAGGGGCCTTCGTTTGTGGCTGAAAACCCAGATGCTGAATCAAGTTCAGCATGACGAAGTGGGGGGGCTTGGGGAAGAAGCGTGTGGTGTGCGTGGGCCAAGGAGCCGAGCATGAGGCCCGCCCCTTGGTGGTGTGAGGCGGTTGAGCCCTTATTCCCACTCAATCGTGGCAGGCGGTTTGCTGGAGATGTCGTAGGTGACGCGGCTGACGCCATCGACTTGGGTGATGATGCGGGTGGAGACGGCTTCGAGCAAATCGTAGGGCAGGTGTGCCCAGCGGGCCGTCATGAAGTCGGTGGTTTCCACCGCACGCAGGGCAATGACGAAGTCGTACACGCGTTTGCCGCCACTCACGCCCACCGATTTAACGGGCACAAACACCGCAAAGGCTTGGCTGGTGCTGTCGTACCAGCTTTTGCCATTGGCGGGGTTGCTGGTGTTGCGCAGGGCTTGAATAAAGAGGTCATCGGCCTGGCGCAGGATGTCGGCATAGGTTTTTTTCACTTCGCCCACAATGCGAACGCCCAAGCCCGGGCCGGGGAAGGGGTGGCGATAGACCATATCAGCAGGCAGGCCCAGGGCCACACCCAGCTCGCGCACCTCGTCTTTAAAGAGGTCTTTCAGGGGTTCGAGCAGTTTCAGGCCGAGCTGCTCAGGCAGGCCGCCGACATTGTGGTGGCTTTTGATGGTGGCGGTTTTTTTGCCGCCTGATTCGATGATGTCGGGGTAGATGGTGCCTTGGGCCAGCCAGCTTACGCCTTGGCTGCCGGGGCGGGCGGCTTTGAGTTTTTCGGCCTCGGCTTTGAAGACATCGACAAAGAGGCGGCCAATGATTTTGCGTTTTTGCTCAGGTTCGCTCACGCCAGCGAGTTCACCCAAAAAGAGGTTTTCCGCATCCACGCGCACAACTTTGGCTTGCAGTTTGTCGGCAAACATTTGCATGACCATGTCGCCTTCATTCAGGCGCATGAGGCCGTGATCGACAAAGACGCAGGTGAGTTGGTCGCCAATGGCGCGGTGGATGAGGGCGGCGCAGACGGTGGAATCGACGCCACCAGACAGGCCGAGGATGACCTCTTCATCGCCCACTTGGGCTTTGATGTGGGCCACGGCTTCTTCAATATGGCGTTGCATTTGCCAGTCGGTTTGGGCGGCGCAAATCTCGCGTGCAAAGCGGGCCAAGAGGGCCGCGCCAGCGGGACTGTGGGCGCTTTCTTCAGGGTGAAATTGCAGGCCGTAGAAGTGGCGGCTGGTATCGCCCATGGCAGCCACGGCGCAGCCCTCGGCGCTGGCCAGGGTGCTAAAGCCCGCAGGCAGTTGCGCCACTTGCTCGCCCGTGGCCAGCCAAGCGGCGCTTTGCTGGGCCAAGTCTTGCAGCAGGCCAGTGGGGTTTGGCACTTGAATGTGGGCATCGACAAAACCGCTGGGGCCTTGTTGCGCCAATTGGCCGCCCAATTGCAGGGCCATGGTGTGCATACCGTAGCCGATGCCGAGCACGGGCAGGCCCAGCTCAAACACGGCTTGCGGGGCGCGGTCGCCTGCTTCGGCGGTGTCGGTGTAGCCGCCAGCCAGGATGATGCCTTTGAGCGGGCGCTCTTGCGCGTATTGGCGCAGCCAGTCCTCCGTCACATCGCTGGGATAAACCTCGCAATACACCTGCGCTTCACGCACGCGGCGGGCGATGAGCTGGGTGAGTTGAGAGCCGAAATCAAGGATGAGGAGGGTGTCGTGTTGCATGGTGCTGGCCTTGTGGCGTAAAGAACAGGATTTTAAACGGAGGCACTTTTGTGCGGTGCAATAAATGCAGTGCTGGGGCCAAAAAAAGACCCCGCCGATGGGCGAGGTCGCTCGCTTTGTGCGTTGGCCCAACTCAGCCGACTTGGGGCAGGTTTTGCAAGGCCGCTTCAATTTGCGCTTGCGGGTAGTCGTAGTCTTGCAGCTCGCCAGCGAAGTATTTGTCGTAGCTGAGCATGTCAAAGTGGCCGTGGCCTGAGAGGGTGAAGAAGATGACCTTGGGCTCGCCGCTTTCTTTGGCGGCAAGGGCCTCATCAATGGCGCCGCGCACGGCGTGGCAGGATTCGGGCGCGGGGATGATGCCTTCGGCACGGGCAAAGGTTACGCCCGCCTCAAAGGTGGCCAGTTGTGAGACCGCGCGCGCTTCAATGATGCCTTCATGCACAAGCTGGGAGACTTGCGTGGATGCGCCGTGGTAGCGCAGGCCGCCAGCGTGGATGCCTGGGGGCACAAAGTCGTGGCCCAAGGTGTATTGCTTCATCAGCGGGGTCAGGCCCACGGCATCGCCAAAGTCGTAGGCGTAGTGGCCACGGGTGAGGCTGGGGCAGGAGGCGGGCTCGATGGCCAGCAGGCGCACTTGTTTGCCAGCGGCTTTGTCGGCGACAAAGGGGAAGGCAGTGCCCGCAAAGTTGGAGCCGCCGCCACAGCAGCCGATGACGACATCGGGGTAAACGCCTGCCATTTCAAGTTGCTTTTTCGCCTCTTGGCCAATGATGGTTTGGTGCGTGCACACATGGTTGAGCACGGAGCCGAGGGCGTAGCTGGTGTCTTTGCGGCTGGCCGCTTCTTCCACCGCCTCAGAGATGGCGATGCCCAAGCTGCCGGGGGAGTTGGGGTCTTGGGCGAGGATTTTGCGGCCGCTTTCAGTGTGGGGGCTGGGTGAGGCGATGACTTCTGCGCCCCAAGTTTGCATCATGCTGCGGCGGAAGGGTTTTTGCTCGTAACTGACTTTGACCATGTACACGCGTACATCCAGGCCGAACATTTGCCCTGCCAAGGCCAAAGAGGAACCCCATTGGCCCGCGCCGGTTTCAGTGGACAGGCGCTTGATGCCCGCGAGTTTGTTGTAGTAAGCCTGCGGGATGGAGCTATTGACTTTGTGTGAGCCAGCAGGGGAAACACCTTCGTATTTGTAGAAGATTTTGGCGGGTGTGCCCAAGGCGGCCTCTAGGCGGTGGGCGCGGAACATGGGCGTGGGGCGGTAGGTGCGGAAGGCGTCGCGCACGGCCTCAGGGATTTCAATCCAGCGCTGGGTCGAGACTTCTTGCTCGATGAGGCTGTCGGGGAAGATGGCGCTCAAGGCATCGGGCGTGAGGGGCTGGCCGTCTGGGCCGAGTACGGGCGCGGGCGGGCTGGGCAAATCAGCGGCGATGTTGTACCAGTGCGTGGGGATGTCGTTTTCACCCAAGAGGAATTTGGTTTGTTGGCTGTCCATGCAAGTCTCCTTGTATCAAGTGAATAAATCGGGTTTGCTCGGCGCGCTCAGGCCCAAATGCCGCCAAGCGGAGAGCGTGGCGATGCGGCCCCTAGGGGTGCGCTGAATAAAGCCCTGTTGAATGAGGTAAGGCTCAATCACATCTTCAATCGTGCCTGCTTCTTCGCCAATGCTGGCGGCAAGGTTGTCCAGCCCCACAGGGCCGCCGTCAAAGCGGTGGATGAGGGCTTCGAGCAGTTTGCGGTCCATGAGGTCAAAGCCCTGCGGATCGACATCGAGCATGGCCAGCGCTTGCTGCGCCATGTCTAGCGTGATTTGGCCTTGGCCTTTGACATCGGCGTAGTCACGCACGCGGCGCAGCAGGCGGTTGGCAATGCGCGGCGTGCCACGGCTGCGGCGGGCGATTTCAAAGCTGCCTGCGGCGTCGGTAGGCACATTCAGCAGGCCAGCCGAACGGGTGACGATGCGGGCCAGCTCTTCAGGCGTGTAGAACTCCAGCCGCGCCACGATGCCAAAGCGATCGCGCAGGGGGTTGGTGAGCATACCTGCGCGGGTGGTGGCGCCGACCAAGGTGAAGGGCTGCAAATCGAGCTTGATGCTGCGCGCTGATGGCCCCTCGCCAATCATGATGTCGATTTGGTAGTCCTCTAGTGCGGGGTAGAGGATTTCCTCCACCACGGGGCTGAGGCGGTGGATTTCATCGATGAACAGCACATCGCCTTCTTCCAAATTCGTCAGCAGGGCGGCGAGGTCTTTGGGTTTTTCCAGCACTGGGCCACTGGTTTGGCGCAGGTTCACGCCCAGCTCTTGCGCGACGATGTGGCTGAGCGTGGTTTTGCCCAAACCAGGCGGGCCAAACAGCAGCACATGGTCAAGGGCCTCTTGGCGTTTTTTCGCTGCGCCGATGAAGATTTCGAGCTGCTCACGCACCTTCTCTTGGCCCACATAGTCGTCGAGCAGTTTGGGCCGCAGGGCGCGCTCCAAGGCTTCCTCGCGGGCGCTGGCGCTGTGCGCGGATACGGTGCGGGCGGCTGGGGCGGGGCTGGGGGCGAAATCGTCGGTTTGAATGCTCATCACGGGCGGCCTTGGCGCTTTAGGGGCAGGGGCTGAATTCTTGGCCCTGCAAAACGGGGCGCAGGCGCAGCAATTGCTCGCGCAGGCTTTCGTCGGCGGCCTCAATGCGCAGGTGCACGCCATCCACGGGTTCGAGCAAAGTGATGATTTGTGCCGTATTCACGCCGCGCTTTTTCAGTTGGGCCAAGCCCAAATTGGCCTGGCTTTCTTGGTCGTAATAGGCCAGCACAATGCCGTGCTGAAAACCGGGCGGCGCATCTTTGAAGTTGCTGATGCGCAGGCGGCGCAGTTCTTCTTTCTTTTTGTTCAAGGTGGCGGCATTGGGGTAGCGGCCCAAATAAATCATCCATTGGCCAGCGGTTTTCAGCTCTTGGCGCTGCCAACTGCCAGCGGGCAAATGGGCTTTGAATTGGGTCTCAATGTGCTGGGCTAGGCTGGGCTCAAGCAAGGCGCTGCTGAGGCAAACCGTGGGGTTGCTCAATTGCGCCAGATGCTGCGGTGTGGAGTTGGTAATCAGGCGCAGTTGCTGGGGATTCAGTTCCTCTTGCAAATAGGCTGAGCTGCGATGGGTTTGAGGGTCAAAACCCCAAAGCGCCAGCCAGCCGTGGCTCCAGGCCCAAAAGCCCAGATTGAGCAGCAGCAAGAGAATGAGGAAGGCGCGCAGTTTCATAGATAGAGGGCAAGTCTAAGCCAAGCTGGAGCGCAAAGAGATTTCGGCGCTGTAGATGGTTTCCACGCTGCCGTCGGCATGTTGAATTTGGTAGCCACCATCAGCGGCCACGCCGAGGGCGATGGCCGCTTGCTGCGGCGTGGGGCCTTGGCGGGCGGCTTGAGCCTGCACGGGCTGGCCGCGCAAAATGTCGCGGCTTTGAAAACGCGGCGCAAAAGGTGCAAAGCCGCTGTGTTCAAACTGCAACAAGGCTTGGCAGATGGTGAATATGAGGCGGTGACACAGGGCGGGCAAATCGGCCAGTTGCGGCGCTTGGGGGCCAAAGACTTGGGCCAAATCGGCCACGGGGCTGCGCAAATCGGGGCCACTGGGGCCGCCCTCTACATTCAGGCCGACGCCAGCGACGAGCCAGCGCGGGCTGTGGCCGGTGGCCAAGGCTTGCACTGGCAGCAGGCTGGAATCAATGGGGGTGGTTTCCAGCAGAATGCCGCCGAGTTTGGCGTATTGGCCACCGCCTTGCGGCAGGGGCAGACAGATATCATTGGGCCACTTTAAGGCGATTTCTGCGCCCAAGGTTTCCGCCACGGCGCAGCCCACGGCCAGCGAGAGGCCAGACCAATCGGGCGGCGCATAGGCCAGGCCGATAGAGAAGCTCAGGCTGCGCCAAGCGGCTTGCGCGGCGTTGGCGCTGCCGCTTTGCCATTCTCGCCCCAAGCGGCCACGGCCTGCGCTTTGGGTATCGGCCCAAAGCAGTTGCGGGTGGGTGCGCCCGGCTTGCGCTTGGCGCAGCAATTCGGAGTTGCTGGAATCGACCACAGGCAGGTGCCGCACTTCTAGGCCCGCCAGCCGCTGGGGGGCCAGCTCAAGCAGGGCGTGATGAAGTGAGGCAGACCAAGTGGCGGCGGCAGACACGGCAGCGGCCTTAGTTTTGTACTGGGTCGAGCGGGCGGCGATGCTCAATATAGGCGCGGGCGCGGACTTCTTCGGCCCAGATTTTGTAGTTTTCCTCGCCCTTGACTTTTTTCAGGGCTTGGCGTGCCAGCTCGCGCTGCTGCAAATCGCTCAAGTCCACGCGTTGGCGGTCTTGCACTTCAATCAAGTGCACGCCGAAACGACTGACCACGGGTGCAGAAACACGGCCTGGCTCCAGGGTGTCCATCACGCTTTCAAATTCAGGCACAAATTGGCCAGGTTCGGCCCAGCCGAGGCTACCGCCTTGCTCGGCGGAACCATCTTGCGAGTAGCGGGCGGCGGCTTGTTCAAAGCTGATGCGACCCGCCACGATGTCTTGCCGCAGTTGGCTCAGTTGTGCCACCAATTGGTCTTGGCTTTGGCCCTCATCGCTGCGCAAAATGATGTGGCGCACAGCGGTTTGCACCACGGTGTTGGCGGCGCTGGGGACGCGGCGCTCCAGCAGCTTGAGGATGTGGAAACCTGCGGGAGAGCGCACGGGCTCAGAGACTTCGCCCACTTGCAGTTGGTTGGCGACCAGCACAAAGAGGTCGGGGTATTGATCGCGCAGGCGCAAGCCCATAGCGCCGCCCATATCGCGGCTGCCGTCCGAATGCGTTTCCGCGATTTTGGCAAAGCTGCCACGGCGGGCTTGTTGCGCCAGTTGGCGCGCTTTGGCTTGCAGGCTTTGCGCCTGGGCCACGCTGGCGTTTTCAGGCACGGCCACCAAAATCTGCGCCAAATGCAGGCGCTCGTAACTGGCATCGCCTGTCAAGCGGGCTTGTTCGGCGAGCCAGTTGTCGATTTCTTCTTCGCTGACTTTGGCGTTGTTGATGTGGTAGTCGTGGATGCGTTCGAGCAGCAACTCATCGCGCAAATCGCTGCGCAATTGCACGATGGAGACGCCATCGTTGCGCAGTTTTTGCAGCAATTGGTCTTCCGTCATATTGCTGCGCACGGCCAAATTGTGCAGGGCCGCTTGCACGCTGGCCTCGTCCACCGTCATGCCCATGTCTTTGGCATCTTGCACCATGGCGCGATCGGTGATGATTTTGTCGAGCACGGTTTGCTCCAGCTCTTGTGAGGGCGGCAGGGCTTGGCCCGCATGGAGCAGTTGTACGGAAATGCGCAGGACGCGTGAGCGCAGGTCTTGGTAAGTGATGGGCTCATCATTGACGACGACCAAAATCCAATCGCTTTTGCGCTGTTGCTTGGGATCCAGAGGTTGTGCGCTGATCAGTTGTGTCTCGCTGTGTAGTCGGGTGCTGGATGTGGCCTTGCCTTGGGCCAAGGCGCTCAGGCTCAGGGTCAAGGCCAAGGGCAATAGAGTGAGGGTGCGTGGTTGAAGGCGCATAAGGCATCCCTTAGTCGAGGTCTAAAAATGGGCGGTTGCGGGTGATGTTGGGGTCGCGCAGCAATTGGTAGCGCGGCACATTCTCTTGCAGGGTTTGCAGCGGACTGGCACCGATGCGTGAGAAACCCACAAACTCTAACTGAAACAAAATGCGCTTGGAGGACTGGCTGGCGGTGTTGCTGCGGCGCTCCAACGCAAAGCGGCCAATCCAGCAGCCGCCGTCGTATTCCAAACCAATCAGGCTATCCACGGGCTTGTTCTCAGGCAGGCTGTAGTTGATGCGGCCCACGCTATACCAACGGCCAGGCCCTAGGCCCCAGCCCGCGTATTGCGCCCCACTGACGGGGGCGCTACCGCGATTGAGCGGCCACTGCCAGCCGATGTCCAGCAGCTCGCTTTGGCCGCGTTGGTAGCGGTAGGCGGCAGACACCACATGGTAGGGGCTGGGGTGGTAGCGTCCGCCCAAAGTGGCGCGTTCCGAGCGCTCACTCTTGGGGTTGTATTGCACGATGCCGTCGGCGCTCCAGCGTTCGCTGATTTGTGCTTGTGCGCCAAACAGCATGTCAGACAGGCGGGCTTCGTCAGCCTCGCCGCCGGGCAGCACCACGCGCTGGTCTTTGAAGCGCAGGCGCTGGGCATAGGCCAAGCGCAGCAGCTCGCCGCCCGTCTCAGGGTTCACCAAGCGCGATTGCACGCCCAAAGTCAGCAGGTTGTTATTGGCCACACGGTCTTCGCCGTTGAAGGCGTTTTCGGTGTAAATGCTGGTGAAGTTGAAATCGTTTTGCGCACTGTCGAAATTGGGCAAATCGTTTTGCTCGCGGTAAGGCGTGTAGGTGTAGAAGGCGCGTGGCTCTAGGCTTTGCACATAATTTTTGCCAAAAAATGTGGCCTCGCGCTCAAAAATCAAACCCGCATCCAAGCTCAAAGTCGGCACGCTCAGACTGTGGTTTTTGCGGCCTGTGGGCAGGGCTTCGTCCAGCGCGTAGTGGCGCCACTGCCATTTGGCCTTGGGCACCACAAACCAACTGGGCTGGCGCAGGGCGTAGGCGACTTCTGCCTTGGCCACGGTGCGGCGGCCATTGGGCTGCAAGGTCAGGCTTTTGTCGGCCTCAAACTTGCTGTGCTCGATTTCAGTGTGGTAGCGAAAACCGCTGATGCCGCCGCCCTTCCAGCCCAAGGTGAGTGAGGGCAGGCGATCGTAAGGCGGCGTTACCACAGACTCATCAATCTGCTGGGTTTGCCATTTCAGGCTGCGAATGCGGGCGTAGCGGCCTTCGCTCTCCCAATCAAGGCGCAGCTCGCTGGGCAGGGTGCGCTCGGTGAGGGCATTCACATCTGAAAAATCGCGCCAGTAGTTGCCGTCACTCACGCGGTTCAGGCGGGCGCTCAAGTTCAGGCTGTCGCGTGGGCTCAACTGCGCGGGCAAGTCCAAGGCTTGCTGAAAATCGCCTGAAATGCCCCAGCGGTCGCGGTGGCGCAGGCGGTCATTGGGCATGATGTTGCCGCGCCATTGCAGGGCATTGCGCTCACCCAAATAGCGGAACTCCTGCCCCAAGCTCAGGCCGCGCTTGGTTTTGATGCTGGGCGTGAAAGTGGCGTCCATATGCGGCGCAATGTTCCAGTACACAGGCTGGTGGTATTCCACGCCGCTGGTGCTGTCAATGGCGATGGAAGGCGGCAGCAGGCCGCTTTTGCGTTTGTCCGTCAGGGGGAAGCTGAGAATCGGTGCAGCCAGAATCGGCACATCCATAAAGCGCAGTTGCACGCCACGGGCCAAGCCCGTTTCGTCGTCCAAATCAAAGTCCACCTTGTCGGCGCGCAGCTCCCAAGCGGGCTTGCCGTTTTTGCCCGCGCAGGCGTGGCCCTTGGGGTCTTCTGGGGTGCAAATGCAAGAGCTGTAATTGCCGCCGATTAAGGTGGCGTGCTGCTTGTCAATGAACTGGATGCGCTCAGCCTGACCGCCGCCTTGGCTGATGGCAAAGTGGTAGCTCGGCGTAGTCATATAGCCTTCGAGCGTGTCGGGGTCGATATTCACTTCATCGCCAGTGAAGACATTGCCGTCTTTCTCAATGCGCACACTGCCACGCGCCAGAGCGCGGTTGTCGCTTTGGCGGTATTCCAGCGCATCGGCCTGCACCGTCGTGCCTTCGTATTCGAGCTTGGCCGAGCCTGAGAGCACGACATTCTCACCCGTCACACCGCTGAGGGTGTCGCCCTCAAGATAGATGTTTTCTGCGGCCAAGGGCAGGGGCACATCTTGGCCCAAAAGCTGGGCGCTAGAGGGCCGCGCCACGCGTTCAGCGGTGGCATGGCTTTGCTCTTGCGCTTGCAAAGAGGCGGCCAGCAAGCTGCCAGCCAGCGCCAACGCCGACAAGCGAAACGGGGAGCGAGTGAGAGAAAAAGAAGGCCGCTGCATGGGTGGTGGGTCAAGTCAAGCTGTGGGCAGAGGGAGGCGGCGCAGCCGTTAAACTTCGCCCCATCTGCCTCTTGATGCCAATCCGCCATTATCCATGACTGCCCCTGCTTCTTCTGCCGCCATCGTGTGGCCTTCTGCCCAGCGCCAAGCCGCTTTTGAAACCTGGCTGGCCGCGCTTGCCCCAGCCCAAGGGCTGAACGCCGCCAGCCTGCGTGTGGCCTCAGCCGATGCCTCGTTTCGCCGCTACTTCCGCATTGACACCCTGGCGGGAGCCAGCCGCATCATCATGGATGCGCCGCCTGAAGTGGAGAACAGTGCGCCCTTTGTGCGCATGGCCCGCTTGCTGGGTGCGGCAGGCTTGGCCGTGCCCGAAGTGCTGGACTGGGACGAGGCCCAGGGTTTTATGCTGCTGAGCGATTTGGGTGCAGACACCATGATGAGCGCCTTGAACAGCGCGCAGCCCGAGGCCGCCCTGCCCCTGTTCAAGCAGGCCATTGCCGCCTTGGTGCAAATGCAGCAGCAGGGCCAGCCTGCCAGCCTGCCGCCTTATGACGAGGCGCTGCTGCGCCGCGAGTTGCAGCTTTTCCCTGATTGGTATGTGCAGCAGCACAAAGGCATTGCCTTGAGCGAGGCCGAGAGCGCCACCTTGCAGCAGGCTTTTGAGCGCATCGTGGCCGAAGTGCTGCAAGCGCCCACTGTGCTGGTGCACCGTGACTTCATGCCGCGCAACCTCATGCTGCCCGTGCAAGCAGGCGGCCCGCTGGGTGTGCTGGACTTCCAAGATGCGGTGCATGGCCCCATCACTTACGACATCGCCAGCCTCATGCGCGATGCCTTTATCAGTTGGCCTGAGGATTTTGTGATTGATGTGACCGTGCGCTACTGGCAAGCAGCACGCGCGGCGGGCCTGCCCGTGCCCGAGGACTTTGGCGAATTTTGGCGTGCGGTGGAATGGATGGGCTTGCAGCGCCACCTGAAAGTGGCGGGGATTTTTGCCCGCCTCACCCTGCGTGATGGCAAAGAAAAGTATTTGGCCGATGCGCCACGCTTCATCCACTACATCCGCCACACTTGCGCACGCTATATCGAGTTGAAACCTTTGCTGCGCCTCATCGACCGCATTGAAGGCATAGAAGAAGCCAATGCCTATTCTTTTGGGCGTTTGTAAACCCAACCCACCCAATAGGAGAGCCCCATGAACACCCCCAACCCAGCCCAATTGGCCCTAGGCCCGCGTCGCCTGAGTGTGATGAAGCACAGCTTCCAAGTGGCGGCCCTGCCCGCCTTTGTGCTGGGGGCGCTGACGGCGGCTGTGCCGCGTTTGTGGAGCTTGATTGGCTTGGATGTGGGCGCTAACGGCGTGGTCGCCATGCTGTATTCCTGCGTGCTCATGGCCGTGGGGGTGTGGTCTTTCCTTGGCGCGCGCCGCCCTGAGGCCCACACTGGCTTGTGGCTGTTTATGGGGGTTTACAAGGGTTTGGCCTTTGTCGTGCTGAGCCTGCATTTTTGGGCCGCAGGCACGGGGCCGCTGGCGGGCTGGGCCATTGCGGGCATTTATTTGTTTTTGAGCATCTATAGCCTGCTGCTCTACCCTTGGCGGCAGGCCCTGTAAAGCGGCCACGGGCGAAGCAATCGGCGGGGGATTTGCCATGCACGATTTCGGCATCATTGGTAGCGGCTTTGGCGGCGCTGTGGCGGCTGATGTCCTCAGCCGAGCGGGGGCCGATGTGCTGCTGCTCGAACGCGGCCCTTGGCGGCGCAGCCTGCCGACGCAAAGCAGCTCACTCGACCCGGCCCTGCTGCGGCCCTTGCCGCAGGGGCGGCATTTTTTGAGCCATGTGCTGCACGCCCTGCACCACCCCAAGCTGCCCACGGGCGGCGTGCGCGGCCACCGCCACGGCCTGCTGGAAGTTTTTGCCGAGCCAGGCATTCGCGCCATTTGCACCAGTGCCGTGGGCGGCGGCAGCCATGCGTATGGCGGCTTGCACGCCCTGCCCTTGCGTGCTGATTATTGGGATGGCCATGCCGAGGGCTTGAGCAGCGCGGGCATGGCGGCGCACTATCAGGCGCTGTTGCAGCAATGGGGCTCGGCCCCTGCGCCTGCGCCCGAGCACCCGCTGCGCCAAGGCCAACCCGTGCAAGCTTGGGAGCAGACGGGCGGCCCCTTTGTGCCCCTGCCTGCGGCGCAAGAGCCGCACTGGGGCTATTTGCTGGCGGGCAGTGGCAAGCCGCAGCCGCGCCAAGTGCATGGCCTGCTGCGGCAGGAGGCCGACTTCCAGCAAGAGGGCTTGTTTGGCTCGCCCACGGGCGGCAAAACCACTTTGGATGTCGCCTGCCTGCTGCCCGCCATGCAAGCGGCGGGGTTGCAAGTGCAGGCCGAGTGCGCCGTCAGCCACATCGCGCAGCGGCCTGGCGGCGGCTTTGTGCTGCACTACAGCCAAGGCGCTCAGTCCCAGCAAGTGGCCGTGCGCCAAGTGCTGGTGGCGGCGGGCACGCTGGGCACGGTGGCCTTGCTGCTGCGCAGCCAAGCGGCGGGTGGCCTGCCGCCCATGCCGGCCTTGGGCCAAGGCTGGGTCAGCAATGGCGATGCCATGGCCTACTTCCCCGTGCGCACGGCGGGCGCGGCACACAGCCGCCACGGCATGTACCAGCGCATTTTTCGGCATGAGGCCGACGGTGAAAACGGGCCGATTTTTCTGCAAACGGGTTTGAGCGGCTTGGGTGCCGTGCCCATGCCAGCGGCCTTGCGGCGCTGGCTGGACCGCGACCTTTTTATTTCCGCCATGGGCATAGACGATGTGCCGGGCCGCCTGTGGCTGGATGCCCGCCAGCGCCTGCGGATGGATTACGCGCGCCAAGCGCAGGCGGTGTTTCAGCGCGTGGATGCCCACTGGCGCAGCTTGGGCGCGCTATCGGGCCAGCGCCTGTATTGGGGCCAAGGCGTGGCCACAGTGCATCCTTTGGGTGGTGCTTGTGTGGGCGCAGATCCGCAGCGCAGCGTGGTCAATGGGCAGGGCCAAGCGCACCAAGTGCCCAGCCTTTTTGTGGTGGATGGCAGCGCCCTGCCTGCGGCCTTGGGCAGCCCGCCCTCGCTCAGTATTGCGGCCTGGGCGCGGCATGTGGCGCAGGGCTTGCGGGCCTAGCTCTATCATGCGGCCTGTGCTTTTTTTATTTGCCCGCCATGAAGCCTGCCCCGACTGAAGCCGCCCAAGCCTTTGCCCACCGCCGCCGCCAAGCCCAGCTTTTGCTGCTGCTGGCCATGCTGCTGTTTGTGGCCAGCTTGCTGTGGGCCAAATACTGGCCAGCGCAGGCGTTTTATGCGGGCGCGCTCAAAGCCTTTGCGGAGGCGGCGATGGTCGGCGGCTTGGCCGATTGGTTTGCCGTCAGCGCCCTGTTTCGGCGCATTCCCATCCCCTTCCTCAGCGGCCACACCGATGTGCTGCGCCGCAACCAAAGCCGCGTGGCGCACAACCTGGCCTTGTTTGTGCGGCAGCATTTTTTCAGCCCTGAGGCCATCAGCCAACTGCTGCGCCAGCACGATTTGCCCCTGCTCTTGGCGCGTTGGCTGCGGCAAAAACGCAACCGCCAAAACTTGGCCGCGCATTTGCAAACGGCGCTGCAAGGGGCGCTGCACAGCTGGGATGACGCACCCATTCGCCGCCTCATTCAAAACGGCCTGCAAGATGCCCTGCGCCAAGCCGAGCTGCGCCCTGCCATTGCCCGCAGCTTGGCCTTGTTCACGCATGAGGGCCGCCATCAAGAATTGCTCGATGCCCTCATCACCCGCTTGGCCGCTTACTTGGCCAAAGAGGAAACGCATGGCCGCTTTGCCCACCTGCTGGCCGATTATTTGCGCGAGGAATACCCCGTGTGGGAGAAGATGCTGCCGACGCAAGCCATCAGCGGCAAGGGGGCCAATATCGTGCAAGACATCATGCAAAGCTTCTTCTACAAAATACAAAGCCAGCCCGATCACTTTGTGCGACAAGAGGTCAACGACTGGGTGGCGCAGTCTTTGCAGCGCATTGAGCACGACCGGGCTTGGGCCGAAAGAATCCACGCCATGCAAGCCTATGCCGCCGATAACCCCGAATTCCAGCGCTTTGCCGCCAGCATTTGGGAAGACATCCGCCACTGGCTGCTGCAAGACTTGGCCCAGCCCAACTCCCAACTGCACCGCCTGAGCCAAAGCCTGGGCCTGTGGCTGGCGCAAACCCTGCTGCGCGATGCCGATTTGCGCCGCAGCCTGCAAAACCGCCTGGAGGCTGCCGCACAAAGCATGGCCCCTGAGCTGGGGCAGTTTCTAGAAGGCCACATCGCCAGCACCTTGGCCGGCTGGGATAGCGCCCTCATGGTGCAAGAGATTGAAACCCAAGTGGGCAAAGACCTGCAAGGCATCCGCATCAACGGCACCCTATTGGGCGGCGCCATTGGCCTGCTGCTGTGGGGCTTGGCCCAGCTTGTAAACTTGCTCTAATCTTTTTTAAGCCCGAAGCACCATGACCTTTACCGCCCAACAAGCCCTGCAACGCGTCATTGAAAACCGCGAAATCTTTCACGATGAAATGCTCAGCCTCATGCGGCAAATCATGCAGGGCCAAGTCAGCCCCACCCTGATTGCCGCCATCATCAGCGGCCTGCGCGTGCGCAAAGAAACCGTGGGCGAAATCGCCGCCGCCGCGCAAGTCATGCGTGAATTTGCCACCCAAGTCGAAGTGCCGCACAGCGCCCATTTGGTCGATATTGTGGGCACAGGCGGCGATGGCGCAGAGAGCTTCAATGTCTCCACCACCAGCATGTTCGTGGCCGCCGCAGCGGGGGCCAAAGTCAGCAAACACGGCGGGCGCTCGGTCAGCAGCAAATGCGGCAGCGCCGATTTGGTCGAGCACCTTGGTGCCAGCTTGAACTTAAGCCCAGAGCAAATCGCCCAATGCGTGGCCGAGACGGGCATCGGCTTTATGTTTGCGCCCAACCACCACCCCGCCATGCGGCATGTGGCCGCCGTGCGCAAAGAGCTGGGCGTGCGCAGCATCTTCAACATCCTCGGCCCGCTCACCAACCCTGCGGGCGCGCCCAACATCCTGCTGGGTGTCTTCCACCCTGATTTGGTCGGCATCTTGGTGCGCGTGCTGCAACGCCTCGGGGCCGAGCACGCCCTGGTGGTGTGGGGCCGCGACGGCCTCGATGAAATTAGCCTCGGCGCCGCTACCTATGTGGGCGAGCTCAAAGACGGCCAAGTGCGCGAATACGACATCCACCCTGAGGACTTTGGCATTGCCATGCACTCGGGCCGCAGCCTCAAAGTCGCCTGCGCTGAAGATTCGGCCCGCCTCATGCACAGCGTGCTGCACGGCGAGGCTGGCCCCGCCCGCGACATCGTGCTGCTCAACAGCGGCGCGGCGCTGTATGCCGCCAATATCGCCGCCAGCATTGCCGAGGGCATTGCGCTGGCTCGCCAAGCCATCGACAGCGGCGCGGCCCTGGCCAAGCAAAAAGAATTTGTGGCCGCCACACAAAAACTGGCGGCTTGAATGCCATCGCCTGCCGCAAGCGACACCATTTGTCGCCTGTTTGCCTAGCATTGCCGTTGTCTCAATGCAATTAGAAAGGTGGCGCGTATGGCGCAAGATCGTGTAGAAGTTTTATTGGAGCGCGTGGCCGTGGCGCTGGAAGCCATTGCCACGCATTTGCAAGCGGCTGCGCCTGCTGGGGCCGTGGCCCAGCCCGTGGTGGCTGCCGCGCAAACAGTGCTGCGACAGGTGGCGCAGGCAGAAGGGGCTGACAGCGCAGAAGCCGCTGCTGTCTCTTTGCCTGCCGTGCAAATGGGGCCAGGGCAGGTTTTGGGGCCGTTTTTGGCCCACCACGGCATCAGCATCAAGGTGCTGCCGCAGGCCGAGGAGGCCGACCGCGTGATTGACAGCTTGGCCCTGTATTTGGGCGACAACTACGCCGCATTGGCCACGCTGTTGGGCAAAATGAAGCGCACCATGCAAAAGGGCGAGGGCTTTACCGAAAGTCTGAAAGACCGCCCCCAAAGCGATGTCACCACGGTGTGTCAATTTGCCACCCGCTTGCATGAAATCGCATTTTTGGAGCAATATCAATACCAGCGCTCTCCTGCTTATTTGATTCGCGCCAAAACATCGAGCCTGCCTATGGGGCAACGCTTTTTTGGCGGGCAATGGCTGGAGCGCTACATCTGGCAAAAGGTCAAGGCCGTGCACGCCCGCGCCTGTGAAGAATTTGGCCGTCCGCTGTCACTTGAGTGTTTGGTGAACCCGCAAATCGTGCTGCCCAATGGCGATGACTTTGAGCTGGACATCCTCGCCTCGATAGGCGGCAACATCTACTGGATTGAAGCCAAAACCGGCGACTACCAGCAGCATGTGAACAAATACGCCAAATTTGCCAAACAACTGGGGCTGGATCGCCAGCACTCTTGGATGGTGCTCAGCGAAGCCAGCCCCGATCGCTGCGACACCCTGTCTGCCTTGTTTGGTATGCAGGTGAGCCATTTGCAGGGCTTTGAAGCCCGCCTATGGGCGCAATTGCAAGCTGACGAAGCGGCGGGTTTGCTCAATTTGTAAACCCTGCTGCGCCAGCCCAAAAAAAAGGACGCTGCGGCGTCCTTTTTCTTGTGCGGCCGTGGTTTATGCCATTTTGTCGCGCAGCATTTGCGTGAAGACGGCGGGGTTGCCCTGGCCTTTGCTGGCCTTCATGGCTTGGCCGACCATGGCGTTCAGGGCCTTGTCTTTGCCGCCTTTGAATTCCTCCACCATTTTTGGGTTGGCGGCGATGATGCCGTCGATGATTTTTTCGAGTGCGCCCGTGTCTTGAATTTGGCGCAGGCCTTTGGCGTCAATGATTTTTTCCACATCGGCCTGGCCACCTTCCCACAGCACATCCAGCACTTGTTTGCCGGCGTTGTTGCTGATGTCGCCTTTGGCGATGAGGGCAATCATTTGCCCCAGGGCTTCGGGCGGCACGGGGCAGGCGGTGATGTCGGCTTCAAGTGCATTCAGGCGTTTGGCGATGTCGCCCATGACCCAGTTGGCCGCCAGTTTGCCTTGGCCTGAGGCTTGGGCCGCCGCTTCAAAGTAGGCGGCGTTGGCGGGGCTGGATGTGAGGGTGACGGCATCGTATTCGGGCAGCTCGTAGTCGGCCATCAGGCGCTCGACCAACTGGCGCGGCAGCTCAGGCATTTGCGCCTGCACTTCTTGCACCCAACTGCGCTCAATGATGAGGGGGGGCAGGTCGGGGCTGGGGAAGTAGCGGTAGTCGGCGGCGTCCTCTTTTTCGCGCATGGCGCGGGTTTCGCCCGTGTCGGGGTCAAACAAAACGGTCGCTTGTTTGAAGCTGAGGCCGTCCTCAATTTGCTCGATTTGCCAGCGCACCTCGTAGTCGATGGCCTGCTGCATGTGGCGGAAGCTGTTGAGGTTTTTGATTTCACGGCGCGTGCCCAAGGGCTGACCAGGGCGGCGCACCGAGACATTGGCATCGCAGCGGAAGGAGCCTTCTTGCATATTGCCGTCGCAGATGCCAATCCAGGTGACGATTTTGTGCAGCTCTTTGGCATAGGCCACGGCCTCGGCGCTGGAGCGCATATCGGGCTCGGTGACGATTTCCAGCAGCGGCATACCGGCGCGGTTGAGGTCGATGCCGCTCATGCCGTCAAAGTCTTCGTGCAGGCTTTTGCCCGCGTCTTCCTCAAGGTGGGCGCGCACCAAACGCACGGTTTTCTTCACGCGCTCTTTGGCCTTGCCTTCTTCCACAAAAAAGGAGACTTTGCCGCCGATGACGACGGGGTGCTCAAACTGGCTGGTTTGAAAGCCGCTGGGCAGGTCAGGGTAGAAGTAGTGTTTGCGGTCAAAGATGCTGCGCTCGGCCACTTCAGAGCCAACGGCCAGGCCAAACTGAATGGCGCGCTCGACGGCTGCGCGGTTCATCACGGGCAGGGTGCCGGGCAGGGCCAAATCGCCTGCGCTGGCTTGGCTGTTGGGCGCAGCGCCAAAGGCGGTGGGGCTGCGGCTGAAGATTTTGCTGTGGGTGGCCAGTTGGGCATGGGTTTCAAAGCCGATGACGACTTCATAGCCTTGAATGAGTTGGGGGCTGCTGCTCATGGGGGTATCTCTTGGGGTTAGTTGGCTTGGTAGCAGGCGGGGCTGGGGCGGCTGCTGGTGTTGGCGGCCTCAAACTGGGCTGCAATTTGCAGCAAGCGGGCTTCGCCAAAGTAGGGGCCGACCAGTTGCAGGCCCACGGGCAGGCCATCGGCCAAGCCAATCGGCAGGCTGAGGGCGGGTAGGCCAGCCAAGGCGGCGGCGGCGGTGTAGCGGTTGGCGGCAATGGCGCTGCTGGCTTGACCCACGGCGGGCGCAGGGCCAGCGGCCACAGGCAGCGCAATGGCGGCGCAGCCGGCCAGCGCAGTGTGCAGCTCTTGCGCCATCAGGCGGCGCACTTTTTGCGCTTGGAAGTAGTGGCTTTGGATGTGGGCTTCGGCCAGCACATGGTTGCCCAAAATGAGGAATTGCTGCAGCAAATCGCCAAAGCCCTCGCTGCGCGATTGGGTGTAGAGGGCATCGAGCTTGCTGGCATCGGCGCTGCGGTGGCCAAAGCGCACGCCGTCGTAGCGGGCCATATTGCTGGTGGCCTCGGCTGCGCCCAGCAATTCAAAGCAGGTGGCGGCGAGTTCGCTTTGCGGCAGCTCAATCGGCAGCAGTTCAGCGCCCAGGCTTTGCAATTGCGCCAAGGCTGCTTCAGTCGCTTGCGCTGTAGCGGGGGCCAAATCAGCCAGCACAGCGGCGCTGGGGCGGGCGATTTTCAGCCCAGCCAAGCCCGTGCCCAAGTCGCGGGCAAAGTCCTCGGCGGGGGCATCCAAGCTGGTGGCATCGCGGGCGCAGTCTGGCCCGGCCAAATGCTGCAAAAGCAAGGCGGCATCGGCGGCGCTGCGGCTGAGGGTGGCCACTTGCTCGCAAGAGGAAACCAAGGCCGCAATACCAAAGCGGCTGACGCGGCCATAGCTGGGCCTGAGCGCCAGCACGCCTTGGTGGGCGGCCGCTTGCAGCAGGCTGCCGCCAGCATCCACACCCACCGCAGCGGGGGCCAAGCCTGCGGCCACGGCCACGGCGGCGCCACTGGCGGCACCACCGGGCAGGCGCTGGGCGTCAAAGGCGTTTTGCACCGTGGCGCTGGCGCAATTGCCGCCTTGGGCATTGAGGCCGAATTCGTCCAAATTCAATTTGCCCAAAGTGACAGTGCCTTGGGCGCTAAGGGCCTCAATCGCCGCCGCATCAAAGGGCGAGCGATAGCCCGCCAGCATTTTGCTGCCTGCGCTGGTTTCAAAGTGTGCGCTTACTAGGTTGTCTTGGTAGGCCAGCGGCAGGCCCAGCAGCGGCGCGGCTTCACCGGCGCTCAGGCGGGCATCGGCGGCTTGCGCTTGGGCCAGTGTGGTGGCGGCGTTTTGCGCGGCAAATGCGCCCAGCTCAGGGTGGGCGGCGGCGCGATCCAAATAATGCTGCGCCAAGGCGCTGGCGGAAGTGCTTTTGTTTTGCAAAAGGGCGGCTTGCTGCTGCAAGCTCAAGTGGTGTAGGGCGGGGCTGCTCATGGGGTGGGGCTCAAAAAGATGGGGGCAATGCAAAGGGGCGCAAAAGGGGCGCGGCGCTTATTCAATGACGCGGGGCACCAAAAACAGGCCGTCTTGCGCGGCGGGGGCGTTTTGCATCAGGCGCTCGCGGTCGATGTCGGTTTGCGCCACATCGGCGTGCAGACCCAAGCGGCCCTCTTGCAAATCGGGGCTGGGGCGGGTCAAGGGGGCAATGCCTTCGGTATTTGTCGCCAGCAGGTTTTGCGCGGCTTGCAAGCTGCCTTGCAGGGCGCTGAGTGCGGTTTGGGCTTGGGCCTCGCTCAAGCGGAGATGGGCCAATTTGGCGCAGTGCAAAACCTGCGCGAGTTCAATGGGGGCTTGCTGGGACATAAGGGCCTCTTGAGGGCTGAAGGCCAAGCCGAGCCGAATGCGGCTGTGCGCTTGGCTTGAAAAGGTGAGAAAGGGGCCAATAAGCCATGTAAAACAAGGGCTTAGACCACTGTCTGTAGAAATAAGTAAGGTATGATTCTATCTTTAGAAATGGGCCCGAGAAACAGACCGTTTTGGCTTTGTGGATGGGGCCTCATTTTTGCTCTTTTGCCCCCCTTGTTTGGGCTGAGGGCCGGCCAAGCCCCTTCTCTCAGCCTTGCTTTTGCCTTGCGTGCTTTTTGTGGTTCTGTGCAAAAAGGCGCCGGGCTTTAGTCTTTTTCAGATTGCGATTTGCACCATGCGTTTCTTTACCCGCTATTTCTCTAGCGATTTGGCCATTGACCTCGGCACGGCCAACACCCTGATTTTCGTGCGCGACAAAGGCATTGCGCTCGACGAGCCTTCTGTTGTGGCTATCCACCACGACGGCGGCCCCCAAGGCAAAAAATCCATCAAGGCCGTGGGCCAAGAGGCCAAGGCCATGCTGGGCAAAGTGCCTGGCAATATGGAAGCCATCCGCCCCATGAAGGACGGCGTGATTGCGGACTTCGTCATCACCGAGCAGATGATCAAACAGTTCATCAAAATGGTGCACCCCCGCAGCATGTTCAAGCCCAACCCCCGCATCATTGTGTGCGTGCCCTGCGGCTCCACACAGGTTGAAAAACGCGCCATCCGCGATGCCGCTTTGGGCGCGGGTGCCAGCCAAGTGTTTTTGATTGAGGAGCCGATGGCCGCAGCCTTGGGTGCGGGCCTGCCTGTGTCTGAGGCTTCTGGCTCGATGGTGGTGGATATCGGCGGCGGCACAACTGAGGTCGGCGTGATTTCCCTCGGCGGCATGGTTTACAAAGGCTCTGTGCGCGTGGGCGGCGACAACTTCGACGAGGCCATCACCCACTACATCCGCCGCAACTACGGCATGTTGATTGGCGAGCAAACGGCTGAGGCCATCAAAAAACAAATCGGCTCCGCCTTCCCTGGCTCTGAAGTGAAAGAGATGGAAGTCAAAGGCCGCAATTTGAGCGAAGGTGTGCCCCGCAGCTTCACCATCAGCAGCAATGAGGTGCTAGAAGCCCTGACCGACCCGCTGAACCAAATCGTTTCTGCCGTGAAAACGGGCTTGGAGCAAACCCCGCCTGAGCTGGGCGCAGACATTGCCGAGCGCGGCATGATGCTGACGGGCGGCGGCGCTTTGCTGCACGATTTGGACCGCCTGCTGTGCGAAGAAACGGGCCTACCCGTGCTGGTGGCCGAAGACCCCCTGACCTGCGTGGTGCGCGGCTGCGGCATTGCCCTAGAGCGCATGGACACGCTGGGGTCCATCTTCACCAACGACTGATAGGGAAGCACATGGGGAGCACAGTCTCCCCAGTTTTTTGTGATTTATGGCCCGCCACACCATTGACCGCCGTGCGCCGCCCCTGTTTCGACACGGGCCGAGTTTGCGCAGTCGTTGGCTGAGCTTTGCCATTTTTTCGGTGCTGATGATGCTGGCCGACCACCACTGGCATTGGGCCCAGCCCGTGCGCACGGCCCTGAGTGTGGCCATGGCCCCGGTGCAGGCTTTGGTGCGCAGCCCAGTTGAGGGCGCGCGCCATTTGCAGCAATATTTCGCTGATTTAAAGCTGGCGCAAAGCCAAGCGGCCCGTGCTGAAAAAGAACTCGCTAGCCTGGCCGCGCAACGCGCCGAGCTGATGCAATTGCGCCGCGAAACCGCCGACCTGCGGCAGTTGCTGGATTTGCAGCAGCAGCGCTTTGGCCAAGGCTTGGGCGCTGAAGTGGTGCTGACTGCGCCCGACCCCTATAGCCGCAAAGTCATCATTGATAAAGGCAGCCAGCATGGGGTGCAATTGGGCTCGCCCGTGCTCGATGCTTTTGGTGTGCTGGGGCAGGTGACGCAGTTGTATTTGCGCTCGGCGGAAGTGAGCTTGCTGATTGGCCAAGGCTTTACCGTGCCCGTGCGCAACCAACGCACTGGCGAGTTGAGCGTGGCCTATGGCGTGCCCCATGCGGCCTTGGGCCAGTTGGAGCTGCGCTATTTGCCCAGCACGGCTGATGTGAAAGTGGGCGATGTGCTCACCACCAGCGGGCTTGATGGCGTCTATCCGCCTGCGCTGACGGTGGCCACCATCGACAGCGTGGACCGCCGCAGCGACACCACTTTTGTGAAGGTGTTTGCCCAGCCTGTGGGCCAGATGTCGGCCAAATATGTTTTGGTGGTGCAGCCCTTGGGCCTGCACGATTTGGAGCCTGAAGCCCTGGCCTTGGCACAGGGCGCTTTGCGCGGGCAAGCGCCTGCCGCAGAGGGCCAAACGGTGAGCACACAGGAGGCCGCGCCATGATGATGACCACCGATGATGGGCAAGTGCTTTTGCCCGTATCGCACCGCTTTTTGTGGGGCAGTGTCATTTTGGCCTTGCTGCTGGAGGCAGGGTTGTTGCAGTTCTCCGGCCCAGCCGGTTTGATGCTGCCCGATGTGCTGCTGCTGGTGCTGCTGTTTTGGGCCTTGTATCAGCCCTATCGCGTGGGCGTGATGTGGGCCTTTGTCTTGGGCCTGTGTGTGGATGTGCTGCACTACGGCTTGCTGGGCCAACATGCCCTGACTTATGTGACCATGGTGGCCCTGATACAAGCGGCGCACCGCCGTTTGGTGCAGTTTCCGGCCCTAGAGCAAGCGCCGCAATTGCTGCCCATTTTCGTCTTGGGTCAGTTTTTGCTGGTGGCCGTGGGTCTCATCAGCAGTTGGACTTGGCCGGGCTGGTGGGTGCTGGGCAAGCCCGTGTTAGAGGCCCTGCTGTGGCCTGTGGTGGTGTGGGTGCTGCAAGCGCCGCAGCGCCGCCCGCCCGATGACGATGCCCACCGCCCTTTGTGATGGGAGCTGGGGCGCATGACCGAGCTACACAATTCACAGCAAGAACTCAGCCGCTTTCAACGCCGTGTGTGGGTGGCGGCGGGGCTGATGCTGCTGCTCTTTTCCTTGGTCTTTGTGCGTTTGGTGCTGCTGCAAGTGGTGCGGCACGAGGGCTTTGCCCAGCAAGCCGAGCGCAACCGCACGGCAGTGGTGCCCATCGTGCCGCATCGGGGCTGGATTTTGGACCGCAACGGCGTGGTGCTGGCCAGCAACTACTCGGCCTACACCCTTGAAGTCACGCCCTCTGAGCTGGCGGGTAAAGACTTGGAAGTTTTGATTGAGGAGCTGTCTGAGCTGGTTCACATCAGCCCCCGTGACATCAACCGCTTTAAAAAACTGCGGGCCGAATCCAAGCGCTTTGAGCCGATTCCGCTGCGTATGCGCCTGAGCGATGAGGAAGTCATGCGCTTTACTGCGCAGCGTTACCGTTTCCCTGGGGTTGAAGTGCAGGCACGCCTGTTCCGCAGCTATCCCTTGGCAGAAACGGCCAGCCATGTCATTGGCTACATTGGCCGCATCAATCAGCAAGAAAAAGACGCCATTGCCGAGATGGAGGCCGAAAAGCGCGCCAACTACCGGGGCACCGACCACATCGGCAAAACGGGCATTGAGCAAAGCTATGAGGAATTGCTGCACGGCACCACAGGCGCTGAACAAGTGGAAACTTCGGCCGGCGGTCACGCCCTGCGTTTGCTCGGCTCTGTGCCGCCCAAGGCGGGTGAAACCATCGTTCTCAGCATCGACATCAAACTGCAAAAACTGGTGGAAGACATGTTTGGCGACCGCCGTGGCGCACTGGTGGCGATTGAGCCGAACACAGGCGAGGTGTTGGCCTTTGTCAGTAAACCCACTTACGACCCCAATTTGTTTGTGGACGGCATCGATGTGGAAAACTGGCGTGCCCTCAATGAATCCCTCAACCGCCCCCTCATCAACCGTGCCCTGCGCGGCGTTTATCCGCCTGGCTCCACCTACAAGCCCTTTATGGCCTTGGCCGCTGTGCAACTGGGCTACCGCACACCCAGCACAGTGGTGAATGACCCTGGCTACTGGATGCTGGGCAAGCACCGCTTCCGTGGGCATGGCGTGGGCCGTGTCGATATGCGCCGCAGCATCGTCAAATCCAGCAATGTGTATTACTACTCCTTGGCCCATCAAATGGGAGTGGAGGCCATGCACGACTTCATGGCCCCCTTGGGCTTTGGGCAAAAAACGGGCATCGATTTGCAGGGCGAATCCACCGGCGTGTTGCCCAATCAGGCTTGGAAGCGCAAGCGCTTTGGCAGCGATAAAAACCCCCGCCGTGGCGACTGGGTGGCGGGTGAAACCATCTCGCTGGGCATCGGCCAAGGCTATAACAACTTCACCATCTTGCAGTTGGCCCATGCCACGGGCACCTTGGTCAATGGCGGCATCAGCCGCACACCCTATTTGGCCCAAGGCACGCAAGACATGGCCACGGGCGAGCGCCGCCCATTTGCCCGTACGCCTGCCAAAACAATGGGCTATCGGGCCGATTACCTTGAGGCCATCAAAGAGGCCATGGTCGGCGTGACGACCGAGGGCACGGGGCGGCGCGCCTTCTCAGGGGCCAAATACCGCAGCGGCGGCAAAACGGGCACGGCCCAAGCCGTGACGGTGGGGCAAAAAGAGCGCTACAACGCCGCCAAACTGGCCGAGCACCAGCGCGACCACGCCCTCTACATCGCCTTTGCGCCCGCTGAGCACCCCACCATTGCGCTGGCCGTCATTGTGGAAAACGCAGGCTTTGGCGGCGACCAAGCCGCGCCCATTGCCCGCCGCGCTATGGACTACTGGGTGCTGGGCCACTACCCCAGCGAGCAGGACATGCAGCTCATCCGCTACGGCAAAGCTGGCCCGCCTGTGGGCCAGCCGCGCATTGCCGCAGAAGTGCCCTTGGTGCCACACCAAAAAACCTTGGTGCTGACCGAAGAAGGCCGCTTGGCCGAAAGCGAAATCACCCCCGCACCGCCTGAAATTGAAGCCCTGCCCGATGCCAGGCTTGAGCGCGAAGACGACGAAGCCGCAGCCGCTGGAGCACCGCCCGCCGCCTCACCCACGGCGGCTGCTGCGAGTGCAGCGGCCCCAGCCCGCGCCCATGCCGCACCCTGATTGCATTATCGTAGGCGCTGGCTTGGCAGGCGCTTGCGCCGCCCGAACCCTCGCCTTGGCAGGGCAGCAAATCTTGCTTTTAGATGCCGCCGCTGGCCCTGCCCAGGGCGGTGCATCGGCCCTGCCCGTCGGCCTCATGGCCCCCATCAAAGGCGGCAAAAGCCACGCCGCTGAAGCGGGCCAAGCCGACTGGGACGCGCAAGGCATGGCCACCACCCACGCATGGCTGCGCGAGCTCACAGCCCAAGGCCGCCTGCAACAAGGCCAAGACTGGCAACCCTGCGGCAGCGCCGAACGCGCGCCTGATAATGCGGGCGGCTGGCTCTGGCAGGCCGATGCCGCCTGGGTCAAACCCCAGCGCCTGGCCACCGCTTGCGCCCAAGAAGCGGGCGTGCATAGCCGCTACAACACGGCGGTGCAAAGCCTGCACCATGCAAACGGCCTGTGGCAAGTGCAACTGGCCAGTGGCGAGTATTTGCAAGCGCCCTGCATCTTGCTGGCTGCTGCATGGCCCAGCCAAACCCTGCTGCAAAACCTCAAGGCCGCCGCCCTGCCCCAGCCCACAGCCCTCTTGCAGCGCCTGCAACATAAAAAAATACTCAACCCCACGGCCGGCCAAGCCATCTACGCGCCCTGGCAGCCTGAATGGGCCGAACACCTGCCTTTGCACAAGCAACACAGCCCCCACGCCTGCAACGGCCACGGCCACTTCGTGCCTGCCGTGCCTATGGGCATGGGCCAAACTGAATACTGGCTCAGTGGCGCCACCTATGTCCACCAAGCCAGCGCCAACGCCGCCAACAGCGCCGAAGGCGAAGCCGCCAACCTACAGCGCCTGAGCGAACTGCTGCCCCAGCTTGCCCCCCATGTGCAAGCGCAACAGCAAGTGGGTTTATTGCAACGCTTCAACGGCCTGCGCTGCACCACACCCAGCCGCCGCCCCATCGTCGGCGAACTGGCCCACGGCCTCTGGCTGGCCGCAGGTTTTGGCTCACGCGGCCTCAGCCACGCACCCCTGGCGGCGGAGCACCTGGCGCAGCGCATTGTGGGGCGATGATGAAGCGGTGGGGGCAGGGGGTGCCGCAATAAAAGATTCGTCACTGCGGGCTTGACCATGACGAAACAGCCGCGTCACTGCGGGCTTGACCATGACGAAACAGCCGCGTCACTGCGGGCTTGACCCGCAGTCTCTGTTGCTGATTGCGCTGCCGAAGGGTTGAGATCGCGACTCGGAGGCTGCCATGACGAAGCAGGGCGAAAATGCTTTAAGCCCCACGCCTTTTGCGCATGGCCTCGGCCAGTTGCGGCAGCTTAAAGGGCAATAAATTGGGCCAAAAAAGCGGGCCGTGCATAAAAGGCGCGGCTGGTGCTGCCGTGCCCCGCGCCTTTGGCCAAAATGCTAGACTGATTCATGCTCATCGCTTCAACGATCCAAACTGTCTGTCTCTATGCAACTGAGTTTTCGCCCCCATCTTGCTGCGGCTTATAAAAGCCCCGCACAAATTGCCCGTGTGTTGACTGAAGAATGGTTAAGTCGGGAGGTTTATTGTCCCAATTGTGGGGAGCACCCTTTAAAAGCATTTCCAAACAACACCCCTGTTGCTGATTTCTTTTGTGCCAACTGTGATGAGGAGTTTGAGCTGAAAAGTAAAAAAGGAAATTTAGGACATCACATCAACGATGGCTCCTACAAGGTCATGCTAGAGCGCATTCAGGCAGAAAACAATCCTCATTTTTTCTTCTTAAATTACGGCGCAGATTGGCAAGTCCAGCAGTTGCTATTGATACCAAAACATTTTTTTACACCAAGCGTTATTGTCGCGCGAAAACCTCTGACCGACACAGCCAAAAGAGCAGGCTGGATAGGTTGCAAAATTGACTTGACCAAACTGCCTTCTGCTGGCCATATCTTTGTGGTGCGGGAGGGTAAAGCCTGTCCTCCTGAACAAGTCCGAGAGAATTACCGAAAGACCCTATTTTTAGGTCAACAGAAAGTCAAAAACAGAGGCTGGACCTTGAGTGTGATGCACTGTATTGAGCGTCTGAATAAAGAGGTTTTTAGTTTGCAAGAACTCGATTTCTTTGTTCCTGAGTTGCAAGCGCAATACCCCAAAAATAAATTCATACGAGAAAAAATCCGTCAGCAACTTCAAATTCTCAGGGATCAAGGTTGGTTAGAGTTTCAGTCGCGCGGGGTTTATCGGAGGATATTTTGATTTCTTCATCTGACGAAGGCGTTTAAGTTGAAAGCCGAAATGTCAGTTCAAGTCCGGCATGACGAAATAGCCGCGTCACTGCGGGCTTGACCCGCAGTCTCTGTTGCGGATTGCGCTGCCGAAGGGTTGTGATGGCGGCTCGGTGGCCGCTATGAGGAAGCAGGGGCGAAAGCGCCTTAAACCCCACGCCTTTGCCGCACGGCCTCGGCCAGTTGCGCCAGCACGGGCTGGGTTTGCTCAAAGCTGATGCAGGCGTCGGTGACGCTGATGCCGTAGGCGGGTTTTTCGCCGTTTTTCACATCTTGGCGGCCTTCGTGGATGTGGCTTTCAATCATGACGCCAGTGATGCGGGCGTCGCCAGCGGCGATTTGCGCGGCGACATCGGCGGCGACTTCAATTTGCTTGGCGTGTTGTTTGCTGCTGTTGGCGTGCGAGAGGTCGATCATGACTTGCGGGCGTTGCTGGGCCGCTTGCAGTTGTTCGCAGGCCGCTTGCACATGTTCGGCGCTGTAGTTGGGCGCTTTGCCGCCGCGCAAGATGAGGTGGCAGTCGGCGTTGCCGTGTGTTTCAAAAATGGCGGCCAGGCCCATTTTTGTCATGCCCATGAAGGCGTGGGGGCTGGCTGCGGCTTGCAGGGCATCCACGGCGACTTTGACGCCGCCATCGGTGCCGTTTTTAAAACCGACGGGGCAAGACAGGCCGCTGGCGAGTTGGCGGTGGCTTTGGCTTTCTGTGGTGCGCGCGCCAATAGCACCCCAGCTGACCAAGTCGCTGATGTATTGTGGGCTGAGCAGGTCTAAAAATTCTGTGCCCACGGGCAGGCCGAGGTCGAGCACATCCAGCAGCAGGCGGCGCGCGAGCCCCAAGCCTTTGTTCATGGCGAAGCTGCCGTCCATATCGGGGTCGTTGATATAGCCCTTCCAGCCCACGGTGGTGCGGGGTTTTTCAAAGTAAACACGCATGACGATGAGCAGGTCTTGGGCGTGTTTTTCGGCTTCCATTTTCAGCAGGCGGGCGTAGGCCATGGCTTGCTCGTGGTCGTGGATGGAGCAAGGCCCGACGATGACGAGCAGGCGCTCATCTTGGCCGTGGAGGATGGCGGAGATGGCGGCGCGGCTGGATTCAACCAAGTCAAGCGCGGCTTGCGGCGCAGGCATCCATTCTTCCAACACGGCAGGGGTGACGAGGGGGCGCACGCATTTGATGCGCAGGTCCTCAACGCGGGTTTGGTCTTGGGTGCAGGGGGTGTTCATGGCTTTATTCCTTGGGGGTGTCGGCGGCCTCGTGTGGCACAAACCAGCGCGCCAGCAACATGCCCAGTTCGTAGAGCACCATCATGCAGGCGAGCAAGATGAGCATGGACAGGGCATCGGGCGGGGTGATGACGGCGCAAATGACGGCTGCGGCCAGCAGCACATAGCCGCGCCAGGCTTTGAGTTGTTCGAGCCGCACAAAGCCAAAGCGCACGGCGAGTATGACGACGACGGGCACTTGAAAGGCGGCGGCAAAGGCCAGATAGAGGTTCAAGATGGTGGTGACATAGGAGGCCACATCGGGCATGGCATTGACGGATGGCGGCGAGAAGCTTTGAATGAAGCCGAACATATGGCCCAGTACAAAAAGCTGCACAAAGGCAATGCCGATATAGGCCAAGGCGCTGCCCAAAAAAATCAGCGGCAGCACAAAGCGCTTTTCATGCTTATAGAGGCCGGGGGCGACAAAGCGCCAAGCCTGAAACATGACCCAAGGTAGGGCCAAGAGCACGGCGGCAATCAGCAGCACTTTCAGCGGCACCACAAAGGGCGAGAGCACGCCGGTGGCGATGAGCTTGGCATCGGCAGGCATATGGGCGCGAATGGGGCGGGCCAGCCAGTCCATCAGTTGTGCGGGGCCAGGGTAGATGGCCAGCACGATGAGCATGGCGATGATGCCGTAGGCGCTGTGCAGCAGGCGGTCGCGCAGCTCCAGCAAATGCGCCACAAAGGGCTGTTCGCTGCCCGCAAGCTCATCTGCTGGCTCAGTGGGTGGGGGCAAAGAGGCGGTCATCGGCGGTAGTTTTTGGGGCGAAAGCGGGCCACGCGGGCCGCGCCCGATTGCACATAGCGGCGCGTGCCGTGGCTGGTTTTGTACCAATACGGCAGGGCGGTGCGCTTGGTGCGCCAGTTTTTATTGGGGTGGCGGTATTGCGGCGGGGCGGTGTCGGCCTCAGCTTCGCCGGCTAGGGCGCGGCGCAGTTCTTCGGCGCTGGTGCTCAGGCTGTGCCCAATGTCGCGGGCCTCGGCCTCTATGTCAGCTTGCATGGCTTTGAGCTCATCGAGGGCAATGCTGTGGTTGATTTCGCCTTTGATATCGGCCAACGCGCGTTGCGCCTTGCCCCACCAGCGGCCAGCGGTGCGGGCCACGGTGGGCAGTTTTTCAGGCCCCACCACAATCAAGGCCAAGGCCCCGATGATGGCGAGTTTAGAAAAGCCAAAGTCCAGCATATCTTGCTTTAAGCCAATGTAAGCGCCCGCTTACACCTTCTCTTTGCTTTCCACATCAATGGTGTCGGCGGTTTTTTGGCTGCTGTTGTTGCTGAGCTTGTCGGCCTCCTCGCCTTCGCGCATACCGTCTTTAAAACCTTTCACGGCGCTGCCCAGATCTTTGCCCACGCTGCCGAGTTTTTTGGTGCCAAACACCAGCACCACAATGACCAGAACAATCAACCAATGCCATACAGATAAGCTGCCCATAAGCTGGCCTTTCTTGCTAAAAATAAAAATTGTTGCAGTGCCACATTTTACGGCCGTGGCGCAAAGAGGCCGTTCAAGGCAGGCTTTGGTAAGCGGGCGCAGGCACTTTCTCGCTTGTGCCCTCGGCGTCAAACATCAGCGCCTTGCCCAGCCGCAGTTGCACCCATTCGGGGTAGCGCCAGTGGCTGTCTGCGGTGGCGGTTTTGATGCCGATGGGAAAGCCAATATTGATGCCGACCCCGCCACGAGAGCCGCCGCTGCCCAAGCCGACTGCGCCATACACGCTGCTGCTATTGCCCGCGCCCACGCCTTGCGCTGTGCCCGCACGGGGGCGCAGGCGGGCGGTGGTGGGCTGCTTGCTGCCCGGTGCTTCGCAGTCGATGCTCAGGTCTTGGTTAGAGCGCGTGACCACTGCCGGCTCGCCCGTTTTAACGACGACAAAGCCGTGCGGGTTAGAGAGGCGGCAGTTCAGGCCCGGCATGGGCAGGCCCTGGGCATCGAGCACTTCGACCCGCAGCGTTTGCTGCGTGGCGCTGAGGCCGTCGGCGTTTGGATTGCCCGTGCCCGCGCAAGCGCCCAATACGAGGGCGAGCACGCTGGCAGTGCCTGCGCTGAGGGCCAGTTGGCGTAAACGGTTCATGGGCGGCGCTCCTTGTGTGGGCTTGAAAGGGAAAGCAACAAGTGTAGTGTTTTGCACCTGCGGCTGCAGGGCGGCGGTGCAAAGACTTATCATCGCCCCATGTCTGTTTGCACCCCTGATTTGCCCCCCCAGCCCGATGCCGATGAGGACGGCCTGCTGCGCTACAGCCGCCATTTGCTGCTCGATGACTGGGGCTTTGAAGCGCAAAGCGCCATAGCCAGCAAAACTGCCTTGGTCTTGGGCTTGGGCGGCTTGGGCTGTGCGGCGGCGCAGGCTTTGGCCAGTGCGGGCGTGGGTCGCTTGCTGCTGGCCGATGGCGATACCGTGGAGCTGTCGAATTTGCAGCGCCAATTGCTGCACGATATGGATAGCCTGGGCATGGGCAAAGCGGCCTCAGCGCACAAGCGCTTGGCAGCCATCAACCCCAGTATTGCCTACGAATGCCTGCCCACATTTTTAGAAGGCGCGGCGCTGGCTGCTGCCGTGGCGCAGGCCGATGTGGTGCTCGATTGCAGCGACCGCCTGAGCACGCGGGTGAATTTGAATGCCGCTTGTGTGGCGGCGGGCAAGCCCTTGGTCAGCGGCTCGGCCATCCGCTGGCGTGGGCAGTTGTTTGTGTACCAGCCCGGCCAAAGTGCGCCCTGCTACAACTGCCTGTATCCGCAAGAGGGCGAGGACAGCGTGCAGCCGCCCGATGAGCCCTGCGCCACCATGGGCGTGTTTGCGCCGCTGGTGATGCTCATTGGCAGCCTGCAAGCGGCGCAGGCTTTGAAGCTGCTGGGCGGCCTGCCCGTGCCCACGGGCGAGCTGCGCCTGTTGGATGTGCTGGGCGACGGTGTGCAAACCGTGCGCCTGCCGCGCCAGCCCGATTGCCGCGTTTGCGGCGGCGCGGCTTAGTCTGCGGCGCTGGCGGCTTTAGCGGCTTTTTTGGCTTCTATGGCCAGGCGCTTTTTACGGGCGCGGATGTTGAGCAGCTCCACCGTCATGGAGAACAGCATGGCCGCATAGATATAGCCTTTGCCGATGTGCGCGCCAAAGCCTTCGGCCACCAGCGCCATACCGACCATGACCAAAAAGGCCAGCGCCAGCACTTTGACGGAGGGGTGGCTATCGACAAATTCGCCAATGGCTTTGGCCGCCAGCATCATCACGACCACGGCAATGATGACGGCTGTGGCCATGACCCAAATCTGGTTCACCATGCCCACGGCGGTGATGACGGAATCGAGCGAAAAGACGATATCGAGGATGGCGATTTGAATGATGGTGCCCCAAAACAGCTTGGTCCCCGTGGCCTTGAGGGTGGCCACTTCGCTCTCTGATACATGCTCGGCGGTGTTCAGCTCAGGCGCTTCCACTTCGACAAAAATTTCGTGCGCGGCCTTCCACAGCAAAAACAAACCGCCAAAGAGCAGCACCAAATCGCGGCCTGTGAAGCCGTGATCAAAAATCGCAAACAGCTCTTTGGTCAAGCCCATCATCCAGCTCAAAGAAAAGAGCAGGGCCAAGCGCGTGAACATGGCGAAACCCAGACCCAAGCGGCGGCCCAAATCGCGCTGTTTCTCAGGCAGGCGGCTGACCAAAATGGTCAAAAAGATGATGTTGTCCACACCCAGCACAATCTCTAGCGCTGTCAACATGCCCAAGGCTATCCACATTTGTGGGTCGGTTAAAAATTCCATGGTTTTGCGTCTTTAAAAAGCAAGGCCCTATGCCTTGAGATGGCGGCATATTAGCAAAGAAAAAAGCCCTGTTTTGGCGCTAAATTTAAGCATTGCAGCCCGCTATGCCTTGCCATTATTGCGTTTGCTGCTATCAATAGATGAGCTAGAAAAAGCCCAACTTTCTTCTTTTTGCAGCCAATTTTCAAAGCTTTGCCACAGCGCTTGTACGCTGCTGGGCCGCAAGGCTTGGCATTGCGCCAAGGCCAAAACCGCCGCCTCAAAGCTGGCCAACTGCCCCGCCTGCTGCGCTTGGCGAATGCGGTAGCGCGTGGCGGGCACAGCGGCCAAGGGCAGGCGTGGCAGGCTGTGCAGGGTGGGGTTGAGGTAGAGCATTTTGCGGCTTTTGCGCCAAGTGGCATCCAGCAGCACAAGGCGCAAGTGCTGCGGCATCTGCGCCTGCCAATGTGCGGGCAGGGGCGGCGGCGTGGGCAGGCTGGGGTCGGGGCTGGGTGGGTAGAGCAGCAGCGTGCGCGGCGCAGGCTGGCCCGCTTGCCAAGGCGCGTGCAGCAGGGCTTGTAAATCTTGGGGTGCAAAGACTTCGGCCACCGCCAAGCGGCTGTGCGCGGGCAGGCTCAAATGCAGCAGGCGGGCGCTGTTTTTGGCGTGGCCTGCTTCTTGTGGGTGCTGCAAGATGAGCAGCTCGGCGGCACAGGGCTGCGGCCGCACCAGCGCACAAAAACAAGCCCGCAAAGCACGCAGGCAATGCGGGCAGTGGGCGCGGCGCTGGCTCAAGCGGCGGCTTAGTCGGGGAACTTCACCACCACCTTGCCAGAGGTGGGCACAGATTGGCAAGACAGCACCATGCCGCGCGCCAAATCGCGCTCGCTCAGGGCCTCGTTGTGGCGCATCTCTACCGTGCCTTCTTCCAGCTTGCACATGCAGGTGGAGCACATGCCCGCTTGGCAAGAATAGGGCGGCTGGATTTTGTTGCGCAGGGCCGCTTCCAAAATCGTTTCGTTTTCGTTCACATCCACCACATGGGTCTCGCCCCAGAGCTTGATGGTGACCTGTGCGCCATCGACCGCACCGGCGACGGCGCTGTGGTCTTGCTCGGCCCCTTCTTCGGGCAAGGAGACAAAGCGCTCCACATGCACGGCATCGCCAGGCAAACCAGCGTCCAGCGCGGCGGCTTCGGCGGCATCCATAAAGGCCGCAGGGCCGCAAATAAAGACCTCGGGCTGCTGCATGTTGGGCAGTTGCTCTTGAATGAATTTGCCCAAGCTGCCACGGTTGGCAAAGCCATTGTCTTGGTCGAGCCAGTGGATGACTTGCAGGCGCTCCATGTAATCCATAGAAAGCTGCTGCAATTTCTCAAGGAAGATGACGCTGGCCCAATCGCGGTTGGCGTAAAACAGCGTGACCTTGCCCGTGCCGTGCTGCAAGGCGCTGCGGGCGATGGAGAACACGGGGGTGATGCCGCTGCCGCCGGCAAACAGCAGTTTGTCGCGGCTGAGGTCTTTCGACAAAAACAGGCCGCTGGGGGGCAGCAGCTCAATGCTGTCGCCTTTTTTCAAGTTGTCGCAGAGCCAGTTGGAGGCGCGGCCATCGGCCACGCGCTTGACGGTGACGCGGGGGCGCGGGTCCAGCCCAGGGGCCGAAGACATGGAATAGCAACGGGGCAAAAACTTGCCTTGGTGGGGCACGCGCAGGGTCAAAAACTGGCCCGATTGGTAGGCAAACTGCTCGGCCAGCTCAGGCGGCACATCAAAACTGAAAGACTTGGCCTCATCCGTTTCACTGATGACGGAGGCCACGGTTAGGGTGATGTAAGAGGGGTTTGTGCTCACGCGGCAACCTTTGCATGAATGACTTAAAGCGCTCGATTTTATCGCCAGCGGCCATTGCATAATTGGCCCCCATCAAGCAACGCTGAGGAGACTGGGCTTATGAGCAAAATTGAAAACGCCGATAAACAGCAATCTGCCATCACGATTCGGCCCCCGCGCCGCATTGAGAGCGCCGCGCAAGAAGCCTGGAACGGCAGCGCCGATGTGATTGTGGTGGGCTGGGGCTTGGCCGGTGCCAGCGCTGCCCTGCAAGCGCGTGAGGACGGGCAAGAAGTCTTGTTGCTGGAGCGCTTTGACGGCGGCGGTGCCAGCCGCATGTCGGGCGGCATTGTGTACGCTGGCGGCGGCACGCCCTACCAAAAGGCGGCAGGCTTTGATGGCGACACGGTGGACAATATGTTCACTTATTTGAAAAAAGAAAACCAAGGCCGCGTCAGCGATGCCACTTTGCGCCGCTTTTGCGAAGACAGCGCGGGCAATTTGGCTTGGCTGGAGCAGCACGGCGCGCGCTATGAGGCGAGCTTTCTCAAGCACAAAACCTCTTACCCGCCGAAAAGCAAATTCTTCTACTACTCAGGCAATGAAATCGTGCCCGCCTACCGCACGGCCGGCCACCCGCCCATGCCGCGCGGCCACCGCACTTGTGGCGCCAATCTCTCAGGCGAGGCCCTGATGGATGCCATGCAAGCGGCCACACAAAAAAGCGGCACCAAGGTGATGATGCAAACCGTGGTGGATCGCTTGGTGGTGGATGCCCAAGGCACAGTGGTGGGCGTGGAATGCTATGTGCTGCCGCCTGAACACCCCTTGACCAAACGCCACCATAAGCTTTCGCTCAGCATTCCGAAGTGGCGCACCAGTATTCCTGTGTGGTCGCAAAAAATGCGCAATGAGCAAGCCCGCATTGAAAAAGAACTGATTGGCAGCGGCGCGGCGCAACTGCAATTGCTGCGCGCCCGCAAAGGCGTGGTGCTGGCCACAGGCGGCTTTGTTTTGAACCCGCAAATGGTGGCCGAACATGCGCCCCACTTTGCGCCCGCCTTCCACATTGGCGCAGGCGGCTGCGATGGCAGCGGCATCCGCATGGGCCAAACCGTGGGCGGCGATACGGGCTATATGAACAATTTTTCAGGCTGGCGTTTTATCACCCCACCCGTCACTTGGCCCAAAGGCATTGTGGTGAACCGCCAAGGCGCGCGCTTTTGCAACGAGCAGGTTTATGGCGAGCGCCTCGGCCATGAATTGATGGAGCACCAAGGCGGCAAGGCTTGGCTGATTTTGGACAAACGCTTGTTCAAAGAGGCCCGCACCGAATGCCTCACCGGTGGCTGGTGGTATTTCCAATGGCTGCCCGCCCTCATCACCATGGCGCTGGCGAAAAAAGCCGCCACGCCCGAAGCCTTGGCCGCCAAAATCGGCGCGGATGCCGCCACCTTGCGGGCAGAAATCGATGCCTATAACGCCGCTTGCGACCGCCCCAGCAGCGACGAATTGCAGCCCAGCGACCCGCAGGGCAAAACCCCCGATATGTGCCAAAAACTGGTGCAAGGCCCGTATTACGCCCTTGATATTTCGGTGCAATCACCCGCCCTGCCTATGGCCGCCATCACCCTAGGCGGCCTGCGTGTGAGTGAGGATAGCGGCTTGGTGCTCAATGCCCAAGGCGAGGCCATCCCCGGCCTTTACGCTGTGGGTCGCGCCGCCGTGGGCATTCCATCGGGGCGCTATATCAGCGGCTTGTCGCTGGCCGATTGCGTCTTTTCTGGCCGCCGTGCGGGCCGCCATGTGGCCAGCGTGCAGGCCAGCTAAACACCCCGCCGCCACACATGAGCGCCTGCATACAAGGCCGCGCCGCCGCAACGGGCTTGGCCTTGGGCCAGGCCCTGCACTGGGCTGCGGCGGTCTTGCAGGCCGATGAGGGCATTGCCGCCGCGCAAGTGCCTGCCGAACAAGGCCGCTTCACCCAAGCCTGCCAAGCCGCCGCCGCTGAATTAGAAGCCGAGCGCCACGCCCTGCCTGCGGGCAGCCCGCCCGCGCTGGCCGAGCTGCTGGACTTGCACCATATGCTGCTGCAAGACCCCGATATGCTGGCGACCGTGCACGCCCTGATTGCCGCTGAACACCTCAGTGCCGAAGCCGCCTTACAGCAGCAAAGCCAAAGCTGGGCCGCCGTCTTTGCCGCCGCTGATGATGCCTATTTGCAAGAGCGCCAAGCCGATATGCAGCAACTGAGCCAGCGCCTGCTGCGCCAACTGCAAGGCGGCGATGCCCTTGGCCCCCTGTTGGCGCAAGTGCAGGCCCAGCCCACGGTGCTGCTGGCCGATGATGTGCTGCCCAGCGATGTCTGGCGCTTGCAGCAAGCGGGCTTGCAAGGCTTGGCCACGGCCCAAGGCGGGCCCACGGGCCACACCGCACTCGTCGCCCGCAGCTTGCAACTGCCCTGCGTCGTCGGCTTGGGCACGGCCTTGGTGCAAGTGCCGCAAGGCAGCCCTGCCGCCCTTGATGGCGAGGCGGGGCAACTGCACCACGGCCTCAGCACCGCCGAGCAAGCGGCTTGGCAAACGCGGCTGAGGGCGCAAGAAACTGCGGATATGCAGCGAGAAAGTTTGCGCTCACTACCTTGCCAAACCCCAACGGGCGAACGGGTCTTCCTCTATGCCAACATCGAGCGCAGCGCAGATGCCGCCGCCGCCCACGCTGCGGGGGCCGATGGCGTGGGCCTGTTCCGCAGCGAATACCTCTTTATGGGCCGCCCCAGCCTGCCCACGGAAGACGAGCAATACGCCGCCTATGCCCAAGCCCTGCAAGGCATGGCGGGCCGCCCCGTCACCATCCGCACCCTGGACGCAGGCGCAGACAAACCCCTGCAAGCCCTGCCCCTGCCGCCCGAGGCCAACCCCGCCCTTGGCCTGCGCGGCATCCGCCTCAGCCTGGCCCAGCCCGCCATCTTCAAAACCCAATTGCGTGCCCTCTTGCGCGCCGCCCAGCACGGCCCCTTGGCCATCATGTTTCCCATGGTCAGCAGCGTGGCCGAACTCGAAGCCGCCCTCGCCCTGCTGGGGCAATGCCGTGCCGAACTCACGCAAGCGGGCCAAACCCACGGCCCCCTGCAAGTGGGCGCCATGGTGGAAGTCCCCGCCGCCGCCTTCATCGCCACTGAGCTGCTACAGCGCCTCGACTTCCTCTCCATCGGCAGCAACGACCTCATTCAATACACCCTGGCTGCTGACCGGGGCCACCCCAGCTTGGCCGCGCTTTATCAGCCCCAGCATCCCGCCGTGCTGGCCCTCATTGAAATGACACTGGCCGCAGGCCGCAAAGCTGGCAAAGCCGTCAGCCTCTGCGGCGATATGGCCGCCGACCCAGAATGCACCCACCGCTTGCTTGGCCTTGGCCTGCGGCACTTCTCTATGCCTGTGGGTGAACTCTTGCGGGTGAAGGAAAGGGTGCTGGGCTGGGGCGACGCATAAGCCTTGGCGCAAAGCGCACCCACCCGTCATTGCCGCCCTCTCATCTCGTCATTGCCGTCCTCTCATCTCGTCATTGCCGTCCTCTCATCTCGTCATTGCCGTCCTCTCATCTC
>CAZJBX010000009.1:66393-73987 GCA_964544605.1 uncultured Burkholderiaceae bacterium
GTCATTGCGGGCTTGACCCGCAATCTGAGCGACGAGGGCTCCACTGACGCCGATGCTTTCGGCAAGATCACGCCACTGAGGATTCATGTTGGCAACGAGGCTATTCTTCCATTCTCGTTTCCAGTTTTTAATTTGCTTTTCTCGTTGGATGGCGCCTATGAAGTATTCGCCTGCTTCGTAGTAGACCAGTTTGGTGCAGCGGTATTTGGCTGTGAAGCAATCACTGTTGAGCATGCTTTTGTGCTCGGCTACGCGGCGTGGGAGGTTGTTGGTGGCACCAATGTAGAGTACGCTGTTATCACGGTTGCTCATGAAGTAAACGAAGGCTGATTTGCTCATGTCGTTTGCAGTGGGTTAGAGGGTGGGGTCAGTGTTGCTTTTATGAGATTGCGGGTCAAGCCCGCAATGACGATTTTTTTATTGCGGCGCTCCTGCTCCTACTTCGTCATGCTGAACTTGATTGAAGCATCTCGGTTTTCGTGGTGGTGGAGATTGCGGCTCGGGGGCCGCAATGACGCAGCAGAAGAAGGGCCACAATGACGCAGCAGCAGAAGCGCCCTAATGACGAAGTAGAAAAGAAAGCGCCTTGATGAAATGGGTGTTATTGGGTGTTGAAATGGTTTTGCGGGTGCAGCAGCTCAGTCCAGCAGTTCACCCAGCCAGTCGCGCGGGGCTTGGCCACGGCCTTGCCACCAGCGGCGCAGGCCATGCCAGCCGCTTTTGGGCGCAGCTTGCAGGCGCAGCCAGCGTTGCGGGCCGCACAGCAGCAGTTCAAATTCGCCTTGCGCTGCCGCAGCCTGCCATTGCGGCAATTGGTGTTGCAGCAGTTGCTGCCAGGCGCTGCGCCAGTTTTGCACTTGGCCCGCCACAGCCGCTTGCATGAGTTCGGCCTGCATGTGCGGCAGGCTGGCGGCATCCACCTCAGCCGGCCATGCGCCAAGGCCATCGACCCAGAGGCTGTTGAGGGTGCTTTGGCGGCGCGCTTCACGGGCGATATTGACGGGGTGGTTGTAAAGCAGCATTTGCGCCTCCGTCATCAGCGCGTGCAGGGCGGGTGGCGCGGCCTCCAGCCAAGGGCGCAAATTGTGGCCAGCGGCGGCCTCTAGGCTGGGTAGGGGCGCGTGCAGCAGTTTTTGCCACGGCCCTTCAAGCGCGGCATGGCGGGCGTAAGGCGGCAGCACGGGGTAGTCGGTCAGCGCCACGCCGTGTTCGGCCAGCAAGGGCTGCAAATCGGCCCACAGTGCTTTGGCCTCGGCTTCTTCTAGGGCCATATGGGCGGGGTGGCGCAATTGGCCGTCGTTCATGCCCATTTGCCAATGGCACAAACTCCAGCGGCTCCACACTTCTTGCGGCTGTGGGTGCAAAAGCTGCGCCTGCCGCGCCCACGCCGTGGCCGGCCAATGCGCTTGCCCCACGGCTTGGGCCAGCAGTTGCTCATGGGCCAGCAGGCCGTCTGCCGCCCTGCCTGCTTCGGCCTGCAAGCCGTTGAAGAAGGCATACAAGGCGCTCAAATCCAAGCCCTCAGCCGCGCCGGGCAGCCAGGCCGCATAGGGCAAAAGCACGCGCATGGTTTTAAGCCCCAAAACCGTGCATACCACGCGCCATGAGTACGGCAAAAATCGGCACCAGCAGCATCACATGGCTGCTGATCATGACCCAGCGCTTGGCGCGGCGCAGCTCGGCCTCAGTGGGCAGGCCGCCGCCCGCGTCCAGTTGCGTTTTCCAGCGTTTGAAGGCCAGCAAGGCAGGCACATTCAGGGCAAACAGCAGGGCCACCAAAGTGAGTTTGATGTGCATGATGGGGTTGCTCCAATACCAGCTTGGCGGCTTACCAAAGTAGTACATGCGCAGCAGGCCAGAGGCCAGCACCAACACCATCGCCAGTTGGGTGATAAAGGACAGGCGCTGCAAGCGCTGCACCAGTGCTGGGCCGAGCCATTCGGGGCGCAGCACCGCCGCTTGTGCGGCCTGAAACACAATCAGCGTAAAGATGAAAGCAAAGTGCAGATAAGCGGGGGCGGCAGAAAGTAAGGCCATAGCAGTCTTTTCCGTGGTGAATTCTTCGAGGGCAATCATTGTGCCAGTAGGCAAAAGCCCGTAAAATTCGCCGTCTATGCTCTCAGCGTAATTCAATACAAGAGATAAAGGGTGGGCGCTAAGACCCGACTGAGGCAATTTGAGCTGGCTTGTGCTGTGTGCAGGTTGGTTTTTTTATTTGTTTTGTTTAGGGACAAGCCACGGGTGAAGCCATGGTTCCTCGCTCAGCCTAGCCAGGAGCCGCCGCCACATCCGCAGCTTGGCAGCACATCGCTATGCCGCATATTTTTCGTTTTCTGGCCCTTTCCGCTTGCGCTATGGGCTTGGCCGCTTGCCAAGCCCTCACGGGTGAGTCCAGCGCCATCTATCTGCCCCCTGTTGATGCCGCGCAAGACCCCTTTGTGCAGCAGCCGCTGGAGCTGGGCGCTGGCAGCGCCGCCCCCGCCACTGGCCCTGCGGCCTTGGCTGCGCCCGCAGGCACGGCCCTGCCCTCTGTTACTTACGACCCCAATCAGGTGCGCCTGCAAGCCATCACGCCAGAGCTGATTGCGCAAATGCGCCAAGGCCCCAGCGCCGCCAGCCGCAGCGCCCAAGCGCTGATGGGCACGGCGGGCGAATACCGCATTGGCGCGGGCGATGTGCTGGGCATCACCGTGTGGGACTTCCCTGAGCTCAACCAAAGCAGCGGCTCCAGCACCGCCAGCTCAGATGCCGCCACCGCTGGCGGCAGCGGCTTTTTGGTCGATCGCGCGGGCTATATCCAATTTCCTCACATTGGCAAATTCCATGTGGCGGGCCTGACGGAATCGCAGGCCCACAGCCGCATCACGCAAGCCCTCAGCCGCGTGCTGCGCAACCCCCAGCTCACCGTGCGCGTGCAAAACTACCGCAGCCAGCGCGTGTATGTGGATGGCGATGTCAAAACCCCAGGCGTGTACAGCATCACCGATTTGCCCATGACCCTGCCTGAAGCGCTCAACCGCGCTGGCGGCGGCAATGCCAATGCCGACCTCAGCCGCCTGCAAATTCTGCGCGGCCAACGCAGCCACACCATCAACTACCCTGCCCTGCTCGCCAGCGGCCAAAACCCCAGCCAAATCTTGCTCGCGCATGGCGACATCCTGCGTGTGCCCAGCCGCGATGAAAGCAAAGTCTTTGTCATTGGCGAAGTCAAACGCCCCAAATCATTGCCCCTGCACAATGGCCGCCTCAGCCTGAATGCCGCCTTGGGTGAGGCCGAGGGCCTCATGCCCGTGGCCGCCAAAGCCAAGCAGGTCTATGTCATCCGCACCCGTGAGGACGACAGCGGCGGCGCGCCCACCGTCTTCCAGCTCGATGCCCGCAACCCTGCGGCCTTGATTTTGGCCGAGCAATTCCAACTGCAAGCGCAAGATGTGGTCTATGTCGATGCCTCATCCTTGGCCACTTGGAATCGCATCATCAGCCTCATCCTGCCCACCGCTGCGCTGCTTAAATCCACGGGCGATGTGCGCGACCGCTACTGATTACCATGAGTATCGAAAGCGTCATGCTCGTGTGCACGGGCAACATCTGCCGCAGCCCCTTGGCTGAGGGCCTGCTGCGCCAGCTCATGCCGCAGTTGCGGGTGTTTTCCTCAGGTATTGGGGCGGTGGTGGGCGCTGGCCCCACGCCGGAAACCCTGCAACAAGCGCAAAGCCTTGGGCTGGATATTGCCGCCCACCGCGCCCAGCAAACCAATGCCTTTTTGGTGCAATCGGCCCAGCTCATCCTCACTGCCGAGCTGCACCACAAACAAGTGCTTGAACAGCACTACCCCACTTGCCGTGGGCGGGTGTTTCGTATGGCTGAGGGCCTGCCCCAGCAAGACATCCCCGATCCCTACCGCCAAGGCGAAGCCGCCTACCAACTCAGCACCCAGCTCATTGCCCAAGGCATGGCAGACTGGGCCGCCAAAATCAAACAATTGCGCAACGAATGAACCAACCCCAAGCCCGCCCCGCTGATTACAGTGCCGCTTCTTTGGCCGACGACGAAATCGATCTCAAAGAGCTGCTTTACACCCTGCTTGATCACAAGAAAACCATCATCGCCTTCACCCTTGTGGCGCTGGCTTTGGGGTGGCTTTATGCCACCTTGGCCACCCCCATTTACGAAAGCAATGTCCTCATCCAAGTTGAAGACGGCGCAGGCGGTGTGGGGCAAAAAATCCTGGGTGGCGACGCGGGCCTGTTTGACATCAAAACCGACGCCACAGCGGAAATGGAAATTTTGCGCAGCCGCATGATTGCCGCCCATGCGGTCGATGAGCTGGGCCTGAACATCAGCGCCTCGGCCCGTTACTTCCCGCTGGTGGGCAAAGGCATTGCCCGCCTGCGCGGTGGCCTGAGTGAAGGCCGTGGCGGCTACGCCTGGGGCGGCGAGCGCATCCGCATTGGTCAATTTGTGCTGCCTGAAAGCCATATCGGCCAAAACTTCACCATCACCGTCTTGGGTGAAGGCCGCTACCGCCTGCAAGAAGTGGGGCATGAGGCCCACTCCGCTGAGGGCGAAGTGGGGCAAGACTTGGCCCTGCCATTTCTGAACGATGGTGGCGCTTACCACCTGCGGGTTGATGGCCTCAGCGCCAAGCCAGGCATTGTGTTTGATGTGGTGGCGGGTTCGCGCTTAGCCCACATCCAGCGCCTGCAATCTTCTTTGCAAATTCGTGAACAAGGCCGTGCCTCTGGCCTCATCAGCGTGGCCCTTAAAGGCAGTAGCCCCAGCCGCATTGCCGCTGTGCTCAACAGCGTGGCCGCCGCCCATTTGCGCCAAAACATCGAGCGCAAAACCGAGGAGGCAGAAAACAGCCTCAAGTTTCTAGATGGCCTGCTGCCCGACCTCAAGGCCGAACTTGAAAACAATGAGAGCCATTACAACGAATACCGCAACACCCGTGGCATCGTGAACTTGGGCGACGAATCCAAATCGCTGCTGAGTGAAAGCTCCGCCGCGCAAACCCGCCTGCTCGAACTCAAACAGCGCCGCCAAGAGCTTTCCGCCCGCTACACGGCAGAGCACCCCAATATGCAAGCCATCAGCGGCATGATGGCGCAAGCCCAAGGCGAGCTGGATCGCGTGAATGCGGAAATCCGCCGCCTGCCCATGCTGGAGCAAGACACCCTGCGCCTCACGCGCGACCTCAAAGTCTCCACCGACCTCTACGCCAGCCTGCAACAAACCGCACAACAACTGCGCTTGGCCCGCGCCAGCAAGGTCGGCACCGTGCGCCTGATTGACCCCGCCTTTGTGCCCGAGCGCCCCATTGCGCCCAAAAAAGCCGCCATCATCATGCTCGCTGCCTTGGCCGGCGCGGCGCTTGGCGTGGCCCTTGTGCTCTTGCGCCAAGCCCTCAGCGGCAGCATTGAATCATCGGAGGCCGTCGAGCAACTCACTGGCCTGCCTGTGTATGCCAACATCCCGCACAGCGCGCGCCAACGCGAGGCCACCGCCAAGCAAGCTGGTAGCAGCCGCCTTGAGCTACTCGCCAGCGTCGCCAACACCGATCTGGCGGTGGAAAGCCTGCGCAGCTTCTACACCGCCATGCAATTTGCCAGCCTCAGTGCGCGCAACAACATCACCCTCATCACTGGCCCCACACAGGCCGTGGGCAAATCCTTTGTCTCGGCCAACTACGCCGCCATCTTGGCCCAAGCGGGCAAACGCGTGCTATTGATTGATGGCGACATCCGCAAGGGCTATTTGCACAAATACTTTGGCCTGCAACAAGGCCCAGGCTTCTCTGAAGTATTGGCTGGCACCGCCAAGCTAGAAGACGCCCTGCACAAACAAGTGCTGCCCCAGCTCGACTTCATCGCCTGCGGCCAATTTCCGCCCAACCCCACCGAGCTGCTGCGCAGTGCGGGCTTGGCCGAACTGCTGCAAGCCCAGTCTGCCGCTTACGACATCGTGCTGATTGACGCTGCCCCCGTGCTCCCCGTCACCGACCCCCTCATCTTGGCCGCCCATGTCGGCAGCACCGTCGTCATCTTGCGTGAGGGCCGCAGCACCGAAGACGATGTGCAAGAAATCCTCAAACGCAGCCAGCAAGCTGGCGTGGCCATTACTGGCTTCCTGCTCAATGACTTGCAGCAAAACAAATCGAAATACAAATACCGCTACGGCTATAGCTACGGTTATGGCAACGGCTATGGCTATGCCTACGGCCAAAACGAAACCCCAGTCAAACGCAGCGCTTGGGCCAAACTCATGCGCCGCCTGCTCAAGTAAAGGGCCGCCACATGACACCGCAAGCCCCCCTGCACCACGGTCAAAGCCTAGCCCAATCGCGCTTCCTCATCACGGGCGGCGCGGGCTTTATTGGCTCCAACATCGTTGAATACCTCTTGCGCCACGGCGCGCAAAGCGTGCGCGTGCTCGATAACTTCTCTACTGGCCACAAACGCAACATCGCCCCCTTTATGGCCCACCCTGCGTTTGAGCTGATAGAAGGCGACATCCGCGACCTCGCCACCTGCCAGCGCGCGCTCGACGGCGTGCACTTCGTCAGCCACCAAGCCGCGCTCGGCTCCGTGCCGCGCTCCATTGCCGACCCCATTGCCAGCAACCAAAGCAATGTGGACGGCTTCCTCAACATACTCGTGGTCGCCAAAGACAGCCCCAGCCTGCGCCGCCTCGTCTTTGCGGCATCTTCTTCCACCTACGGCGACAGCCCCGCCCTGCCCAAAGTAGAAGGCAACGAGGGCAAACCCCTCTCGCCCTACGCCGTCACCAAACTGGTGAATGAGTTGTATGCCGATGTGTTCTCTAAAACCTACGGCCTGCACACCATTGGCCTGCGCTACTTCAACATCTTTGGCCCGCGCCAAGACCCCCACGGCGCTTACGCCGCCGTCATCCCGCTATTCATGCAGGCCGCCATTGAACAGCGCGCGCCCACCATCAACGGCGACGGCGAAACCAGCCGTGACTTCACCTTTGTTGACAATGCCGTGCAAGCCAACATCAAAGCCCTGCTCAACACCCCTGAGCTGGCGCAATTTGAAGCCGTCAACATCGCCTGCGGCGAACGCTGCACCCTCAACATGCTCTGGGGCCACATCAGCGGCTTGGCGGGCTACAGCCAGCCTGCCCACTACGGCCCCGAACGCGCCGGCGATGTGCGCCACAGCCTGGCCGACATCAGCAAAGCGGCGGCCCTCTTTGGCTACCAACCGCACTGGAACCTGGCCCAAGGTCTAGAGCAAGCCTTTGCCTACTACCGGCAGGAACAGGGCGCGTGATGGTGCTCATTCCGTTATTGCGAGGTCTTGCATCCATTCCCCTCCCTTGGAGGGGTTCTACTCTCGCCCCCACAATTCCCCTCCCTTGGAGGGGTGGCAGGCGCAGCCTGACGGGGTGGTCGGCACCAACACAAACCAACATCCACCACCCCGCCCTCACGGGCACCCCTCCGCAGGAGGGGAATAAAGCCCCCACCCTCGTCATTGCGGGCCTGACCCGCAATCTCAAGCAGGGGCTATTCGTCATTGCGGGCTTGACCCGCAATCTCAAGCGCCAACCCGCCCCCACAATTCCC
>CAZJBX010000010.1:0-3254 GCA_964544605.1 uncultured Burkholderiaceae bacterium
CTCAATGCCGCCAATGTATTGGTCCATGCCGCCGTTTTTCATCCAATAGGCGGCGCCGCTGTCCACCATTTTGTCGCTGTTGTGCGGGTCGCAATAGCGCAGGTAATACCAAGACGAGTCGATAAAGGTGTCCATGGTGTCCGTCTCGCGGCGGGCATCCTTGCCGCAGCAGGGGCAGGCCACTTTGAGGAAGCTCTCGCATTTGTTGAGCGGATTGCCGCTGCCATCGGGCACCAAATCTTGCGGCAGCACCACGGGCAGGTCTTGCTCAGGCACGGGCTGGGGGCCGCAATCATCGCAGTGGATGATGGGAATCGGCGTGCCCCAGTAGCGCTGGCGGCTGATGCCCCAATCGCGCAAGCGCCAAGTGGTTTTCTTCTCGGCCTCGCCTTGGGCGGCCAGCAGCTCGGCGGCTTTGTTCACGGCATCGGCATAGCCCAGGCCATCGAGTGCGCCAGAGTTCACGCAGCGGCCTTCTTTGCTGGCATACCAGTCTTGCCATGCGCTGGCATCAAAGGAGCTGCCTGCGGCGTCTTGAATCACCTGTTTGATGTCAATGCCGTATTTCAGCGCAAAAGCAAAATCGCGTTCGTCATGCGCAGGCACGCCCATCACCGCGCCATCGCCATAGCTCATGAGCACATAGTTGCCCACCCACAGCGGCACGGCCGCGCCCGTGATGGGGTGGGTCACGCTCAAGCCCGTGGCCATGCCTTCTTTCTCTTTGGCGGCCAGCTCGGCCTCGGTGTTGCCGCCTTTTTTGCAGGCTTCAATAAAGGCTGCAAGGGCAGGGTTGCTGGCCGCAGCGTGGGCGGCCAAAGGGTGCTCAGGCGCAAGGGCGCAAAAAGTCACGCCCATGACGGTGTCGGCACGGGTGGTGAAAACAAACATCTTGCCGCCTTGAATCAACTGGCCGCTGCTGTCTTTCACATCATGGAGGAAGGCAAAGCGCACGCCCTCGCTCTTGCCTATCCAGTTCTCTTGCATCAGGCGCACGCGCTCGGGCCAGCCGTCCAAAGTGGCTTTGTCGTGGCCCACTTGCACATGGTCGAGCAGCTCTTGGGCGTAGTCGGTAATCTTCAGGTAGTAGCCGGGGATTTCACGCTTTTCGACCAAAGCGCCGGTGCGCCAGCCACGGCCATCAATCACTTGCTCGTTGGCCAGCACGGTCATGTCCACGGGGTCCCAGTTCACCACCTGGGTTTTGCGGTAGGCAATGCCTTTTTCCAGCATTTTCAAAAACAGCCACTGGTTCCAGCGGTAGTAATCGGGGTCGCAGGTGGCAATCTCGCGGCTCCAGTCAATGGCCAAGCCCATGGCCTGCATCTGCCCCTTCATATAGGCGATGTTGTCGTAAGTCCATTGCGCGGGCGGCACTTTGTTTTTCAGCGCGGCGTTTTCAGCGGGCAGGCCAAAGGCATCCCAACCCATAGGCATGAGCACATTTTTGCCCTGCATCCGCAGGCTGCGCGTGAGCATGTCGTTGATGGTGTAGTTGCGCACATGGCCCATGTGCAGCTTGCCGCTGGGGTAGGGCAGCATGGAGCAGGCGTAGAACTTCTCCTTGCTCTCGTCTTCCGTCACGCGGTAGGCATCTTGCGCCTGCCAGTGGGCGTGCGCGGCTTGTTCAATCGATTGGTGCTGGTATTGGTCCGCCAGACGCGGGGTGTTGTTGCTGTTCATGGGGCGTGATTTTAAGGCGCTGGCGCACTGTTGGCGGATGCGCCATAGGGTGTGAGGCCGCTTTGGCTCTCATCGACCACCAAGGGGCGGCCAATAAAGGGGAAGGCGCGTTGCGGGCAGGCTTCGCGTTCGCAGACTTTGCAGCCCATGCCTATGGGGGTGGCGGCATCGGGGGCGTGCAAATCCAGCCCTTTGGCATAGACCAAGCGCGGCGCGTGCTGGATGTCGCAGCCCAAGCCGATGGAAAAGGTTTTGCGCGGTGCGCCATAGGCGGGGCTGCCGTGGGAGACGGTGCGGGCAATCCACAAATAGCTGCGGCCATCGGGCATTTGCGCCAATTGCGGCAAGATGCGCTCAGGCTGGGCAAAAGCCTCGTACACATTCCACAGCGGGCAAGTGCCGCCCGCGCGTGAGAAGTGGAAATGCGTGGCCGATTGGCGTTTGGAGATATTGCCGGCGCGATCCACCCGCACAAAAAAGAAGGGCACGCCCGGCGCTTCAGGCCGCTGCAAGGTCGATAGGCGGTGGCAAATGGTTTCAAAACCCACGCCATAGCGTTGCGCCAGCAGCTCAATGTCGTAGCGCAGGCTCTCGGCGCTGTGCAAAAAATCGCCATAAGGCAAGAGCAAAGCGCCAGCAAAGTAATTGGCCAAGCCAATGCGGGCCAAGCGGCGCGAGGCGGGGTCGCTGTCAAAAGGCGGCACGGCCACCAGTGCGTCAAGCGTGGCGGCCTGCTCAATCAAAGCCAATTGCGTGGCCAACTGAAACGCCTGCTGGCCGGGGGCCAAACCATCGGCCAAATAGAGGCGGTGGTGCTCGGCACGGTAGTGGCGTTTGTGGGTCGCGCCCTCGGCCACATGGTGCACCTGTATGCCGTGCTGCTGCTCCAAGCGCTGGCGCAGCCAATTGAGCTGGTGTGCGCCACGCGTCATGGCTTGGCTGGCCAATTGCTCGGCGGCGCGGTCGAGTGCGTCAAAGTGGTTTTGATTGGCGAAAAAGAAATCCCGCACCACTTCAAACGGCATATGGCGGGTGGGTATGGCGTCTGAGCGGCCATCGCCCATATGCAAAGCCATGGCTTCCAGGCGCTCCATTTGCTCCAAGCTGCGCTGGTGCAATTGCACCAAAGCCTGCGCCAAGGCGGGCATTTGGCTGGCGACCTCGCGCAGCTCAGGCAGGGTGGCCGCTTGCGGCGCATCGGCCAGGGCTTCTTGCATGGCGGCGACCAAGCGGGCCTCCTCGTCCTCAGAGAACTGCTGCACATCCACGCCCAAGGCGCGGCTGATTTTCAGCAGCACAGAGACGGTGAGGGGGCGCTGGTTTTGTTCGAGCTGATTGAGGTAGCTGGGCGACAGGCCCAGCAGTTGCGCCATCGCCACTTGGCTGATGCCGCGTTCGGCCCGCAGGCGACGCAGGCGCACGCCCATAAAGGTTTTTTTCATTTCTCGTCCCATTCTTCGCAAAATTTGCAAAAGTAGTGAAAAAGCTTCGCAATCATTCGCATTTTTAGCCCTTCTCTAGGGTGGGATGTTTGCGTATATTGCGAATTATGACGAATAAATCTTCAAAAA
>CAZJBX010000010.1:3354-6819 GCA_964544605.1 uncultured Burkholderiaceae bacterium
TGAGCAGCCCAGTGGCCGCCCCAAAAGTGAAGAAATCCGTGGCCTTATCGGGCGTGGCGGCAGGCAATACCGCCCTGTGTACCGTGGGTCGCACGGGCAATGATTTGCACTACCGTGGCTACGATATTTTGGACATGGCGCAGGTGTGCGAGTTTGAAGAAGTGGCGCATTTGCTGGTGCACGGCAAGCTGCCCACCAAGGCCGAGTTGAAAGCCTACAAAGCCAAGCTCAAGGCCATGCGTGGCCTGCCCACCAGTGTGAAAGAGGCACTGGAGAAACTGCCCGCCGGCGCGCACCCTATGGATGTGATGCGCACGGGCGTATCGGCCTTGGGCTGCGTGCTGCCTGAGAAGGACGACCACAATCTGCCCGGCGCGCGCGATATTGCCGACCGCTTGATGGCCAGCTTGGGCTCTATGCTGCTGTATTGGTACCACTTCAGCACCCAAGGCAAGCGCATTGAGGTGGAAACCGATGATGACTCCATTGGTGGGCACTTTTTGCACCTGCTGCACGGCCACACGCCGCCTGAGGGCTGGGTGCGTGCCATGCACACTTCGCTGAATTTGTATGCCGAGCACGAGTTCAATGCCTCCACCTTTACCGCACGGGTGATTGCAGGCACGGGCAGCGATATGTATTCCAGCATTGCTGGGGCGATTGGCGCATTGCGCGGGCCGAAACACGGCGGCGCAAATGAAGTGGCCTTTGAAATCCAAAAACGCTACGACAACCCCGATGAGGCCGAGGCCGACATCCGCGCCCGCGTTGAGCGCAAAGAAGTGGTGATTGGCTTTGGCCACCCTGTTTACACCGTGAGTGACCCGCGCAACAAAGTCATCAAAGGCGTGGCCAAGCAGCTTTCTGTTGAGGCCGATTCGCACAAGATGTTCGACATCGCCGAGCGCTTGGAAGAAGTGATGTGGGAAGTCAAGCAAATGTTCCCCAACCTCGATTGGTTCAGCGCCGTCAGCTACCACCTCATGGGCGTGCCCACGGCCATGTTCACACCCTTGTTTGTGATGGCCCGCACCAGCGGCTGGGCCGCGCATGTGATTGAGCAGCGCGTGGACAACAAAATCATTCGCCCAAGCGCCAACTACACTGGCCCTGAAGACCAGGCTTTTGTGCCGATTGATGCCCGAGTTTGAGCGCAGGGAAAGGCAAAACATGATAAACCAGAGCCATAAAAAGCCCCTAGCGGGCACGAATTTGCATTATTTTGACGCGGCGGCGGCGGTGGAAGCTTTGCGCCCCGGCGCTTGGGCCAAGCTGCCTTACACGGCCCGCGTGCACGCAGAAAACATTGTGCGCCGCGCCGAGCCAGGCATTGTGGATGAGTGCCTGCTGCAAATCATTGAGCGCAAGCGCGAGCGCGATTTCCCTTGGTATCCCGCCCGCGTGGTGTGCCACGATATTTTGGGCCAGACGGCCTTGGTGGATTTGGCTGGCCTGCGCGATGCCATTGCCGCCCAAGGCGGCGACCCTGCCCAAGTCAACCCTGTGGTGCCTGTGCAATTGATTGTGGACCACTCGCTGGCGGTCGAGTGCGGCGGCTTTGATCCTGATGCCTTTGGTAAAAACCGCGCCATTGAGGAGCGCCGCAATGAAGACCGCTTTCACTTTATTGAGTGGACGAAAAAGGCTTTTCGCAACATTGATGTGATTCCTGCGGGCAACGGCATCATGCACCAGATTAATTTGGAGAAGATGTCCCCCGTCATCCATGCCGAGGGCGGCATTGCCTACCCCGATACCTGCGTGGGCACAGACAGCCACACGCCCCATGTGGATGCGCTGGGCGTGATTGCCATTGGCGTGGGCGGGCTGGAGGCCGAGAATGTGATGCTGGGCCGTGCCAGTTGGATGCGCCTGCCTGAGATGGTGGGCGTAGAGCTGACGGGCCAGCGGCAAGAGGGCATCACCGCCACCGATGTGGTGCTGGCGCTGACGGAGTTTTTGCGCCAAGAGAAAGTGGTGGGCGCTTATTTGGAGTTCTACGGCGCAGGTGCGGCCAGCTTGAGCGTGGGCGATAGGGCCACGATTTCAAACATGGCGCCTGAATACGGCGCAACTGCGGCGATGTTCAGCATCGACCAGCAAACCCTGGATTATTTGACCCTGACTGGGCGTGAGCCTGAGCAAGTGAAGCTGGTGGAAACCTATGCCAAGGCCGCTGGCTTGTGGGCCGATAGCCTGCAAAACGCCGAGTACGAGCGCGTGCTGCGCTTTGATTTGGGCCGCGTGGTGCGCAATATGGCTGGGCCTTCCAACCCGCACCGCCGCTTGCCGGTATCGGCTTTGGCCGAGCGAGGCATTGCCGATAGCGACAAACTGCAAACGGCGCAGGCGCAAGCGGCGCAAGGGCAGTTGCCTGACGGCGCGGTCATCATTGCCGCCATCACCAGTTGCACCAATACCAGCAACCCGCGCAATGTGGTGGCCGCTGGCCTGCTGGCGCAAAAAGCACATGCCTTGGGTTTGCAGCGCAAGCCTTGGGTGAAAACCTCGCTGGCGCCTGGCTCTAAAACCGTGGAGCTGTATTTGCAAGAGGCGGGCTTGCTCGCGCCGCTACAGGCTTTGGGCTTTGGCATTGTGGGCTTTGCCTGCACCACTTGTAACGGCATGAGTGGCGCGCTCGACCCCAAAATCCAGCAAGAAATCATCGACCGCGACCTCTACGCCACGGCGGTGCTCTCAGGCAACCGCAATTTTGATGGCCGCATTCACCCCTATGCCAAACAAGCGTTTTTGGCCTCACCACCGCTGGTGGTGGCCTATGCCTTGGCGGGCACGGTGCGTTTTGATATTGAGCGCGATGTGCTGGGTGTGGTCGATGGCCGTGAGATTCGCTTGGCCGATATTTGGCCGAGCGACGCTGAGATTGACGCGATTGTGGCTGCCAGCGTCAAGCCTGAGCAATACCGCGCCGTCTATCAGCCCATGTTCGCCCTGCGCGAAGATGATGGCCAAACCGTGAGCCCGCAATACGATTGGCGGCCCCAGTCCACCTACATCCGCCGCCCGCCCTATTGGGACACCGAAGGCTTGGGCGCTTTGGCAGCCAACCCCCGCACGCTGAAGAATATGCGGCCCCTGGCGCTGTTGCCCGACAACATCACCACCGACCACCTCTCGCCCTCGAATGCGATTTTGGCTGACTCGGCCGCTGGTGAGTATTTGGCCAAAATGGGCTTGCCTGAGGAGGACTTCAACTCCTACGCCACGCATCGGGGCGACCACCTCACCGCCATGCGGGCCACTTTTGCCAACCCCAAACTCATGAATGAAATGGTGCACAACGCCGATGGCAGCGTGCGCCAAGGCTCATGGGCCAGAATCGAGCCCGAAGGCCAGACGGTGCGCATGTGGGAGGCGATTGAAAGCTATTTGCAACGCCAGCAGCCCCTCATCATTGTCGCGGGCGCAGATTACGGCCAAGGCTCCAGCCGCGACTGGGCCGCC
>CAZJBX010000010.1:6829-58238 GCA_964544605.1 uncultured Burkholderiaceae bacterium
CGGCAACCTTGCCGTTCTGGTCCAGCCGGCAGAGCTCATCATCATTGCCGGGGCTGACTACGGCCAAGGGTCGAGTCGCGACTGGGCCGCCAAGGGCGTGCGTCTGGCGGGGGTAGAGGTTGTGCTGGCCGAGGGCTTTGAGCGCATCCACCGCACCAATTTGGTCGGCATGGGCGTGCTGCCGCTGCAATTTTTGGCGGGTGACAACCGCCACAGCTTGAAGCTTGACGGCAAGGAAATCTATGCCGTAGAGGGGGAACTGGCCCCAGGCGCGCAAGTGCAATTGCACATTCAACGCGCCGATGGCAGCAGCTTGAGCCTGCCTGTGCTGTGCCGTTTGGATACCGCCGAGGAGGTCAGCGTGTATGAGGCGGGCGGCGTGCTGCAACGCTTTGCCCAAGACTTTTTGGCAGAGCAGGGGTGAGGCCCATGAGTACAGCAATTGGCGCACACGGCGCGCAAACCCGCATTCCCGCCACCTATATGCGGGGCGGCACCAGCAAGGGCGTGTTTTTCCGCCTGACGGATCTGCCCGAGCGCTGCCAAGTGCCGGGCGCGGCGCGAGACAAGCTGTTTCAGCGCGTCATCGGCAGCCCCGACCCCTACAGTGCCCACATTGACGGCATGGGCGGAGCGACTTCAAGCACCAGCAAATGCGTGATTTTGAGCAAAAGCACGCAAGCCGAGCACGATGTGGACTACCTCTACGGCCAAGTCTCGATTGATACCAACTTTGTCGATTGGAGCGGCAACTGCGGCAATCTGTCCACGGCGGCAGGGGCCTTTGCCATCCACGCGGGCTTGGTCGATGCCAGCCGCATCCCTGACAACGGCGTGTGCGTGGTGCGCATTTGGCAAGCCAATATTGGCAAAACCATCATCGCCCATGTGCCCGTGGCCAATGGCCAAGTGCAGGAAACGGGGGATTTTGAGCTGGACGGCGTGGCCTTTCCGGCGGCTGAAATCGTGCTCGAATTCATGGACCCATCCGACGATGGCGAAGATGGCGGCGCCATGTTCCCTACTGGCAATCTAGTCGATACGCTGGAAGTGCCTGGCGTGGGGAGCTTTCCCGCCACCCTGATTAGCGCGGGCATCCCCACCGTGTTTGTGAATGCCGCAGACATCGGCTACCAAGGCACAGAGCTGCGCGAGGCCATCAACAACGACCCCGCCCAGCTAGAGCGATTTGAGCAAATTCGCATTGCCGGTGCTTTGAAAATGGGCCTGATTCAAAGCCCAGAAGAAGCTGCGAAGCGCCAACACACGCCCAAGATTGCCTTCGTCAGCCCGCCCAAGCGCTACACCGCCTCTAGCGGCAAAGCGATTGATGCAGGCGATGTGGATTTGCTGGTGCGCGCCCTGTCTATGGGCAAGCTGCACCACGCCATGATGGGCACTTGCGCTGTGGCCATTGGCACAGCAGCGGCCATCCCTGGCACGCTGGTGAATTTGGCCGCAGGCGGCGGCGCGCGTGAGGCCGTGCGCTTTGGCCACCCCTCTGGCACGCTGCGTGTGGGCGCTCAGGCCAAGCAGGTGAACGGCCAATGGCAGGTGACCAAGGCCGTGATGAGCCGCAGCGCCCGAATTTTGATGCAGGGCCATGTGTGCGTGCCTGCCAATAGTTTTTAAATTGAGGAAAGAAATATGAACACGAAACAGCAACTCAAAGCCTTGGCGCAGGCCAAACGCGGCGTGATTGTGCCCGGCGCTTTCAATGCGCTGTCGGCCAAAGTCGTGGCCGATTTGGGCTATGAGGCCATTTATGTGACTGGCGCAGGCGTGACCAATATGTGGTTTGGTATGCCCGACCAAGGCTTTATGGGCTTGGCGGAAATTGCCGACCACACCGCCCGCATCCGTGATGCGGTGGATGTGCCCCTACTGGTGGATGCCGACACGGGTTTTGGCAATGCCACCAATGTCTATCACACCGTGCGCACGCTCGAACGCGCAGGCGCGGACTGCATTCAGCTTGAAGACCAAGTCGCGCCCAAGCGCTGCGGCCACTTCAACGGCAAAGATGTCATCAGCACAGAAGAAGCGGTGAACAAAATCAAAGCCGCTGTGGATGCCCGCCGCGACAGCGATTTGCTCATCATGGCCCGCACCGATGCGGCCGCTGTGCACGGCTTTGAGGCGGCAGTGGAGCGCGCGCAAAAATTTGCCGAAGCGGGGGCCGATATTTTGTTTGTAGAGGCGGTGACGACCGAGGCCGAAATCCGCGCCTTGCCGCAACGCCTGGCTACGCCGCAACTGATGAATATGGTGATTGGCGGCAAAACGCCGATTTTCAACGCCACGCAATTGGGCGAGCTGGGCTTTGGCCTTGTGCTCTATGCCAATGCCGCATTGCAAGGGGCCGTCATGGGCATGCAAAAAGCCCTGACTGTGCTGCGCGATGAAAAAGAAGTGCGCGAGGACAGCGGTTTGGTCACACCTTTTGCCGAGCGCCAGCGCTTGGTGGGCAAGGCCGATTGGGACGCACTGGAGCAGCGCTACAGCTGATAAGCGCCGCCGCGCGCCTCCTTCCCCCCCCCACTCTCTTGAATTTGAATGAAAGCGGGCTGCCGTGTGGCCGCCTGCCGCCTTTTTGCCGCCTGAATTTGGCTTGCGGCAGGGGCTTTGTGAGCGAAACGATGAAAAAAATACAGTCTCTTTTGGTGGCCAACCGCAGTGAAATTGCGATTCGCATCATGCGTGCAGCCGATGAACTGGGTATGCGAACTGTGGCCATTTATGCCCATGAAGATCGCTTGGCTTTACACCGCTTCAAGGCCGATGAAAGCTATTTGGTGGGCCAAGGCCGCAAGCCGATTGAGGCGTATTTGGACATTGCCGACATCATCCGCATTGCCAAAGAAGCGCAGGTCGATGCCATCCATCCTGGCTATGGCTTTTTGGCCGAAAGCCCTGAGCTGGCCGAGGCGTGCGCGGCTGCGGGCTTGGTCTTTGTCGGGCCATCGGCGCACATCATGCGTGAGCTGGGCAATAAAGTGGCGGCGCGGGCTTTGGCCGAGCGCGTGGGCGTGCCCGTGGTGCCCGCCACAGGCGCATTGCCAAACGACGATGCCGCCTGTTTGGCGCTGGCCGCAGGCATAGGCTACCCAGTCATGCTCAAAGCCAGTTGGGGCGGCGGTGGGCGCGGTATGCGGGCGGTGGAAAACGCCGCGCAATTGCTGCCCGCCTTGGCCAGTGCCCGCCGTGAGGCTTTGGCCGCTTTTGGCAAAGACGAGGTTTATATTGAAAAAATGGTGCAGCGCGCCCGCCATGTGGAGGTGCAGATTTTGGGCGACCAGCACGGCCAGTTGTTGCATGTGTTTGAGCGCGATTGCTCGGTGCAGCGCCGCAATCAAAAAGTGGTGGAACGCGCCCCCGCGCCGTATTTGAACGCGGCGCAGCGCCAAGCCCTGTGCGATGCCGCGCTCAAACTGGCCGCTGGGGTGGATTACACCCATGCGGGCACGGTGGAGTTTTTGATGGATGCCGATACGGGCGACTTCTACTTCATTGAGGTGAACCCGCGCATTCAGGTCGAGCACACGGTGACGGAGGAAGTGACGGGGCTGGACTTGGTGAAGGCGCAATTGATGATTGCCCAAGGCGAGCGCATAGGCGCAAACGACTATTTGCCCGCGCAAGAGCAGATTCGTTTGCACGGCCATGCGCTGCAATGCCGTGTCACGACAGAAGACCCAGAAAAAGGCTTTGCGCCTGACCACGGCACACTCATGGCCTACCGCAGTGCGGCGGGCGCGGGCATCCGCTTGGATGCGGGCACGGCCTATGCGGGCGCGGTGATTACGCCTTACTACGATTCTTTGCTGGTGAAGGTGACGGCCCGAGGCCAAGATGCGACAGAGGCCAGCAGCCGCATGGAGCGCGCCTTGCGCGAGTTCCGCATCCGTGGTGTGGCGACGAATTTGGCGTTTTTAGAAAATGTCATCGCCCACCCCGACTTCCAAAACGGCACTTGCACCACGCGCTTTATCGACAACACGCCTGAGCTGATGCGCTTTGCCGGCCGCCGCGACCGCGCCAGCCGTCTGCTGCGCTATATCGGCGAGGTGAGTGTGAACGGCTACCCTGAAATGCAGGGCAGAACCGTGCCCGCGCCCGCTGATTTGCACGCCGCGCCGCTGCCCGCCACAGATTTGGGGCGTGAGCCGCCAGCGGGCAGCCGCCAGCGTTTGCAGGCTTTGGGTGCGCAGGGCTTTGCCCAGTGGATGCGCGAAGAAAAGCGTGTGCTGCTGACCGATACCACCATGCGTGACGCGCACCAATCCCTCTTTGCCACACGCATGCGCAGCGCCGATATGCTGGCCATTGCGCCGCACTATGCGCGGGATTTGCCTGAGCTGTTCTCGCTGGAATGCTGGGGCGGGGCCAGCTTTGATGTGGCCTTGCGCTTTTTGAAGGAAGACCCTTGGCAGCGCCTGCGGCAGATTCGCCAAGCCGTGCCCAATGTGCTGCTGCAAATGCTGCTGCGCGGCGCCAATGCCGTGGGCTATACCAACTATGCCGACAATGTGCTGCGCCATTTTGTGCAGCAGGCGGCGGCAGAAGGCATGGATGTGTTCCGCGTGTTTGATTCGCTCAACTGGGTGGAAAACATGCGTGTGGCCATGGATGCCGTGCTGGAAACGGGCGCTTTGTGCGAAGGCACGATGTGCTACACGGGCGATTTGCTTGACCCGAATCGCAGCAAATACGACCTGAAATACTATGTCCGCATGGCCAAAGAGCTGGAAAAAGCGGGCGCGCATATTCTGGGTATCAAAGACATGGCGGGCGTGTGCCGCCCTGCTGCGGCGCGGGCCTTGGTGCGGGCGCTGAAGGACGAAGTCGGCCTGCCGATTCACTTCCACACGCATGACACCAGCGGCGGCGCTGTGGCCACCGTATTGGCGGCGGTAGAAGCGGGGGCCGATGCCGTGGATGCGGCGATGGATGCCATGAGCGGCCTGACCTCGCAACCGAGCATGGGGGCCATCATTGCCGCGCTGCAACACACTGAGCGCGACAGCGGCATCCACCCGCAGCGTTTGGCGCCGTTCTCGCGCTATTGGGAGGCGGTGCGCCGCTACTACGCGCCGTTTGAGGCCGATATTCGTGCCGGCACTTCCGATGTTTACCGCCATGAAATGCCTGGCGGCCAATACACCAATTTGCGCGAGCAAGCCCGCGCGCTGGGCCTGGAGCCGCGCTGGGGCGAGGTGGCGCAAGCCTATGCCGATGCGAATCAGCTCTTTGGCGATATCGTCAAAGTCACGCCTTCGTCCAAAGTGGTGGGTGATTTGGCCCTGTTTATGGTGGCCAACAACTACAGCGCCGCCGATGTGGCTGATGCCAGCAAAGACATGGCCTTCCCAGATTCAGTGGTAGCCATGATGCGCGGCGATTTGGGCTACCCGCAAGAGGGCTTTCCGCCCGCCGTGCAAGCGCGCATTTTGAAGGGCGAAAAACCGATTGAGGGCAGGGCAGGGGCGCATTTGCCCGCCGTTGATTTAGAGGCCGAGCGCCAGCGCGCGCAAGAGTTGCTGGGTGTGGCGTTGGACGATGCGCAACTGGCCAGTTGGCTCATGTATCCCAAGGTCTATCAAGACTACAGCGCCCACCAGCAGCAGTATGGCGATGTCAGCGTGCTGCCCACGCCGATTTTCTTCTACGGCATGGAGCGCAGCGGTGAGGGCGATGAGGTGGCGATTGCGCTGGACAAAGGCAAAACCCTGACCCTGCGCCTGCTGGGTGAAACAGGCAGCCTAGAGGCCGATGAAGCCCGCTTGGTATTCCAGCTCAACGGCCAAAGCCGCGCCGTGCGCGTGCCGATAGCGGCCAGTGCCGCAGCCCAAGGCGGCAGCGCCAAAGCCAGCCGCCGCAAGGCCGAGCCCGACAACCCCTGCCATGTGGCCGCGCCCATGCCCGGCGTGGTGGCGCAGGTGGCGGTGCAAGCGGGCCAGCGCGTCCACAAAGGTATGCCGCTGCTGACGGTGGAGGCGATGAAGATGGAGAACTCCATCAGCGCCGAACGCGACGGCGTGGTGGCACAAGTGCTGGTGCAAGTGGGGCAAAGCGTGCAAGTGCAAGACCTGCTGCTGGAGCTGGAGGCCTGAGGCGGGCGCAGCGGGGCTTTATGATGGCGGCTCTTGTTTTTTCCTCTGTTTTCCTGCGCTATGGCCTCCCGCCCCGATCCCCTGCCCATGACCGATGTCATGCAAGGCTCCAATGTGCTGGCGCAACTGCGCTTTCAATTGGCGCAGTCGCAGCAGCGCCTAGACTGCATTGCGGCTTTGGTGCCAGCGGCCTTGCATCGGCATTTGCAGCCCAGCAGCATCGACAATGGGGTTTGGTATGTGCTTTGCCCGAATGCGGCGGCACTGAGCAAAATGCGGCAATTGCAGCCGCGCTTGCTGGCGCATTTGAAGGCGCAAGGTCTCTATACCAAAGACATTGTGTTTCGGGTGACGCAGCCCCGCGCCGCAGGCGGCAGAGCCTGAGCCCCCTGTGGGCGTTTTTTGCCAATGAATGAGTTTGCTATGAATGCTTCCATGCCCCATCCCCGTGAGATTTTGCTTGGCGCCCAAGGCGCAGGCACAGTGCTGCCTGTGGTGGACCACTACAGCGGCGTGCCTGAGCGCATGTCCAAATCTTTGGCTTTGCAAGCCGATTTGATGCGCGAGTTGGGCGCTTGCGTGATGGATGTGACGCTGGACTGCGAAGACGGCGCGCCCGTGGGCCAAGAGGCCGAGCACGCCGCCCAAGTGGTGGCCCTGCTGCAAGGGTTGGATTGGACGGTGGCGGGGCAAAAACGCCGCGTCGCCGTGCGGGTGCATGCGGTGGACCACCCCAGTTTTGAGGCCGATATCCAGAGCATTGTGTCCGCCGTGGGCGGCCAGCTCTGCCATTTGATGGTTCCCAAGGTTGATAGTTTGGCCGATTTGGAACGCGCCGTGGCCTTGGTCGATGCGGCTGGCGGCACGGCCCTGCCTTTGCATGTGCTGATTGAGTCGTCTTTGGGCGTGAAAAACGCCTTTGAGATTGCGGCGCACCCCCGTTTGCAGTCCATCAGCTTTGGCTTGATGGATTTCGTCAGCAGCCACAATGGGGCCATCCCTGATGAGGCCATGAGTGCGGCAGGGCAGTTCAGCCACCCGCTGGTGCTGCGCGCCAAGCTGGAGGTGGCCGCCGCCTGCCATGCCTACGGCAAAGTGCCCAGCCATTGCGTGGTCACCGAGTTCAAAGATGCCGCCGCCCTGCAAGCGGCTGCGCAAAAGGCGGGCCAAGCGCTGGGCTATACCCGCATGTGGTCGATTCACCCTGCGCAAATTCGCCCCATCATCGCCGCCTTGCAGCCCACGCAGGGCGAGGTGGACAAAGCTGCCGCTATCACGCTGGCGGCGCAGGCGGCCGACTGGGGACCCATCAGCTTTGAGGGCGTGCTGCACGACCGCGCCAGCTTCCGCTACTACTGGCAGGTGCTGGAGAAGGCCCATGCCACGGGCCTGAGCCTGCCCGCAGGCGTGCGTGGCTTTTTTGGCGTGAATTGAAGTGGAACTGAGGCTTATGCCCAACGCAGAGCAGCCCGAAGGCCCAATTAATGCGAAAATTGGCGTGATACGCCCTTTTTTGGAGAACACCATGCGTCAACTCATGAGCACCAGCTTGGTTCTGGTTTTCGGCCTCAGCGCCGTCAGTGGCTGCGCCGCCCTTGAAAAACTGACCCAGCGCCAAGATGCGCAGGCGACCGTGCCTGCCTTGATGGATGGCCCCGTGGCCGAAGTCAAAGAGCTGGGCGCACAAGACCTGAGCGCCTCAACGGGCGTGGATCAGGGCATTTTTGCTTGTGAAGATGGCGGCAGCGTCAGCGTCTCGGCAGATGCCAATGAGCCAGGCCATTTCACCTTGGCGCACAAGGGCAAGAGCTACAGCGTCAGTCCCCGCGTCAGCGTCACGGGTGCGCTGCGCCTTGAAGATACTGCTGGCAGCGTGGTTTGGCTGCAATTGGCCAACAAATCCATGCTTCTGGCCCCCAAACAAAGCCGCCGCTTGGCCGATGGCTGCATGAGCGAGAACCAGAAAATGGTGGCCGCCGAGCTGAAAAACGCCCCTGCCGTGTCTTTGTTTGACCCTGAGCCTGCCACTGCTGTGGCACAACAGAGCAGCAGCCAAGCGGCTGCGGCCATCATGGGCGGCGATTGACACGGCCCTTCCAACCTCTCAGCGGCCTGCTTCCCAGCAGGCGCTTTTTTGTTTTTACCTTCCCCCTTTTGTCTTTTGAGGAGTCACTATGTTAGAGAGCTACCGCCAACATGTTGCTGAACGAGCGGCCTTGGGCATTCCCGCCCTGCCGCTGACGGCCCAGCAAACCGCTGAATTGATTGAATTGCTGAAAAACCCACCAGCGGGCGAAGGCGAGTTTTTGCTTGAACTCCTGAGCCAACGCGTGCCCGCAGGTGTGGACGAGGCCGCTATGGTGAAAGCCTCTTACTTGGCTTCTGTGGCCATGGGCAAAGAGCAGTGCAGCCTGATGGACCGCAAGCTGGCCACCAAGCTGCTGGGCACCATGCTCGGCGGCTACAACCTCACGCCCCTGATTGAGCTGCTCGATGATGCCGAAGTGGGCGAAATCGCCGCTGAAGGCTTGAAGCACACTCTGCTCATGTTTGACCAATTCCACGATGTGAAGGAAAAGGCCGACAAAGGCAGCGCCAACGCCAAAGCCGTGCTGGAGAGCTGGGCCAATGCCGAATGGTTCACCAGCCGCCCTGAAGTGCCGCAGAGCATGACTTTGACCGTGTTCAAAGTGCCTGGCGAGACCAACACCGACGACCTGTCGCCCGCGCCCGATGCCTGGAGCCGCCCCGACATCCCCCTGCATGCCTTGGCCATGCTGAAAAACACCCGCCCCGATGCCCCTTTCAAGCCTGAAGAAGACGGCAAGCGCGGCCCCATTGCTCTGCTGCAAGAACTCGCCGCCAAAGGCCATACCGTGGCCTATGTGGGCGATGTGGTGGGCACGGGATCCAGCCGCAAATCAGCCACCAACAGCGTGCTGTGGTGGACGGGTGAGGACATTCCTTTCATCCCCAACAAGCGCTTTGGTGGCGTGACTTTGGGCGGCAAAATCGCCCCTATTTACTACAACACCATGGAAGACTCTGGCGCTCTGCCCATTGAGTTGGATGTGAGCCAAATGAATATGGGCGATGTGATTGAGCTGCGCCCCTACGAAGGCAAAGCCCTGAAAGACGGCCAAGTGATTGCCGAATTTGAGGTGCAAAACCAGGTGCTGTTTGATGAAGTGCGTGCCGGTGGCCGCATTCCCCTCATCATTGGCCGCAGCCTGACGGCCAAAGCCCGCGAAGCGCTGGGCCTGCCCGCTTCGACTGAATTCCGCCTGCCGCAAGCCCCTGTGGACAGCGGCAAAGGCTTCACGCTGGCACAAAAGCTGGTGGGCAAAGCCTGCGGCCTGCCTGCCGAGCAGGGCATCCGCCCCGGCACTTATTGCGAGCCCGTCATGACCTCTGTGGGCAGCCAAGACACCACTGGCCCCATGACGCGTGACGAGCTGAAAGACTTGGCCTGCTTGGGCTTTAGCGCCGATTTGGTCATGCAATCCTTCTGCCACACCGCCGCCTACCCCAAACCCGTGGATGTGAAAACCCACCACGAGTTGCCCGACTTCATCTCCACCCGTGGCGGCGTATCGCTGCGCCCTGGCGACGGCATCATCCACAGTTGGCTCAACCGCATGTTGATGCCCGACACCGTGGGCACGGGCGGCGACAGCCACACCCGCTTCCCGCTGGGCATCAGCTTCCCCGCAGGCTCTGGCTTGGTGGCCTTTGCCGCCGCCACTGGTGTCATGCCGCTGGACATGCCCGAGAGCGTGCTGGTGCGCTTCAAAGGCCAAATGCAGCCTGGCGTAACCCTGCGCGATTTGGTGCACGCCATCCCACTGTACGCCATCAAGCAAGGTCTGCTCACCGTAGCCAAGGCCGGTAAAGTCAATATCTTCTCTGGCCGCATTCTTGAAATTGAAGGTCTGCCCGACTTGAAGATTGAACAAGCCTTTGAGCTGGCCGATGCCTCTGCCGAGCGCTCTGCCGCAGGCTGCACCGTGGCGCTCAACACCGAGCCCGTGGTCGAATACCTCAAATCCAATATCGTGCTCTTGAAAAACATGATTGCCGATGGCTACGAGGATGCCCGCACCTTGGCTCGCCGCATCAAGAAGATGGAGGAATGGCTGCAAAACCCACAACTGATGAAGGCCGATGCGGATGCCGAATACGCCGCCGTGATTGAAATCGACCTCAACGAAATCACCGAGCCCATTGTTTGCTGCCCCAACGACCCTGACGATGCCAAAACCCTCTCTGAAGTGGCAGGCGCGAAAATCGACGAGGTCTTTATCGGCTCTTGCATGACCAATATCGGCCACTTCCGTGCCGCCTCTAAGCTGCTGGAAGGCAAACGCGACATCCCCGCCAAACTCTGGATTGCGCCGCCCACCAAAATGGACGAAGCCCAATTGACCGAAGAAGGCCACTACGGCGTCTTTGGCACCGCAGGTGCGCGCACGGAAATGCCTGGCTGCTCTTTGTGCATGGGCAACCAAGCGCAAGTGCGCGAGGGCGCAACCGTGATGTCCACTTCCACCCGCAACTTCCCCAACCGTTTGGGCAAAAACACCAATGTGTATTTGGGCAGTGCCGAGTTGTCTGCCATTTGCTCGCGCTTGGGCCGCATCCCCAGCAAAGAAGAGTATCTGGCCGATATGGGCGTCATCAATGAAGACGGCGACCGCATCTACCGCTACATGAACTTCAACGAAATGCCTGAGTTCGAGAAAAAAGCCGATAGCGTGGAAATTTAAACCCCGCGCTTGAAAGCCACGGCCCTTGCTGCCCAGCCGCAGCAGGGGCTTTTTTATTTCTTCCTTCATGCGCCCCAGCCTTGGCTCGTGGGACAATCGCCCCCTATGATTTTGATTTATGAAGACAGTGGCAAGCTGCACGCTGGCCGTGAGTTCTCGCGGGCCGATAGCAGCCTGCAAGTAGAGAGCGCCAGCGGCAAACGCAGCAAAATTAAACACCAGCAGGTGCTGCTTGAGTTGCAGCAAAGCGATTTGCCCGACATCCATGATGCCGCGCTGCGGGCTGCGGCCGCCGAGGTGGATTTGGATTTGGCCTGGGAGTTTGCGCCTGAGGCCGAGTTCAGCGCCAAAGAGCTGGCCCTGGATTACTTTGGCGCACAAGCCAGCCATAGCGAGCAAATGGCCATGCTGTTGGCCTTGGTCGGCGCGCCGCATTACTTCAGGCGGGCGGGCAAAAACCGCTTTAAAAAGGCGGCGGCTGAAATTTTGCAGCAGGCTTTGGCCGGCATTGAAAAGAAAAAACGCTTGGCCGAGCAAATCAGCGCTTGGGCGCAGCGCCTGCAAGCGGGCGATTGCCCCGAAGAAATCGCCGCCAAGCTCTACGCGATTTTGTTCAAGCCCGATAAAAACAGTGCCGAATACAAGGCCGTGGCCGAGGCCGCGCAGCAGTCGCAGCAATCGGCGCTGGCGCTGTTTCAGGCCGCAGGCGTGCTTGCTGACGATGCCGCAGGCGCTTACAACTTCCATTGGCAGCGCTTTTTGTTCAGCCACTTCCCCAAAGGCACGGGCTTTCCTGATTTGCCCCTGCCCGAAGTGCAGGCCGAGGACTTGCCCTTGGCCGAGGGTGTGGCCGCTTTTTCGATTGATGACAGCGCCACCACCGAGATTGATGACGCGCTGAGCGTGCAGAATTTGGAGCGCAATTTGGTCACCGTGGGCATCCATATTGCCGCGCCCGCTTTGGCGCTGGCGCATGGCGGGCCGTGGGACGAGGTGGCCAGCGATCGCCTTTCTACGGTGTATATGCCGGGCAACAAAATCACCATGCTGCCCGATGCCTTGGTGCAAACCTTCACCTTGGGCGCAGGCCAAGCACGGCCGGCCCTGTCTTTGTATTTGCAAATTGACAAAAACAGCCTGGAGATTTTGGACGCGCAAAGCAAGCTCGAACGCGTGCCCGTGGTCGCCAATTTGCGGCTTGAAGATTTAGAACCTGTGGCCACGGCAAGCTGGCTGGCGCAAGCGGGGCAGAGCGCTGCGGCCGAGCAAGACTTGGCCGCCTTGGGCATGAACGAGCCGCCGCAACTGGCGGCCAAGCTGGCCTTTTTGCACCGCTTGGCCCAGCACTGGAAGGCCGAGCGCGAAGTCGTGCGCGGCAAACCTGAGAACTTCAGCCGCCCTGATTTCAACTTCAAACTTTACAGGGGCGAAGAAGCGGTGAAAGGCGATGTCAGCGGCGAGGAAACCGTGCACATCAGCCAGCGCCGCCGTGGTGAGCCGCTGGACCTCATCGTGGCCGAATGCGCCATTGCCGCCAACAGCATTTGGGGCCAATGGCTGGGCAGCTTGGGCCTGCCCATGATTTACCGCAGCCAAGCGGCCTTGGCCCCAGGTGTGAAGGTGCGCATGGGCGTGAAGCCCCAGCGCCATGCGGGCATGGGCGTGGCCGCCTATGCGTGGAGCACATCGCCGCTGCGCCGCTATGTGGATTTGGTGAACCAGCGCCAGCTTTTGGCCGCTGTGCAGCACGGCGCGGTGGCGGGCCTCCATGCGCCCTTCAAGCCGAAAGACGCGCAGCTTTTTGCCGTCATCAGCAGTTTTGATGCCGCCTACAGCGCCTACAACGCCTACCAAGGCCAGATGGAGCGCTTTTGGACGCTGCGCCACATCCAGCAAACGGGCCTGACGGAAATGGACGGCGTGGTCTTCAAAGACGAGGGCTGGGTGCGCGGCGATAAGCTGCCGCTGAGCCTGCAAGTGCTGGGTGCAGACGGCCTGCCGCGTGGCAGCCGCGTGCGCGTGCGCTTGGGCGATGTCGATTTGCTGCAATTGCATATTGGCGGCACTTTGCTGGCCCAGCTCGATGGCGCGCAAGAAGTCGACGATGAAGACGAGGACGGGGACGAAGGCGCAGACGCGGCCGATGTGGGTGAGCTGGCCGTGGCCGCTTTGCAGGCCGATGGCGCCGAGGCCAGCGAGACGGGCAAGGCGGACGAGGCAGAAGTCGCAGAAAAGCCTGCCCCATGAGCGCCCTAGAAGAAAAACCGCTGCAATTGGGGCAATAATCCTGCCGTGAATTTCATACAGCAACTTTTCCAACGATTGGGCGTATTTGGCAGCACCTTGGTGATTTCGGTGCTGCTACATGCCGCCATGCTGACTGTGCGTGTGGCAGAGTCCATTGACTTTGCCCGCTTCCTAGAAGACACGCCACTGGAAGTGGTGCTGGTGAATGCGCAATCGACCACAGCCCCAGACAAAGCCCAGGCCATCGCCCAGCACAATTTAGAGGGCGGCGGCGATGTGGACAAGAAAAATGTGGTGGCCAGCTCGCCTGCGCCCTATAGCGCCCTGACCGAATGGGGGCAAGAGGCCGAGCGCCAAGAGCGCCAAGCGCAAGAAATGCAGGCGCAGCAGGCTGAAGTATTCGCCTTGGTGCAAAAAACCTTGGCGCAAATGCCTGAATACAGCGCCCAAGAGGTATTGAAAAACAAACAAGCGCAAGAGGAAGAAGATCGCCGCCGCGCTTTATTGCAGCAATTGGGCGCGATTGAAAAGCGCATCAACGAAGAAAACTCTCGGCCTAAAAAACGGTTTGTTTCACCCGCCACCAAAGCGGGTACCCATGCGCATTACTACGCCGCTTTTAAAGACAAAGTAGAGGCGCTGGGTACCAGCAACTTCCCCACACAAAAAGGGCAGCGCATTTATGGCGAGTTGTCTATGGTGATTCATATTGATGCCCAAGGCCGTGTATTGCATACCGAGATTTTGCAAGGCTCAGGCAATGGCACATTGGACGCTCACGCCCAAGCCATCGTGCGGGCGGGCTCGCCTTATGGCAACTTCACGCCTGAGATGCTCAAAGAGTTTCAGGTTTTGGTGGTGGCTTCGCATTTTCGCTTTGCGCAAGATGTGGGCCTGAGCACCCGTGTGCATGAAATGCAATAAAGCGCTTTCAAGCGCATGTTGAGGCTTTATGGACAAGTATTTGGTTTTGGGCAATCCCATTTCACACAGCCGCTCGCCGCAGATTCACACCCTGTTTGCGGCCCAATTGAACGACGCGCTGCAATACGACAAACTGCTGGTGCGTCCCGATGGCTTGGCCCAAGCACTGCAAGAGCTGGCTGAAAAAGGCGTGGCCGGTTGCAATATCACCGTGCCGTTTAAAGAAGAAGCCTATGCCTTGGCCCAGCACCACACGCCGCGCAGCAAATGGGCGCGGGCGGGCAATACCATCAGCTTCAGCCCCAGCGGCATGATTTTAGAAAATACCGATGGCGTCGGTTTGGTGCGCGATATTGAGCAAAACGCAGGCTTGCCGCTGGCGGGCAAGCGCATTGCCTTGCTCGGCGCAGGTGGCGCAGCGGCTGGAGCTTTGTCGGCCTTGATTGACCGCCGCCCCGAGACCTTGGCGGTATTCAACCGCACCAGTGAGCGCGCCTTGCGCTTGGTGGCGCAGCACCGCCCCTACGCGCAGCGGGTTTCCCCCCTCACGCGCTTGGAAGCCATGCCCATGCTGGCCCTGCCCAGTGCGGGCGTGTTCGATGTCATCATCAACGCCACGGCGGCCAGCTTGGGCGGCGATGTGCTGCGCTTGCCGGGCAGCATCCTCACGCCAGAAACCTTGGTTTACGACATGATGTACGGCCCCGCCGCTGAAGGCTTTTTAAACGCCGCCCGTGAGCAAAATCTGGCCGTGCGCGATGGCCTGGGCATGTTGGTGGAGCAAGCGGCAGAAGCCTATTACTTCTGGCGCGGCATCCGCCCCAAAACTGGGCCCGTGCTGGCGCAATTGCGCGCCGATATGGCTGGCCCACAGGTTTAAAAACACCTGCCCCTGCTGCCCTAAGGAGCCCCACCATGCGCCGCCTGCTCGCCTTGCTGTTTTGGCGTTTGCCTGTGCTGCTGCTGGCCCTGCTCTTGGCCTTGCAACTGGCCTTTGCCCTGCGCATTGCAGGCATGGCGCTTGTGCCGCCCAGCTCCACCGCCTTCCAACGGGCGCAATTGTGGCAATTGGCCGCGCAAGGGCAGTGGCATTGGAACCAAGAACCCGTCGCGCCCAAGGCCATCAGCAACCATTTGCGCCGCGCCGTGATTGCCAGCGAAGACGGGCGCTTTATGCAGCACGGCGGGGTCGAATGGGATGCCATCCAACAAGCCCGCCAGCGCAATGCCAAGGCGCAGGCCAAGGCCGAGGCGAAAGCGAAAAAACAGGGCAAAGACCCCGAACAGGCCGAGGCGAAAATTGTCGGCGGCTCCACCATCAGCCAGCAATTGGCAAAAAACCTGTTTCTATCGGGCGAGCGCAGCGTGGCACGCAAAGGCCAAGAGCTGGTGCTGACCTATATGCTTGAAGCCATGCTGGGCAAAGAGAAAATCCTCAACACCTACCTCAATAATGTGGAATGGGGCCAAGGCATATTCGGTGCACAAGCGGCGGCGCAGTATTACTTTAAAACCGATGCCAGCGGGCTCAGTGCGGCGCAAGCGGCACGGTTGGCGGTGATGCTGCCCGCGCCCAAACGCTTTGAGAAAAACCCCAGCTCGCCCTACCTCATGCGCCGCAGCCGCGTGATTCAGAAATGGATGCAGGGTGTGCAATGGCCTGATGCGCAAACAGCACAGCCGAAATCAAGCGAAACGCCGAATAAGAGTAAAAACAAAAGCAAAAAATAAATGCGCAGCGTTTAAATCAATTGCTGGGCAAACTGCCGCGCCTCGGCATCCAGTGCCAGCAGCTCATCGACGGAGGCGATGCGGCCTGGGGTGAGGCCTTCTAGTGTGGCGGCGTTGATGCGGTAGATTTGGTCGAAGGCCAAGCGCTCTTGCAAGAAGGCGGCCACCGCCACCTCATTGGCGGCGTTGAGCACGCAGGTGCTGCCCGCTGGCCCTTTGAGGGCCTGCCAAGCCAGTTGCAGGCCCGGAAAGCGCAGGGCATCGGCTGGCTCAAAGGTCATGGCTTTGAGCTGGGTGAAGTCCAGCGCCGCTGCGCCGCTTGTGGTGCGGCCCGGCCAAGACAGGCCCAGGGCAATGGGCACACGCATATCGGGCGTGCCCAGTTGCGCCACGATGGAGCTGTCGTGGTATTGCACCATGCTGTGGATGATGGATTGCGGGTGGATGATGACCTCGATTTGCTCGGGCGCAAAGCCAAACAAATAGTGGGCTTCAATGACTTCCAGCGCCTTGTTCATCATGGTGGCGCTATCGACTGAAATCTTTTGCCCCATGCTCCAGTTGGGGTGGGCCACGGCCTCGGCCACGGTGACTTGGCCCAAGCTGGCGGGGTCGCGTTGGCGGAAGGGGCCGCCTGAGGCGGTGAGGATGATTTTTTCTACATCTGTGGCCCAGCGGCTGGGGTCGTCGGGCAGGCTTTGGAAGATGGCCGAGTGCTCGCTGTCAATCGGCAGCAGGGTGGCGCCATGCTCGCGCACGGCCTGCATGAACAAATCGCCGCCGACCACCAAGGCTTCTTTATTGGCCAGCAGCAAGCGTTTGCCCGCTTTGGCTGCGGCCAAGCTGGGGGCCAAGCCTGCCGCGCCCACAATGGCGGCCATGACGGCATCGACTTCAGGCGCGTCACACAGGCGGCACAGGGCTTCTTGCCCATGCAGGACTTCGGTTGGGCAGCCTTGTTCAATCAGGCGTTTTTGCAGGGCTTGGGCGGCGTTGGCCTCGGCCAGCCAAGCGTAGGCGGGCTGAAATTGCAGGCACAACTCGGCGAGTTTGTCGGCCTGGCTGAAGGCGGTGAGGGCGTGAACCTGCCAATCGTTTTGGCGGCTGATGACATCTAGGGTGTTGAGGCCGATGGAGCCTGTGGCGCCGAGAACGGTGATTTTTTTCATGGTGGGCATCAAAGTGTGAGGGCGGCCATGGCCAGTACAAAGGTGGGCAGCAGGGCGTCAATGCGGTCGAGCACACCGCCGTGGCCGGGCAGCAGGCGGCTGGAGTCCTTCACGCCGACGGCGCGCTTCATCAGGGATTCGGCCAAGTCGCCGACCACGCTCATGCCCGTGATGAGGGCCAAGATGAGGGCCATGCCGAGCCAACCCCAGCGCATTTGCAGCAGGCTGTAGAAGCTGGGGCTGCTGGCAGGCCAGCGGCCTTCGGCCCAAAGCCAAACGGCGGCCAAAAGCAAGACCGCCAGCCAGCCGCCAGCCACGCCCTCCCAGCTTTTGCCGGGGCTGATGCTGGGGGCGAGTTTGCGCCGCCCAAAGGCACGGCCGGCAAAGTAAGCGCCGCTATCGGCCAGCCAAACCAAGGCCATGACCGAGAGCAGGGTGTTGGTGCCGAGCAAACGCAGTTGCAGCATGGCCAGCCAAGCCACGGTGAGCACCGCCGCGCCGAGTACCAAGCGCAGGCCCGAAGGGATACGGGGCCAAGCTTCTACACCGCGTTTGAGCAAAAGCGGGCCGCCCAGCAGCCAAAAGGCGGCGGCTATCAACCACCAGCGGCCTTGGCCTTGCAGGGCCTCTAAGGGTGTGGCAGCTACGGCGGGCAAGGCCCAATTGGGCTGGTGCAGCACATGCGCCAGCGTTTGGCCATCGCCCGTGGGCAGGTGTTGTGCGCCAATAAAACACAGGGCGAGTGTCAGCAGGGCCAGCATCCAAGCGTTCAGACCAAAGCGGCTGTTCATGCGGCCCCATTCCCAAGCGGCAGCGGCCATCATCAGCAGGCCAAACAAGGCAAAGGGTAGGGGGCTGGCGTGGGCCAAAACAGGCAGCAAAATAGCCAGTAAAACAAGGGCCGTGAGGATGCGGGGAAGGAGCATGGCGCAGGGTCTTTACATCGGGGGAGGAAGGGGGTAGGCCGCAGCCTACTGGCGCTGAATCGGCGGGCATGTGCCGCTGCTGGGCTTTAAGCCACGGGGCGGACTTGCTCGGAGGTTTGACCAAAGCGGCGCTCGCGCTGGGCAAAGCTGGCGATGGCGCTCTCTAGGGCAGCGCGGTTGAAATCGGGCCAGAGTGCATCCGAGAAATAGAGCTCGCTGTAGGCGCACTGCCACAAGAGGAAGTTACTGATGCGGTACTCGCCGCCGGTGCGGATGAGCAAATCGGGGTCGGGCACATGGGCCAAGGCCATGTGCTGGTCGATGTGTTCTGGCGTGAGGGGCAGACCTTTGGCCGCCACTTGCTGCGCGGCTTGGGCCATGTCCCAGCGGCCACCGTAGTTGAAGCAAATGTTCAGTTGCAGCCCTTGGCCGCTGGCGGTGTTGGCTTCGGCGGTGGCAAAGGTTTTCAAAAGGCGCTCAGACAGGCCGGCTTTCTCGCCCACAAAGTGCAGGCGCACGCCTTGCGCTTTCAGGCGGGGCACTTCACGGCTCAGGGCCAAGCCCATGAGTTCCAGCAGGCCAGAGACTTCGTCTTGCGGGCGCTTCCAGTTTTCAGACGAAAACGCAAACACCGTGAGGGCCGCCACGCCCAGCTCATGGCAGGCCATGATGATGCCGCGCAAGGCTTCCACGCCTTGCTTGTGCCCGGCCAAGCGGGGCAGATGGCGTTGCTTGGCCCAGCGGCCATTGCCATCCATGACGATGGCAATGTGCTGCGGAATGGCCGTGAGGGGGCTGGACATAGGCGTAAGGATGCAGGCCATCAATCAGATGGACATCATCTCTTTTTCTTTTTCTTCAACGATTTTGTCGATTTCGCCAATGTGCTTGTCGGTGATTTTCTGCACCTCGGCCTCAGAGCGTTTTTGCTCATCTTCGGTGGCGGTTTTGTCTTTCACCATTTTCTTCACGCCTTCGTTCACATCACGGCGCAGATTGCGCACGGCGACCTTGGCGTTTTCGCCATCGGCCCGCACGATTTTGGTCAGGTCTTTGCGGCGTTCTTCCGTCATGGCGGGCAGGGGCACACGAATGAGCTCACCCATAGATGCGGGGTTGAGGCCGAGGTCGCTCTCGCGGATGGCTTTTTCCACCTTGGCGGCCATGTCTTTTTCCCATACTTGCACGCTCAGGGTGCGGGCATCCATGGCCGAGACATTGGCCACTTGGGGCAGGGGCACCATAGAGCCGTAGTATTCCACTTGCACGGCGTCGAGCAGGGCAGGGTTGGCGCGGCCGGTGCGGATTTTTTGCAGGCTGTTGCGCAGGGAGTCAAGCGACTGCCCCATTTTGGTTTCCATGGTTTTTTGAAGGTCGGCAATGCTGGTCATGGTGTTCTTCTAAAAGCAAAGAAAAGAAAAGAGGGGCGAGTCATGCGCCGCCCCCTATGAGATTGGGCGCTTATTCTACACAGGGCGCCACGCGGGGCGTTTAAACATGCACCAAAGTGCCTTCGTCCTCGCCCAAGACGACGCGCTTGAGTGCGCCTGGCTTGAAGATGGAGAAAACCTTGATGGGCAGTTTTTGATCACGGCACAGGGCAAAAGCGGCGGCGTCCATCACGCCCAAATTCTGCTGCATGGCCTCGTCAAAGCTCAGATGGCTGTAGCGCGTGGCGCTGGGGTCTTTTTTCGGGTCGGCGGTGTAAACACCATCGACCTTGGTGGCCTTGAGCACCATATCGGCGCTGATTTCTGCACCACGCAAGGCGGCGGCGGTATCGGTGGTGAAGAAGGGGTTGCCCGTGCCTGCGGCAAACACCACAACTTTGCCTTCTTCCAAGTATTGCAAAGCCTTGGGGCGCACATAAGACTCCACGATTTGCTCAATATTGATGGCTGACATGACGCGGGCCGTAGCGCCAATGCCATTCATGGTGTCGGCCAAAGCCAAGGCGTTCATCACGGTGGCCAGCATACCCATGTAATCGGCGGTGGCGCGATCCATGCCAGCAGCGCCTGTGGACACGCCACGGAAGATATTGCCGCCGCCAATCACCACGGCCACTTCAACCCCCATGTCCACCACCTCTTTGACCTCTTGGGACATGCGCACAATGGTTTCGCGGTTGATGCCAAAAGCATCATCGCCCATCAGGGCTTCGCCTGAGAGTTTGAGCAAAATGCGTTTGAGTGGGGTGGCTGTGCTGTCTGTCATGGGGTGCTCCAGTGGGTCGCTTGCTATCAAAATGAGAGGCCAAAACCGCCTTTGCGTGGGCTTTGGCGCTGGTCTCTTATTGTAGGACTTAGCGGCCATGCTTTTGCCTGCTGGCGTGCTTTTGCTCGACCTTGGCGCTTGTTCGGGGCCTGATATTAAAGCCACATGGCGCTATAGGTTATTAACAGATGGCGCTTGCTGCTGACTTGAGTTGGGGCTTTCTGGCTTAATGGTGATTTGATTAAGACAGGTCTTCAAGGGGGCTGACATGCCATGCCTTTGTGTGAACTATTACTTTACAAATAAAAGGAATGCGGCGGCCTTGTTGGCTCACCGATTCCAGTGATACAATCTGCCCCATCGCTGCTTGGCGATACTTTAATTTTAAAACTGGAGAATAGATAAATGTCTAATCTTGAACAATTGAAAGCCGAACGCGACGCCTTGAATGCCAAAATTGAGCAAGCCATTGCGGCTCAACGCGGCGAGGCCATCCGACAAGCTAAAAAGCTGGTTGTGGAATTCAATTTGACCGCTCGTGATTTGGGCTTGAGCGGTATCGGTGGCGTAGCCCGCCGTGCGGGTGATGCGCGTGCGCGTGTGGCCCCCAAATACCGTGACCCCAACAACTTCGAAAACACCTGGACTGGCCGAGGCAAAATGCCCCGTTGGTTGAACGACGCTGTGCAATCAGGCAAAAGCAAAGAGTCTTTCCTGATCGGTGCTTAAGGTCTGAATTCAGCCCCCAACAAATCGCCTCTTTTGAGGCGATTTCTTTTTGATTTGACGCAATTGGGTTTGAGCCGATGAATGCTGTTTCAGCCGCCTGTGGCGGTGCTGCCTCAGAAGATATTTACTGGATGCGCCGCTGTTTGAGCTTGGCGCGGCAAAGCCTGTATATCAGCCAACCCAATCCACGCGTGGGCTGCATACTGTTGCGGCAAGGGCAGGTTTTGGCCCAAGGCTTTACGCAAATGCCAGGCGGCCACCATGCTGAGGCGCAGGCTTTGGCCGAAGCTGCTGCCAAAGGCGTGGATTTAAACGGTGCCACGGCCTATGTGACTTTAGAGCCGTGCAGTCATTTTGGCCGCACGCCACCCTGCGCCGATGCCTTGATTGCGGCGGGCGTGAGCAAAGTGGTTTGTGCCAGCTTAGACCCCAACCCCGAGGTCGCAGGGCAGGGTGTGGCGCGTTTGCAGGCCGCTGGCATTGAGGTGGTGGTGGGTGTGCTGGCGGCGGAGGCCCGCGCCTTGAATATTGGCTTTTTCAGCCGAATGCAACGGGGCCGCCCTTGGCTGCGTTTGAAGGTGGCCAGCTCTTTGGATGGCTACACGGCTTTGAGCAATGGCCGCAGCCAGTGGATTACGGGCGAGGTCGCCCGCGCTGATGGCTGGGCTTGGCGCGCCCGCGCCGATGCCGTGCTCACGGGCGTGGGCACGATTTTGACCGACGACCCTTTGCTGAATGTGCGTGGCTTGGAAGTGGCCAGGCAGCCGCATTTGTTGATTTTGGATACGCATTTGCGCACGCCGCCTGCGGCCCGTTGCTTGCAAGCGCAGGCGGGGCCACGGCGGGTGCTGTTGTTTCATGGCGCTGGTGCGCCTGCTGCTGCGGCGCAGGCTTTGCAGGCCGCTGGCGCTGAATTGGTGGCCTTGCCTGTGGCGGATGATGGCGGTCTTGAGTTGGCTGCTGTGCTGGCGTGGCTGCAAAGCCATTTGCCCCTGAATGAAGTGCATATTGAGGCGGGGGCCAAGCTCAATGCGAGCTGGCTGCAGGCGGGCTTGGTCGATGAGTTGCTGCACTACCAAGCGCCCAAGTTGCTGGGCGGCGGCCTGCCTTTGTTTGCACAAGCTGAGGTGGCCGATTTGGCGCAAGCGCCAGTGTGGCAGCGCTTGAGTGCTGAGGCCGTGGGCGAGGATTGGCGTTGGCAGTGGCTCAGTAGCGAGGGCCAGCGCTTTTACCAGTCGCTTTAAGGCTTCTTGAAGAAAAAGTTCTTCAGCTCTTGCACACTCACTTGCTGCTTGGCTTTGCCCAGCAGCCATTGCCGCGCTTTGGGGCTGAGCACCAGTGTGGCCCCAGCCGCGCCTGCAATGGCCAAACTCAGCCAAGGGTAGCGGCGGATGCCTTCTTCGGCCACGGGTAGCACCTGCTCGGCCTGCGCTTGCAGGGGTTCAAGCAGGCGGGTTTGCATTTGCTCTTGCGCCAAAAACGCGGCCACAGGCAGGCTTTGCTGGCCGATGTGTTTTGCGGCGGCGCGTTTGCTTTTGGCGTTTTTATTTTTGGCCTTGGGGTTGGCCAAAAAATCGCTGATGGCCTGACGGCTTTTTTCGATGTCGTTCATGGCTTGTTTTCAGGCTCAGTGGGGCGCTGCAGCAGCTCTTGCAGCAGGGCTTTGTCTTGCTGCCATTGTTGGCGCAGCTCACTGGGCTTTTTGTATTTGCTGCGAAAGCGCAGAAACAGTACGATGAGCAAAGACAAAAGAAACACGCTGGCGGGCAAAAGATAAACCCAGAGGCGGTTTTGAATGGGGAAGGCCAAGTCCAGCATGGCGGCCAAAATCAGCAAGCCCAAAGAGATGGACAAGAGCATGGCGCTGAAAATCAGCGCCACCAAACGCCTGCGCCAGTAGCGGCGCAAGCTGGGCCATTCTTCGCGCATTTGGCCACGGTAAGCGCCCAGATGAGCCAAAAGCAAATCTGGGCGGCGCAAAATCAGCAGGGTGAATCGGCCCCACATAAACGCAGCGGGCGGCGCTTATTTGCGACGGCTGAGCAGCAAAAGCAAGCTGGCGACCGCTGCGCCAATGCCTGCGGCAATGGCCACGGATTGCAGCGGTTTTTCTTGCACATAAGCCTCGGTGCTGTCACGGTATTCGCCCGCTTTCACTTTGGCGAAGTCGGCGTATTCAGCGGCTTTTTCTTTGCCTTTTTCGTAGTATTCGCCGCCGTGCTCTTTGGCGCGCTCTACAGCTTCTTTGGCGCGTTCAGAGGCGCTTTCAAAGGCTTCGCTGGCTTTGCCACCGAACTGGAAAGCGGCATCCACACCGCTGTCAATGGCGCGGCTGGCGGCACGGGCAGCACCATCAACGATTTGGTTGGCACTGTCTTTGATTTGGCTGGGGTCTTTGCTCATAAGGGGCCTCCGATAAGGTAGAAGAAAACGAAACGGACGATGGGCTTCCATCATACGCACTTTCTGGCTTGGGCCGAAGCCGATTGCGATAGATTCAGGGCGAAAATGGGCCTCTTTAGAATATGGGGCTTATGAGCAAAATTTCAATAGAGCAATTGCTGTTCGGCCAAGGCTTTGGCACGCGCCGCGTGTGTGCAGGTTTGGTGCAGCAGGGTTTGGTCAGCGTGGCAGGCCAAGTGCAAGAGGACGCGGGGGCGCTGATTGAGGCGCAAGACGGTCTGGCCTTCAGTGTGGATGGGCAAGATTGGCAGTACCAGAGCAAAGCCTATGTGCTGCTGCACAAGCCAGCGGGCTATGAGTGCTCGCAAAAGCCTTCGGCTTGGCCCTCGGTTTATACCTTGCTGCCCATGCCGCTGCGGATGCGTCCGAGCACGGGCAAGCAAGTGGGTGTGCAAGCTGTGGGGCGGCTCGATCAAGACACCACGGGCCTGCTGCTGCTCACCGATGATGGGCCGCTACTGCACCGCATGGCCTCACCCAAATACCAAGTGCCCAAATGCTATTGGGTTTCGTGCAAGCACGCCATTACGGAGGCCCAAATCGCCCAGCTTTTGGCGGGAGTGCTGCTGGACGGCGAGCGCGAGCAAGTGCGTGCCGAACATTGTGAGCTGCTGGCCGAGAACAAGCTGGCGCTGACGATTACCCAAGGCAAATACCACCAAGTCAAGCGCATGTTGGCAGCGGTGGGCAATCGTGTGGAACAATTGCACCGTCAACGCGTGGGCGCTTTTGAGCTGCCCGCCGATCTCCAACCTGGGCAATGGCGCTGGCTCACCGCCGCTGAGCTGGCACTGGCCCAAGCCTCGATTTAAGTCTGCATGAACGCTCCCCATCCTCAGCAAAACGGCTTGATGCAACGCCTCAAGCCCTTGACCGCGCCTTTTATTGCCATTGTTTACTCCGAGTCTTTTGGCGGCGTGCTCTTGGCTTTGGGTACTTTTTTGGCCCTGTTTTTTGCCAATACCTCTTTGGCCGACAGCTACCAACAATTGCAAAACTTTGCCGTGCAAGTGCGCTTGGGCGAGCTGCTGAATATTGATATGCCGCTGACGCATTGGGTGAATGATTTGCTCATGGCGGTGTTTTTCTTTTTGGTGGGCCTGGAAATCAAGCTGGAGCTGATGGAGGGGCAGTTGCGCGATAAAAAAGCCGCTTTGGTGCCGTTTTTGGCCGCTGTGGGCGGCCTGTTGGTGCCTGCGCTGATTTACGCCTTCTTCAACCGCCACGATGCTTTTTTGCTGCGCGGCTGGGCCATTCCTTCGGCCACAGATATTGCCTTTGCTTTGGGTATTTTGATTTTGCTGGGCAAGCGCGTGCCTGCGGGTTTGAAGGTGATTTTGACGGCCATTGCCATCATCGATGACCTGGGCGCGATTGTCATCATTGCGCTTTTCTACACGGCAGATTTGCAGTTGCACATGCTGCAATGGGCCGCTTACTGCGTGTTGGCCATGGTGTTGCTCAACCGCCTGCACATTGACCGCCTGGGCCTGTATTTGCTGCTGGGCCTGTTTTTGTGGGTGTTTTTGTTTCAGTCGGGCATTCATGCCACTTTGGCGGGGGTGCTTACGGCCTTGTGTGTGCCGCTTTACAGTAAAAAACGCGCCGCCGAAGGCTGGACCGATACCGATGTGCGCCAAGGTGATGCGCCGCAATACCACTCGCCGCTCAAGTCCACCATCCGCAGCTTGCACCCTTGGGTGGCCTATGTGGTCTTACCTGTATTTGCGTTTCTGAATGCGGGCTTGGCGTTGGATGGCCTGAGCCGCGAGACCTTGATGCACAGCCTGCCGCTGGGCATTGTTTTGGGCCTGTTGCTGGGCAAACCGATTGGCATTTTCACCACCTTGTTCTTCAGCATGAAGTGGCTGCGCCAGCCCCTGCCCAAAGGCTGCGGCTGGAGCCATATGCTGGGCCTGTCCATGCTTTGCGGCGTGGGCTTTACCATGTGTTTGTTTGTGGGTGGCTTGGCCTTTGGTGGGCAAGCCGATTACGAGGCCGAGCTCAAGGCTGGCGTGCTGCTGGGCTCATTGCTCTCGGCGCTGGCGGGCAGTGCGCTTTTGCTTTTGATTCAACCTAAAATACCCGCCTTGCGCGTGGTGAAGTAAAGCCGCGCCCTGAGCGCAATCGAATAAGGATGGATACACCATGTCATGGTTAGAAAAATTACTGCCTTCTAAAGTTGGCAGTGCCGAGCCACAAGCCGAGCGCAAAAGCGTGCCCGAGGGCCTGTGGGTGAAGTGCCCCAGTTGTGAGGAAGTCCTCTACAAAACCGATTTGGAGCAAAGCCAGAATGTGTGCCCCAAATGCAGCCACCACATGCGCATTGGTGCGCGGGCCCGCTTGGATCACCTGCTGGATGCCGAAGGCCGCTGGGAGCTGGGCCATGAGGTGCTGCCTGTGGACGCGCTCAAGTTCAAGGACTCACGCAAATACCCCCAGCGCCTGAAAGAAGCCCTGGAAGCGACGAATGAAACCGACGCATTGGTGGTGATGGGCGGCTCGATTCGTGGGGTCAGCGTAGTGGTGGCCTGCTTTGAATTCGAGTTCATGGGCGGCTCTATGGGCTCGGTGGTGGGCGAGCGCTTTGTGCGCGGCGTGAAAGAGGCCATCGCCCAAAAAGTGCCCTTTGTTTGTTTTACGGCCACGGGTGGCGCACGGATGCAAGAGGGCTTGCTCAGCCTCATGCAAATGGCCAAAACGAATGCGGCTTTGACCAAGCTCTCGGCCAAAGGCCTGCCTTACATCAGTGTGCTGACCGATCCGACCATGGGCGGCGTTTCAGCCGGTTTCGCCTTTGTAGGCGATGTGGTGATTGCCGAGCCCAAGGCCCTGATTGGCTTTGCTGGGCCACGGGTGATTGAAAACACCGTGCGTGAGAAACTGCCCGAGGGCTTCCAGCGCGCTGAGTTTTTGGTGCAAAAAGGCGCGGTGGACTTCATTGCCGACCGCCGTGATTTGCGCGCCAAGCTGGCCCATACCTTGGCCATGTTGCAGCGCCTGCCCGCTGATGCGGTGCTGGCTGAATAAGGCCCATTCAAGGAAAAGGCCACGGCCATGAGCAGCCCCCCCGTCCCGCCTGAGTTTGTGGCCTGGTTCCGCTCGGTCGCGCCTTACATCCACAAATTCCGTGATCAAACCTTTGTCGTAGGTGTGCCTGGCGAGGCGATTGCCGCTGGGCATTTGAGCGCCATCGTGCAAGATTTGGCCCTGATTCAAAGCATGGGCGTGAAGATTGTGATGGTGTATGGCTTTCGGCCCCAAATCAATGAGCAATTAGCGCTCAAAGGGCAGGAGTCGGTGTTCAGCCGTGGCGTGCGCCTGACCGATGCCGCCGCGCTGGATGCAGCGCAAGAGGCCGCAGGGCAGTTGCGTTTTGAGATTGAGGCGGCCTTCAGCCAAGGCTTGCCCAATACGCCTATGGCGGATGCCACAGTGCGGGTGATTTCAGGCAACTTCATCACCGCTCGGCCCATAGGCATTGTCGATGGCTTGGATTTTAAGCATTCGGGCGTGGTGCGCAAGGTGGATGTGCTGGCCATCAGCCGCACGCTGGAGATGGGCGCTTTGGTGTTGATTTCGCCTTTTGGTTTTTCACCCACGGGCGAGGCTTTCAATTTGTCGATGGAAGAAGTGGCCACCTCTGTGGCGGTGGCGCTGAAGGCCGATAAATTGCTGTTTTTGGCCGAGATTGATGGCGTGCGCCAGCGGCCTTTTGAGGCCGAGGCGGAGGACAACCCGATTGATACCGAGCTGTCTTTGGCCGATGCCCGCCGCCTACTGGCGCAACTGCCGCTGAATGCCGACACGGGCAATAGCGACCCCAGCCCTGAGGCTTTTTATTTGCGCCATTGCGTCAAGGCTTGCGTGGGCGGCGTGGAGCGATCTCACATCATCCCCTTTGCCCGCGACGGCGCGATTTTGCAAGAGATTTATGTGCACGACGGCATTGGCACCATGGTCGTGGATGAGCGCCTCGAAGAGCTGCGCCCAGCCGGGGCCGATGATGTGCCCGCGATTGTGCAATTGATTGCGCCGCATGAGGACGATGGCACCATGCTGCGCCGCAGCCGCAAAGACATTGAGCGCGACATCGCCTACTACAGCGTGATTGACCATGACGGCGTGATTTTTGGCTGCGCCGCGCTCTACCCCTACCCTGAGAACGGCACGGGCGAGATGGCCTCCGTTGCCGTCAGCCCCATTGCCCAAGGCAAGGGCGATGGCGAGCGCCTGCTGCGCCATATCGAGCAACGCGCCCGCGCCATCGGCTTGAAAAGCATTTTTGTGCTCTCCACCCGCACCATGCACTGGTTCATCAAGCGCGGCTTCCGTGAGGTGGATATCGACTGGCTGCCTGAGGCCAAGCGCAAAAAATACAATATGGACCGGCGCAGCAAGGTGTTTGTGAAGCCGCTGGACGGCGCTTGATGGCAGCTTAAAAAAGAATGAGCCAAGTGGGTCGATAAGCCGGATTCTGTGCAAAAGCCCAAAAGCCTTTGTGGTCACCATTAATCTGGGCGGGCCGATTGCTCGACCTGCTCGGTGCTACCTACCCGCCAGCACCACGGGACACATGGCATTGCTGGCCTACTTGGTATTGCTGCGCGTAGAGATTGCCCGTTTCACCCTGCCAAGGCAGAGTGCGCTGCGCGGCCCAGCTTGCGCCAGCGCCTTGCAGAACACCCAGTCGCCCAGCAGACTCGTCTCTGTTGCTCTAATCCTCACCTCGCGGTGGACGGCCGTTAGCCGCTACGCTGCCCTGTGCAGTCCGGACTTTCCTCCAGTGCGGCCTTTCGGCACTTGCACCAGCGGTGACCTGACCCACTTGGCTCAAGGGGCGCATTATGCCAGTGGCCGCGCCCGCCTGCTTTTACAATGCCGCCCATGAATCAAAAAAGCATTTATGTGTATGCGCCCAGCGGCGCAGTGCGCGACAAAACCAGTTACCGCCGCAGCCTCAAGCATTTGCAAAAATTGGGCTATGCGGTGCAGGCCGATGAAGCGGCCCTGCTGCGGGTGCAGCGTTTTGCGGGCGATGACGCCACGCGCTTGGCCGCCATTGGGCGAGCGGCGGCGGCGGGCGCTGATTTGGCCCTGATTGCCCGTGGCGGCTATGGCTTGACACGGCTGCTGCCGCATATTGATTACGCCGCTGTGGGCCAGAGCATTGCCAATGGCACGGCGTGGATGGGCTTTAGCGACTTCACCGCCTTGCAACTGGCGCTGCTGGCGCAATTGGGTGTGGGGCAGGGCAGCCACACTTGGGCGGGCCTGTCTTTGTGTGACGATGTGGCCGGCCTGCGCTGCGAGGATGGCCAGCCCGATGAAGTCACCTTAGCCTGCATGGAAGATGTGATTTGGCACCATGCCGAGGGCGCAGGTTGGCGCATGAGCGCGGCCCAAGGCCGCCAATGGCTGGCCAGCGGTGGCGCTGAAACCCTGCAAATTGAACAAGCGCCGCTGTGGGGTGGCAATTTGTGCGTGCTCACGGCCTTGCTGGGCACGCCTTACTTCCCCGATTTCAAAGACGCGCAGCGCGGCGTGGGCGGCGGCATTTTGTTTTTAGAAGATGTGGCCGAGCACCCCTACCGCATCGAGCGCATGCTGACCCAGCTTTTGCACGCAGGCGTGTTGGCGCAGCAGCGGGCCATTGTGTTGGGCGCTTTCAATGACTACACACTCTCGCCGCACGACAAAGGCTTTGATATGCGTACCGTGGTGGCTTGGCTGCGGGCGCAATTGCCGCAAGTGCCCGTGTTGGAGGGCCTGCCCTTTGGCCATATTGACACCAAGGTTTGCCTGCCTGTGGGCCTGCGGGTCGATTTGCACCTAGAGGGCCGCGATGTGCTGCTGCTGTGGGAGCCGCCCGGCGGCCATGCCCATGCCCATGCCCATGTTTGCGGCGCAGACTGCGACGGAGAACACCACCATGCCCATTGAATCAAGCCGCCCTTTGTCTGTGGCCGTATTCTGCGGCTCGCGCACGGGGCACAAGCCCATTTACGCCGAGGTCGCCGCGCAAGTGGGCCGTTTTCTCGCTGAGCAGGACGTGCGTGTGGTGTATGGCGGCGGTGGCGCGGGCCTGATGCGGGTGGTGGCCGATAGCGCCTTGGCCGCAGGCGGGCAGGTGCTGGGCATCATCCCTGAGGCGCTGGAGCAGTTGGAGCACGCCCACCGTGGCCTGAGCGAGCTGCGGGTGGTGGCCACCATGCGCGAGCGCAAGGCGCAAATGGCGGCTGAATCGGATGCCTTTATCAGCTTGGCAGGCGGCATTGGCACTTTAGAAGAGCTGGCCGAAATGTGGACCTTGAACATGCTGGGCTACCAGCACAAGCCCATGGCCTTGCTCAATACCGAAGGCTATTACGACGACTTGGCCCGCTATTTTGAGGGCGTGGTGGCGCAAGGTTTTGCCGATGCCCAGCCCATGGCCCTGCTGCGCATGGGCACAGAACCCATTGCCCTTTTGCAAGAGCTGCTGGCGCAGATTAAGCCCTAAGTTGCTGCGTTTAGCTGCTGCGCCACGGCCTGCACCGCCAAGACATAGCCTGCCGTGCCCAAGCCTGCGATTACGCCATGCACGGCGGCTGACAAATACGAGTGGTGGCGGAACGCCTCACGCGTGAAGGTGTTGCTGATGTGCAGCTCAATCTTGTAGCAATCGAGGGCCTTCAGTGCATCATGCAGGGCCACAGAAGTGTGGGTATAAGCGCCCGCATTGATGATGAGGCCGGCCATCTGCCCCTGCTGGTGCAGGGCCACGGCCTCATGCAACCAATCGACCAATTGGCCCTCGTGGTTGCTCTGCTCAAAGCGCAAGGCCAAGCCGGCCTGTGTCGCCGTCTGCTGGCACTGGACCTGCACATCGGCCAAAGTCGTGGCGCCGTAAATATGCGGCTCGCGCTGGCCCAAAAGATTGAGATTGGGGCCGTTGAGGATGAAAATTTGCTTCATAAAGGCGAAAGGGCTGAAAAAAACGAAGGCTAGGGCATTCTAGGGCAAGCCCTAGGTGCTGCTGGCCGCAGCAGGGGCCAGCTTTGCGCTACAGTAGCGTTATATCTTGCTTGAATCCTCCCTCCACCCAGACAGGATGCTTTATGAGCTCACCGCAATCCGTTCCTTTTTCCAATACCTCGCACGCCTCTTTGTTCGGTCATTCGCGCAATGCGCCCTTGGTGGGCGGCAACACGCTCTCAGGCGGCGCAGCGCGCCCCAGCGTGATTCAGTTGGCCATCAAAGAAAAAGCCGCCCTGTATGCGGCTTACATCTCGCAATTCACTGATGGCGGCATCTTCATCCCTTCCAATAAAGACTACCAACTGGGCGATGATGTCTATGTGCTCATGACCCTGCCTGACGACCCCATTCGCTACCCTGTGGCTGGCAAAGTCGCTTGGATTACGCCCAAAGGCGTATCAGGCAATCGCAGCCCAGGGATTGGCGTGCGCTTTCCCAGCGATGAAAAAACCGTGCAGCTCAAAGTCAAAATTGAGCAAATTTTGGCTGGGCATTTGGGCTCTGAGCGCCAAACCCAAACCATGTAAACCCACAGCAGTGGCCGCTTCAGGCACTGCTGTTGAATTGGCCCAAGCTGCTTCGGCAGCTTCTTGCATTTCAGGGCCGTGCCTGAATTCTTTTCCCCATTGGCAGGCTTTGACCTGACCGCCCTGTTTTTGACTGTTGCCCCATGCGCCTCGCTTTATTTGACCTTGACCACACCTTATTGCCACTGGATTCGGATCACGCTTGGGGCGACTTTGCCATCAGCTTGGGCTGGCACGATGAGGCCGCATTCCGCGCTGCCAATGACCGCTTTTATGACCAATACAAAATGGGCGTGTTGAATTTGGCCGAATACATCGCCTTCACTACAGAGGGCATCCGTGAACGAGGCCCAGAAGCCGCTGCTGCCGCGCACCAGCGCTTCATGCAAGAGCGCATCCGTCCCGCCATTTTGCCTCCAGCCCTTGATTTGATTGCCCGCCACCGCCAAGCGGGCGACACCTTGGTTTTGATTACCGCGACCAATGAATTTGTGACCCGCCCCATTGCCGCCGAGCTGGGCTTTGAGCACTTATTGGCAGTTGAGCTAGAAAAAGACGCGCAAGGTTGGTACAACGGCAAAATTCATGGCGTGCCCTCCTTCCGAGAAGGCAAAATCACCCGTTTGCAAGCTTGGTTGGCCGAACGCGGCAGCCGCCTAGAGGACGCACAAAGCAGCGTCTTCTACAGCGACAGCATCAACGATTTGCCCCTGCTTGAAGCCGTGCAAACGCCGGTGGCCACCAACCCCGATGCGTCCCTGCGCCAGATTGCCCAAGAGCGCGATTGGCAGATTCTGGATTTGTTCGCCTAAGCTGATTCGGGCTTTTAAGCCCATTTGAAAGGACTCCTGTATGAGTACCATGGAGCGTTTGCTGCGTTTGATGGCCGATAAAAAAGCCTCAGACATTTACCTTGCACCTGCTGCGCCAGCGACTTTGCGCATCAATGGCGTGGCCATCCCCATCAACAACCAAGCCTTGCCGCCGAATGTGGTGCCCATGCTGCTGTCTGAGATTTTGCCGGGTGAACGGGTGCAAGAGCTCGAACGCACGGGCGAGTTGAATGTGGGGCATGAGTTAGAGGGCGTGGGCAACTTTCGTATCAGCGCCATGCGCCAGCGTGGCCATTACTCGGCTGTGATTCGCTACATCCCCCGTGAGATTCCGCCCCTAGAGAGCCTGAATGTGCCGCAAAAGCTCACCGAATTGGTGATGGAAAAACGCGGCCTGATTTTGATGGTGGGGGCGACTGGGGCGGGTAAATCCACCACACTCGCGGCCATGCTGGACTACCGCAATATGCGCCAAACGGGGCATATCTTGACGGTGGAAGACCCGATTGAATTTTTGTTCACGAATAAAAAATCCATCGTCAATCAACGCGAGGTTGGAACCGATACCGAAAGCTTGGAAATGGGCCTGAAAAACGCCCTGCGCCAAGCACCCGATGTGATTCTGATTGGCGAAATCCGTGACCGCGCCACCATGACGGCGGCCATTTCTTACGCCCAATCTGGGCATTTGTGCTTGGCCACCATGCACGCCAACAACTCCTACCACGCCCTCAACCGCATTCTCAGCTTCTATCCCGTTGAAGTGCGCCCGACCATGCTGGGGGATTTGGCCGCTGCGCTCAAAGCCATCGTCAGCCAGCGCCTGCTGCGCACGCTGGAAGGCACGCGCGCGCCCGCTTGCGAGGTCTTGCTGAACTCGCGTTTGGTCTCAGACATGATTGAAGCAGGTGATTTTGCTGGGGTGAAAGAGGCGCTGGAGAAATCCATGGCCGAAGGCTCGCAAACCTTTGAGGACGACATCGCCCGCATGATTCGCTTGGACATGGTGGACCAAAAAGAGGGTCTGATTCACTCCGATTCGCCGACCAACCTGATGTGGAAGCTGGGCAACCAAGCGCCCGCGCCAGGCGACACCAGCTTCAGCCTGCTCGATACCGAGCTGGCCGCCAAGCACGAGAGCGAAATGGGCGATATGCCGCAATTTACAGAACTTGTTTTGGATGTGGACTGATGCAAAGCAGCCCTGAACCCCGCGACACCGCCGCAACAAAGACCGCGCAGGCCAGCGCCACCAGCAAAGCCCCCAATCCGCCCATGGGCGCGGATGCAGCGGCTGTGGCGCACCCACGGCAAATCAAAAGCTTTGTGCGCCGTGCGGGCCGCACCACCCATGCGCAAGAGCGCGCTTATGCCGAGTTTGGTGCGCAGTTTTTGCGCCCCTATCAAACCGAGCCGATGGCGCCTGCCAGCCTGTTTGCGCCTGAGCGGGCGGCCTTGCCTGTGGTGCTTGAAATCGGCTTTGGCATGGGCGAAACCACAGCCCATATTGCCCAAGTGCTGCCCGATGTGAACTTCATCTGCTGCGAGGTGCATGAGCCGGGCGTGGGCGCTTTGCTCAAACGCGCTGGCGAGGGCGGGCTGGACAACATCCGCATCGTTGCGCATGACGCTGTAGAAGTGCTGGAGCACATGCTGCCCGAGGCCAGCTTGGATGGCTTGCACCTTTTCTTCCCCGACCCTTGGCACAAAAAACGCCACAACAAGCGCCGCTTGGTGCAAGCACCTTTTGTGGCCAAGCTGCTGGCGCGGCTCAAACCCGGCGCTTACATCCATATGGCCACCGATTGGCAGCCCTATGCCGAGCAAATGCTGGCGGTGCTCAGTGCCGAGGCGGCCTTAGAAAACACCGCCAACAGCGCCGATGGCTATGCCGAAAAGCCGCATTACCGTCGCCTGACCAAGTTTGAAAACAGGGGCATCAAGCTCGGCCACGGCGTTTGGGATTTGGTCTTTCGCAAGCGCTAAACGCCGCGCCTGTGGCGAAACATCCAAACGGGGGATAAGGCCAGCCGCCCAAGGGCTTAAAATCCCCTTCTATACCCTTCATAAAAACAAACTTTGGAGTCCGCATGAGCACTTGGAATAAACCCCTGCCATACCCCACCAAAATCAGCCAGCCTTATTGGGATGGCCTGAAAAACCACGAAGTGCATTTGCAGCAATGCCAAGACTGCCAAGGCTGGGTCTTCTTCCCCCGTGCCCATTGCAGCCACTGCGGCTCTGCGAATTTGGCTTGGAAAAAGGTCAGCGGTGAGGCCGAGCTTTACACCTACACCACGGCCCGCATCCCCACCATGCCCGAATTCACTGACGAAGCGCCGCAGCAATTGGCCGTTGTCAAACTGGCTGAAGGCGTGCATGTGAACACCAATTTGGTCGGCATTGCACCTGAAGACATCCAAATTGGCATGAAGCTGCGCCCCGTATTTGATGAGCGCCCCGGTGCGCAAACTATTTTGCGCTACACGGCCGTGAATTCAGACCACCCTAGCGTCATCCAAGCCGAGGCCGTCGAGCAAGAAGCCGCGCCCGCTGAGGCCGCGCCTGAAATCGAAAAGCGCCAAGTCAGCGCCAAGAGCTTGGAAGACATGCAAAGCCTAGTGACTGATGAGTGGAGCGGCTGGTCCAACACCGTTACCATCACCCAAGAGCTGATCAATGAGTTTGCTGAGCTGTCTGGCGACAACTACTGGATCCACACCGATCCAGAAAAATGCAAAACCATGAGCCCCTTTGGTATGCCCATTGCCCAAGGCAATTTGACCTTGGTGCTGGTGAGCAAAATGCAAGTGCCTATGAACTGGGAGGCCACAGGCTTTACCAATATGGTGAACTACGGCTCATCCAGCCTGCGCTTCATGCAACCCGTGCCTGTGGGCAGCAAAATCCACACCCGCAACCGCGTGAAAAGCGTGGAGCAGCTCAAAGCGGGCATCATGCTGACGCTGGAGATTGCCACCCATGTGGTCGGCCTGGACAAGCCCTCTGTGCTCAACGAGTTGATGATTCTGTACATGTAATCAGCGCTTGCGCCCCACAGCAAAACCCCCAAGCCTTTCGGTCTTGGGGTTTTTATTGGGGCAGGGCGGGGCTTAAAAACTGCGGTAAACCTGCGCGGCGCTGCTGGATGCGGCGCGGCGGGCAATCAAATCGGCAATGGCTGCATCGCCTGTTTGCTCGGCGCTGGGTGCATAAAGGGCGCGGGCTCTGGGGTCGGCATCGGCTGGCGCAGGGCCGAGGTAATACACCGCCAAGCTTTGCCGAAAAACATGGGGCGGGCAGTGCAGGGCGCGGCTCATGCCGTGCCAAGCATGGTGGCGGGTGTCAAACAAGACGGCACGATTGAAGCGCGGCGCAATTTCCGTGACCAAGGCACCGGGCTGGGCACGGCTGGCATCGTTTTGCCAAAGCCCCAAATGGCCGCCATCTTCCTCTTGCAAATGTGGCGAAAGGTAGATGATGAGATTGAGCTTGCGCTGCAAGCCCAGCTTGGGGTGGATGGAGTAATCCAGATGCGGATTGAGCTTGCCGCCTGCGGCATGGATGTGCCAGCCGCCGCCGTGCAAACCGGGGTCGGGCAGCAGCGGGCCGTCTTGCAAGGCGGCCGCCAGCGGTGCGATGAATTCGGGCGAATTGAGCCAAGTGAGCACTTGGTAGGTCAGTGGCGGGAAGGCGTGCCAATCGTTCAGGGCCTTCTTCTGCTCCAGCGGGTTGTCATACACAAACCAGCGTTCGCTGTCGTAAGGTAGAAACTCGGCCGCCAATTGCTGCGCTACCTCTGGCCGAAAAAAGCCATCGACCACGGTGTGTGCAAAGGGCTGGGCCTGATGGAAGTGGGCCAAGGCTGCGTGCAGGGCGTGGTGCTCAATCATGGGAATTTATGGGGCTGGCTGGGTGCAAAACAAAGGCCCATCATAGGGCAGTTTGGCCACAAAAAAAGCCAGCCGCTGGGGCTGGCTTGGCTCTCGCCTGTGGCGCAGAGCAGCTTACAGGCAGAGGTGCTTACAAGGCGTTGGTCAGTTCAGGCACTGCGGCGAACAGATCGGCCACCAAGCCGTAGTCGGCCACGCTGAAGATGGGGGCTTCGGCGTCTTTGTTGATGGCAACAATGACTTTGGAGTCCTTCATGCCGGCCAAGTGCTGGATGGCACCGCTGATGCCCGCAGCGATATAAAGCTGCGGTGCAACGATTTTGCCGGTCTGGCCCACTTGCAGGTCGTTGGGGGCATAGCCCGCATCGACTGCGGCGCGGCTGGCACCCAAAGCAGCGCCAAGTTTGTCGGCCAAGGGCGACATCACGGCTTGGAATTGCTCGGCAGAGCCCAGTGCGCGGCCACCTGAGACCACCACGGCAGCGGCGGTCAAGTCAGGGCGGTCGCTCTTGACCAGCTCGCGGCTGACAAAGCTGCTCTTGCCAGTATCGGCCACGGCTTCAATGCTTTCAACTGCGGCAGCGCCACCTTCAGCGGCGACGGGGTCAAAAGCGGTGCTGCGCACGGTCAGCACTTTGATGCTGTCGCTCGACTGCACCGTGGCCATGGCGTTGCCCGCGTAGATGGGGCGCTCGAAGGTGTCGGCGCTTTCTACTTTGGTGACATCAGTGATTTGCGCCACATCGAGCTTGGCTGCCACGCGGGGGGCGATGTTTTTGCCGTTGGAAGTGGCGGGGAAAACAATGTGGCTGTAGTTGCTGGCGATGGCCAGAACTTGGGCGGTGATGTTTTCCGCAATGGCTTCAGCCAGAGCAGGGCCGTCGGCTTGCAGCACTTTGGCTACGCCAGCAATGCCTGCGGCGGCTTTGGCCGCAGCGTCAGCACCGCTACCGGCCACCAGTACATGGATGTCGCCACCGATGGCGGCCGCAGCGGCTACGGTGTTCAAAGTCGCGCCTTTGATGCTGGCGTTGTCGTGTTCAGCAATAACGAGAATAGTCATTTAGATCACCTTTGCTTCGTTTTTCAGTTTGTCAACCAAAGTGGCCACATCGGGCACTGTGATGCCGGCTTGGCGTGCAGCAGGCTCAGTTACTTTGAGTGTTTTCAGGCGGGGGGCCACATCGACACCCAAGTCAGCAGGGCTGGTGGTGTCCAAAGGCTTTTTCTTGGCCTTCATGATGTTGGGCAGGGTCACATAACGGGGTTCGTTCAAGCGCAGATCAGCGGTGACGACTGCGGGCAGGCTGCAAGCAATGGTTTCCAGGCCGCCATCGATTTCACGCGTGACAGTGGCTTTGCCATCGGCAATGACCAATTTGGAGGCGAAAGTGGCTTGGGGCAGGTCAGCCAAGGCGGCCAGCATTTGGCCTGTTTGGTTGCTGTCATCGTCAATGGCTTGTTTGCCCAAAATGATGATGCCCGCTTGCTCTTTGTCTTGTACGGCTTTGAGCAGCTTGGCCACGGCCAAGGGTTGCAGTTCTTCGTCGGTTTGCACCAAGATGCCGCGATCGGCACCAATGGCCAAGGCCGTGCGCAGGGTTTCTTGGGCTTTATCGGGGCCGCAAGACACAACCACTACTTCGCTGACGATGCCTTGCTCTTTCAAGCGGACGGCTTCTTCTACAGCGATTTCGCAGAAGGGGTTCATGCTCATTTTGACATTAGCCAAGTCCACGCCTGTTTGGTCGGACTTGACACGCGCTTTGACATCTTTGTCGATGACGCGTTTGACGGCTACCAATGCTTTCATGGTTTGCACACTCCATTTGGGTTGATGGAAAAAAAAGGTTCAACTGTGCATTTTAGCGGTATTCCTAGCGGGTCTGGGCTTTTGCCCTTATTTTCGCGGGGGCATATGGCTGAGGCTGGGGGCGAGTGGCGCAAAACAGCAGTTTTTTACTGAGACTATGGCCCTGCCGCTATGGCCGCGCCGCCTAGGGTTTACACTTGAGCACTTGTTGTCACGGCGGGGCCTGATTTGCCCTTAACCCCATTTTTGCTCTGCTTTATGAAACCGATACAAAAATCCAGCAAACTCGATCATGTGCTCTACGATGTGCGTGGGCCGATTGTGGAGGCGGCGCAGCGCATGGAGGAAGAAGGGCAGAAAATCATCAAATTGAACATTGGCAATTTGGCCTCTTTTGGCTTTGATGCGCCAGAAGAAATTCAACAAGACATGATTCGCCACCTGCCCAGCTCGGCAGGCTATTCTGAGAGTCGAGGCATTTTTGCGGCGCGCAAAGCGGTGATGCACTACAGCCAGCAGCAAGGTGTGCAGGGCGTGGCCTTAGACGACATTTATATGGGCAATGGCGCCAGCGATGTCATCAACACGGCGGTGAATGCTTTGCTCAACGATGATGACGAGCTGCTGATTCCGGCCCCTGACTACCCCTTGTGGACGGCGGTGACCAGTCTTTCAGGCGGCAAGCCTGTGCATTATTTGTGCGATGAGGCCAATGGCTGGATGCCTTCCTTGGAAGACATTCGCAGCAAAATCACGCCCCGCACCAAGGGCTTGGTGGTCATCAACCCCAACAACCCCACAGGTGTGCTCTACAGCAAAGAGCTGCTGCAAGGTTTGGTGGAAATTTGCCGCGAGTTTGACCTTGTGCTGTTTGCCGATGAGGTTTATGACAAAGTGGTGTATGACGGCGCGCAGCACACGGCTTTGGCCTCTTTGTCCACCGATGTGCTGACCCTGACTTTTAACTCGCTGTCGAAAAGCTATCGCTCCTGCGGCTACCGCGCAGGCTGGATGGTCATCAGCGGCAACAAGCACCGCGCCAAAGACTACATTGAGGGCCTGACCATGCTCTCGAACATCAAGCTCTGCGCCAATGTGCCTGGGCAGTGGGCGGTGCAAACGGCTTTGGGTGGCTACCAAAGCATCAACGATTTGGTGAAAGATGGCGGGCGCTTGCGCCGCCAGCGTGATTTGGCCTATGAGCTGGTGAGTGCCATTCCTGGCGTGAGCTGCGTCAAACCGCAAGCGGCGCTGTATATGTTTCCGCGCCTGGATCCTGAGATTTACCCGATTGAGAACGATCGCGAGTTTTTCTTGCAAGTGCTCAAGGCCACCAAGGTGATGCTGGTGCAAGGCAGCGGCTTCAACTACCCCGACAACAACCATTTTCGTTTGGTGTTTTTGCCCAACGAAGATGATTTGCGCGAAGCCATTGGCCGCTTGGCGCACTTTTTGGCCGAGGCGCGGCGCTATTTTGGCACCGAGCATTTGCTGGCACAGGCTTGATGGCCCCTGCTCAGCCCGCCTCGAAAGGGCACTAGAATTTGCCCATTCTTTTTTGAGACTAGATAGACACGATTTATGAAACCCATTCAAGTTGGCCTTTTAGGTATTGGCACTGTCGGCAGCGGCGTATTCACGGTTCTCAAGCGCAATGCGGCCGAGATTTCTCGCCGTGCGGGCCGCGATATTCAGTTGAGCATGGTGGCTGATTTGGATGTGGCCCGTGCCCAAGCCATAGTGGGCGAGGGTGTGCAGGTGGTGAATGACGCGCAGGCCGTGATTGCCAACCCCGACATTGATGTGGTGGTAGAGCTGATTGGCGGCTACGGCGTGGCCAAAACCTTGGTGCTGGCCGCAATTGCGGCGGGCAAGCATGTGGTCACGGCCAATAAAGCTTTGCTGGCCGTGCATGGCAGCGAGATTTTTGCCGCCGCGCAAGCCAAAGGTGTGATTGTGGCTTTTGAGGCTTCGGTCGCTGGCGGCATCCCCATTATTAAAGCCTTACGGGAGGGCCTGACGGCCAACCGCATTGAGTGGATTGCCGGCATCATCAACGGCACGACCAACTTCATTCTTTCTGAAATGCGTGACAAGGGCTTGGACTTTGACACTGTGCTGAAAGAGGCGCAGCGCTTGGGCTATGCCGAGGCCGACCCGACTTTTGATATTGAAGGCGTGGACGCAGCGCACAAAGCCACTTTGATGAGCGCAATGGCCTTTGGCACCGATGTGCAGTTTGACAAATGCCATACCGAGGGCATCACCCAGCTCTCGGCCACCGACATCAAATACGCCGAGCAACTGGGCTACCGCATCAAGTTGCTGGGCATCACCAAACGCGTGGCCCACGGTGTGGAGCTGCGCGTGCACCCCACTTTGGTGCCCGCCAAACGCCTGCTGGCCAGCGTAGAGGGCGCGATGAATGCCGTCATGGTGCAGGCCGATGCCGTGGGCACCACTTTGTATTACGGCAAAGGCGCGGGCAGCGAGCCCACCGCCTCCGCCGTGATTGCCGATTTGGTGGACATTGCCCGCGTGGCCGATGCCGATGCCCGCCACCGCGTGCCCTTTTTGGCCTTCCACGGCGAGGCGGCGGCCAATACCACGGTGCTGCCCATGAGCGAGGTCGTCACCAGCTATTACCTGCGCCTGCGCGTGGCCGATGAGGCGGGTGTGCTGGCCGATGTGACCACCATTTTGGCCAAGGCAGGGGTTAGCATTGATGCCGTGCTGCAACGCGAATCAGACGACATCGTGGCCGATAGCGATGTGGCGCAAACCGACCTCATCATCCTCACCCACGATGTGAAAGAAGGCACAGTTGATGGCGCTTTGGCCACGGTGCAAGCCCTGCCCACAGTGCTGCGCCCGATTGTGCGCATCCGCAAAGAAGAACTGGTTTAAACCCAGCGCCAGCCCATGCTCGCCACCAAAGTTCCGCCGCCGATTGTGGCCTTGCTCTGTGGCGCAGCGGTTTGGGTTGCGGGCCACTATGCCCCCTGGCCCTTGGCTTGGCCGTGGGCACGGCCTTGGTTTTTGCTTCTGCCCTTGTTGATGGTGGGCGGTGGCCTCGATATTTACGCCCTGTTTAACTTCATTCGGGTCAAAACCACGGCCAACCCCATGCGGCCTGAGAAGGCCAGCCGCTTGGTCATCAGCGGGCCTTACCGCTATACGCGCAACCCCATGTATTTGGGCTTGGCCCTGAATTTGAGCGCCTGGGCGCTCTACCTCAACCACGCCGCCGCTTGGCTTGCGCCTGTGGCCTTTGTGCTCTATATCACGCAGTTTCAAATCAAGCCCGAGGAGCGCGCCCTGTTGGTCCGCTTTGGCGCAGATTACGCCGCCTACACCCAGCGTGTGCGACGCTGGCTGTAAGGGCAGGGCTTGGATTTATTGGCTGCTCACTTGCAGTACGCCTGGAATCAGCTTCACATATTTGACGATGTTGTCGTAATGCTGGATGTGGCGCACGCCCACCATAAAGCGCAGCTCGGCGGTTTCATCGGCTGAGGCTTTGCCCAAGCTGACATTGGTGATATCGCCTTCGGCGCGGGCGATTTCGCTGGTCAAATCGGCCAACATCCCCGTGCGGTTGTTGAAACTGACATTCAGCGGCTTTTCAAACTGGCGCACCGGCTCATCGGCCCACACCACTTCAATAAAGCTCTCGGCATTGCGCTTGTGCAGCTTGGCCCCTTGGCGGCAGTCGGCGGTGTGGATGTGCACGCCCTCGCCTTGGCCCAAATAGCCCACAATGGCCTCGCCCGGCACAGGGTGGCAGCAGGGCTCAAACAGCACAAAGGCGGTTTCACTGCCGTCAATCACCAAACCTTCTTTGTTGCTCGCGCCTTCTTCAGCGGCGGCAAAGCGCACACGCGAGAGCAGCACGGGGTCGGGCTTGTCGCCCACCTCGGCCAGCAGCATGACGAGGCGCTTGGCGACAACGCTGGCAATGCGCTTGCCCATGCACAAATCGCTGTAGAGCTCGTCGAGCGATTGGTTGCCAGTAAAGCGCACGAGTTTGTCCCACATGGCGCTATACGCCTCGCCCTCATCCGTGGGCAGTTGGGCATAGCCCTCGGCGCGCAAGGCTTGCGCCAGCAGCTTGCGGCCCAAGGCATGGGCTTGGCTGCTTTCCATTTGTTTGAGGTGGCTGCGGATGGCGGCGCGGGCGCGGCCCGTGCGCACAAAGGCCAGCCAAGCAGGGTTGGGGCTGGCGCTGGGGCCAGTCACCACTTCCACGGTGTCGCCGTTTTTGACCTCGGTGCGCAGTGGCACTTGGCTGTCGTTGATTTTGGCGGCAATGGTGGCATCGCCCACATTGCTGTGGATGGCGTAGGCGAAATCCACCACGGTGGCGCCGCGCGGCAGGCTGATGATTTCGCCCTTGGGTGTCATCACATACACATCGTCGGGGAAGAGGTCGATGCGCACATGATCCCAGAACTCGGTGGCGTCGTTGGTGGTTTTTTGGATGTCCATCAAAGACTGCAACCACTCGGTCGAGAGGCGCTCGTTCTCGCTGCCCATCTCCGCCTGGGTTTTGTAAAGCCAGTGCGCCGCCACACCGCTTTCGGCGATTTGGTGCATGGCCTCAGAACGAATTTGAACTTCCACATTCATGCCCGATGGGCCGCTGACGATGGTGTGCAGCGATTGGTAGCCATTGGGCTTGGGGATGGCGATGTAGTCTTTGAACTTGCCAGGCAGGGGCTTATAAAGGCTGTGCACCACGCCGACTGCGGTGTAGCAGTTGAGCAAGCTCGGCAGCACCAAGCGCAGGCCAAACACATCGAGCACTTCGCCAAAGCTCAATTGCTTCTCGCGCATCTTGGCGTAGATGGAAAACAGGGATTTTTCACGGCCACTCATCTGCACAGGCAGTTGCGCCGCTTCAAAGGCTTTGGCAAAAGCGTCTTGCGCTTTTTGAATGCCGTCGCGGCGGCGGCCTTTGGCGTTTTCAAGGGCTTTTTCAAGCACGCCATAGCGCCAGGGGTGCAAGCTGCGCAAAGACAGGTCTTGCAGCTCAATAAAAGCCCCATTCAGGCCCAAACGACTGGCCAGCGGGGCGTAAATGTCCATGGTCTCGCGGGCAATGCGCTCGCGCTTTTCGCGCTTCATCTCATGCAGGCTTTGCATATTGTGAATGCGGTCAGAAATCTTCACCAAAATCACGCGCACATCGCGGGCCATGGCCAGCAGCATCTTGCGGAAGGACTCGGCCTGCGACTCCTCACGGGTGGCAAACTCCACCTTATCGAGCTTGGTCAGGCCATCGACCAAATCGGCCACTTGCACGCCAAACTGCTGCGCGATATCGGCCTTGTCCACGCCGCAGTCTTCCATGGTGTCGTGCAGCAGGGCGGCAATGATGGCCGAGGCATCCAAGCGCCAGCGCGTGCACTGCTCAGCCACGGCAATCGGGTGGGTGATGTAAGGCTCGCCCGTTTGCCGGCGCTGCCCCGTGTGGGCGCGGTCGGCCAGCTCATAGGCTTGGCGCACCAAAGCCAAATCCGTATCGGGCAAATAGCCCAATTTGGCCAGCAGTTGGGCAAAGCGTGCTTCGCTGATGGCGCGGTCATCGGCTTGCACGGCGGAGTCGGGGGATTTCTGATCAAGTAGCGACATAAAAAGTATTCTCGCACGCTTTACCGCCCTGCGGCCTAAGGCGACACCGCCGTGTCGGTATCGCTGGGGCGGGGCAGCGCAAATGGGGCGGGCCGCTACAATCTGCCCCCATGTCATCCGCCATACGCATTCAAGCCCTACGCAAAATTTACCCCAATGGTTTCGAGGCCCTCAAAGGCATCGACTTCCAAATAAAAGAAGGCGAATTCTTCGGCCTACTGGGGCCGAATGGTGCAGGCAAAACCACCCTTATCAGCATCTTGGCGGGCCTCTTGCCCGCTAGCAGCGGCAGCATCCAGGTCATGGGCCACGATGTCACGCGCCAGCCTCTGCAAACGCGGCGCTTGCTGGGCATCGTGCCGCAAGAACTGGTGTTTGACCCCTTTTTTACCGTGCGTGAGTCGCTGCGTTTTCAGTCGGGCTATTTCGGCATCAAAAACAATGGCCCGTGGATTGACCACATCTTGCAAGGCTTGGGTTTGGCCGACAAAGCCGATACCAATATGCGTATGCTCTCAGGCGGCATGAAGCGCCGCATGTTGGTGGCGCAAGCCTTGGTACACAAACCACCCGTGATTGTGCTGGACGAGCCCACGGCTGGCGTGGATGTGGAGCTGCGCCAAACCCTGTGGCAGTTCGTGAGCGAGCTGAACCGCCAAGGCCATGCCGTGCTGCTGACCACACATTATTTGGAAGAGGCCGAGGCCCTGTGCAGCCGCATTGGCATGATGAAAGAAGGCGAGTTGATTGCGCTGGCCCCCACCAGCCAACTGCTGGCCGATTGCCAAGGGCTGTTGCTGTCCTTTAAAACCGATGTGCCGCTGCCGCCCGCTTTGGCCGCAGGGGCACGCATTACGGGCCGCATTGTGCAACTGCCCCTGGCCCGCAGCGAGGACTTGGAACCCAGCCTCAAAGCCCTGCGCGAAGCAGGCGTGCCGATGGAAGATGTGGAAATGCGCAAAGCCGACTTGGAAGAAGTCTTTTTGCGCCTGATGCAAGGAGAACGCGCATGATTGACCACCTGAGTGGCTGGCAAGCCCTGCTATACAAAGAGGTGCTGCGCTTTTGGAAAGTGGGCCTGCAAACCATTGCTGCGCCTGTTGTCACGGCCATGCTGTATTTGCTTATCTTCAGCCATGTGCTCAGTGGCCGAGTGGAGGTCTATCCGGGTGTGAACTATGTCGCCTTCTTGGTGCCCGGCTTGGTGATGATGAGCATTTTGCAAAACGCCTTTGCCAACAGCTCCTCGTCCTTGGTGCAGAGCAAAATCATGGGCAATTTGATATTCCTGCTGCTCACGCCGCTCTCGCACCGCGCGTGGTTCATCGCCTATATGGGCTCATCTGTGCTGCGCGGCGTGGTTGTGGGTGCGGGTGTGCTATTGGCGGCCCATTTCTTCACCCTCATGCCCTTTACCAAGCCCCTATGGATTTTGGCCTTTGCGCTCTTGGGCGCGGGCATATTGGCGAGTTTGGGCATTGTGGCTGGGCTGTGGGCCGACAAATTCGACCAAATGGCCACCTTTCAAAACTTCATCATCTTGCCCATGACCTTCTTGAGCGGGGTGTTCTACTCCATTCACTCGCTGCCACCGCTGTGGCTGAAAATCAGCCAATTCAATCCCTTTTTCTACATCATTGACGGCTTCCGCTATGGCTTCTTCGGCCAAAGCGATGTCTCGCCCTGGCTCAGTCTGGGCTTTGCGGGCACAGTCTTTGTGCTGCTGGCGGGCCTGGCCCTGCATCTGCTGAAAATCGGCTACAAAATTCGGCAGTAGCTTTGCGGCGGCGGGGCTTATCAGGGCAGGGCAGGTCTTACCCTAATCTATTTCAAGTCTGCGCCGCGTTTTAGCGGCTTTTTTTCACCCGCAGGAACTCATCCAGAATCAAACAAAATGCACCAATGGTGATGCCCATATCCGCCACATTGAAGGCGGGAAAGTGCCCTTGGTAGAACAGCGGGCTGAGAAAGTCGAAGTGGAAATCGAGGAAATCCACCACATAGCCGTGCCAACTGCGGTCAATCAAATTGCCCAATGCGCCGCCCAAGATGCAGCTCAGGGCAAAGGCAAACAGCTTTTGCCCGCCGTGGCGCAGCAAAAAATACACAATAAGGCAGACTGCGAATACGCTTACGGCCAAAAAAAACCAGCGTTGCCAGCCACCCGCATCGGCCAAGAATGAAAAGGCCGCGCCAGGGTTGTGCCGTCGCGTGAGGTTGAAGAAGCTGAATACCCGGGTGCTTTCATGCAATTGATAGGCGTTGATGATCAAAATCTTGGTGTATTGATCAAGGGCGGCAATCAAGCCTGCCAAGCCCAGCCAGAGCCAAAGTTGGTTTTTTTGTGCGGCGGCGGTGTGTTTTTTCTTGGCCATGTGGGGCAGTGGTGCAAAGTGCAGTCAATTGGGGCGAAAGGGCAGGGCGAACAAGGCTGCCATTCTAGCTGCCGCTGGCGGCAGCGCCCTTGCAAGGCGGTAGAATCGCTGGGCTATCCGTACTTCAACACAAAAGGCCCCTGACCATGAGCCAAACCCCCGCCCCCATTGATCCCAAAGATTTCCGCAATGCCCTGTCCATGTTCGCCACAGGCGTGACCATTGTCACCACCCGCTCGGCCTCGGGCGAGGCCGTGGGCATCACCGCCAATAGCTTTAACTCTGTATCGCTCGACCCCCCACTGGTGCTGTGGAGCTTGGCGAAAAACGCTTACAGCTTGCCCGTCTTCCAAGAAGCCAAAGAGTGGAATGTGCACATTCTCTCGAACGAGCAAGAGGATTTGTCGAACAAATTTGCGAAAAAAGGCGAAGACAAATTTGCTGGCATTGCACTCGATGATGGCGTGACCAACTCGCCTTTGCTGCCAGGTTGTACGGCGCGTTTTCAGTGCAAAACCATGTTTGAGTACGAGGGCGGCGACCACATTATTTTTGTGGGCGAGGTGCTGGCCTACGACCGCCAACCCACGCCGCCGCTGCTCTATGTCAGTGGCAATTACGCTTTGGCGACAAAGAAATCGGCTGCCGTGGCAACCGAGGCCATTGCCAGCGAAGCCGAGGCCAATAGCGCATCGGCCCTGTTCTCTGAAGACCTGCTGGGCTATTTGCTCGGCCGCGCCCACTACCAGCTCATGCACAGCGTGCGCCCCGTGATGCAGCAATACGAGCTGAGCGAAAAAGACTTTTTCGCCCTCTCTTTGCTCTCAGTGCGCGAGCGCATTGCTGCCGATGAAATCGCCCAGCACACCGCCTACACGGGCGCAGGCGTGGGCGCCGATGCCTTGGCCAGCTTGCTCGGCCGTGGCCTGATTGCCCAAGAGGGCGAGCATTTCGTCATCAGCGCTCAAGGGCGCGATGCCATGGCCCACATCATTGCCGCTGCGCAAGCGCAAGAGGCCGATTTGGTCGAGCACATGGGCGCGATGGAAGTGACTGCGCTGCGCAATTTGCTCAAACGCAGCATAGCCGCCACCGATCCTGGCCTGAGCAAGCTCTGGAAGGCTTGAGCCGCTGCCCCTAAAGCCCCCAGCCCAAGCCTTAGCCCCACACCAAACTTCACCGAAGAAAGCACAAATTCATGGACGCCAAACTGATTGAACAACTGGGCGATGAACTCTATACCGCCTTGGTTGAGCGCAAGCCCATCACGCCTTTTACCGACCGCTACAGCGACATCACGATTGACGATGCCTACAACATCCAGCAGCGCATGATTCAACGCCGCCTCGACAATGGCGAGCGCATCACAGGCAAAAAAATCGGCGTGACCTCAGCGGCCGTGCAAAACATGCTGGGTGTGTACCAGCCTGATTTTGGCTATTTGCTCGATGGCATGTTCATTGAAGAAGGGCAGGCCATTCAGACCTCTGACATGATTGCCCCCCGCGCCGAGGGCGAGATTGCCTTCATCCTCAAGCGCGACCTCATGGGCCCGGGCTTGACCATGGCCGATGTATTGCGTGCCACCGATTGCGTCATGGCCTGTTTTGAAATCGTCGATTCCCGCATCCAAGACTGGAACATCAAAATCCAAGACACCGTGGCCGATAACGCCTCTTGCGGTGTCTATGCCTTGGGCGGTGTGCTGGGCGACCCGCGCCAGCTCGACTTGGGCTTGTGCGGCATGGTGCTGGAGAAAAACGGCCAAATCATCGCCACGGGCGCTGGTGCAGCCGCTTTGGGCCACCCTGCCAATGCCATTGCTTGGCTGGGCAATACCTTGGGCCGCCGTGGTATCCCATTGAAGGCGGGCGAGGTCATCCTCTCTGGCTCTTTGGCCCCCCTCATCCCCGTGCAAAAAGGCGACCACCTGCGCTGCACCATTGCTGGCATGGGCCACTGCGCCATTCGCTTTGAATAAGCTGTTTCACGCATCCTAAAGGACGCCCATGGCCAAAAAGACCCCCGCCGAAGTGTTGCAAATGGTGCAAGACGAGGCCGTTCGCTTCATTGACTTCCGCTTCACCGACACCTTGGGCCGCTGGCACCATTTGAGCGTGCCCGTGTCCCATTTTGATGAAGACAAATTCAGCGAGGGCTTGGCCTTTGACGGCTCCTCCATGCCCGGCTGGAAGGGGGTGGAAGCCTCCGACATGCTGCTCATGCCCGATGCCAACAGCGCCTTTATTGACCCCTTTGTCGATGAAATCACCTTGGTGCTCATCTGCGATGTGGTCGAACCTGCTGACGGCAAAGCCTATGAGCGCGACCCGCGCTCCATTGCCAAACGCGCCGAAGCCTATCTCAAGCAATCGGGCTTGGGCGATACCGCCTATTTCGGCCCTGAGCCTGAATTCTTTCTATTCGACAGCGTGCGCTGGAGCACCCAGCCTGGCCACAGCTTTTACGCCATTGACGACTACGAAGCGCCCTGGAACAGCGGCCACCCCATGCAGGGTGAAAACCGTGGCCATCGCCCCCGCAGCAAGGGCGGCTATGCGCCTGTGGCCCCAGTCGATAGCAGTGTGGACATCCGCAACGAAATTTCCGAAGTACTGGAGTCTTTGGGCATCCCCGTTGAAGTGCACCATCACGAGGTCGCCGCCGCTGGCCAGTGCGAGATTGGCACCCGTTTTTCCACCTTGCTGGAGCGTGCCGACTGGACGCTGATGCAAAAGTATGTGATTCAAAATGTGGCCGACGCCTATGGCAAAACCGCCACTTTTATGCCCAAACCCTATGCGGGCGACAACGGCTCAGGGATGCATGTGCACCAATCCATTTGGCGCGATGGCAAAAACCTGTTTGCCGGCAGCGGTTATGCGGGCCTGTCTGAGCTGGCCCTGTATTACATTGGCGGCCTCATCAAGCACGCACGGGCACTCAATGCCATCACCAACCCCAGCATCAACAGCTACAAGCGCTTGGTGCCGCATTTTGAAGCGCCAGTCAAACTCGCTTACTCGGCGAAAAACCGCTCGGCCTCCATCCGCATCCCCAATGTCGCCTCAGACAAAGCCCGCCGTGTGGAAGCGCGTTTTCCTGACCCCTTGATGAACCCCTATCTGGGCTTTGCCGCCCTGATGATGGCGGGCTTGGATGGCATTGAAAACAAAATCCACCCTGGCGAGGCCGCCACCAAAGACCTCTACCACCTGCCGCCAGAGGAGGACAAACTCGTGCCCACGGTTTGCGCCAGCCTTGAGGAAGCCCTCAAAGCCTTGGACGAAGACCGCCACTTCCTCACCAAAGGCGGCGTCTTCACCGATGGCTGGATTGACAGCTACATCGATTTGAAGGCGCAAGAGCTGACCCGCTATCGAATCGAAGTCACGCCAGCTGAATACGATATGTATTACTCGCTCTAAGCCTTGGGGGCAAGGGCCGCAAAATAAAAAACCGAAGCCAGTGCTTCGGTTTTTTGATGGCCTGATGGCAGGGGCGGCGTGCTGGGCGAAATCAGCCCTGCGCCAAGCCATCTAAGGCTTGCAAGGCCAAATGGCAGGCTTGCGCCATGGCCGTGTTTTGCGCCTCAGGATCCGTCAGCAGGCTGACCTTGCGCATCAAGCCGTGAATCTGCTCGCGCTCTTGTGTGCTGGCTTCAGGGTGACCATAGAGCCAGTAAGAGGAGCGGGCCGCCGCCGACATCTCTTGCAAAGACTCGCTGATGGGAAAGTATGCGGCCAAACCCGTGTACTGCGCCTGCGGGCATTCTTGCGCAAAGCTGACCACAGGGTTGCCCGTGCCAAAAGGAATCAGCGTTTGCTCGGCATCGGGTCGGGCCACAAGCTCAGGGTGATCGGCAGGGCCCCACCAACTTTGGGCGCGGGCAATGGCGGCATCATCGTCGGGCAGGGCATTGGCCACCAAAGTGGCCGCGCCGCTGCTCACGCCCCAGCCACGGCGCAAATCCAGCCAAGCCACTTGCTCGGCCTGCGCGGCGTGCTGGCGCAGCAGTTCGCGCCAGCGCAGTTGCGCCCAGCTTGGCTCGTGGCCGCCAAAATACATGCCATCGGGGTGGCTGTGCTGGCCTTTTTGGTAGATGTTGAAAAGGGCGTAAATGCCGTGTTTTTGCACCAAATGCAGTGATTTTTCTTCAAATTGCTGCATTTCCCAAGGTGCTTTCAGCCCTTCGCCATGCAGTTCGGCATAGGCTTTGTTCTCAGGCAGGGGTTGGTCAAAGTCCACAAAATTGCGCATGAAGTTGACATTGTTCGCATCAGTAAAAGCCCAGTAGGACATGCCCCAAGGGTTGATGCCATGCACATAGAGCACGCTCACCTCTCGCTCGTGCAGGCGCTGCTGCCAGCGCGGGTCTTGCAGCAAATAGCTTTGCAAGGCGCTGCCAGTAAAGCCATCTGCGCCTTGGCTGCCGCAACTGATGATGAGCAGGCGTTTGGCCTGCGCTGGGCCTTGCAAAGCCGCATCCATGGCCAAAGTTTCGCCAGCCAAGCCCAGCTCGGCGGCCTCAAAACTTTGCAAAACTGCGCCCGCTTGTGCGGCGGCGCGCAGAAACTTCTCGCGGGCTTGCGCGTAATCACTAGAAAAAGCCTCTTGGGGCTGCATCATGCTGGCTTCTCCTTTGTTTGTTGGCTGTGGGCCAGCAGGCGCTCGGCCAAGGCTGCCCAAAAATGGATGCCGCGCTCAAGCAGGGCATCGTTGAAGTCATAACTGGGGTTGTGCAACATGCACGGGCCCATGCCGTGGCCGGCATCGCGGTGATCGCCCTCGCCATTGCCTAAAAAGAAGTAGCAACCGGGCTTGGCTTGCAGCATATAGGCAAAGTCCTCTGCGCCCATCGTCGGCTCTTGTTCGCCGCTGGCCTCTGGGCCGAACAGCTCGGCGGCCAAGTCGCGCACCTGCTGCGCGTGTTCGGCATGGTTGATGGTGGGCGGGTAGCTGCGTATGAATTCAAATTCAGCCGTGCAGCCGTAAGCGGCAGCCAGTTGCTGCGTCATCTCACGCATCCGCGCCTCAATCAAATCGAGCACTTCAAGGCTGAAGGTGCGCACCGTGCCATCGAGTCGGCAGTGGTTGGGCAGCACATTATTGGCCTCGCCCGCTTGCAAAATCGTCACGCTAATCACGCCCGCATCAATCGGCCGAACATTGCGGCTGACGATGCTTTGAAAGCCCTGAATCAAGGCCGCCGCCGCCACCACGGGGTCTTGGCCCAAATGCGGCATGGCGGCGTGGCTGCCTTTGCCCGTGATGCGGATGTGGAACTCATTGGACGAAGCCATAACTGGCCCCGCACTGGCGGCAATATGGCCGGCGGGCAGGCCGGGCCAGTTGTGCAGGCCATACACGGCATCCACGGGGTAGTGGCTGAACAGCCCCTCATCCATCATGGCCTTGGCGCCGCCGCCGCCTTCTTCAGCGGGCTGAAAGATGAAGACCACTTCGCCATCAAAACTGCCGTGCTGGGCCAAATACTGCGCCGCGCCCAGCAGCATGGCGGTGTGGCCGTCATGGCCGCAGGCGTGCATACGCCCAGCATGGCGTGAGGCGTGGGCAAAGGTATTGGCCTCTTGTATGGGCAGCGCATCCATATCGGCGCGCAAACCAATGCGGCGCTGGCTTTGGCCCTTTTTCAGCAGGCCAACGACACCTGTTTGGCCCAAACCTTGGTGCACTTGCAGGCCCCAGCTTTGCAGTTTTTCCGCCACGATGGCGCTGGTGCGCAGCTCGGCAAAGGCCAGCTCAGGGTGGGCGTGCAAATCACGGCGCAGTTGCTGTATATGGGGCAACTCGGTCTGTAAAAAGCGGGGCAGGGCGGCGGCAATCATGGCAAAGAATGTAGCACAGGGCAGGGCTTGTGATTCCTGCGGGCCCATAGGGGCCAGCGGGTTTCATCGGCCCTGCTTTTAGGCCGTCATGAAGGGCGGTGTTTAACGGCTGCGTTTGGTGGCGGTTTTTTTGCTTGCCGTGGTTTTTTTCGCTGTGGGTTTGGCAGCGGGCTTGGCAGC
>CAZJBX010000010.1:58338-69148 GCA_964544605.1 uncultured Burkholderiaceae bacterium
TTGGCAGCGGGCTTGGCAGCAGATGGGGCCGCTGTGCGGGCAGGGGCTTTTTTGGTGGCTGTTTTTTTAGCCACTGATTTTTTCGCCGCAGGCTTGGCGCTGGCGGTTTTGGCCAATTTCTCGGCGGCGGCTTGGCTGTTTTGCATCACTTGGCTGGTGATTTGCCCAAACTGCTCGGCCATGCCCTGCCACATGGCCACAGCTTGCTGGCCCGCTTGCTGCATCAAAATGGCCTGCTCGGCAGCGGCTTGTTCGGCCTTTTCAGCGGCGCTGGGGCGTTTTTTGGCAGGCTTTTTCACTTCTGGCTCGGCTTGCGCTTGGGCGATATCCGCACCCATATCGAAATGGGTTTTGTTGCGGGCCGTGGCTTTTTTGCTGGCGGCGGTGCCATCAGCGGCGGCAAAAGGCCAAGCTTTTCCCAAATTCTCTTTCATGCCTTCGAGTGTGCTCAGGGTCATTTTTTGCACTTGCAGGGCTTGCACTGTCGCTTCAATCAGGCGGGCATTGTTTTCGAGCCAGAGCTTGACGGTTTGCAGCTCGGTGATGCGCTTTTCCAGCTCCTCGGTGCTCAGCGTGGGCATGACCCACGAGCCCGCCTTGGGGATAAAAGGGTTCTGCATGGCGCTGGGTTTGAAGCCTTGGCCCATGCCCGGCATTTGTTTGGCCATTTGCGCAAAGGTATCAAAGCCAGGAATCAGCTTTGAGAGGTCAAAATTTTTGCTGCTTTTGCTCATATCGTGGGTCTCCTATCGGTATTGGGGTTCAAAGGCTGCCTGCATTTTTGTAGAAGTTCTCCAGATCGTCCACCCCTATGGCGTTTTCACTGTCGTCTTCAATAAAGCGGCCCAGCGCATAGCGTTCGCGCTGGTAGAGGCGCACATCGCCTGCCGTGGGCCGCCACAGCATGGCTTGTTCTTCCACTATCAGTTTGTCAATTTGCAGCTTGCCTTGCACCATAAAAAGCTGGCTTTTGCCATCAATCGGCGCTTCTTCATTGGCCTCGGCCAAGGCCGCAAAACTGGCATGGGTAAAGAGCTCGGCGGCGCTGCCAAAGCCTTTGATGTCATTCGTTAGGCTGAGGCGGCGGATTTGCTGGGCGCAGTTGTCATCGCAGCCCGCAATGGCGGCTTTGAGCATGATACGGCTGGCGGTGTTCACATTGATGAGCTGGCGCTGGCGCGGCTGGTTGAGGCGCTGGGGCAGAAAAATCACCACATAGGGGCGCAGCTTGTTGAGCACATCAGGGTCTATGCCCAGCCAATCGAGCTGTTCAAGGCGGGTCGGAAACAGCACGCCTTGCGCATAGCCTTGCCCGCCATACGGCCCAGCGCTGCGGCCTGCCTCGCCTTTGCCCACCTTGTTTTGTGCGGCTTGCAAATAGGCTGTTTTGAAGTAATCGCGTTCGCTGGGGCTGATGTCGAGTTCTTCGCAGAGGCGATCAAAAACCTGCTCATAGCGCGGCTCAAAACCGCTGACTTCGTTGTTGATCAAATCCGGCAGATTGAATTTGGCGTTCAAGTCTTGAAACTTGCCTGAGAAAAACGCCTGCTGCAAATCGGCCTCATCGCGGCCACCGCTGTCCTCTTTGTCTAAGGCCAAAAAAGCGCTGAGTGAGGAGGCTTTCAGCTCTTTGGCCCAAGGCTCATCGAGGTAGTCCACACGGCGTGGGTTGCTTTGGCTGCTGCTGGGTTTGTCGTCTTCACGGATGATGATGCGGGCCCAGTCCAGCAGGCCATTGAGCACCCACACGGCTTGGGCGCGGTCGCGCTCGGCCACTTCCACGCCCATCACCTGCGCCTGCCGCCACAAAGTGCCAGCGGCCACTGTGGTCACCAGCACCATGATGAGCATGGCCAGCAAAATCGCCGCGCCGCGCTGGCGGCGGGGTGCTTGGTTCAAGTGCAAGAAGGCAGGACGCGGCATGTCACACTCCTGGGGCCAGGGGGTTAATCCAATCGCGCTGAATCGGCCCAAAAAACAGGCTGTTTGCCCCCGGCTCTAGCACCCAGCGCAGGCCGTGCAATTGCAAAGAGCCATTGCCACGGGGGGCAATATCGCTGGCCTCCTCCGCCCAGCCACTGCTGCGGTTGAAGACCAGCAGCTTCCAATCTTGCAGGGGCATGATTTCCAGCTCATAGCTGTGCAGGCTTTCCGCCTCGCTGTCTTCGGCCCAGCGGCGGGCGTTCTCCCAAGCTTGCTCCAGCTCATCGGCGGTATAGACGGCGGGCGATTGCCAGCGCAGCAGCATACCGGGCTGGCCCTTGGGTGCGTCGTAGTCGCCGCTATCGGGGCGTTTGGCCCAAGCCACCACCCGCAGAGCACGGTCGGCGCGGCTGTTGTCTTGCCGCACCATGCGCAGGTATTGGCGCTCGGCTTTGTATTCCAAATTGGGCACATTTTGGGTGTATTGGCTGCCGGGCAAAAGCTGCAATTGGTTCAGGTCTTGCTCCCACTGTGCCAGCGCGGTTTGCATCACCGCGAGTTCGCGGCTGTGCGCTTGGCTGTTTTTTTGCGATTGCACAATGGCGTTGATGCCTTGCCAAGCCAAGCCCGTGACGATGCCCATGATGGCCAGCGCCACCAGCACTTCAACCAAGGTAAAGCCACGGGCTTTGTGGTGTGTGTTGCTCAGCATCATGGCGGCCCCAATACGCTAGAGAGCGCCATGATTTGCGAATCCGCCTCTTCCGTGCGGCGCACGCCACCGTCCAAGCGCACAATATTCGGGTTGGCCGTGCCTGCCACATTCACCACCACCCACCACTTGCCGCCGCCTTGCTCGCACTCATAAGTCACCTCGCCAGCAGGTGGGCGTTCATTGCTCAACATGCTTTTTAGGCGCAGGTCAATAAAGGCGTTTTCAAGGCAAATTTGTGCCAGCAGGCTCTCGCGCTGGCGCTCGGCATTGTTCAGCAAGGTGTTGCTCGCCTGTATGCCCGCAGTCAGGGCAATGGCGATGATGCTCAAGGCCACCAGCACCTCCACCAAGGTAAAGCCCAAGGCGCGGCGGCTCATAAGCCTTCCTCCACCACAAAGGGGGCCAAGCCCTGGCTGCTGATGCGCACGCTGAACTCGCCCAAATGCAGTTGCAAAGTCTGCGGCGGCAAAATCGGCTCTGGCCCCAGCAGCAGCGGCACATGGCCTGATGCCGTCATGCCTGGCTCCAGCCAAGGCGTGATTTTGCTTTCATCTATGGCCACATGCGGGTCTTTGATAAGGAAGCCGCCCTCATGCACAGCCAGCTCGGCGGCCAAACCCCGTGCCCGTGATTGCGCACGGCCCACCTCAATGGCGGCCACCAGTTGCTCGGCCTGTTTGTGCAGTTGCACCTCATCGCTGCTGCGCATACCGGCCATGATGGTGGCGCTGGCCACGCCAATGAGCACCAGCACAATCAGCAGCTCCAGCAGCGTAAAGCCGCGCCCAGCCGCCTGCCTCACAGCAGGGCGGCGCAAGGTGTGGGTGAAGGTGGACTGCAAGGAATGGGCCATGGTGGGCGCATTGTAGGGCCGCCCCAAGGCTGCGGCGCGGGCCTTACTTGCTGCGGTGCACGGTTTTGGGCTGCGGCGGCGCGGGCGGTGCAGGTGGCGTATAGGGCTTGCCCACCAGCACCATTTTGGCGCCCACTTTGCGGGCGATTTCGCGGTAGAGGCGGCCCTCATCGCTATCGGGCGCTTGCTGCATCAGCGGCACGCCGCTATCGGCCTGCTCGCGGATGAGGGGTTTCAGCGGCATATGGCCCAGCACCTCGCAGCCCGCATCGGCAGCCAGCTTCTGCCCACCGTCTTGGCCAAAAATATGCTCTTGGTGGCCGCAGGCCGTGCAGGTGTAAACGGCCATGTTCTCCAGCACGCCCAAAATCGGCGTTTGCACGGTTTGAAACAACTGCACGCCCTTGACCGCATCGAGCAGGGCCACATTCTGCGGCGTGGTCACAATCACCGCGCCCGTGACGGGGGCGCGTTGCGCCATCGTCAGTTGGATATCGCCCGTGCCCGGCGGCATATCCACAATCAAATAATCCAAATCCTGCCAAGCCGTCTGCTTGAGCAAGGTATCGAGCGCATTGCTGGCCATGGGCCCGCGCCAAGCACTGGCCTTATCGCCATCGACCAGCAGGCCAATCGAATTCATTTGCAGGCCAAAAGCCACGGATGCAATCATGCGCTTGGCCTCGTCCAGCTCAGGGCGGCCACTCACGCCCAGCATATGCGGCATGCTGGGACCGTAAATATCGGCATCCAAAATTCCCACCTTTGCGCCCTCATATTGCAGGGCCAAGGCCAAATTCACGGCGGTTGTGCTTTTACCCACGCCACCCTTGCCTGATGCCACGGCGATGATGTTCTTCACCCCCGGCACGGCCAAACTGCCATCGGGCGCGGCCGCCAAAGCTGGCACAGCCGTATGCAACTGCGCATCGCACACCTCTACGCCAGGCACATGCAGCAGCGTTGCATCCATCTTGGCCTTGATGATGGGGTGCAAACTGGCGCAAGGGTAGGGCATGGCCACGGCAAAGCTCAGCCGCCCACCTTCAAACTGCACGCCGCTGATGCGGCCAGCCTGTGCATAGGGCAGGCCCGTATAGGGGTCAAACAAAGTGGCTAAATGGTGGGCAATGTCTTGGCTTTTCATCGGTTTACCTCAAAACGCGGCACTCAGGCGTGCTTGCGGCTTCAATACAATAGGCGGCCATTGTCTCAGCTAACTTGGCTGCTCCTTCACCTTGCCTCTACAAATCCTCATGTCTGCTAAGCGTAAACTTTTTGTCACCACCGCCTTGCCCTATGCCAACGGCACCTTCCACATCGGCCACATCATGGAATACATTCAAGCCGACATCTGGGTGCGCTTTCAACGGATGCAGGGCCACAGCGTGCAGTTTTGCGGGGCTGATGATGCCCACGGCGCGCCCATCATGATTGCGGCGGAGAAAAAAGGTGTCACGCCTGAGGCTTTTGTGGACGAAATCGCCGCTGGCCGCAAACAATATCTGGATGGTTTTGGCATCAGCCACGACAACTGGTATTCCACCCACAGCCCTGAGAACACCGAGCTGGCCCAAGCCATCTACCTTGATTTGAAAAAAGCCGGCCTCATTCAAAGCCGCGTCATCGAGCAATTCTTCGACCCTGAAAAGGGCATGTTCCTGCCCGACCGCTTCATCAAAGGCGAATGCCCCAAATGCGGCGCCGCCGACCAATACGGCGACAACTGCGAGGTGTGCAGCGCCGTGTACCAGCCCACCGAGCTGAAAAACCCCTTCTCCATCCTCACCGGCGCCAAGCCCGTGCTGAAGGAATCGGAGCACTACTTCTTCACCCTCTCAGACCCCCGCGCCGTCGCCTTTTTGCAAGACTGGACGCAGGACGGCAAACTCCAACCCGAAGTCGCCAACAAAGTCAAAGAATGGTTTGAAATCGGCGACGACGGCAAAGCCAAATTGGGCGACTGGGATATCTCACGCGATGCGCCCTACTTCGGCATCCCCATCCCCGATGCCGAGGGCAAATACTTCTATGTCTGGCTCGATGCCCCCATCGGCTACCTCGCCAGCCTGAAAAACCTGCTGACGCAACAAGGCATCGACTACGCCAGCTATATGGCCGACCCCGCGCTGGAGCAATACCACTTCATCGGCAAAGACATCATCACCTTCCACACCCTGTTCTGGCCCGCCATGCTGCACTTCACTGGCCGCAAAGTGCCCAACAACATCTTTGTGCACGGCTTCCTCACCGTCAACAATGGCGAAAAAATGAGCAAAAGCCGTGGCACCGGCCTTGACCCGCTGAAATACCTGCAACTGGGCATGAACCCCGAATGGCTGCGCTACTACCTCGCCGCCAAACTCAGCAACCGCAATGAAGACATCGACTTCAACGCCGAAGACTTCATGGCCCGTGTGAACGCCGACCTCATTGGCAAATACATCAACATCGCCAGCCGCGCCGCAGGCTTCATCAGCAAACGCTTTGATGGCCAGCTCGGCAGCTTGGATGCCGACGGCCAAAACCTGCTGGCGCAAATGCAAGCCGCAGGCCAGGGCATCGCCGCCCTGTATGAAGGGCGCGAATTTGGCAAAGCCGTGCGCGACATCATGGCCTTGGCCGACCTCGTCAACGCCTATGTGGACACGCACAAACCCTGGGAGCTGGCCAAGCAAGCAGGCCAAGAGCTGCGCCTGCACCAAGTCTGCACCCTCTGTATGCAAGCCTTCCGCATCCTCAGCATCTACCTCAAGCCCATCTTGCCCGCCTTGGCCGCGCAAGTGGAGGGCCTGCTGCAACTGCCCGCGCAAAACTTTGCCCACGCGCAAGAACTGCTGCCCGCTGGCCACACCATGCAAGCCTTCCAACACCTGATGAAGCGCGTAGAAGAAAAACAGCTTGACGCCCTGCTGGGCGTGGCCCAAGAAAAACCCGCCGCCGAGAAAAAAGCCAAGCCCGCCAAAGCCCCCAAAGCCGCTGCGCCACAAGCCGACCCCAATGCCCCTGGTGGCCAAGCCATTGCCAGCACCATCGCCATCGACGACTTTGTCAAAATCGACCTTCGTATCGCCAAAATCTTGCACTGCCAAAGCGTCGAAGGCTCGACCAAACTGCTGCAACTGACCCTAGATGTGGGCGAAAAAAATGAGGACGGCAGCGCCAAAACCCGCAATGTCTTCAGCGGCATAGCCGCCCACTACCAGCCCGAGCAACTGGTGGGCAAACTCACCGTCATGGTCGCCAACCTCGCCCCGCGCAAAATGAAATTTGGCCTCAGCGAAGGCATGGTGCTGGCCGCCAGCCACGCCGACGAAAGCGCCCAGCCCGGCATCCACATCCTCGAACCCTGGCCCGGAGCCCAGCCTGGTATGCGTATCAGCTAAGGCTTGAGGCTGTACCGTCGTTTGCCGCAAGTGCATGCAAAACCTATAATTGCCTGCAATGTCAGCAAACAAGGAGCATGCAGATGAAGGTTCTCACCATTAGAAATGTATCTGAGGAAACCCACCGCGCCCTCAGAATGAGGGCGGCCCAGCGCGGCCACAGCCTGCAAACCGAGTTAAGCAACATTCTTGCTCAAGCCGTGAAAGCTGAGGGCCGAGTCCAACTAGGTAACTTGCTCGCTGATATTGGCCGTCAAGTGCAATTGAGCGATGAAGAAGCCGCCGCCTTTGAGCGTAGCCCCAGCGCGGCTCGTGCAGCAACTTTTGATTGAAAAATGATACTGCTCGATACCAATGTGCTCTCTGAGCAATTCAAAGCTCGGCCCGACCCTGTCGTTCTCACTTGGCTCAATCGCCAAGCCATGCCCACTCTTTACCTTGCAGCCATGACCGTGGCAGAACTGCGCGCTGGCTTGGCCCTGATGCCGCAAGGCAAACGCAAACAACTCCTGCAACATGGTATTGAACACCAGCTCTTACCCCTCTTCGCAGGCCGCATCTTGTCCTTCGACGAAGCCTGTAGTCGAGCCTACGCGAATGTTCTTGCCACTGTTCGTCAAGCAGGCAGCGGCATTGAAGCTGCTGACGCAATCATTGCTGCCACGGCTTTAAATGGTGGTTTCAGTATCGCAACCCGTGATGCCAATCCATTTCTTGCAGCTGGCCTTCGGGTTATTAACCCTTGGGATGAGATTGCTTGAATCACTTTAAACAAACCCAAACCATGAACAGCCACCCAGCCCAGCGCCGCCAATTCCTTCAAAACTTGGGCCTTGCCGCCAGCCTTGCGGCCCTCACGGGCGGCATGGGCCTTCTCAGCGCCTGCGGCAAAACAGGGCAGGGCCAAGCCCTGCCTGCGGGCAGCACCGTTTTGGCCTTGGGCGACTCCCTCACCCAAGGCGTGGGCGCGCAGCCTGCCCAAGCCTGGCCGCAACTGCTGGCCCACAGCACAGGCTGGCACATCATCAACGCCGGCATATCGGGCCACACCAGCGCCCAAGCCCTTGAGCGCCTGCCCGAACTGCTGCAAAACCACCGCCCCCAGCTCGTCATCATCGGCATCGGCGGCAACGACTTCCTGCGCCAGCAAAGCCCCGAGGCAGCCAAGCACAACATCAGACTCAGCGTGCAACTGGCCCAAGCCAGCGGCGCACAAGTGCTGCTCTTGGCCATGCCGCGCTTCTCCCTCATCGCCGCCACTACAGGCCGCATGAGCGACCACCCCCTCTATGCCGAACTCGGCAAAGAACTCAAAGTGCCCGTGCTGGAACAGAGCTGGAGCCGCATCCTCAGCGAACCCAGCCTGCGCGCCGATGCTGTTCACGCCAACGCCCAAGGCTATGCCCAATACGCCCAAAGCCTAGAGGCCGAGCTGCATCGTTTGGGCCTTATCTCATAAAACTACTCCACGCAGGGCATAAAACCAACACGCGCCATAAGCCATTTCTGTTTGCGGAAAATACCTCTTTTGTTTATCGCCGTTGATTTGGCGCCCATTCCACACTTGTTTTCTCACCGCACTATGGCAACCCACACACCCGCCCGCCCACATTTGGCCACTTCTCGCACGCTTGCAGTGGCCGCACTCAGTTGCCTATTCGCCCTAGGCGCACCCAGCGCCGCTTTGGCGCAAAGCCACAACTACAGTCTCGCCATCAGCGCCGCCGACGGCCAAAAAGATGTGCGCAAAATCGGCCTCATCTGGGCTGCCACCCGTGCCCAACCCCTCTGGCAAGGCCAAAACTGGCAACTGCAACTGCGCCACGAAGCCGAACTCGCCGCTTGGCATGTGCGCGATGCGCGCAACATCATCGAACTCGGCTACAGCCCCGTCTTCCGCCTCCAACGCCCTTGGGCTGGCAAAGGCCAGCGCAGCTTCTATATGGAAGGCGGCATTGGCGTGCGCGGCATCTCGCACACCCGCACCTCAGCCGAGCGCACCATGAGCACCGCCTTCCAGTTCTCCGACATGGCTGGCATCGGCTGGCAATGGGGCGCGCAAAACCAACACAACCTCGGTCTGCGCGTTCAACACCTCTCCAATGCCGGCATCAAACGCCCCAACCCTGGCATCAACTTTGGGCAGGTGTATTACAGCAGAGCGTTTTAAATAAAAATATACCCTAATCAAAATTTAATATGGGATTGCAGTGCATATGGCATCCCATTATTATTTTGGAGTGCGGCGCTCTGCGCCGCTTTAAATCTCGTTCTGGCACATATCCCAATCGCTTATAATAACATTCTCGCACCCTGCGCCCTCGACCGCGTTCCGGCCAGAGCACATATCCCAATCGCTTATAATGCGCCAAGTCATCGACGAGGCCACGGGCGAGTTCCGGCCAGAGCACATATCCCAATCGCTTATAATTCCATCATTCGTGCGTCCCGTTCAAGGGCCGTTCCGGCCAGAGCACATATCCCAATCGCTTATAATGAACTCTTGGAGCTTAGGGAGAACCTTGTCGTTCCGGCCAGAGCACATATCCCAATCGCTTATAATGGCTTTGGAGTAGGCACTCATGATGATGTGGTTCCGGCCAGAGCACATATCCCAATCGCTTATAATTGAGGCTGAATGCAACAGCGAAGAACTTTTGTTCCGGCCAGAGCACATATCCCAATCGCTTATAATGCAGAATTGTTGCCTGCGGTGTTCACTGCGGTTCCGGCCAGAGCACATATCCCAATCGCTTATAATATCGATACCGTCTACGTTACTGTTTCGCCTGTTCCGGCCAGAGCACATATCCCAATCGCTTATAATAGTGAGGTTCAGTACCTCACCCACACTACTGTTCCGGCCAGAGCACATATCCCAATCGCTTATAATCGCCGAGCTGCAAGCCCTCAACTCAGCCAAGTTCCGGCCAGAGCACATATCCCAATCGCTTATAATGAACGGCGGCCAGTGCATCGAGCGCCGCCTGTTCCGGCCAGAGCACATATCCCAATCGCTTATAATAAGCAAGAAGCTGTCTGCGTGGAAGCCCTAGTTCCGGCCAGAGCACATATCCCAATCGCTTATAATGTTTTTCGCAAAAAGGGGGTTACAATGGCAGTTCCGGCCAGAGCACACATCCCAATCGCTTATAATTTTTCACATTGTGCAAGACTTTTTTAACTCGTTCCGGCCAGAGCACATATCCCAATCGCTTATAATATATGCCATTACCAGTATCTGGTACTGCTAGTTCCGGCCAGAGCACATATCCCAATCGCTTATAATCTTTCAGGCAACCCAGTGAAGTTCTTTCAAGTTCCGGCCAGAGCACATATCCCAATCGCTTATAATGTTGATTATTTACTTATGTTACCCACTACAGTTCCGGCCAGAGCACATATCCCAATCGCTTATAATCTGATTGATTCAGGCGATGGCAGGGGGGCGGTTCCGGCCAGAGCACATATCCCAATCGCTTATAATTCTCCAATGGCGCACCGCCACACGACAGTAGTTCCGGCCAGAGCACATATCCCAATCGCTTATAATGGAGCAGGCTAGCCACATCGCCGCCCGCGTGTTCCGGCCAGAGCACATATCCCAATCGCTTATAATCGAATGGAGCCAGCTTGTCCTACGAATGGTGTTCCGGCCAGAGCACATATCCCAATCGCTTATAATGGTGAAGCCCATGCCCACGGCGAAAAGTCAGTTCCGGCCAGAGCACATATCCCAATCGCTTATAATTCCCCAAACCCAGCAGCAGCCAGCAGCAAAGTTCCGGCCAGAGCACATATCCCAATCGCTTATAATAAACCTGAATAGGAATACTAATACCTTGATGTTCCGGCCAGAGCACATATCCCAATCGCTTATAATTTGCCGCTCAGTCTGAGCTTGGTGGGCTGCGTTCCGGCCAGAGCACATAT
>CAZJBX010000011.1:0-59967 GCA_964544605.1 uncultured Burkholderiaceae bacterium
GCGGCAGCGAGCAAAGCCCGCAAGCGCAGCACAGCATTGAGGCCATCGCCCTGCTCAACGAGCGCATGAGCGCCATCCCACTGTCATCCAGCCTGCCCAGCAGCCCCATTGAAGGCGCGCCCCGCCAGCGCCCACTCCTGCCATGAAGCGCGTTATCTGGTTCATCTTGCTGGCCGCCAGCGCCATTGGCCTGGCCCTATTCATGGGCGACAACCACGCCAGCGTCATGTTCTTTTGGCCGCCCTACCGCATCAGCCTCAGCTTCAATCTGCTGCTGATTTTGCTCTTGGCCTTCTTTGCCCTGCTCTACTTTGCCCTGCGCGGCCTGCAAGCCCTGCTGGCCATGCCCAGCAAAGCGAAAAACTGGCGCACCCTCTACCACGAACGCGCCATGTACCAACACCTGCTGCACGCCCACCTGCAACTGTGGACAGGCCGCTACAGCCGCGCCAACAAATCAGCCGCCCAAGCCCTTGAATTTGCGCAAAAACACGCCGAGCACGACGCCGAAGCCGCCGCGCTTGAAATGGCCGCCGCCCACCTCTTGGCCGCTGAAAGCGCCCACCAACTGCGCGACACCGACAAACGCCAAGGCCACTGGGAGCGCGCCCTAGAGGCCAGCCACAGCATCCCCGAAGCCAGCGAAGCCCTGGCCCTGCGCGCCGCCCGCTGGGCCACCCACGACGGCGACACCGAAGCCGCTTGGCAACACCTGCAAAGCCTGCCCCAAGGCGTACAACGCCGCGTCCACGCCCTGCGCATCAAGCTCAAAACCGCACAACTGGCCGGCCAAAGCGAGCAAGCACTTGAAACCGCCCGCCTGCTCATCAAGCACAATGCCTTCTCGCCCTTTGTCGGCCAAACCCTGCAAGTGCGCCTCATCCGCGAGGTTCTCTCACGCAGCCAAGACATGGCGCAACTTCAAAAAGCCTGGGGCACCCTCAGCCGCCAAGAGCAAGCCCTGCCTGAAGTCACCTTCTACGCCGCCGAGCGCATGTTGCAATTGGCCGAAAGCGAGGCCGAACACCCGCAAGTACGCGCCCGCCTCGCGCCCCTGCTCAAACGCTATGGCGAGCTACCCGAAGCCCTGCAACTGAGCACCGTGCTCACCTTAGAGCGCAGCCTCGGCGGACTCGACCACCACGGCCTGCAAGACATCGAACAAGCCCAGCGCAACCACCCCCGTGAGCTGCCCCTGCAATACCTCGCCGCCACCGCCTATATGCAGCAGCAGCTTTGGGGCAAAGCCCAGCACAGCCTGCAAAACCTTGTGGCCAACAAACAACTGGCGCAAACCCAGCCCGAATTGGCCCGCCGCGCTTGGCTGCATCTGGCCCGTTTGGCCGAAGACCAAGGCCGCAACACGGATGCCCAACAGGCTTGGAAGCAAGCGGCCTTGCTGACCTGAAGCCAAGGCCGAGGCCAAGCCAAACCCCAACACCTTCATTTACACCAGCCCCACACAGACACACAGGAGCCCCGCCATGTTCTACCCCCAAAGCTTTCCAGCCACGCGCGCGCGCCGCCTGCGCCGCGATGCCGCCACCCGCGCCCTCGTGCGTGAGGCCCAACTCAGCGCCCAAGACCTCATCTACCCCGTCTTTGTGCTCGATGGCGAAAACCGCCGTGAGGCCGTGCCCTCCATGCCCGGCGTTGAGCGCCTGTCCATCGACCTGCTCATGCCCGTGCTTGAAGAATGCGTGCGCTTGGGCATCCCCTACATCGCCCCCTTCCCCGTCACCGACCCCAGCGCCAAAAGCGACGACGGCCACGAAGCCTGGAACCCTAACGGCCTCATGCCCCGCTTCATCCGCGCCGCCAAAGCGCGCTTTCCCGAACTGGGCATCATGAGCGATGTCGCCCTTGACCCCTACACCAGCCACGGCCAAGACGGCCTGCTTGATGCCCAAGGCGACATCCTCAACGACGAAACCGTCGCCGCCCTCGTCAAACAAGCCCTCTGCCACGCCCAAGCGGGCGTGGATGCCGTCGCCCCTTCTGACATGATGGATGGCCGCATTGGCGCCATCCGCCAAGCACTGGAGCAAGCGGGCCTGCCCACCACCCGCATCGTCGCCTACAGCGCCAAATACGCCAGCAGCTTCTACGGCCCCTTCCGCGATGCCGTCGGCTCGGCCGCCAACCTCGGCTCAGCCGACAAAAAGGTCTATCAAATGGACCCCGGCAACAGCGATGAAGCCCTGCGCGAAGTCGCCCTTGATTTGCAAGAAGGCGCCGATATGGTCATGGTCAAACCAGGGATGCCCTACCTCGACATCGTGCGCCGCGTGAAGCAAGAATTTGGCGTGCCCACCTTGGCCTACCAAGTCTCAGGCGAATACGCCATGCTCAAGGCCGCCGCGCAAAACGGCTGGCTCGATGGCGAGCAAACCATGCTTGAAGCCCTGCTCTGCTTCAAACGCGCTGGCGCTGATGCCATTCTCAGCTACTTCGCCCTGGATGCCGCCCGCGCTCTGGCCGCAGCCGCCCCGCGCCTGTAAGGGCACTGGCTTTGTGCTAGTATTGAAGACTTATGAAAGCCCTATCGTTTTACTTTCGCACCTTTTATTTCTCAGCCCCAGCGGTTTAGAGAGAGAAGTCTGTGCCCACCTGATGTAAAACGACTTTCCCCTTTCAAAAAACCGCTGAGGCCCCACCCAGCGGTTTTTTTATTCCAGCGGTTTTTTTATTTCTTTTCCTTTAGTTTTCCAGTGAGTACCTACCATGAGTGACCTGCCCTTCCGCACCAGCTTGGCCGATGATGCCCGCGTTGAAAGCGTCAAAATGCTGCCCCCACCCGAACACCTCATCCGCTTCTTCCCCATCAAAGGCACGGCCATTGAAAGCCTCGTCACCGACACGCGCCGCAACATTGCCCGCATCATCCGTGGTGAGGACGACCGCCTGCTCGTCATCATGGGCCCCTGCTCCATCCACGACCCCAAGGCCGCCCTTGAATACGCCGCCAAACTGCGCGTCGCCCGTGAGCAATACAAAGACACGCTGGAAATCATCATGCGCGTGTACTTTGAAAAACCCCGCACCACCGTGGGCTGGAAGGGCCTCATCAACGACCCCTACTTGGATGGCAGCTTCCGCATTGATGAAGGTCTGCGCATGGCGCGCCAGCTCCTGCTCGACATCAACCAGCTTGGCCTGCCCGCAGGCAGCGAATTCCTCGATGTCATCTCGCCCCAATACATCGCCGACCTCATCAGTTGGGGCGCGATTGGCGCACGCACCACAGAAAGCCAAGTCCACCGCGAGCTCTCCAGCGGCCTATCCGCGCCCATCGGCTTTAAAAACGGCACCGATGGCAACATCAAAATCGCCCTTGACGCCATCCAATCGGCCTCGCGCGGCCACCACTTCCTGTCTGTCGCCAAAAGCGGCCAAGTCGCCATCGTGCAAACCAATGGCAACCAAGACTGCCATGTCATCTTGCGCGGCGGCAAAGCCCCCAACTACGATGCCGAGGCCGTGGCCCAAGCCTGCGAGCAACTCGCTGCGGCGGGCCTGCCCGCCAGCCTCATGGTCGATTGCAGCCACGCCAACAGCAGCAAACAACATAAAAAACAGCTCGATGTGGCGCAAAGCATCGCCGAGCAACTGGCCGCTGGCTCCAAGCAAATCTTCGGCGTCATGGTCGAAAGCCATTTGTGCGAAGGCGCGCAAAAATTCAACCCCGGTGAAGACAGCATCGCCGCCCTCAACTACGGCCAAAGCATCACCGATGCCTGCGTCGGCTGGGACGACTCCACCGCCATCCTCGACACCCTCGCCGCAGGCGTAGCCGCCCGCCGCAAAGGCTAAAATTCGCCCCGTTTTTCTTCTGAACCTTTGAATACAACAAGGCCCCAACCATGCAATTTCACCGTTTCCAAGACCTCTGCCAAAGCGGCCAAGCCCAAGGCAAACGCGTCTTCATCCGCGCCGACCTCAATGTGCCCCTGAACGAGCAAGGCCAAATCAGCGAAGACACCCGCGTGCGCGCCTCCGTGCCCTGCATCCAAATGGCCCTGCAAGCGGGCGCGGCCGTCATGGTCACTTCCCATCTGGGCCGCCCCACTGAGGGCAGCTTCCAGCCCGCCGACAGCCTGGCCCCCGTCGCCGCCCGCCTGAGCGAGCTGCTGGGCCAAGAAGTGCGCCTTGTGGCCAACTGGGTCGATGGCGGCTTTGAGCTGGCCCCTGGCCAAGTCGTGCTGTTGGAGAACTGCCGCGTGAATGTGGGCGAAAAGAAAAACGCCCCCGAGCTGGCGCAAAAAATGGCGCAACTGTGCGACATCTTTGTGCATGACGCTTTTGGCACGGCCCACCGCGCCGAAGCCTCCACCTACGGCATCGCCCAATACGCCCCCACGGCCTGCGCTGGCCCCCTGCTGGCGGCTGAAATGGACGCCATCAGCCAAGCCTTGGCTCAGCCCAAGCGCCCCTTGGTGGCCATCGTCGCTGGCAGCAAAGTCTCCACCAAACTCACCATCCTCAAAAGCCTGGCCGACAAAGTCGATCAACTCATTGCCGGCGGCGGCATTGCCAACACCTTTATGCTCGCCGCTGGCCTGCCCATAGGCAAATCACTGGCCGAGGTTGATTTGCTCGATGAAGCCAAAGCCGTCATGGCCGCCATGCAAGCCCGCGGCGCGGCCGTGCCCATCCCGACCGATGTGGTTGTGGCCGAGCAATTTGCCGCCGATGCCCCCGCCAGCACCAAAGCCGCCGCCGATGTCGGCCCCAATGACATGATTTTGGACATTGGCCCCAACACCGCCGCAGCCTTGGCCGAGCAACTCAAAGCCGCTGGCACCATCGTCTGGAACGGCCCCGTCGGCGTATTTGAATTTGACGCCTTCGCTGGCGGCACAGAAACCCTGGCCCGCGCCATTGCCGCCTCGCCCGCCTTCAGCATTGCCGGCGGTGGCGACACCCTGGCCGCCATTGCCAAATACGGCATTGAAAAAGAAGTCAGCTACATCAGCACTGGCGGCGGCGCATTCTTGGAAGTGTTGGAAGGCAAGACCCTGCCCGCTTTTGAGATTCTGCAAAAACGCTACAACGCCTGAGCACGGCAAGCGCCAAACAAAAACGGGCCTGCTGGCCCGTTTTTTTGTTTTCGCCCCATCAAGCCCTCAGCCTCATGCGCAGGGCATGATCAGTCTGCTGCTGGTTCGGCTGCACCGAGCTTCTGGCCACAAGCTGAGCAAAAGGCCGCCTCAAGCGCCACCGCCGCATGGCAATGCGGGCAGCTGCCTGTGCTGGCCGCGCCGCTGTTTTCTGCCTCATGCGGCAGCTCGCGGCGCACCCTCTCAGCCGCCAGTTTGCCGCCTTCCACCGCCTTCTGGGCCACGCCCTTGCCCACCTCCAGCGTTTTCTGCGAAGCCGTCAACAGCGCCTGCCCCGCTTGGCCGACCAAGGCTTGCAATTGCTCACCATCATCGCTGCTAAAGGACTTGACCTGCCCCAGCGCCATACTGTGCTCGCTGCCATCAAACTCCAGATAAGGGGCCGCACGAAAGCCCATGGCCGAGGCGTAAAACACATTCGGAATCGAGCTGCGCTGGGTGTTGTACTGGCGCACGGCCAAGTTGTAGCGCTGGCGGGCCGCCTCCAAGTCCACCTCGGTGCTTTGCATGCTGTCCATCAAGCGCTGGTATTGTTGGTTGGCTTTCAAATCAGGGTAACGCTGGGCCATACCGTTCACAGCCGCCATCACCGAACCCGTTTGCTGCTGCATCTGCGCCACTTGGGCGGCGCTGCTCAAATCCTCTGAAATCTTCATCAGCAGCAACTGCTCCGACTCTTGATAGCCCTTGACCACCTCAATCAGTTGATTGACCAGCGTCACTTGCTTGCGCCCAGCCACGCCAATATTGGACCAAGCCTCTTTCACCGCCTCAGCATAGGCGCGCAATTTGTTGTAGTTGATAAAAGCCACCACCGCCAACACGATGGCCAACAAGATAAGCAATTGGATTAAACCAACAATAAAGCCCCATACCGTTGCCATAGCAACCCCATATCAAACAAAAAATAGAAAGCGGCCAAACACTTGGCGACACACAAAATCAAGGCCAGCATGATACAGGCCTTGGCCCGAGCAAAACCGCTGCCAGTGCGGCAAAAACTTTACTCCACCACAGACGAATTGCGGCGGTTGCGCTCTTGCACCTCAGGCGGAATCTCCACCACCCGCTTGGCCGCCAAAGCGCCATCGACAAACAGCATCAGCTCGCCCGTTTCAAAGCGTGTCCAGTTTTCATTGTGGGTCAGGGGCTGGGTTGCAATCACCGTCACGCGGTCGTCTGGCGTGGTGCAATCGGCAAAGTCCACCGCCATATCCTCATCAACCAATTGCACGGCCTGAAACGGCCATTCCCGCGTCACATACCACAGCCGTGTAGAGCTGTGCGCCAACATGCAGCGCCCGTCTGAGAGCAGAAAATTAAAAATGCCGTAGTGGGTGAAGTCGGCTGTGACCTCGGCCACAGCCTCAAACAGCGCGTGCACATCGGGCTCTTGCGCACCAAAGCGTTGCCCCAGTCGCTCCAGCAGGGCGCAAAAGGCCAGCTCGCTATCGGTATCGCCTATGGGGGTGTGCCAGCCACTTAAAGGCGGCGCAAAGTCAAGCAAATCGCCGTTGTGGGCAAAAAGCCAGTGCCGACCCCAGTGCTCACGCACAAAGGGGTGGCAGTTTTGCAGCTTCACCTGCCCTTGCGAGGCTTTGCGGATGTGGGAAATCACATGGCGCGATTTGATGGGGTAATTCTTCACCAGCTCGGCCACGGGCGAGCTGCTGCTGGGCTGGTTGTCAATAAAGCTGCGCACCGCCTTGCCTTCAAAAAAGCCAATGCCAAAACCGTCGGCGTGGTGGTCCGTCAGCCCGCCCCTGGCGGCAAAACCCGTGAATGAAAAAGTCGCGTCCGTGGGCGTGGCGCAATTCATGCCCAAAAGCTGGCACATCGTTTCTGTCCTTTCAGCGCAAAAAAAGCCGAAACCCCTATGCAGGGCTTCGGCTTGGCATCATAGCGGCGGCGCAAGCCGCCAGACTGCACCCGTTTATTTCGGGGCTTTGGCGAAACGCAAATAAGGCAGTTTCACATCCAAATCGCCAAACTTGGCTTTGGCATCGTCGTCGTTCAGGCTCAGGCCCACAATCACATCTTGGCCGGGCTGCCAGTCCGCAGGGGTGGCCAGTGGTACGCCGTCGGTGGCTTGAATCGCGTCGAGCGCACGCACAATTTCGGCAAAGTTACGGCCCACAGACATGGGGTAAGTCATGGTCAAGCGGATTTTTTTATCAGGGCCAATGATGAAGACCGTGCGCACCGTGGCGCTGTCGGCAGCCGTGCGGCCGTCGGGCATATAGGCTTCAGCGGGCAGCATGTTGTAGAGCTTGGCCACATTCAAAGAGGTGTCGTCAATGATGGGGAAATCAGCGGGCGCACCGCCAAAAGCCTCAATATCGCGCTTCCATTTGATGTGCTCTTCAGCCGTATCGACCGAAATGCCCATCACTTTGGTGTTGCGCTTTTTGAATTCAGGCACCAAGCGGGCGGCGGCGCTGAATTCAGTCGTGCACACGGGGGTGAAGTCTTTGGGGTGAGAGAACAAAATCGCGTAGCTCTCGCCCATCCAGTCGTGGAGAGAGAGCTGGCCGTCGCTGGAATCGGCGGTGAAGTTAGGGGCCACATCATTAATGCGTAGAGACATTGCGCATCCTTTCAATTCAAAGTGCAAAAACAAAGGCCGCAGCAGGCGACCGCTTCAAGCCCTGCACTGCTTGCTGGCCACTGGCCCAGCGCAGAGCTGCTCGGGCCATTATGCGCCCTTCATGCGCAGAAATACCCCTCTTGGCCATCTAAAACCCTGCACACCCTGCGCTATCGCTGCGCTTGCTTTACCATGCTTGGTTTTGCCACCGCGCCCCCTGATTGCTTTTGTTGCGCTGCCCAACAGCAGCCCACTGCCCTTATGCCACCACGCTTGATTTTCTTGCCCTTGCTTCTTTTTGTCGCCAGCGCCTGGGCACACAACACCCCTGCGCCCAAAGCCCAACCCAGCCCAACAAAAGCGGCAGCAGTCCAACCCAGCCCCAGCAAAGCCGCCCAAGCGCCCAAGCGCAGCGCCACGGCACGGCCTGCGGCACAAGTGAGCCGCCCCTCCGCCGCAGCCAAAACCCCCACGCCCAGCGCCGCACCTGATCTGTGCTACCAGCAGTTGCAGCGTTTTGTCGGTATCAATCGCAACAACTGCGCTCAGGCTCAGCTCAAGCCCTCAGGCGCGTTTTCAGTGGAAAAACGCCCCATTTTGATTCGTGACATGCCCGCTGCACCCAGCATCAACAAACCATCGCGCATTTTGGTGCTGGGCGCCATTCACGGCGATGAACCCTCATCCGCCGTGCTCTCAATCAACTGGATCGAGCTGGCCAAAGAAATCCCCGCCAACAGCCACTGGCGCTTTATTCCGGCCCTCAACCCCGATGGCCTGCTGGCCAAGCGCCCACGCCGCACCAATGCCAATGGCGTGGACTTGAACCGCAACTTCCCCACCCCCAACTGGGAAAACGAGGCCAATGAATACTGGGGCAAGCGCACCAAGCGCGACCCCCGCCGTTGGCCGGGCGACAAACCCCTGTCTGAGCCTGAAACCCGTTTGGTGCATGAGCAAATGGAAAGCTTTGCGCCGCAGCTCATCGTCAGCATCCACGCGCCCTATGGCGTGCTTGATTTTGATGGCCCCACCATCCCGCCTGACAAATTGGGCCGCCTCTACCTCGACCAAATCGGCATCTTTCCTGGCAGTTTGGGCAATTACGGCGGCGTGTACCGTGGCATTCCTGTGGTCACCATTGAGCTGCCCGATGCCACCAAAGGGCCGAACCCCGCCGAAACCCGCCAAATGTGGCTGGATCTGCTGCGCTGGATGAGCGCCCGAGGCTATTGAGCAGCGCGCCCTATCGAATCTGCCGCAGGCTCAGCGCCTTGGTTTCTGGTGCGCTGAACAAGGCCCAGAGCGTGAGCAGGCCATTGAAGGCCAAATAGATGCCCACGCCTTGCAAGCCCCATAAGCTGTTGATTTCCAGCGCGACGATGGTGGGTATGGACGCGCCAACGATGGCCGAGAGGTTGTAGGCCAAAGACGCGCCAGAGTAGCGCACTTCAGTAGGAAAAAGCTCAGGCAAATAAGCCGCCATAGGGCCAAAGGTGCAGCCCATCAGCACCATGCCGATGAGGATGAAGTTAAACACACTGGCGGGCGTGCCTGCCGCCAGCAGGGCGGGCATGGCCAAACCAAAAGCGATGATGGCGGCGGTAACAAACAGCAACCAGCGGCGGCGGCCTACGGTATCGGCCAGCTTGCCCGCAATGCTGATGAAAACCCCAAAGACGATGGCGCCGATGAGCAAAATGCCAGTGAAGGTATTGGCCGGTATGCCCAGGCCGAGGGGGTGGCCCGCCTCAGACAAAGCCGCTGGGCTTTTGGAATACACCTGCACAAAAGCCGTCATCAAATAAAAGATGACATAGGTGGTGGACATGATGAAAATGCCCTGCAACAAGGCCACACTGTGGTTTTTGAACACGCTGATGACAGGGGCATTTTGGGTTTTCCCCTTGGCTTCTACTTCTTCAAACACCTCGCTCTCATGCAGGGTCAGGCGCACATAAAGGCCAACGGCCACCAGCACCACAGAGAGCAGAAAAGGAATACGCCAAGCCCAAGCCACCAAAGCCTCGTGGCCAAGGTAATGGCTCACCAGCCAAAACACACCATTGGCGGCAAAAAGGCCAATGGGCGCGCCCAGTTGTGGGAAAGAGCCGAACCAGCCGCGCTTGCCCTCAGGCGCATTTTCAGTGGCGACCAAGGCCGCCCCGCCCCATTCACCGCCCAAGCCTATGCCTTGGCCGATGCGAAATAGACACAGCAGCAGCGGCGCGGCCAGGCCAATTTGTTCATAAGTGGGCAGCAGGCCAATGGCGACGGTGGACACGCCCATCGTCAGCAAAGAGGCCACCAAAGTGCGTTTGCGGCCAATTTTGTCGCCAAAGTGACCGAACAAAGCCGAGCCAAAGGGCCGCGCCAGAAAAGCCAAGGCCAAAGTTGAAAGCGCCAACAGCGTGGCGGCATGGCCATCGCCCTTGGGGAAGAAGGCCGTGTTGAACACCAACACCGCCGCCGCAGCGTAGATGTAGTAGTCGTAGAACTCAATCGCCGTGCCGACCAAAGAGGCGACAAGGACTTTGCTGGCGGAATTGCGGGGCTGGGCGGTGGCAGTGCTCATGCTGGGCTTTGTGGGGGCTAAAGGAAGGGCCAGAGACTGGCCGCCCAGAATAATAGCGGTTTTGTGTTGGGGCGCTGGCGGCGGCAGGCGCAGCCCAACAAACCCCGTCATTGCAGTGACTCAGTAGGGGCGTTGCATGCAACGCCCCCACAAGAATGTGCGCAGCTCAGCAAACCCCCAGGCTTCTATAATCAGACCCTTTGCCCTTGGGCGGCTGGCTGGCCGCTTTTGCCCTTTAGAAGAAGTCGCGCTTGAGATGAAGGTTTTTCGTGGTTTGCAAGCGGCAGCCCTGCGGGAGCTGGCTGGCGGTTGCGCTTTAACAATCGGTAATTTTGATGGCGTGCACCGTGGCCATCAGGCCATGATTGCGCTGCTGCGCGGCGAGGCCCAGCACCGTGGTTTAAAGACCTGCGCCCTGACTTTTGAGCCACACCCGAAAGACTTTTTCGCGCGGCAACTGGGCAAGCCTGAGCTGGCCCCAGCCCGCATTTCCACCCTGCGCGATAAGCTCGATGAGCTCAAGCGCAGCGGCTTGGATGTGGTGGTGGTGATGCCCTTTAACGCAGCCTTGGCAGCCATGCCGCCAGCCGCTTTTGTAGAGGACATTTTGCTGCGCGGGCTGAACACCAAGTATTTGCTGGTGGGCGATGACTTCCGCTTTGGCGCCAAGCGCGCGGGCGATTTTGCGTTTTTGCACCAGTCGGGCATGGCGCTGGGCTTTGATGTGGCCCGTATGAACAGCTATGAGATTGCTTGGTCACACAGCGGCGGACACAGTGGCACGGGGCTTTCTACCCTGCCCGCTGGCCCCTTTGCCGTGGGCCTTCCGGTAGGGCCGTTTCAAGGCTTGCGGGTGTCCAGCTCGGCCGTGCGTGAGGCTTTGGCTGCTGGCCGCATGGCCGATGCCGCCAAGCTGCTGGGCCGCCCTTACGCCGTCAGCGGCCATGTGGTGCATGGCGCCAAGTTGGGGCGTGAGCTGGGCAAATGCGCGGCGCGTGAGCACGGCTTTGCCACGCTGAATTTGCGCTTCAGTGGCCACCACCACCGCTGGCAGCCTGCGGCGCAAGGGATTTTTGCGGTGCAGGTGCATGGCCTGGATGCCCAGCCCCTGCAAGGCGTGGCCAATTTTGGCACCCGCCCCGCCATTGACCCCAGCGATGTGAACGGTGGCCGCGTGCTGCTGGAGACCCATGTGCTGGACTGGCCCACCCACCTGCCACGCTACCACGGCTATGGGCAGGTGATACGAGTGGAGCTGCTGCGCAAGCTGCACGATGAATTGAAATACGACGGCCTAGAGGCCCTGACCGCAGGCATAGAGGCCGATTGCACGGCGGCGCGGCAGTTTTTTGCCAGCCACGGGGCTGTGCCCACCAACCCTTGAACGATGTTTGCAAGGCGCTGGCCTTGCTGAAAGAGCGATAAAGCCATGGATTTTTCTAAAACCTTGAATCTGCCCGATACCGAATTCCCCATGCGCGGCAATTTGCCCCAGCGCGAACCTGAGTGGGTGAAAGAGTGGGAGGCCAAGGGGGTGTACAAGCAGCTACGGGCCGCCCGCCAAGGTGCGCCCAAATTTGTGCTGCATGACGGCCCGCCCTATGCCAATGGCAACATTCACATTGGCCATGCGGTGAACAAGATTTTGAAAGACATGATTGTCAAATCGCGCCAGCTCATGGGCTTTGATGCGGCCTATATTCCGGGCTGGGACTGCCACGGCCTGCCGATTGAGAACGCGATTGAGAAGATTCATGGCCGCAAGCTCAGCCGAGACGATATGCAGGCCAAAAGCCGCGCCTTTGCCACCGAGCAAATTGACGGCCAGCGCGAAGACTTCAAACGCCTGGGCGTGCTGGGCGATTGGGACGACCCCTACCGCACCATGAACCCTGCGAATGAGGCCGCGCAACTGCGCATCTTCAAGCGTGTCATCGAGCGCGGCTTTGTCTATCGTGGCCTCAAGCCCGTGTACTGGTGTTTTGATTGCGCCTCGTCTTTGGCCGAATTTGAAATTGAATACGCCGATAAAAAAAGCGACACCTTGGATGTGGCCTTTGAAGCCAACGACAGCACGGCGCTGGCGCAAGCCTTTGGCCTGAGCGCCCTGCCTGCGGGCAAAAGCGCTTTTGCCGTGATTTGGACCACCACGGCCTGGACGCTGCCGGGCAACCAAGCCCTGAATGCCCACCCTGAGCTGGACTACAGCTTGGTCGATACACCCCAAGGCGTGCTGCTGCTGGGCGCGAGTTTGGTAGAAAAATGCTTGGCACGCTACGGCGTAGAAGGCCAAGTGCTGGCCACCGCCAAGGGCGAGGTGCTGCGCGGGCAGCAGTTCCGCCACCCCTTGTTTGATGCCGCTGGCGCAGATGCGGGCGGCGCTTACAGCTACCGCCGCCTCTCGCCCCTGTATTTGGCCGATTATGTGAGCGACGGCGACGGCACGGGCATTGTGCATTCGGCCCCCGCCTATGGTGTGGATGACTTCAACTCCTGCATCGCCAACGGCCTGAAATACGAGGCCATCTTGAACCCCGTGCAGGGCAGCGGCGTGTTTGCCGAAGAACTGCCCCTGTTCGGCGGCCTGCACATTTGGAAGGCCGTGCCCGTGATTTTGGATGCCCTGCGCACCCAAGGCCGCCTGCTGGCCAGCGAGGGCTTGCAACACAGCTACCCGCACTGCTGGCGCCACAAAACGCCAGTGATTTACCGCGCGGCGGCGCAGTGGTTCATTCGCATGGATGAGGGCGAGGGCGTATTCACCCAAGACAAAGCGCCCAAAACCCTGCGCCAAACGGCGCTCGATGCGATTGAGCAAACCGCCTTCTACCCTGAAAGCGGCAAGGCCCGCCTGCGCGACATGATTGCCGGCCGCCCCGATTGGTGCATCAGCCGCCAGCGCTCTTGGGGCGTGCCGATTCCCTTCTTCATCCACAAAGACTCAGGCGAATTGCACCCGCGCACGCTGGCCATCATCGACCAAGCCGCCGATATGGTGGCAGCAGGCGGCGTAGAGGCTTGGAGCCGTGCCACGGCGCAAGACATTTTGGGCGCAGAAGATGCCCAGCACTACAGCAAGAGCACCGATATTTTGGAGGTCTGGTTCGACTCAGGCTCCACCTTTGAGCATGTGCTGCGCGGCTCACACAAAGGCGCGGCGCACGAGGCCGGCCCCGAGGCCGATTTGTATTTGGAAGGCCATGACCAACACCGTGGCTGGTTCCACAGCTCTTTGCTACTGGCCTGCGCCCTGTATGACCGCGCGCCCTACAAAGCCCTGCTGACCCACGGCTTCACCGTGGATGGCAAGGGCCGCAAAATGAGCAAAAGCGTGGGCAATGTGATTGCACCGCAAGAGGTCAGCGGCAAAATGGGCGCAGAAATCATTCGCCTGTGGGTGGCCGCCACCGATTACTCTGGCGATTTGGGCATTGACGACAAAATCCTCGCCCGCGTGGTCGATGCCTACCGCCGCATCCGCAACACCCTGCGCTTTTTGCTGGCCAACACCAGCGATTTTGACTTTGGCACCGAGGCCGTCGCCTTTGAGGACATGCTGGAGCTTGACCGCTGGGCCGTGACCCGCAGCGCCGAGCTGCAAGCGCAAGTGCTGGCCCACTACAACAGCTATGAATTCCACCCCGTCGTCAGCAAAATTCAACAGTTTTGCTCTGAGGACTTGGGCGGTTTTTACCTTGATGTGCTCAAAGACCGCCTCTACACCACAGGGGTGAAGTCGCAAGCCCGCCGCAGCGCGCAAACAGCCCTGCACCACATCACGCAAACCCTGCTGCGCTTGATGGCCCCCTTCCTCAGCTTCACCGCAGAAGAGGCTTGGGCCTTGGTCGGCAATGGGCCAAGCATATTCACCGCCTACAACACCGACTTTGACGCCCTGCTGCCTGGCGGCCTGCAAGCGCCTGAGCAGCAAACCCTGCTGGCGAAATGGCAACGCATTTTGACCCTGCGCGAGCGCGTGAACAAAGAAATTGAGCTGCTGCGCGAGGCCGGCCAAGTGAAGGCGAATTTGCAAGCCGAGGTCGCCGTGGCCGCCAGCGGCCAAACGCACACCGATTTGGCCAGCCTGGGCGATGAGCTGCGCTTTGCCCTCATCACTTCTGTGGCCCAGCTCACTCAGGCAGAGGGCGAAGAAACCCACATCAGCGTGCAGGCCACCAGCAAAAGCAAATGCGTGCGCTGCTGGCACTACACCGATGATGTGCAGACCGAGGGCGAGCACGCGGGCCTGTGCGCCCGTTGCGAGAGCAACCTCTTTGGCGCGGGCGAGACGCGCCAGTTTGTGTAACTAAATCTATTTGGCGCTGGGCTTGGCCGTGGGCCTAGCCCCATAGCCATAGCCTTGGCAAGCGCCCGCATTCACCAGATTTTTGCATTCTTGCCGCAAGCGGCGTTCGCGCTGGGCGGGGGTTTCAGCGCCACTGCTGCTGTGGCGCAGGCGCGGCCGCTGGCAATGCTGCGGCTGGCTCTGCCCCGCTTCAAGGGCTTGGGCACAAGCGGTTTCGTTTTTGTTCTTGCGTTTGGGCTTTTGGGCCACGGCATCGCCGGCGTAAAAACTGCCTGCCAGCAAGAGGCCGAGCACCCAAGCCACCAAGGGCTGGGTTCGCATCAGTGTTCTCCTGCATCCAATAAAAAAGGCAGGGGCTGGGAGCTGGCGAAGGGATTGACCCATTCGTTTTTCTCCACCCCTTCAGTCGGCTGCATGGCCGACATACGCCGACCATAAATGCGTTGGATGCGATTGTCCAGCGGCGGATGGGTTTGCAGGTGCTTTTGCACGGCCAACTCAGGCCCCACCAGCAGCATATGCTGCACGGCAGGGTGAATGGGGGTGAAGTGCAGGCCCTGGCGCTGCTGCTGCCACAGCACCTTGCGCAGGGTTTCACCCAAACCATCGCGGCTGCGGGTGTATTGCACGGCGCGGGCATCGGCCAAGTATTCGCGCTCGCGCGAGATGGCCGCCTTCATGATGCGTGCGGCCGTCCAACCCAGCCAGCCCGCCGCAATCAGCAAACTGCCCCAAATCGCCTGCGGGAAGTCCATCACATCATCATCGCCATAGGCCACGGCGTGGCCGAAGTTGTAGAGCAGCTCTAGGCCCAGCACCATGCCGGCCAAGCGCATATTCAGGCGCGTGTCGCCCTCGTAAATGTGGCTGAGTTCATGCGCCACCAAACCCATCATTTCCTCGCGGCTGAGGTAATCGAGCGCGCCTTGGGTCACACAAATGACGCTATCGCGATCGTCCCAGCCAGCGGCAAAGGCGTTGATGCTGTTGTCGCGCTCCAGCACATAGGCCGCAGGCGGGCGCATCCGTGCGGCAATCGCCAGCTCTTGCACAATATTGGTGAAGCGGATTTGCGCCGCATTCGCGCTGCTCACGCCACGGTTGTTTTCAATGCGTTGGGCAGGCTTGGCCCCAATGCGTTTGGCCAATGCCACGCCGCCATCGGCCAAACGGCTCGATTCCAGCCACCAGCCGCCCAAGATATACATGAGGCTGAGCAGGGTGTTGGCGGTGAAAAAATAATGCGGCAGCAGCAAATCAAGCTGTGAAAAAGGCAGGCCCATGAACCAAGCCAAAGCCAACATGGGCAGCAGCAGGCCCACATTCACCAACACAATTTGCGCCGCAATGATGCCCGCAAACATCCACGACAAACGGCGCGATTGCGCCCGCGCCGCCCTTTGGTGTTCAAAAAAACGCATGGGCCGCTAGCGCCTCAATGCCTGCCCTGTGCCGCTGCGCACGGGCTTAAAAAGAAACTTTGGGCGCTTGGCGCTCGGCCTCAGACTGGGTCGATTCCAGCATGGGCAACTCTGTAAAACCAAACAGCTTGCCGATGATGAGGTCGGGAAAGCTCAAGGCCGCGTTATTGAAGACCATGATGCTGTCGTTATAGGCTTGGCGGGCAAAGCCAATGCGGTTTTCCGTGCTGGTCAGCTCCTCGTTGAGCTCACGCAGGGTGTGGTCGGCCTTCAACTCTGGGTAGCGCTCATTCAGGGCCAGCAATTTGCCCAAGCTGGCGTGCAAGCCCAGCTCGGCGGTGTTGAGCTGTTTAATGGCTTCAGGGTTGGCGGGGTTTTGGCTCAAAGCGCCACGGGCATTGTGGGCCTGACCACGGGCGGCAATCACGGCCTCAAGGGTTTCGCGCTCGTGGCTGAGGTATTTTTTAGCGGTTTCCACCAAATTGGGGATGAGGTCGTAGCGGCGCTTGAGCTGCACATCAATCTGTGCAAAGGCGTTTTTCACCTCATTCCTTTGGGCGATGAGGCCGTTGTAAGTGAACACCCCCCACAGCAAAAGGATGGCGAGGACGACTAGGCTAACAATCACTGGAATGGACATAGGACCTCAATAGAGAAGCAAAAAGAATGTGCAATTGTGAGCAATTTTCACGCCAAAACAGCTTCATCCACCATCGCGGCTATTCGCTGTAATGCACCAGTGTCTCACCCGGGCGAATCATATTGAGGTCGTAGCGGGCGTGCTCTTCCACAATCTCAAGGCCATTGCGCAGGTCGTCAATCTCGGCCTCAAGCTGCTGGTTGTGGGTTTGCGCCTCGGTGTTGGCCGCCTCAATTTGCGCCAACTGAGTTTGCAATTGCGCAATTTCAAAACGGTTGTGCGGCCCCACGCCCGCCTGCCACAGCAAGCGCAGCAAGAAGAAACAAAACAGCAAAAAGACCAGCAAGCTGGGCCAGAGGCTTACTTTTTCGTCTCGCATGGGCGCTCTCTTTTAAGGGGTGAAACAAAATGCAATAGGGGCATTATGGTAGCGGATTTCTGCCCTCAAGCATTCGAGCCGACGCAGGCTACTGCCTGCGTTAAGCGCAGCGCTCTTGAAAATGAAAGCCCTGCTCCAGCTCAGGCTTGATGATTTGAAAGTAAGGCGAAATATCAAAATCGCGGGGCACAAAAAGGCTGTAGTCGCGCATGGCACGGTGGGTTTCCTCACAGGGGTGGCAATCTGCTGTGCGGTTGGGCAGCACCGGGTAATGCACCGTATAAAACGCCTGAATAATCAAGGTCGAACAAATGGCGCGGCTGGGGTCGCCACTGCCCAAATTCATCATGGGCCTGCGCCAAGCCTGTGGCAGTGGCGGGGTGGGCAGCAGGTAACGCGCCAAATCATAGATATTGCGCAAGTCATAACGGTCGCCCAAACGCCCAATGGCATAGCCCGTGATACTGCGCAACTGCACCTCACTCAAGCCCACAGGGCGGCAAATGCGGGCTGGCAGCCCTCGGTATTGCGCCAGGCCCACACTGCGCACGCCCTCTTGGATGTCGGCCTCAATAAAACAATGCTCAACGGGCACGCTATCGCCTTTGCGTTGTTGTAAGTGCTCGCCCACATACAGGCTAGAGTGCGACCAGGTGGACTGCGTGAGGTATTTCACTGCGCCAGAAATGCGGCTATTGCCCTCTATCAAAAGCACATCGCCGGGGCGCAAATGGGCGGCTAAAGCGGCTTCATCGCTGCGGGGCGCGGCCACCCGATGCGACACATCTTGACTGAGGTATTTGGCAATTGATTGCCCAAAAAACGCCCGCAAGCCCATACTTTTTCTGCCCCCTCGCCCCCTGCCATCACAGCGTGCCGTAACTGTGCAAGCCGCTCAAAAACATATTCACGCCCAAAAAGGCAAAAGTGGTGATGGCCAAACCGACCAAAGCCCACCATGCAGCCACCACGCCGCGCATCCCCTTCATCAGGCGCAAATGCAGCCAAGCGGCGTAATTCAGCCACACAATCAAGGCCCAGGTCTCTTTCGGGTCCCAGCTCCAATAGCCACCCCACGCCTCAGCCGCCCAAAATGCGCCCAACACCGTGGCAATGGTGAAGAAGGCAAAGCCGATGGTGATGGCCTTGTACATCACGCCATCAAGCACCTCTAAGCTGGGCAAGCTGGCCGCAATGCGGCGGCGGCCCGCAATCATGCCGCCCACCAATAAAGCGGCCACACCAAAGTAAACCGCCCAATAGCTTGAAATCGCCTCCACTGGGTTCTCTCGAAACACCAGCGGCTCAAGGCAGAGCGCCACGCCAATCAAAAATAGCGGTGCCAGCTCATACCACTTGGCTTGCTCGGCCTTGGCCTTGAGCAAATAGGCAAACGCCACCATCGCCGCCAGCGAGAAAGTGCCGTAGCCGACAAAGTTGGCTGGCACATGCAGCTTCATCCACCAGCTTTGCAAAGCAGGCACCAGTGGCTGAATCTCTTGCGCGCCCCGCGCAAACGAATACCACAGCAAAAAACCCACGGCGGCATTCACCACCAACAGCACAAAAGCGCCCAAGCTGTAGCTGCGCTCGCCCTTTTCGTCGGTATAAAGGCCCTCAAAATACAAATAAAACAAAGCCGTGAACCAGCAGAACATGACGAAAACCTCGTACAAATTCGACACGGGCACATGGCCCACATCGCTGCCAATCAGGTAGCTCTCATACCAGCGCATCAGGCTGCCCACCACGGCCATCAGCACCGCCGCCCAAGTCAGGCGCAAGCCACTCTCGCCAAACAGCCGCTTCAAACTGGCCTTGCTCTCACCCGCTTGGGGCGAGCTGAAAACCGACAGCCAGTAAAAACCGCAAGCCAAGGCGAACAGCACGCACATCCACAAAATCGCCGATTGACTGGAGAGGAAATACTTCAGGCCAAACACCTGCTCGGCCCGCAGCAAGTCGCCTTGATACAAGCCAATGCCAGCCAAGCTCAAGCCCGCGCTCACCGCCATCAAACCCTGCAAAGGCCGCCAAAACCAGCCCAAAGCAATGAGAGTAGGCACAGTGCCAATGAGAATGCCCTTCTCATACACATCCATAAAATCATGGAAGCGCTGCCACACAAACAGCCCACCCAAGACCAAGGCCAAGGCAAACAGCCAATCTGACCACCGGCGCTGCGTGAAATAAGCCAGCCAACCGCCTGAAGCTTGCAAGGTTTCCGTGCGCACAGCCGCTGGCTGGCGTGATGAAGGAGAGGAAGTGGGAGTACTCATAGGGGGCGATTATCGCAGCCCCAAGCGTCCGCACGGACACCAAGGTTTTGTCCCACCGCCACGGCCCCCGCGCCTTGTCTATACTGCCAGCGTTACATTTGCGCCCCCCAACCATGCCCCAATCTGCTGCAACACCCCATTTGGCCCGTGGCCTGAAAAACCGCCACATCCAGCTCATTGCCCTTGGCGGTGCGATAGGCGCTGGCCTGTTTCTCGGCACCAAAGACGCCATCCAACTGGCAGGGCCATCCATCTTATTGGCCTACTTCATCGGCAGCAGCATCATCTATATGGTCATGCGTATGCTCGGCGAAATGGTCACGCAAGAACCCATCGCAGGCTCCTTCAGCGCCTTTGCGCACAAATACTGGGGGCCGTTTGCGGGCTTTGTCTCTGGCTGGAACTACTGGATTTTGTACATCTTGGTCAGCATCGCCGAGCTCTCTGCCGTCGGCCATTACATGCAATTTTGGTACCCTGAACTGCCGCTGTGGATACCCGTCTTGGCCGCTTGGGTCTTGGTCACCGCCATCAACCTCTTTCAAGTCGCCCTTTATGGCGAGTTTGAATTCTGGCTCGCCATCATCAAAATCGTCGCCATCATCGCCATGATTGCCCTGGGCGCTTGGTTGCTGCTCTTTGTACCGCACGACCCCCTCACCACAGGTCTGGCCAACTTCTGGCAACACGGCGGCTTCACACCCAATGGCTGGCACGGCCTCATGCTCTCCATGGTCATCGTCATGTTCTCCTTCGGCGGTGCCGAGCTCATCGGCATCACCGCCGCCGAAGCCCAAGACCCGCAAAAAAGCATCCCCAAAGCCGTCAACCAAGTGCTCTGGCGCATCCTCATCTTCTACATCGGCGCCATCGCCGTGCTCATCATGCTCTACCCTTGGAACAAAATTGGCGACAACGGCAGCCCCTTTGTCACCATCTTCTCTGATCTGGGCATCCCCGCCGCGCCACACATCCTCAACTTCGTCATCCTCACCGCCGCCCTCTCGGTCTATAACAGCGGCATGTACAGCACCGGCCGTATGCTCTACAACCTCGCCGAACAAGGCAATGCGCCCCGTTTCTTCATGCGCCTGAACGCCAAGCAAATCCCTTGGACTGGCACCCTCTTTACCTCCGCCTGCATCTTCTTGGCCGTCATCCTCAACTACCTCATGCCCGAAGGCGTATTCATGCAAGTCATGGCCATCACCACCGCCGCCGTCATCCTCACCTGGGGCATCATCGTCCTCACCCACTGGCACTACCGCCGCGCCACCGCAGGCCAAAGCAAACACTTTGCCGCCCCCTTCTACCCCTGGGCCAACTGGCTCTGCCTCGCCTTCTTGCTCGGCCTGCTGCTGCTCATGAGCCAGCTCGACAAAACCCGCACAGGCGCATGGCTGGCCCCCATTTGGCTCTTGGCCCTCGCCCTTGGCTACGGCCTCAAACGCCTCCTCAGCCGCCGCCCTGCCTAGCCCCAAAGCGCCCACCCCATCCCGTCCACATGGCCTAAAAAGCAATTTGGACAAGCCCCGCAAAACGGTTTAGAATCCGCCCCCAAGCAGCCTGCCCCATGCAGTATCGTGAATTATTCACGCTTTGCAGACTGCCCCAAAGAAGGTCATTTAGCAACTGCCTTCGCCTAAGTCGTTGAAGTGCGGCCTTGCACTGCCCAGCCCATCGGGGTCAAGCCAGAGCAAAGCCGTTGAAGATGATTCACCGCCCAAGTAGTGGGCCTGCGTTGCCAAGCCATCAGGCTTGAAGCCCTAACGGCGGGTCAAACGCAAGCACACCACCCGTGGCCAAAGGTTCTTACATGCTCACGAGCAAAAAGTCTGCAACCCAGCAGCCTTCTAGGTCTTACCTTTTGCATAGCGCATCCACCCTCATCGGTAGCCTATTTCTGGTTCTCGCCAGTCCCGTCTCTCAAGCTGATGTCTTCGCTGGCAGCCACAAAACCCAGCGCCCAGCAGCCCAACATGCGCCCCAGCCCAAGCCACCCCAAATGCGCTTGAGCCGCAACCTGCGTGGCCTCGCCACCTTCAACCAAGCCCCGCAATACGCCGAGCTGCGCCGCCTCGTGCACTTTGCCGCGCAAGAACACCAAGTCGATGCCGAACTGCTGCAAGCCATCATCGCCATCGAATCCGGCTTTGACCCCCAAGCCCGCAGCCACCGTGGTGCCATCGGCCTCATGCAACTCATGCCCATCACCGCAGAACACTGGGGCGCAGCCAACCGCGACGACCCCGCATCGCTGGCCAAAGTCGCCGACCCCCGCACCAACATCCTCCTTGGCGCGCAACAACTGGCCTACCTGCAAAAAATCTACCCCAAGCGCCTTGACCTCGTCGTCGCCGCCTACAACGCTGGCGAAGGCAATGTCCGCGCCGCAGGCAACCGCATCCCGCCCTACCGCGAAACACAAAACTATGTGCGCAGCGTCCTCAGCCTCTACGCCAGCCTCAAACCCGGCGCACCCATCCCCCAACTCCAGCGCATCTAAACCGCAAACCAGCACAGCCTAGTGCCGCCCCACACCGCTTGAAACTGTGCAATATGCACGCTATTGCCCCAGGGCTAAGCCATACAAGGCCACACAGCCCTGCACACAGCCGCAGCCCAGCCAGCGCCAGCCCCTCGGCTCTTACAATGGAAGCCGTGCCACAACAGCCGCCCCCTGCGGCTGCCCTGTTGCGCTTTTCATTTACCCTAAAGGAGTTCTCACCATGAGTATTTTTGGCAACATCATGAGCAAACTCGGCCTCAAGAAAAAGACCGAAGAAGCCCCCTCTATCATCTCTAGCGCCCAAGCTGCCCCCGCCGCCGAAGCCGCTCCTGCTGCCCCCGCCGCAGCCCCAGCCCCTGTCGCCATTGAAGTCGTCGATGTCGTGGGCCAACTGGAAGACAAAGCCAAAGCCCGTGGCGGCAAACTCAACTGGAAAACCTCCATCGTTGACCTGCTCACCCTGCTCGAGCTCGACAGCAGCTTGGCCAGCCGCAAAGAACTGGCCAAAGAGCTGGGCTGCCCTGAAGACAAAATCGGCGGCGACTACAGCCAAATGAACATCTGGCTGCACAAAACTGTGCTGCAAAAAATCGCTGAAAACGGCGGCAACATCCCTGCGGACCTGCACTAAGCCGCCAGCGGCTCCAGCCCTAGCCCGCCGTGCTAGAATGGCGGGCTATCGCTTGCGGAGAGGTGGATGAGCGGTTTAAGTCGCACGCCTGGAAAGCGTGTGTAGGTTAATAGCCTACCGAGGGTTCGAATCCCTCCCTCTCCGCCACAAGCCACATCAAGCCCTTGAGCCACCTTCAAGGGCTTTTTTTGGCCCTGCGACAACTGACACAGCAACTTCAGGGCTTCACCACATGACCGGCGCCATCGCCCCGCATTTAACTATGGCAGATTCGCCACAACTAGAAGCAAGGCTGACCTGAACAGCTACAGGCTCAGTGTCAAGGAGGGGGGTGCAAAATTGTGCCACGGCCAAGCTTACACGCTGGGGCGACCCAAAGCAGGGGAAAGCGGCGCAATGGCCGCTGCCCTCCCCCCCTACCACCATCAGTTGCTGGCGTTCAATGCGCTGGCGGGCAAGACATTGATGACAGGCCGTTTGGGGTTGCAATGGATGGTGTTGATGGCTTGGGCGTTGATTTCAATTTGCACCCCAGTTTCAATTTGGCTTGAGCCGAAGCTGGGGTAGTGAAAGACCCGATACAGGCTGCCGCCATCAATGAGGTTGACGCTGTAGCGCAGCCGACCAGTGATGCGGTCTTGCTGTTGGTAGGCGCGTGAGCGTGGCACGCTGATGTGCAGGTTTTGGCGGCTGTGGCGCTCCAGTTGGTATGCGATTTGCTCGCCGTCGTCACAAAGCAGAAGTTGGCGGCCTTTGACCGTGGTGCAGCTGAGTAAGGTTTTTGCGCCTGCGCAGTGGGCTGGCAAATGTTGCCCGTAGGCGGCTTGGCTCAAGAGCAGGCAGAGGCCGAGTGTGCAACGCTTGTGGCCCAGTTTGGTGGGCCATGCCCATGCGGGCAAAAGGGACTGCGGCGCAAGAAAAGATTGGGCAACAGACATAGGGCGGCTTTCCTTTAAAAGGAGGTGGGGGCCGCAAGTTTTGCGGCCTGCGCGGGTTCAGGAAGAAAGCGCGACAGCCTGAAACCGCCGTAAGCGATAATTTTGCGCAGGATGGGCTTTGAAAAAGCCATCGACTAACCAGTGGGTCAGTAAAATTTAACGCTTGGCGCAGTTTCCTGTACACAAGGTATGAAAAGGTCAGATGAAATGGAAGAAAAAACCACAGTTGGGCGGCCTTGGGGCGGTGTGCGCGGCGCTTTGAAGTGGGCGGCGGTGGCGGCAGCTTGTGCCGTGGCCAGCGCCAGTGCGGGGGCGGCTACGCTGCTGACGGTGGCGGGCCAGCCCGCTGTGGCAGATTTGCAGTGCCCGCAGTATGTGCAGCCGAGCAGCAAGCCGAAACAGCCCAGCAGCCCTGCGCCTGACCCCATCACACGCAGCGCCGTGGCGGGTATTTTGGCCCTGCCCGATGCCGTGCCGCAGCATATGGCGCTGGGGCGCAAGGCGGCGGCGGGGCCAGCGCGCATTGGTTTTTGGGGCGATAGCCATTTGGCGGCGGCCTTTTTTACCGAGGAGATGGTGCTGGCCATGGGCTGGCAGGCGGGGCAGGTGAAGCCGAGCTTTTTGCCGCCGACCATGGGCCGCCCTGGGGTGCGCCTGCCGATTCGCAAGCATTGCAAGTCGCCCGATTGGCGTTTTGTGAGTGCCTTGGCCAGTCAAAAGGCGGGCCGCCCAACGGGGCCGGGCCTGCTGCATTTGCAGAGCAGCCAAGCGGGGGCGGAGCTGATGGTGGATTTTCGCCATGGCGGCAGTGGCCCTGCTTTGCAGAATTTGAACCTGCATGTGCAGGCGGTGGCGGCGGGCGGTTTGCGTTTGGCGCTGCGGGTGGACCAAGGGCCAGAGCAGGAGTTGCGCCTGCCCGAGGGTGAGACCGAGTTGCAGTTGCAGGCCAGCCGTGCGTTTTCGCAGTTGCAGTTGCGGGTGCTGGAGGGTGAGCTGAATTTAGAGGGCTTTGCGCCCGATTATGTGGCGGCGGCTGGGCTGGTGCTGGATGTGTTTGGCATACCCGGTGCGGTGGCACGCAGCTGGAATGCGGTGGATGCCAGCCATATGCAGCGGCGTTTGGGCGCTGCGCCCTACGATGTGGTGATGTTGGAATACGGCACGAATGAGGGCAATGACAGCCACTTTAGGGCGGCGGCTTACCGCAGCTCAATGCGCGGCACGGTGGCGGCGCTGCGGGCGAGTTTTCCGCAGGCGCAGTGTGTGCTGCTGGCCCCCACCGACCGTGGCCGCCTGCCCCAGCGCGGCCAAGCGGCCAGCACAGGCACGGCGCAGTGGCTGCATTACAGCCGTGTGCATGCCGAGATTGCGGGCATTCAGCAAGAAGTGGCGCAAGAGAACGGCTGCGCCTTTTGGGATTGGCAGGCGGCCATGGGTGGCGCGGGCGGCGCGTACAAGTGGTTTTTCAATAACCCGCAGTGGATGGCGCGGGATTTGATTCACCTCACGCCCGCAGGCTACCGCGAGAGCGCGCGCCGCTTTGTGCGCGATATGGGCCTGCGCGAGTGGCAGCGGCCTTAAAAGATTTTGCCCGGGTTGAGCAGGCCTTTGGGGTCAAAGGCTTGTTTGATGGCTTTGAATAGGGCGATTTCTTGCGCCGAGCGGCTGTAGTGCAGGTGGTCTTTTTTCAGCAGGCCCACGCCGTGCTCGGCTGAGACGGTGCCTTGGTATTTTTGCACGGTGGCAAAGACTTGTTCACTCACGCCGTGGCAACGCTGGTAGAACTCAGCCTGCGGTAAATCAGCGGGTTTGAGGATGTTGAGGTGCAGATTGCCGTCGCCAATGTGACCGAACCAGATGATTTCAAAATCGGGGTAGTTTTGCGCCACCAGTGCAGAGATGTCTTGCAAAAAGGCTGGAATGTGGGCCACACGCACGGCGATGTCGTTTTTGTACGGGCTGTGCGGCGCAATGGTTTCAGAGATGTCCTCACGCAAGCGCCACAGGTTGCGGCGCTGCTCTTCGTTTTGGCTCATGGTGCCGTCTAGTGCCCAGCCTTGCTCCAGGCAGTGCTCAAAGGCTTGCATGGCGGCGGCCTCGGCAGCGTCGCCCACATTGTCGAATTCAAGCAGGGCGTAAAAGGGGCTTTGCTCGGCCAGCGGGCGTTGCAGGCCGCTGTAGGCCAAGACTTTGCCCAGCGCCGCTTCTGAAAAGAATTCAAAGGCGGTGAGTTCGACCGCGCCTTGGAAGGCGGGCAGCACTTGCATGATGGCGGCCATATCGGGCACGGCCAGTAAGATGGCGCAGAGGTTGCGCGGCGGCGTGATGAGGCCCATGGTGGCCTCCACAATGATGCCCAGCGTGCCCTCAGAGCCGACTATAAGGTGGCGCAGGTCGTAGCCAGCATTGTTCTTCAGCAGGCCTTGGTTGAGGTCAAGCAGCTCGCCCGTGCCAGTGACGACTTTGAGGCCGCGCACCCAGTCGCGCGTCATGCCCCAGCGGATGACTTTGATGCCGCCCGCATTGGTGGCGATGTTGCCGCCGATTTGGCTCGACCCTGCCGAGGCGAAATCGACAGGGTAGAACAGGCCTTGCTCTTCGGCCCAGTTTTGCAGCTCGGCAGTGAGCACGCCCGCGCCGACTTTGACGCTGCGCTCGACGGCATCAAAGCCGTGAATGTGGCGCAGGCGCTCTAGGCTGAGCACCAGCTCGCCCTGAGCGGCCACGGCCCCGCCTGAAAGCCCCGTGCGCCCGCCTGAGGGCACGATGGCGAGGTTTTCTTCATTGGCCAAGCGCACCACGGCCTGCACTTGCTCGGTATTGGCAGGCAGCACAATGGCTGCGGGCGCAGCGGCCCAGTTGCGGGTGCGGTCGGTGCCGTAGTTTTGCAGGGCATCGGCATCGGTGCGGACATGCTCCGCGCCAATCAGGTTTTGTAAACGGGCCAGCACAGCGGGGGCCAAAGTGCTCATAGAAAAGTCTCGCAAAATCTGGGGGGCCGCTACCCTTGCAGGGCATGGGGCTAATCAAGGGGTGCTATTGTATCGATACCTGAGGAAAACCCTTGGGTAATTGGCGAAAAGCAGCAAACCCCATAGGCCCAATCGGGCCTTGGCTTTTTGCCCCAACTCAGTGATGAAAGTAGTGCTTCATGGAAACCTCTCTCGATAAGAGCAAAATCAAAATCCTTCTGCTCGAAGGTGTGCACGACAACGCCGTGCAAACCCTGAAAAACGCTGGCTACAGCCAGATTGAATGCCATGCTGGGGCTTTGCCCGAAGATGAGCTGTTGGCGAAAATCGCCGATGTGCATTTTGTGGGCTTGCGCTCGCGCACCCAGCTCACCACCGAGGTGCTGCACGCGGCGAAAAAACTGGTGGCCATTGGCTGCTTTTGTATTGGCACGAATCAAGTGGATTTGAAAACCGCCGCTGAAAAAGGCATTGCGGTCTTCAATGCACCCTATTCCAACACCCGCTCGGTGGCCGAACTGGTGATTGCGCAAGCGATTTTGCTGCTGCGCGGCATTGCCGAGAAAAACGCCAAGGCCCACCGTGGTGTGTGGCAAAAATCAGCCGAGCATTCCTACGAGATTCGTGGCAAAACCTTGGGCATTGTGGGCTACGGCAGCATCGGCATGCAGCTTTCAGTCATTGCCGAGTCTTTGGGTATGCATGTGCTGTTCTACGATGTGGTGAGCAAGTTGCCGCTGGGCAATGCCCAGCAAGTGGGCAGCATGAATGAGCTGCTGGCGCAGTCTGATGTCGTCAGCCTGCATGTGCCCGATACGCCCAGCACACGCAAGATGATGACGGCGGCGCAGTTTGCCCAAATGAAGCCTGGCGCGATTTTCATCAACGCCGCACGCGGCACAGTGGTGGAGATTGATGCTTTGGTTGAGGTGCTGAAAACCAAGCATTTGGCGGGCGCGGCGGTGGATGTCTTCCCCGTAGAGCCAAAAACCAATAAAGACGAGTTCATCAGCCCGCTGCGCGAGTTTGACAATGTGTTTTTAACGCCGCATATCGGCGGCTCAACGATGGAGGCGCAGGCCAATATTGGCAGTGAGGTGGCGGAAAAACTGGTGCGCTACAGCGACAACGGCACCACCACTTCATCGGTGAATATGCCTGAGGTGGCCCTGCCCGCCCACCCTGGGCGGCACCGCATTTTGCACATCCACCGCAATCAGCCCGGCGTGATGGCGGCCATCAACCGCGTGTTCTCTGACCTTGAGGCGAATATTGCGGCGCAGTTTCTGCAAACGAATGAGCACATTGGCTATGTCGTGATGGATATGGATGCCGAGCACAGCCGTGAGGTGCTGGCCCAGCTGCATGAGGTGGACGGCACGCTCAAAGCGCGTTTGCTTTTGCCCAACTGAGGCTTTGCTGGCCAAAGCAAGAAAGCGGGCCGCATGCCCGCTTTTTTCATGCGGCCCAATAAGAGAAGCGGCGGTTTTAGGCTTTGGCCTCTTGCCAGCGCTGCGGCTCCAAATCAACCATGCCCAAATTGGAGCTGAGGCTGAGGATGCCGTCTTGCACGGTGGCTTGCAACTGCATACTGCGCTCGGCCAACGCGGCCAAGGCTTGGCTTTGCGCGGCGGGCACGGCGTTCACCTCCAGCTTGCCCAAGCGATGGACTTTGCCTGCGATGCCCTGCCACCAGACTTCGGCGGCGTGGTCGTAGGCATAGACCACCACGCGCTCGGCACGGGCGCAGGCTTTGCTCAGGGCTTTGTCGCTGGGCTGGCCCACTTGCACCCACAGGCGCACGGCCTCGGTGAAGTCCACCAGTTGTAAATCAGGCTCGTCGGGCTGGCAGATGGCCTCGCCAAAGTTGAGGAAGCCGTCACCGCCGCAGCGGTCTTGCAGCTCATGCGCCTGCCACGCGTAGGCGGCCAAGCGCAGCATCATGCGCTCGTCGGTTTCGCTGGGGTGGCGGGCCAAGGTGAGCTTGTACTCGGCGTAGTGGTTGTGGTCGATATCGGCCACATGCAGGTGGGCTTTGAATACGGTGGGCTTCATAAAGGGCCTTGGCTGAGAGAGGGGCGCTGGAATGCGGTTTAGCGTGTGGTGCGGCGCTGACTTTGGGCAATGCCACGGCTGAGCAAAATGACAGGCAGCAGGCCAAAGGCAACCAGCGCCAAAGAGGGGATGGCGGCTTCGGCCAGGCGCTCGTCGCGGGCCAGTTGCCAAGTCATGACGGCGAGGGTGTCGTAGTCAAAAGGCCGCAGCACAATGGTGGCGGGCAGCTCTTTCATGATATCGACAAAGACCAAGAGCAAGGCCGTGAGCAAAGAGCCGCGCAGCAGCGGCAGGTGCACGCGGCTGAACAAGCGCCAGCGGTTTTGCCCCAGCAGGCGCACGGCCTCGTCGCCACTGGCGGGCAGGCGGCTGTAGCCGCTTTGTATGCTTTGCAGGGCGGCGGCGCAAAAGCGCACCACATAGGCCCACATGAGGCCGAGCAAAGTGGTGGTGAGCACGCTGGCATAGTTCCATTCGGGTTTGATTTGCGCCAGCAGCATCCACGGCAATAGCAGGCCCACCACCAGCACGGCCCCAGGCAGGGCATAACCCAAGCTGGCAATGTGCGCGGCCCACTGCGCCCAGGCTTTGCGGCTCATGCGCTGCACAAAGGCCAAGAACAAGGCTACGGCCACGGCCAGCACCGCGCCCATGCTGGCGAGTTGGATGCTGTTGCTGCCCCAGTGCAAAAACTGCCGCCAGTTGTAGCCTGGCTCGGCCCATTCGTCGTCCAAGCCCTCGCCGCCGCTGTAATCCCCCGTGAGCAAACCCAGCAGCAGAGGCCGCAGCATCATCAGCACAGGCAGCACAAAGCCCAGCAGCACCGGCAGGGCGCAAGCGCCATAGGCCAAGGCCGCACGCCAACCGCGCAAGGCGCTGCGCTGCGGCGGCTGGCGGCTGTTGCTGCTGCCGGCAAAACGCAGCTTGGCCTGCATACGGCGCTCCAGCCACAGGGCCACGGCGACAAACAGCAGCAGCACCATCGAGAGCAAGGCGGCCAGTTGCGGCGCATCCAGCACCAACCACGCCTTGTAAATGCCTGCGGTAAAAGACTGGATGCCAAAGTAGCTGACGACGCCGTAATCGGCCAAGGTTTCCATGGTGGCCAAAGACACACCTGCCATCAAAGCGGGCCGCGCCATCGGCAGGGCCACCTGCCACAAGCGCCGCCAAGTGCCCGCGCCCAGCATGTGCGCCGCTTGCAGCAAATGCGCCGAGCGCTCCAGCAGCGCCGTGCGCACCAGCAAATAAACATAGGGGTAGAGGGTGAAAGCCATCATCAAAATCGCCCCCGGCAGGCTGCGCACCTCAGGCAGCAAGCGGCCCTCTAGGGCAAAACTGTAGCGCAGCCAAGTTTGCAGCGGGCCAGAATACTGCAAAAAATCGGTATAGGCATAGGCACACACATAGGCGGGCATGGCAAAGGGCAGCAGCAAGGCCCATTCCAAATGGCGGCGGCCTTTGAAGTCAAACAAAGACACCAGCACCGCCACTGTGCCGCCCATCAGCGCCACCAGCAGCGCCACACCCAAGCACAAATACACCGTGGTCAGGGCGTATTGGGGCAGCACCGTGGCCAGCATCTCTTGCAATTGCGCCCAAGTCTCTTGCCCTGTTTGCCAGTCAAACAGGCTCAAGCCCAGCGCCGCCAAGGGCCACAGCGTCAGCAGCACCAGCAGGCCACCTAGGGCAGCAAAGAGAAAAGAGGAAAAACGCACGGGCACCTTTGATTTCAGCACGGCCCGTTTTGGGCCAAAGCTCGCATTGTATTCAGCATAGAATTTGCCCCATGAGTTTGCAGCTAGAAAACATTGGCGTGGTTTATGGGCAAGGCCCCCACGCCCACACCGCCGTGCAGGGCCTGAACCTGCGGCTGGAGCGTGCCGAAATTGGCGCGCTCATCGGCCCTTCTGGCTGCGGCAAAAGCAGCTTGCTGCGCGCCATTGCGGGTTTGCAGCCCTTGCACACGGGGCAGATTGCCTCTGAGGGCCAGCGCTTGAGCGATGCCCGCTACAGCCTGCCACCTGAGCAGCGCGGCGTGGGCATGGTGTTTCAAGACTACGCCTTGTTCCCGCACATGAGCGTGGCCCGCAACATCGCCTTTGGCCTGCCGCATTTGCCTGTGGCCGAGCAAAAAGCCCGCATCCAAGAGGTGCTGGAGCTGGTGGGCTTGGCCGATTTGGCCCAGCGCATGCCGCATGAGCTTTCAGGCGGGCAGCAGCAGCGCATTGCCTTGGCCCGCGCCCTGGCGCGCAAGCCCGTGGTGCTGTTGCTTGATGAGCCGTTTTCTAGCCTTGACGCGGCCATGCGCGAGCATTTGGCGCAAGAAATCCGCCGCATTTTGAAGGCCGCATCCACCACGGCGCTGTTGGTCACCCACGACCAAAGCGAGGCTTTTGCCATTGCCGACCGCATTGGCGTGATGCACGCAGGCCGCCTGGAACAATGGGACACGCCTGAGGCCATTTACCACCGCCCCGCCAGCCGCTTTGTGGCCGAATTTGTGGGCGACGCCGCCTTGCTGCCCGTGCAAGTGCAAACCGAAGGCGGCGCAAGCTATGCCGAAACCGCCGTGGGCCGCTGGCCCCTGCCGACCCAAGCCGCAGGGCCGCAGCTCATGCTGCTGCGGGCCGACCAAGTACAAGAGGCCGCCGACAGCCCGCTGCGCGCGCAAGTGCTGCACAGCCAATTCAGGGGCAACCACCATTTGCACCGCCTGCGCCTACTCGCCTCAGGGCAAGACATCTGGCTGCAAAGCCCCAGCCACCGCCGCCTAGAGGCAGGCACAGAGATCGGCCTGCAAATGACTGTGGCCGAGCCGGTGCTGCTGCCCGCCTAAACCCCAACCCAATCTGGCCCCAAAGCTGGGGGCTGCGTGCGGCATTACAAATGCTGCGGCTCTTGCTTGCGCGCCTTGCCCACGGCCAGCACCAAGCCCAAGGCCAAGCCGAGGGTGAGCATGGACGAGCCGCCGTAACTGATGTAAGGCAGGGGCACGCCCACCACGGGCAAAATGCCGCTGACCATGCCCATATTCACAAAGGCATAAACACAAAACAACATGCCCACCGTGGCCGCTGTAAGGCGGGCAAACAAAGTGGGCGCACGGCCCGCCACAATCAAAGCCCGCAGCACAATAAAGGCAAACACGGCAATCAACAGCGCATTGCCCACCAAGCCAAATTCTTCAGAATAGGCGGCGAAAATAAAATCTGTGGTGCGCTCAGGTATGAATTCCAAATGCGTTTGCGTGCCCTGCATAAAGCCCTTGCCCCAAATGCCACCTGAGCCAATCGCAATCATGCTTTGAATGATGTGAAAACCGTGGCCCAGCGGGTCGCGGGTGGGGTCGAGCAAGGTACACACCCGCTGGCGCTGATAGGCTTTGAGCACATGCCAGTCCACGCCGTCGGCGCAGAGCGCATCGCCAAACAGCAGCACCCCAATCAAGCCCAAAATGCCCAGCACAAACACGGGCACAATCCAGCGCCAGCGCAGGCCAGCAAAGTAAATCACAAACAAGCCGCCTGAGAGCACCAGCAGGCCCGTGCCCAAATCAGGTTGCTTCAAAATCAGGCCAAAAGGCAGCAGCAAAATCAAAAAAGCGGCGACAAAATCTGTCACGCGCTGCTGGCCTTCACGCATTTGAAACCACCACGCCAGCATCAAAGGCACGGCGATTTTCATGATTTCACTCGGCTGTATCACCGTCACGCCAATATTGAGCCAGCGCGTGGCCCCCTTGCGCGTGATGCCGAACAGGGCCACCGCCAGCAGCAAGGCCACCCCAATGGCATACAACACGGGCACAAAGCGCATGATGACAGGCAGCGGCACTTGCGCCACCAGCAGCATCACGCCCAAGGCCATCAGCATATTGCGGCCATGCTGGCTGAAACGCTCGCCATTGTCATAGCCCGATGAGTACATGATGAGCAGGCCCAAAGCGCCCAATAGGACAAAACCCAGCAGCAAAGGCCAATCCAGGCCCCTAAAAATAGGCGCAATGCGTTGCAGCAAAGTCGGTTTGTCGATTCGGGTTGTCATGCAGGGCAATCAGCGGCGCAAATGGCCGCCCAAAAGGGGCGCGGCCCCAATGGGGCAAAAGCCCAAATCATAAAGGCTAAAATGCCTGCTTTCTTTGTCTGCCCCACGGCGGTTTGTCAGCGCTCGTTTTTCGCACAAACTGAGGGGGCTTTGTCGCAATTGCCCTTATCACTATGACCCATCAAATCACCGTTGAGCCCAGTGGCCGCCAATTCACCGCCACCGAAGACCAAAGCATTCTCGCCGCCGGCCTGGCCCAAAGCATCCCCATGCCCTATGGCTGCCAAGACGGCGCTTGCGGCAGTTGCAAATGCCTGAAAATCAGCGGCGAAGTGGAAATGGGCGAACACTCGGAGCGCGCCCTCAGCGCCGAAGAAAAAGCCCAAGGCTATATCTTGGCCTGCAAATCCACCGCCAAAAGCGATGTGGTGCTGGAGAACAAACAAGTCACCGATGGCGATGCCTTCCCCATCAAAAAGCTGCCCGTTCGGGTCTTCGCCATTGAAGACAAAGCCCCCGATGTGAAGCGCGTGGTGCTGCAACTGCCCGCTGGTGCGCCGCTGCAATACCATGCTGGCCAGTTCATCGAATTCCTCATGCAAGACGGCAGCCGCCGCAGCTACAGCATGGGCAATGCGCCGCACACTGTGGCCGTGACCGAGTCTGAGGACAGCCCCGCCGCCAACCGCATTGAGCTGCACATCCGCCATCTGCCCGGCGGCAAGTTCACCGATATGCTGTTTGTGGATGGCCGCATCAAAGAAAAAGGCATTCTGCGTGCCGAAGGCCCCATGGGCGGTTTTTACCTGCGCGAGAGCGACAAGCCCATCATCATGCTGGCCTCTGGCACGGGCTTTGCCCCCATCAAGGCCCTGATTGAGCACCTGCAATTCACAGGCAGCAGCCGCCCCATCCACTTCTACTGGGGTGGCCGCCGCCCGCAAGACCTTTATATGCGCGACTGGGTCGAGGCCAAGGCCGCCGAAATGCCCTCGCTCAACTTCATCCCCGTCATCTCTGACGCTCTGCCCGAAGACGGCTGGAGTGGCCGCACTGGTTTTGTCCACGCCGCCGTGGCCGATGACTTTGCCGACCTCAGCGGCCATCAGGTTTACGCCTGCGGTGCACCCATCGTCATTGAATCCGCCGTGGCGCTCTACACCGACAAATGCGGCCTGCCAGCAGAAGAATTCTTTGCCGACAGCTTCACCAGCGAAGCCGACAAATAAGACCCATGCCCCGCGCCAACACCCTCTTGCGCCGCCCTCATTTGAGGCCGAAGCAGAGGGTGTTTTGCTTCACAGCCACCGCCAATACGCCGCCTTGAGGAACCCCGATGAGCGAAAACCAACAGCCCAGCCCCCATACGGAAGCCGACCGCGCCCCCCGCACCGCCCATGTCGCCACCGAGCGCCCCCGCGCCAGCGCCCCCCTGCAATACCCGATTGAGCCGCCCGAACCTGGCGGCGCTTTGCAACGCATAGCCGATGGCCTGCTCTGGGCCCGCATCCCCATGCCGATTGCGCTCAACCACATCAATGTGTATTTGCTGCGCGACGACGACGGCTGGGTCATCATCGACACGGGCTTGCACCACCCCCTCTCACTAGAGACTTGGCCCAAAATCGCCGCCGCGCCTGAACTGGAGGGCCTGCCCTTCAAAGCCCTCATCTGCACCCACTTCCACTACGACCACGGCGGCATGGCCCTGTGGCTGTGCGAAACCCACGGCATCCCGCTCTACACCAGCCGCGCCGAGCACTTCAATATGCGCACCAACTACCTGCCCTTCCCCGAAGGGCCAGAGCTGCCGCCGGGCTTTGTCAGCTTCTACGGCGGCGCAGGCATCAGCATGGCCGCGCTTGAAAAAATGGCCGCCGCCTTGCGTATGGACCCCTTTATCACCCCGCCGCAGCAGCAGTACATCCGCCTGCATGAAGGCGATGAACTGCGCATTGGCGCACGCACTTGGCAGGTGCGCATCGGCGGCGGGCATTCGCCCGAGCATGTCTGCCTCTATAGCGACGACGACCCCGAACAGCCCCTGCTGCTGGCGGGCGACCAACTCATCTCACGCATCAGCTCCAATGTACCGGTGAACCCTTCTGAGCCCGAGGCCAACCCCCTGCAAGTGTGGTTTGACTCCCTCGATATGCTCGACACCCTCTCGCCCAAAACCTGGGTCTTGCCGGCCCACCAAGGCATCTTCACCGGGATGCACCTGCGCACCCACGAGCTGCGCGAGCACCACCAGCATCAACTGGACACCATAGAGGCCCATTTGCAAGCCCAAGGCCCGCAAAGCGCCGCTGAAGTCATGGCTGGCATCTTCCCCAAACTGCGCAACCCCATCGATCAACTGCTGGCCGTGGGCGAAACCGTGGCCCACCTGCACTGGCTCATGCAGGCCGGCCGCGTCTGCCGCGAGCGCGACGACAACTGCACCCCTGCTGTTTACCGCTTTCGCATCGGCCAGCCTGATGCCAACCGCCCCCTTTATGGCAGCTTGCGCCTTAAACCCGCCCCCGCCGCAAACCCATAAACCACAAAGGCCGGCCACGGCCAACAGGCTGCCAAGCCCACCCCCATTGAGAGCCGCCATCGGCGTGCTCCAACCCAGCCCGCCCGCTGGCGGCAGGCTCCTACGCCCAATATGGCGCTCAAAAAAGGCCTGTGCTATTGGGCATACACACAGCCAAGATCGCCCTGTGGCGCTGAATGGACTACACCCCAAAACCATTTAAATACGAATGGTTCGCATTATCACTTGATTGACTATAATGCGGCCCTTGCCTTCCCCCAGCCCTTCGCAAGGTACGGCTCTAACTCCCCCAACCTCCCCCTAAAGGAATAGAACCATGCCTTCATTGAGCCGCACCTTGGCTTTGGGTGCAGGCATCTGCCTTGCTGCCGCACCTGCGCTGGCGCAGTCAGATGCCCCCAGTTTAGAAACCGTCACCGTTATTGGCACCGGCCTGCCAACCGATGTGATGCGCAACCCAGCATCCATCAGCATCATCACAGCCGAGGACATCGAACAAACCACCCCCGTGTCCATCGCCACATTGCTGCGCGATGTGCCCGGGGTGCAAATCTCGGAAGAGGGCATTGAGCGCATCGCCATCCGAGGTGAAACCTCGCGCCGTGTGGCCATCCTCATCGATGGCCAGAAATTGACCGACCACACCAACTACGGCCAGCCGATTTTGGTGGACCCGACGACGATTGAGCGCATCGAAGTGGTGCGCGGCTCATCCTCCGTGGTGTCGGGTAGCAGTGCCATAGGCGGCGTCATCAACATCATCACCAAACGCGGCGCAGACAAGCCTTTTAGCTTCAGCACCACGGCGGGCTATATGTCGGCCACAGACGGCCACCGCCTGTCGGCCACGGCAGCCGGAACCGTGGATGCGGGGTCGGGCGCGCTCGACTACAACCTCAGCCTGGGCAAGATGAAGCAGGGCGATCGCCGCACGCCAGATGGCAAACTCAGCCCCTCAGACATAGAAGACCAGAACCTCTCGGCCCACTTGGGCTACCGGCTGGGCCAGCACTACTTTGGATTGAAGGCGCAAGCCTACGACTTGGGTGCGAATGTGTATGTGGACTCCCAGTCGGACTTTTTTATCTCCCTGCCGCACCGTGACCTGCGCAAGACGGCGCTCTTCTATGAGGGCAGCGAACTCGCGCCATGGCTGAACAAATTCAGCGCCAGCCTCTACCGCCAGACGATTGACCGAGACTTCCGCAACGATGTGACCCAAGTCGTCGGCCCCATGACCGTCCATGTGCTGTCCACTTCGCTCGATACGCAGACCACCTGGGGCGCCAATGTGCGGGCGGAAATGAAGTTCTCGCCCAACAGCCGCACCGTGGCGGGACTGGACTGGGAGGACGATGGCCTGATTGCCGACAAGACCACCCACACCGCGCTCACCAGATTCAACACCACAACCAACACCACAACGCTGCGCTATGACGATGCCAAGACCCGAACTTTTTCGGCATTTGGGCAGCATGAGATGACGCTCAACGATCAATTCACCGCCACCTTGGGCGCGCGCGGCTCGCGCATACGCTCCAAGCACGCCCTATCGAGCACCAACAGCACCGCCAACACCATGGGCAGCAACAACACCGACACCCAGTTTTTGGGCTCGGCAGGCTTGGTCTGGACGCCAGCCAAACGCCTGGCCTTGCGCGCCAATATCTCGCAAGGCTATATCTACCCGACCTTGGGCCAGATGTATCTGACCACCACCGGCGGCGGTGTCACCCTAGCGGGCAACCCAGACTTGAAGCCCGAAACCTCCACGACCTACGAGCTGGGCGCACGCTACGCGACGGGCAGCAAGACGCTGGATGTCACGCTGTTTCACGCCCGCTCCAAAGACTACATCGCCGCCACCAGTAGCACCTACCAGAATGTAGACGCGGCCCACACCACCGGCCTAGAGGTTTATGCGGAAAACGCCCGCACCCTGTGGGCAGGCTTGACACCCTATGCCTCGCTGACGGCCACCCACCGCGAGCTGCGCTACGGCAACGGCTACAACACCAGCGACAGCGGCGTGCCTCGCGTTTCAGGCAAGTTGGGCCTGCGCAAAGACTGGAGTCGAGACGGCATGTATGGCAGCGTGGATGTCTATGTGCGCAGCGAAAGCAAGGCGCGCCTGCGTGACGACACTGGCGCACTCAGCACCGCCACCACCAGCACCGCCAGCAGCACCGCCAGCGGCTACGGCACGCTCAACCTGCGCGCGCATACCGACTTTGGCCACGGCCTGAGCTTGGTGGCCGAGCTGAACAACCTCAGCAACCGACGCTACAGGCCCTATGGCCAGATGCCTGGTGCAGAGCGTTCGGCCAATCTGTTCATCACCAAGAAGTTCTGAATATGGTCGCCACACACGCTCTTTTACTCCTGACACTGATGGCCGACGGCGGCACGCGCATGACGCTATCGAGCACCACCAGCGCCGAAGCTTGCGAAGCTGAACGCAGCAGTGTGGTACGCATCCTCGGCAGCATCGGCAAAGCGCCCTTGCTGGCCCAATGTGGTCAGAGCACGCTGCGCCTGACACCTTTTGCCCACGGCACACCGCCCAAAGCCGAGACACTCCGCTACCGCGTGCAGATACCGGGCGAAGGCGGCGCCAGCTTCAGCGTGCAGCCTTTGGCCGCCGATGCGCCCTGCACTGCAACAGCGGCCAGCCAGGGCCAAGCTGCGGTGTATTGCACCCGTTCAGCGCAAAAACCCCTGCCCGAACAATAGACGCATGGGCCTTTGGTCTGCCTGGCCGCATTAAAACGAAACCGCCCTTTGGGGCGGTTTCGTTTTGTGGGCCAAAAAATGGGAGCAAGCTGCCCCCCAATGGGGCGGCGCTTATTCCACCGCCTTGACCATATCCTCCACCACTTTTTTGGCATCGCCAAACACCATCATGGTTTTGTCCATATAGAAGAGTTCGTTGTCGAGGCCAGCATAGCCTGCGGCCATCGAGCGCTTGTTCACAATCACGGTGCGGGCTTTGTAGGCTTCCAAAATGGGCATACCGTAAATGGGGCTGCCTTTTTCAAGGGCGGCGGGGTTGACCACATCGTTGGCGCCCAAAATGATGGCCACATCGGCTTGGGCAAATTCGCCGTTGATGTCCTCCATCTCAAACACTTGGTCGTAAGGCACTTCGGCCTCGGCCAGCAGCACATTCATATGGCCAGGCATACGGCCCGCCACGGGGTGGATGGCGTATTTCACGCTGATGCCTTTTTCGCTCAGCTTTTGCGCCAGTTCGTTCACGGCGTGCTGGGCACGGGCCACGGCCAAGCCATAGCCGGGCACGATGATGACGCTGTCGGCATTGGCCAGCATATAGGCCGCATCGTCGGCGCTGCCGCTTTTCACGGGGCGTTGCTCGCCACCGCCTGTGGCGCTGGCGCTGCCTGCATCGCCACCAAAGCCGCCCAAAATCACATTGAAGAAGCTGCGGTTCATGGCCTTACACATGATGTAAGAGAGGATGGCACCTGATGAGCCAACCAGCGAGCCCGCAATGATGAGCATGGCGTTGTTCAAGCTAAAACCAATGCCTGCTGCGGCCCAGCCTGAATAGCTGTTGAGCATGGACACCACCACGGGCATGTCTGCGCCGCCGATGGGGATGATGATGAGCACGCCCAATACAAAGGCCAAGGCCAGCATGGTGTAGAAGGCGGTCCAGTTCTGCGTGAGCATAAAGGCGATGCCCAAGCCCACCATGGTCAGTGCCACGATGAGGTTGAGCAGGTGCTGGCCTTTGAAAATCACGGGCGCACCTTGAAACAGGCGGAATTTGTATTTGCCGCTGAGTTTGCCAAAGGCGATGACAGAGCCTGAGAAGGTGATGGCACCAATGGCCGCACCCAAGAACAGCTCCAAACTATTGCCCATGGGCAGGGGCTGGCCTTGCTCCACAATGCCAAAGGCTTGCGGCTCGGCCACCACGGCCACGGCAATGCACACTGCGGCCAAGCCAATCATGCTGTGCATAAAAGCCACCAGCTCAGGCATTTTGGTCATTTCAACCTTTTTCGCCATGAAAGCGCCTGCGCCGCCACCGAGCACAAGGCCCGCAAGCACATAGCCCAAGCCCTCAATGCCATTGATTTGCAGCTTGGCCGCTTCTTTCAAAATCAGCACACAAGTGGTGACGATGGCAATGGCCATGCCACTCATGCCAAAGGCATTGCCACGGATGGCGCTGGTGGGATGCGACAAACCTTTCAGGGCTTGAATAAAAAAGACCGATGCGACCAAATAGGCCAGCACGATGTAGTTCAGGGGGACTGCGGCGAAATCCATTATTTGCCTCCTTCAGCGGCCTTGGCAGGGCGTTCTTTTTTCTTAAACATTTCAAGCATACGGCGGGTGACCAAAAAGCCGCCAAAGATATTCACTGCGGCCAAAACCACAGCGGCCACACCCATCACTTTGCCCAGCGGCGTGACGGTGAGGGCAGCGGCCAACATCGCGCCCACAATCACCACCGCAGACAGGGCGTTGGTAACGGCCATCAAAGGTGTGTGCAGGGCGGGCGTCACAGTCCACACCACATGGTAGCCCACATAAATGGCGAGCACGAAGATGATGAGATTGGTAATGGTTGGGTTAATGAGTTCCATAAATCGTCTCGGTTTTAAAACAGATTGCGCTGAATATAGGCTGGCTTTAAGCGCGCAGCACTTGGCCGTCTTGTGTGACCAAACAGGCTTTCACAATGTCGTCTTCTAGGTCGATTTTGAACTGGCCTTCTTTGTCAAATACCAGTTTCAAAAAGTCCAGCACATTGCGCGCATAAAGGGCTGAGCTATCGGCCGCCACCAAAGCGGGCAAATTGCTGTGGCCGACCAAGGTCACGCCATGTTTTTGCACGGTTTGGTCGGTCTCGGTCAGGGGGCAGTTGCCGCCCACGCCGTTCGCGCCTTTGCCTGCGGCCAAATCCACAATGACCGAACCTGGCTTCATGGATTGCACCATCTCTTCGGTAATCAAAGTGGGCGCAGCGCGGCCTGGAATCAGGGCCGTTGAAATCACCACATCGGCCTTGGCTACGGCCTTGGCCACTTCTGCTTTTTGGCGGTCCAACCAGCTTTGTGGCATGGGGCGGGCGTAGCCGCCTACGCCTTCTGCGGCTTCTTTTTCTTCGGCGGTTTCATAGGGCACATCAATGAATTTTGCGCCCAAAGACTCGACCTGCTCTTTGACGGCGGGGCGCACATCAGAGGCTTCAATCACTGCGCCCAAGCGTTTGGCCGTGGCAATGGCCTGCAAGCCCGCCACGCCTACGCCCAAAATCACGACACGGGCGGCTTTGATGGTGCCCGCAGCCGTCATCAGCATGGGAAACAAGCGGGGATAGGCATCGGCGGCCATCATCACCGCTTTATAGCCTGCCAAGTTGGCCTGTGAGGAGAGCACATCCATGCTCTGCGCCCGCGTGGTGCGGGGCGCGGCCTCCAGTGCAAAACCTGTGATTTTGGCGGCGGCCAAAGCCTGCAAACCTGCGGCATCAAAGGGCTCCAACATGCCCACCAGCACGCTGCCCGCCTGCATTTGCGCCAACTCGGCGGCATTCGGGCTGCGCACTTTCAGCACCATGGCCGCGCCCAAAGCGGCGGCGGCATCGGCCATGCTCGCACCTGCCTCGGTATAGGCGGCATCGGTGATGCTGGCACTCAGGCCAGCACCGGCTTCAATCACAATTTCATGGCCTTGAGCGATGAGCTTTTTCACTGTTTCTGGGCTAATGGCCACACGGGTTTCCCCTTGCGCCGTCTCCTTGGGCACGCCGATTCGCATGTGTTGTCCTCTACTTTCTGGGCTGAAATCACAAACTGGGGCTTGGGCGCAGGGCATGGGTAAACCCTAGGCCACAAGCCAATTTAAACTGTTTGGCATTCTAACGATGCACAGAGGCAAATTTTATTGACTTGCACCAAAGCGCCCGCTTAAAGCCCAATGGGGAAGTCGCTATCGCCGTCCTCATCGTCCGCCTCGCCCTTGTGGGCCAAGGTATCCACTTGGGCCTGCAAGCTCTCTTTGAGCTTTTGACTCGGGTGGAAAGTCACCACATGGCGCGGCGCAATGGCCACCACCTCGCTGGTGCGGGGGTTGCGCCCAGGGCGGCCCGCTTTGGCCCGCACTTGGAAGTTGCCAAAGCCTGAAATCTTCACCTCTTGGCCTTGAATCAGGGCATCGCTCAAAATATAGAAGAAGGCATCCACAATGTCTTTGGATTCACGCTTGTTCAAACCCACGCCCTGATGCAGCAGATCGGCCATCTGCGCCTTGGTCAAAGTGGGGGATTCAAAATCGTCAAACTTCATGCGAGAACAAAATCACAAGCGAAAAAAAACGGGCGCAGCGCCCATCAGTCCAATGGGCATCATAAGGCATGGGGCCATAAAAACGCCCTAAGTCCATGATTTGATTGGCCTGCATCAAAAGTCTGGGGGCTTAAAAAACGGCCATCCAGCCGCCATCAGGCCGCCACACTGCCCACTTGCAAGGCCGTGCCCGCTAAAAATGCCGCCGCTGCCAGGCGTTTGCCGCCCGGCCTTTGCAGCTCGGTCAAAAGCACGCGTTCTGTGCCATCAGCGCCACAGGCCAGCAGCACGCCCTCTGGCCCCAGCGCCAGCAGCTCACCGGGCCGGGCCGCCGCGCCTGCGGGGGCCTCGGCCATGCGCCAGATTTTGACGGCCTCGGTTTTGCCGCCAATGGGCCAATGCGTGAGGCAGGCGGGAAAGGGGTCAAAAGCACGGCTTTTGCGGGCCAGCACAGCGGCGGGCTGCTGCCAATCGATTTGCGCCTCCGCTTTGCTGATTTTCTCCGCATAAGTGATGCCTTCTGCGGGCTGGGGCGTGGCGCGCAGCGGCCCCTGCTCGGCCTGCGCCAAGCTTTGCACAATCAACGCGCCGCCCAAATCGGCCAATTTGTCATGCAAGCTGGCTGTGCTGTCATCGGCGGCAATCGACAGGCTTTGGCGCAGCAGCACCGCGCCAGTGTCCAAGCCCGCATCCATTTGCATGATGCACACGCCCGTCTCGGCATCACCCGCTTCAATGGCCCGATGAATGGGCGCAGCCCCACGCCAGCGCGGCAGCAAAGAGGCGTGAATGTTCAGGCAGCCCAAGCGCGGCGCGTCCAGCACCCACTGCGGCAAAATCAAACCATAGGCGGCCACCACCATCACATCGGCCTGCGCTGCCACAATCTGCGCCTGCGCCGCTTGCGCATCCTCGGCGTAGCGGCCATCCAAACGCAAACCTTGGGGCTGGGCCACGGGCAGGCCATGCTGCAAGGCCAGTTGCTTGACCGCAGAGGGCTGCAACTTCATGCCACGCCCGGCGGGGCGGTCGGGCTGGCTCAGCACCAGCACCAGCTCATGGCCCGCAGCCAAAATCGCCTGCAAAGCCACGGCCGCAAATTCGGGGGTTCCTGCAAAAATCACACGCATGGCAGCGCCTTTCTTCTTCTATGGAGCAAATGCCGCCGATTGTAGGCAGGACGAAGCCGCCACAGCCGCCCCGCGCTGGTCTATAATGCGCGGTTTTGCAGCGTGTCGCTGGCTGAAGGTGGCCATGCGCGTGTCTCAGACGCTGCTGAACTTTCACCTTTAAAGGATTCCCCATGGTCGTTATCCGACTCGCTCGCGGTGGCTCTAAAGCCCGCCCTTTCTACTCTATCGTTGTGGCTGACAAACGCGTGCGCCGCGATGGCCGCTTCATTGAGCGCTTGGGCTTTTACAACCCTTCTGCTAAAGAAGGCACAGAGGGCCTGCGTCTGTCTCTTGACCGCTACAACTACTGGTTGGGCGTTGGCGCACAAGCCAGCGACACCGTTGTTCGCCTGTCTAAAGAAGCCGCCAAACTGGCTGCTTGATGCCTGATATGCACGGCCCAGACTCGGCCTTTGCCGTTTGCGAACTCGCAAGCGACGCCGTTGAACTGGGCCGAATCGGCGCCCCTTGGGGCATCAAAGGCTGGTTCAAAGTGCAATCCCATAGCGCCTCCGCTGAGGCGCTTTTTTCGTGCCCAAATTGGTATCTCTTGCCCGCTTTGCCGCAGCGCCAAGCGCGGCCTGCACCGCCCGCTAAAGGCGCATGGCCCAAGCTGGCCCACTGCACCCGCATCAGCGTGGCCGATATCAAACCCCACGGCGAGCACATCGTCGCCTTGGCCGAGGGTTTGCACAACCGCAACCCCGCTGAGGCCCTGCAAGGCGCGCGCATCTTCGTCTCACGGGCCGACTTCCCACCGCCTGAAAACGGCGAATACTACTGGGTCGATCTCATTGGCCTGCAAGTCATCAACCGCCAAGGCCAAGACCTGGGCCGCGTCAAAGACCTCATCGCCACAGGGCCGCAAACCGTGTTGGTCATCACCCCCAGCGCCGCCAGCCCCAGCGCCGCCAGCCCCAGCGCAGAGGCCGCCGAGCGCCTCATCCCTTTTGTTGATGCCTATATCGACAAGGTCGATTTAAAAGCCCAAGTCATCAGCGCCGACTGGCTGCCCGATTACGACTGAGGCCGCCACCATGTCCAGCCCGCACTGGCTGGCCCGCCGCCAGCGCATCCTCATCATCGGCTGCGGCGATGTCGGCGAGCGCTTGCTCAAGCAACTGGCCCAAAACCAAGGCCCAGCCCTCAGCAGCCGTCGCCCGCGCTTGCGCATTTACGCCCTCACTTCCAGCCCGCAGCGCTTGGCCCATTTGCGCCAGCTTGGGGCATTGCCCCTGCTGGGTGATTTGGATGATGCCGCCAGCCTGCGCCGCTTGGCCGCCCTGCCCCACCGCCTGCTGTTTTTGGCCCCGCCCGCAGCGCAAAACCTGCCCCTGCCTGCTGCGCTGCAAGCGCCGCGCCAAGCCCTCGGTCAACACCGCGCCCAAAGCCTGGCCTTGGCCGATGGCCGCAGCCTCAGCGCCAGCCGCGCCCTGCGCCGCAGCCCCAGCTTGCGCCACATGGTCTATGCCTCCACCACCGGCGTTTATGGCAACCAATATGGCGCTTGGCTGGCGGAGAGCTGTCCGCCGCAAGCGGCGACTGAGCGCGCCCGCCGCCGCTTGGGGGCCGAACTCATTTGGCGGCGCAGCGGCATCGCCAGCAGTGTGCTGCGCATCCCTGGCATCTACGCCCTCGACCGCGCCCACGGCACACCCGCCGCCCGCCTACAAGCGGGCCGCCCCGTGCCTACCGCTGCCGATGATGTGTACACCAACCACATCCACGCCGATGACCTCGCCCGCGCCTGCTGGCTGGCCCTCTGGCGCGGCCGCCCGCAGCGCCTCTACCATGTCTGCGACGACAGCCAACTGAAAATGGGCGACTACTTTGAACTCGCCGCCCGCCTGCTCGATTTGCCCACGCCGCCGCGCCTGCCCCGCTCCGAGCTGGAGCGCCAACTCAGCCCCGCGCAAATGAGCTTTCTGCGCGAATCACGCCGCCTGCACAACCAGCGCCTGAAAACCGAGCTGCGCCTGCGCCTGCACTACCCCAGCCCGGCACTCGGTCTGCTGGCCCGCAGCTAACCCAGCGGTTAGCAAGAAAGCCAGAAAACTGCGCTAGAATGGCCGCTTGTTCCAACTACCTCTGAGTACACACATGAGTGAATTAGAAGCCCGCGTCAAAAAAATCATCGCCGAGCAACTGGGCGTTGAAGAGTCGCAAGTGACCAACGAAAAAGCCTTCATTGCCGACTTGGGCGCTGACTCCCTTGACACCGTTGAACTGGTGATGGCCCTTGAAGACGCCTTCGAAATCGAAATCCCCGATGAAGACGCTGAGAAAATCCTCACCGTACAAAACGCCATCGACTACGCCAAAGAGCACGCCAAGGGCTAATCCCCAGCCGCTCTGTGCCTTCAGCAGCACGGGCTAACGATGCAAAGCCCAACCCTTGTGTTGGGCTTTTTTTATGCGCATGCCTTATCGCTCGCAAACCAGCAGCCGCTTTCACATGATAGACATCGCCCAATTGCAATTTGCCTGGGGCCGCAAGGAACTGTTTCGGGCTTTTAAAGCCCACATTGGGGAGCCTGGCGTTTACGGCCTGTTTGGCCGCAATGGCAGCGGCAAATCCACCTTGTTGAAGCTGCTCAGCGGCTTGCTGCGCCCCGATGCAGGGCAAATAGCGGTGCTGGGTTGGAGACCGCAAGACAGAACGGCTGAATTCTTAAGCCAAATTTACATCCTGCCTGAAGAATTTCACCTGCCTGATCTGCGCCCCGCGCAATTGGCCGCCACGCACGCGGCCTTTTACCCCAACTTCTCACACGCCGCCTATGCGCGTTATTTGGATACGCTGCAAGTGCCTGCCGATTTGCGCTTTGGCCGCATGAGCTTGGGGCAAAAGAAAAAAGCCGCCATCGCCTTTGCGCTGGCCACTTGCACGCCTGTGTTGCTGATGGATGAACCCACCAACGGCCTCGACATCCTCAGCCGCAGCCAATTTAAAAGCCTGCTGCAAAGCCCCGAGCAAGTGGGCCGCACCATCCTCATCAGCACGCATCAGGCGCACGATTTAGAAAGCGTGCTGCAACACATTTGGTTCATTGATGCGGGCCAGCTCGTTTTATCGAGCAGCATGGCGGCACTGGGCGCACAACTGCGCATGGGCGTGGCCTTGCAAACGGCTGATTTGCCCCTAGCCGCCGAGCTGATTTACCAAGAAAGCATGGGCGCGCACACGGCTTGGGTGGCCAAAAACACGGCAGCACCAAGCAGCGAGCAGGCCATTCAACTGGAATTGCTCTACAAGGCCCTGAGCCTGAACCAAGCGGGCATCTTGAATGCCCTTGCGCCGCGCCACACCCAAGCAGGGGCTGCCGCATGAGAAGGCCAGCACGCATGTTCAAACCGCAACGCTTTGCCCAGCTCGCACGGGCGCAATGGGCCGAGCAACACCGCAGCTGGGCAGGTTTTTTGCTGGCGCTGGCGCTGCTGTATGTGCTGGTTTTGCTTTTAGTGCTGAGCACCACAACGGGGCAATTCATGCTGCGCACCAGCAGCCAAGCCGTTTATTACACGGCGGGTTTGTTGATTTCAGGCTTTGTTTTTGCGGGGCGCTATTTTGCGGATGTGCACAGGCGCGAAGGCAATTTGCTGCTGCTGATGCAACCGGCCAGTGCGTTTGAAAAAATACTTTTGGCCGCAGTGGTGATTTTGTTGCTCTACCCCTTGGCCTACACCGCCCTATTTGAGCTGCTGACTTGGCCTGCACGCAAGCTGGCTTTTGCCATGACGCAAGCGCATTTTGAAGAAATGACAAGCGCGGTGATGCACAAGCGCGATGCCCCCAATCCACAAGACTACGCCGCCTTTTGGCCATTTTTGCCCAGCCTGCAAGCGCTACGCCTGCACAGCTTGTTTGCCTTGGTGTATGCAGCGGGCACAGGCTTTGCCTTGGCTTGCAGCCTTTACTTTGGCCGTGCCGCCTTGCTGAAAACGCTGAGTTTGGGCTTTGGCCTGTTTCTTATCACCACGATGTGGATGGCCTTGACTGGCCCCAGCATGAGCACACTGGCCGTGTGGTGGCAGCCGCAATGGATGGCGGCGAGCTGGCGGGCGCACGGCCTGACGGCGGCGCTTTGGCTGGGTTGCCCCGCTTTGCTCTGGCTTTCAGCGTATTGGAATTTGCGTGAAAGGCAGTTGTCATGAGTGGGCGAACCTCTTTCAAAAACCCCATGCACCTGCACAAAGGCCTGTTGTGCTTTGCCTTGGCTTGCGCCCTGCTGTGGGGCAGCATGTGGCTCTCGCCCAGCAGCAGCGACAGCCCCGTTCGCACTGACACAACGCACACCTATGATCTGAGTGGCGAGGCTTGGCAAGGCATCACGCGCGTTGAGCTGCAAGGCATAGCCAGCGGCATGACTTTGAGTGTGCATGAGCACCCCCGCCTTGTGAGCCGCAATGACAACGCGCAGCAACCACGCCTGACCATGACACGCCAAGGCAATACCCTGGTCATCAGCGCCCAAGCTGAAGATGCACACCCAAATGGGCAGACAGGCCGCAAGCGGGCCAGAGCGGTGGGTATTCAAAATTTGGCTTTGCCTGCGCAAGTGCTGACCCTAGAAAGCGATACTTACTTGGTGCTGAATATGGCTGAGGCGAGGCATGACAGCCAGGGGCCAGCGCAGCGGCAATCGCTGACTTTGATCGGCTCAGATATTCGCTTTACTGGCGACATCGCCCACCTGCAAGTGCAATTGCGCCCACGCAATCCAGGCGCCCTTTGCGGGAAAACACGGGGTCGGTCCAGTGATCTAAAGGTGCACGGCCAAGGCATTCAATCGTTAGAAATCGCCGCGCCCAATCGCAGCCAAATCACCTTGGATATGGCGCCAAACGAAGCGAGCACAGGCGAAGCGCCACGCATCACCCTGCAAACTGGGCCAAACAGCCGCCTAGAGCTGCAATCCGTGGCTTTGTTGGACCAGATCAAACGCCTGCCCGCCGTTGATGAAGCGGCAGAAGATTGCCCTGAGGCCAGCGCCAGCGTGCAGGCTGCAGAGCATGCCGCCGCCAGCATTGAGTCAGAAGACCATTCTGACTATTCCGACTAGGCGGCCATAGCCAGAGCCGCCCCATAATTCCACTATCATTGCGTCCCAATGTCTGCCCTATATGAAGATAGGCATGGGGGCTATTCGAGAACAGCGAGAAAGAGAGATTTTTCATGAGTAAACGCCGCGTCGTCGTCACAGGTCTGGGCTGCATCAGCCCCGTAGGCAACACTGTTGAAACCGCTTGGGCCAATCTATTGGCTGGGCAAACGGGCATTACCGCCATCAGTAAATTTGATGCGTCGGCCTTTGCCAGCCAAGTCGCAGGCGAGGTCAAAGACTTCAATGTAGAGGACTACATCAGCGCCAAAGAAGCGCGCAGCATGGACACCTTCATCCACTACGGCATTGCCGCCGCCGCCCAAGCCGTGGCCGATGCGGGCCTGCCCACTGGCGATACTTTGAGCGAAGAACTGGCCCTGCGCATTGGCTGCAATATTGGCTCAGGCATTGGCGGCCTGCCCCTGATTGAAGCCACCGGCCAAGAGCTGGCCAACCGTGGCCCGCGCCGCATCACACCCTTCTTTGTGCCTGCCTCCATCATCAATATGATTTCGGGCCATGTCTCCATGCGCTTTGGCTACAAAGGCCCCAATATCGCCGTCGTCACTGCCTGCACCACAGGCTTGCACGCCATTGGCATGAGCGCCCGCATGATTGAATACGGCGATGCCGATGTCATGGTGTGCGGCGGCGCAGAAGCCACCGTCTCGCCCTTGGGCGTGGGCGGCTTTGCCGCCATGCGTGCGCTCTCAACCCGCAACGATGACCCCGCCACCGCCAGCCGCCCCTTTGACAAAGACCGCGATGGCTTTGTGCTGGGTGAAGGCGCAGGCGTGTTGGTGCTAGAGGAATACGAACACGCGAAAAAACGCGGCGCCAAAATCTACGCCGAAGTCGCTGGCTTTGGCATGAGCGCCGATGCGGGCCACATGACCGCCCCCAATATGGACGGCCCCCGCCGCGCCATGCTCAGCGCCCTGGCCAATGCGGGCCTGAATGCCGATAGCGTGGGCTTCATCAATGCCCACGGCACATCCACCCCCTTGGGCGACATCAACGAAACCAATGCCATCAAAGCCGCCTTGGGCGAGCAAGCCAAACGCGCCGTGGTCAACTCCACCAAGGGCGCAACCGGCCATTTGCTCGGCGGCGCGGGCGGCCTTGAATCGGTCTTTACCATCATGGCCCTGCACCGCCAACAGATTCCGCCTACCATCAACATCTTCAACCAAGACCCCGAGTGCGACCTCGACTACTGCGCCAACACCGCCCGTGATGTCGCCTTCGATGTCGCCCTGAAGAACAACTTCGGCTTTGGCGGCACCAACGGTGCGCTGGCCTTCAAAAAAGTTTAAGGAGCTTTACCCCCTATGAATCAATTGACACCTGCTCAAAGCAATGGCGGCTACGACCTTCTGGCCAGCCGCCACCAAGTGCTGCGCAACACCTACGGCCTACTGGCCCTCAGCTTGCTGCCCACCGTGCTGGGCGCTTATGTCGGCCTGAAAACTGGCCTTGTTCAAGGCTTGGGCGGCGGCATGGGCATCCTGCTGTTTTTGGCGGGCGCTTACGGTTTCATCTTTGCCATTGAGAAAAACAAAAACTCTGGCCTCGGCGTGGGTTTGCTTTTGGCCTTCACCTTCTTCATGGGCCTCATGCTCTCGCGTATGCTGGGCTTTATTCTGGCCAAAGGCAATGGCGCTGAATTGGTGATGACCGCCTTTGGCGGCACGGCGGCTATTTTTGCCACCATGGCCAGCCTCGCCACCGTCATCAAACGCGACCTCAGCGCCATGGGCAAGTGGCTCTTTATCGGCTTTCTTGTGGTCTTTTTCGGCTCTCTGCTCAATTACTTCTTTGTGCAGTCTGGCCCCTTGATGCTGGTCTTGACCTTTGCCATTCTCGGCATCTTCAGCGCCTACCTGCTCTACGATGTCAAACGCATCATTGATGGCGGCGAAACCAACTACATCAGCGCCACCCTCGGCATTTACATCAGCCTCTACAACATCTTCCAAAGCTTGCTCTCTCTATTGGGCATCTTTGGTGGTGAGGACTGATAGCTGCCAAGCGCCGACACCCTAAGCAGCCCACGGGCTGCTTTTTATTTTTCCACTCAACAAGTCTGGGCCTTGCGGTTTACTGCGCCTCAGGCTCGGCAACAAAGCCAATGCGTTTGAGGCCAGCGTTTTGCGCCAAGCCCATGACATCAACAATGGTGCCGTAGGGCACGGTGGTGTCGGCGTTGAGCTGCACTTCGGTGCTGGGGTCGTTTTTGGCCCGCTCTTCTAAGGCCACTTTCAAAGCGCTGCGCTCAATGGCTTTGTCGTTGAGGTAGAGGGTTTGGTTTTGGTCCAAGCTGATGCTGATGAAGTTGCTTTCATCGTTTTGCTGGGCAGCATCGGTTTGCGGCAGGTCGAGCTGGATGCTGCTGACCATGAGCGGCGCGGTGATGATGAAGATGATGAGCAGCACCAGCATGACATCCACCATGGGGGTGACATTGATGTCGCTGATGGGCGTGCCGCCTGTGCTGTTGCTGGGGCTGTTGTTGAGGTCGCCAAATGCCATGTTGCCGCCTTTGTGGGTTCAGCTATTGGGGGTGGCGGTGCCAGCCAGCAGCTCGCGCAGGTCGCGGGCAAAGCCGTCAAATTGGGCTTCAAGGTTGGCGATGAGGCGGGCAAAGATGTTGTAGGCGATAACGGCAGGAATGGCCACGGCCAAGCCAGCAGCGGTCATGATGAGGGCCTCCCCCACTGGGCCAGCGACTTTGTCGATGGTGATTTGGCCTTCACCCGCAATGGCAATGAGGGCATGGTAGATGCCCCAGACTGTGCCAAAGAGACCGATAAAGGGTGATGTAGAGCCAGCGGTGGCCAGCAAAGATTGCCCAAATTGCAGTTTGCGCTGGATGTGTTGCAGGGCTTCCCGCAGGACGCGGGTGAGTTGCTGCTCGCGGCTGCCTTGGGTGGCCAGGCTGCCCGTGGGTTGGTGGGCGGTGGCGGCCACGAGCACGCCAGCCAGGGGCTCGCGCTCAATGGCTTCGATGCGCTGCTGCGCTTGCTCTAGGCTGGCTGCCTGCCAGAAGGCGGGGATGGCCAAGCGGCTGTCTTTGATGACGCGGGCAAAGAACCACGCCTTCCAGAAAATAGTGACCCAAGTGGCCAGAGACAGGCCGAGCAGGAGCAGGGCCACAAGGCGGCCAATGTTGTCGGTTTGGGCAAAGAATTCAAGCATGGCAGAGGGGGCGGGCTATGGGAAATTAACGCAGGCCGAGGACATCGAACATGTCGTAGAGGCCATTGGTTTTGCCGCTGAGGTAGCGCACGGCTTGCAGGCTGCCCTGCGAGAAGTGCTGGCGGGTGGAGGCTTTGTGCGAGATTTCAATGCGCTCGCCAATGCCGGCAAAGAGCACGGTGTGGTCGCCAACGATGTCGCCGCCGCGCACGGTGGCAAAGCCGATTTCTTTGGCTTGGCGCGGGCCAGTGTCGCCGACGCGGGCAAAGACGCCGTCTTTTTGCAAATCACGGCCCAAGGTTTGGGCAATGACTTCGCCCATTTTTAAGGCCGTGCCTGAGGGGGCATCGACTTTGTGGCGATGGTGGGCCTCGATGATTTCGATGTCGTAGTCTTGCGCCAAGTATTGGGCCGCAACTTCCAGCAGTTTCAGGGTGACATTCACGCCCACGCTCATATTGGGGGCCATGACGATGGCGATGTCTTGTGCGGCGGCCTGAATTTGGGCTTTTTGTGCGTCGCTAAAACCCGTGGTGCCAATGACCATTTGCACGCCTGCCTCACGGCAGGCGGCGAGGTGGGCCAAGGTCGCCTCAGGGCGGGTGAAGTCAATCAGGCATTGCGCGCCCGCCAAGCCAGCGGCCAGCTCAGCTTGCACTTGCACGCCAGTGTTTTGGCCCAAAAAGGCGGCGGCTTCTTGGCCGATGGTGGCGCTGCCAGGGCGATCCAGTGCGCCAGCGAGTTGGCAATCAGGGGCGGCGAGAACGCTTTCAATCAAGGTTTTGCCCATGCGCCCAGAGGCGCCAGCAATAGCAATGCGGTGTGTCATGGTGTGTTCAGTTTAGGGTTCAAGTGGGGGATAGCTGTCGAGCGCGCGGCGCTCGCCTTGGGGCTGGGTCAGCTCTGTGCGGCTGGCCTTGCCCGCTTGGGCGCTGGCTTTGTCGAGCTGGGCATCGGTGGCGGTGAGGCTGGGCACTTTGCCGAGCTTGCGCTTGCTGTCGATGGTTTGGACGAATTCGATTTCTGAGGGCATGTCATCGCCCTCTATGCGGTCGAGTAGGCCGTTTTCAAAGAAGACGCTCAGGCGTTTGGGCTCTTGCGCCAAGCCTTTGCGCCGCAGGGTGAAGACATAATCCCAGCGGTCAGCATGAAAGACGCTATCGACCAAGGGCGTGCCCAAAACCATGCGCACTTGCTGCTGGCTCAGGCCGGGCCGCAAGGCGGCAACTTGCTCTTGGCTGATGAAGTTGCCTTGCACCACTTCCACCTGATAGGGGGTGACGATATGGGCTACGGCGTTGCTGGCGCGGTCAAAGCTGCTGCAGGCGCTGAAAACGAGGGAGGAGGCCAGCGCAAGGGCCAGAACCGTGAAGTGGGGTTTGCTCATAGGGGCGGGGGCTGCTGAAGTAGTCATGCACAGGGTAGGTAAAAGACCTGCATAGTATGATGCGGGCCATTGTAGCAACAGGCCGTTGCGCTGCTGCGCAGCCCCTTGAGCGGCCTTGAGTGAGTGAACGGTAAAAATAAAGTGGTTTTGAATATGGACAACATCGACAGCCTGAAAAGCACGGGCTTGAAGGCGACCGTGCCCCGTTTGAAAATCCTAGAGATTTTTCAAAGTGGCGTCATGCGCCATATGTCGGCTGAAGATGTGTTTCGGGTGCTGGTGCAAGAGCACAGCGAGATTGGGCTGGCCACGGTGTATCGGGTGCTGACCCAGTTTGAGCAGGCGGGCATTTTGCTGCGTCGCAATTTTGAGGGCGATAAGGCGGTGTATGAGCTCGATGAGGGCGAGCACCACGACCATTTGGTTTGCCTCACTTGTGGCCATGTGGAGGAGTTCCACGATGCCGAGATTGAGCGCCGCCAAGAGGCGATTGCCAAAGCCCACGGCTTTGAGATTGCCGATCATGCTTTGAGCATTTACGCCCACTGCGTCAAGCCCAAGTGCGAGTTCCGCCCCAAAGAGGGCACTGGCCTACAGGGGCATAAAAATGTCTGATGGCGGTTTTGAGGCCGCAATGCCTTGTCATGGCGCGCCAGTCGGCGCGTTTTGTTCTTGAGCGGGAGCACCATGCGAATTTTGCTGTGTAACGATGACGGCTATCGTGCCGATGGCATACGGGCTTTGCGCCGTGCGCTGGAGCGCTTTGCCGAAGTTGAGGTGATTGCGCCTGAGCACAACAACAGTGCCAAGTCCAATGCTTTGTCTGTGCATACGCCCATTTATGTGCGCGAGGCTGGCCCGAAAGAGCGCTATGTGACGGGCACGCCCGCCGACTGCATGCATTTGGCGCTGACGACGCAATTGCTGGATTTCAAACCCGATTTGGTGGTTTCTGGCATCAATAACGGCGCAAACATGGGCGATGACACCTTGTATTCAGGCACGGTGGGGGCGGCGATGGAGGGCTATTTGTTTGGCATTCCAGCCATTGCCTTTTCACAGGTGAATTACGGCTGGGCACATTTGGATGCGGCGGCCGATAAAGCGGCCGAGATTGTGCAGACTTTTGCACAAGAGCCAGGGCTGTGGCTGCTGAATGTGAACATCCCCAATTTACCCGCACAAGACATCAAGCCCGCGCAAATCACCCGTTTGGGCCGCCGCCACGCGGCCCAGCCAGCCATTGTGCAGGTGAATCCGCATGGCGAAACCATGTATTGGATTGGCCCTGCGGGGCAGGCCCAAGATGCCAGCGAGGGCACAGATTTCCACGCCACGGCCCACGGCCATGTGAGCATCAGCCCGCTCAATATTGATTTGACGCATTACGCCAGCCAAGCCGATTGGCGCTTGCGTTTGGCAGCGATGCAGGCGCGCCGCCCGCAGGCTTTGTAAAACCCCGCACTGCCTTCTTGTATGAGTGCCCAGCAGCCCCCAGCCCGTAAAAACCCAGCACGCCCGAGCTTTCCGGCGCGTTTGCCTGTGGCCCATGCTCTGGCCCCTGCCGTGCCAGCACCCGCACTGATGCCTGCGGTGCAGCCGCCCAAGGTGCAGGCCCATGCAGGCTTGCGCGGCGCAGCAGCGGCCCGCCATTTGATGGTGGCGCGTTTGCAGCAGTTGCACGGCATCACGCAGCCGCAGGTTTTGGCGGCCATGCAGGCGGTGGAGCGCCACCGTTTTGTTGATAGCGCCTTAACCGGCCAAGCCTATGAGGACACCAGTTTGCCCATCGGCTTTGAGCAAACCATCAGCAAGCCGCAGGTGGTGGCCAAAATGCTGCAATTGCTGCTGGAGCGCCCCTTGCCACCACAGGCCAAGGTGCTGGAGATTGGCACGGGCTGCGGCTATCAGGCGGCGGTGTTGGCGCGGCTGTTTGCGCAAGTGCACTCGATTGAGCGCATCAAAGGGCTGCACCACAAAGCACACGAGAATTTGCTGGCGCTGGCGGCGCACACCCCACAAGAGGCGGGGCAAATTCATTTGATTTTTGGCGATGGCATGGCGGGCTATGCCGCAGGTGGGCCTTACCACGCCATCATTTCTGCCGCTGGCGGGCAAAACATGCCACCCGCTTGGCTGGCGCAACTGGCCCCCGGCGGGCGTTTGGTTGCCCCCATAGAGCAAGGCCAGGGCCAGGCTTTGGTGGTGATTGACAAAACCGCCGATGGGCGTATGCAGCAGCAGGTTTTAGATGCGGTGCATTTTGTGCCACTAAAATCAGGCTCTCAAATTTGAAACACAGAGGAAGCATAGAGGATGACGATGAGAACTCTCCCCCAGTCTTGGCTGTCTTTGGGCGCCATTGCCGCGTCTGCATTGGTCTTGAGCGCGTGCACCAGCACCTCACTCACCCGTGCCCCCGTTGAAGACCGCTCGCGTGGCACGGTCAGCAGCACGCCTGCGCCCACTCGCCCCTTGATTGGGCAGCAAAACAAGGGCAAGCCCGGTTTTTATGAAGTGCAAAAGGGCGACACCCTCTACCGCCTCAGCCGCAACTATGGCCGCACCATCGCTGAGCTGGCCTACTGGAACGGCCTGAGCGACCCCTATTTGCTAGAAATTGGCGATGTGCTGCGCGTGGCCCCCGAAGGCAGCGCCGCCACGCCTGTGGCCAGCACCCAGCCCGTGCCCGCCGTCACCACACCTTCACCCACAGGCGCGGCCAGCAGCATTGCCTTGGCTTGGCCAGCCACTGGTCCCATCTTGCAGCACTTTGATGCCAGCAAGAACAAAGGCATCGATATTGCGGGCAAGGCGGGCGACCCTGTGATGGCCGCCGCTGACGGCAAAGTCATGTATGCAGGCAACGCCTTGCGCGGCTACGGCAACCTCATCATCGTGCAGCACAACGCCACCTTTGTCACCGCCTATGCCCACAACCAGCGCATTTTGGTGCAAGAGGGCCAGAGCGTGACGCGTGGCCAAAAGATTGCCGAAATGGGCCAAACCGAGGCCGACCGCGTGAAGCTGCACTTTGAGCTGCGCCGCAACCAAACCCCCATCAACCCCATGGCGCACTTGCCTGGGCGCTAAGCCCTAGCTTGACGGACTGTTGCGAGTCAAGCAACAATCCGTTGACTACCTAGGGTAAACACGGGCTAGGATAATCCCTAACATCAGCGCCCTTGCTCTCCCCCCTTCAAGCAGGCTCATGGCCTGCTTTTTATTGCTGAAAAAGCCCACCACCTCATGCCTATGTCATCCCCCCTGCCCCAAGCCACCCCTCTGCGAAGCCCCTCTCGTCTTCTCTATGCTGCGATTTTGTCTGCTGCTTTGGCGCTGAGCGCTTGCAGCAAGGGCGAAGCAGAAGATGCCGAGACCAATAACACGCGTTCAGCGCTGACGGTGGAGCTGGTGCAGCCGCGCATGGCCGAAGTCAGTCGTGGCGTGCAGGCCGACGGCAACATCATGGCTTGGCATGAAGCCAGTGTGGGCGCTGAGGTGAGTGGCCGCATTGATGCCGTGCCCGTAGAGGTGGGCGACCGCGTGCACCGTGGTCAAGTGCTGGCCCGCTTTGACACCCTCATCATGGCCGCCGAACACGGCCAGGCCGAGGCTGCCGCCCAAGAGGCCGCCGCCGCCTATGCCGAAGCAAAAAGTTCAGCCGCCCGTTCCTTCAAATTGCATGAGCAAGGCTTTTTGGGCGAGCAAGCGCTGCTGCAAAGCCAAACCGCTGAGCTGGCGGCCAAAGCCCGCGTGGCGCAAACCCATGCCGCCCGTGAGGCCAGCCGCCTGCACTTGAACAATGCCGTGGTCAAGGCCACCGCCGATGGCGTGATTTCCCGCGTGAATGTGGTCAAAGGCTCCATCATTCCCGCAGGCACAGAGATGTTTGCCCTGATTGAAGGCGGGCGTTTGGAGTGGCGCGCCCAAGTGAGCGCCAGCGAGATGTCGCGCATCCGTGTCGGTATGCCCGCCACGGTGGATTTGGGCCAGGGCCACAGTGCCAAGGGCAAGGTGCGTTTGCTCAGCCCCACCGTCGATGTGCAAAGCCGCACTGGCTTAGTCTATATCGATTTGGAGCCCAGCGAGCACAGCCGCGCAGGCATGTATGTGACAGGCCGCATTGAGTCTGGCAGCGGCTCAGCCCTGCTTTTGCCTCAAAGCGCCGTTATGCTGCGCGATGGCTTTAGCTTCGTGATGGTGGTCGATGAGAACGCTGTAGCCCACCAAGTGATGGTGCAATTGGGCCAGCGCGTGGGTGGCGAGATGGAGGTCTTGGACGGCCTGAGTGCCCAAGACCGCGTGGTGGCCAAGGGCGCGGCCTTCTTGGCCGATGGCGATCGCGTGCAAATTAGCACCAGCAAGGCCACCGATGCCGAGACCCAGCCTGAGCCTGCCGCTGCGGCCGAGCCAGCCAGCGCCGAAGAATAAAGAAAGGCCAGCCCATGACTGAGAGCAGCCCCAGCAGCTTGGCCCCCACGCCAGCGGCCACCCCAGCGCCTGAACCCCGCAATGTCTCGCGATGGAGCATCAACAACCCGATTGCCACCATCGTTTTCTTCATCGCCTTGACCTTGGGCGGCTTGTTTGCCTACAACAAGATGAAGATTCAGCTCTTTCCTGATCTGGATCTGCCCATCATCATCGCCACCGCCGTGTTGCCTGGCGCGCAGCCAGCGCAAATTGAAAGCGAAATGGCCCGCAAGATTGAAAATGCTGTGGCCACAGTGCAGGGTGTCAAGCACATCTACAGCACCTCACGCGATGGCGTGGTGACCGTGAGCGCCGAGTTCCGCTTGGAACGCAACCCGCAAGAGGCGCTGGACGATGTGCGCCAAGCCATTGCCCAAATCCGCAGCGATTTGCCCTCAGATATGGAGGAGCCCATCGTCAGCAAAATGGACATTGCTGGCGCGCCCATTGCGGCGTTCACCATCAGCTCAGATCGCCTGAATGAACAGGAGTTGTCTTGGTTCATTGACGACACCGTGCGCCGCCGCCTAATGGCCGTGCCCGGCATGGGCAGTATGGAGCGCATTGGCGGCCTCGACCGCGAGGTGCAAGTGGCCCTGAATATGGAGCGCCTGCAGGCCGTGGGCCTAACGGCTGCCGATGTCTCACAACAACTGCGTGCCCTGCAACTGGAGCTGGGCGCAGGCCGCATGAAGCTCGGCGGCGCTGACCAAAACCTGCGCACTGCGGTGCTGGCCCGCACCGCGCAAGAGATGGCCGCTCTGCCCATCAGCACAGCCGCTGGGCCGCGCACTTTGGGCGATATCGCCACCGTGCAGGACACCGTGGCCGACCGCAGCACCGCCGCCTTTATGAACGGCAAGCCCGTGGTCAGCATTGAGGTCTCGCGCAGCAAAAGCGCCAGCGATACCGAGGTCGGCATAGGCGTTGAAGCGGCGCTAGAAGAATTGCAACAGCAATATCCCCATATGCGTTTTGCCCGCGCCTTTGACTCCTACACCCCTGTTTACGAAGACTTCAATGCCGCCATGAGCATGTTGTTTGAAGGCGCACTGCTGGCGGTTTTTGTGGTCTGGCTGTTCTTGCGCGACTGGCGCGCCACCATTGTCTCGGCGACCGCCCTACCTCTGTCCGTCTTGCCCGCCTTGCTGGGCCTGTATCTATTGGGCTACACCTTCAATGTGCCAGTACTACTGGCCATGACTTTGGTCATTGGGATTTTGGTGGACGATGCCATTGTGGAGGTGGAAAACATTGTGCGCCATATGCGCATGGGCAAGAAACCGCTGCAAGCCGCCCGCGAGGCGGCTGACGAAATTGGCCTGGCCGTGATTGCCACCACCTTCACCATCATCGCCGTGTTTTTGCCCACGGGCTTTATGACAGGCATCCCTGGCATGATGTTCCGCCAGTTCAGCTTTACCGCCGTGTTTGCGGTGTTTGCCTCTTTGGTAGTGGCGCGTATGCTCACGCCCATGATGGCCGCCTATATGCTGCGCCTGACCCCTGTCAAGCACAACGCCCACGAAAGCCCACTGCTCGACCGCTACATGAAAATGGTCACATGGGTGCTGCACAACCGCTTTAAAACCATCCTCGCGGCCACGGTCTTTTTCGTCTTCTCCCTGTCCTTAATTCCCATGCTGCCACAGGGCTTCATTCCGGCCGATAACACCGATCAAACACAGATTCACTTGGAGCTACCGCCCGGCTCCACGATTGAAGAAACCCAAGCCCTGGCCGAGCAAGCGCGCCAATTGGTGCAAGACAAAGTCCCCTCCGTCAAGCAAATTTACACCGCTGTGGCTGGCGGCAAGGCGGGGCAAGATGCCTTTATGCAGGACGGCAGCATTGACCCACGCAAGGCCACTTTGACCCTGACCTTGGATGCCCGCAGCAAGCGCCCGAAAAAACAAGTGGTTGAAAGCCAAATTCGTGAGCTGATGACGGCCCTGCCTGGCGTGCGCGTGAAGGTGGGCTTGGGCGGCACGGGTGAAATCTACTATGTCATGCTGGTGGGCGATGAGCCCGAGACTTTGGCCCGCACGGCAGCCAATTTTGAGAAAGAGCTGCGCACCCTTGAGGGCGTGGGCAACATCTCCTCTTCCGCCTCTTTGATTCGCCCTGAAATCATTTTGCAGCCCAAGCTGGACAAAGCTGCCGAACTCGGCGTCAGCCCCGCCCAAATTGCCAATACCGTGCGCATTGCCACCGTGGGCGATTACAGCAGCGATTTGCCCAAGCTCAATACCTCCGAGCGCCAAGTGCCCATCGTCGTCAAAATCGATGAGGCCGTGCGCCACGATATGGATGCCTTGGGCCGCGTCACCATCCCCACAGCGCGCGGGCCTGTCATGCTCAACCAAGTGGTGGATATGGAGCTGGGCGGCGCTGCGGCGCAAATCGACCGCTTTGACCGACATCGCAACATCTCCTTCACCATCGAGCTCTCTGGTGCGTCCATCAATGACATCATGGCCGCAGTGGATGCCCTGCCCACGATACAAAACCTGCCAGCCAGTGTCTCTTTGCGCCCCATGGGCGATGCCGAAGTCATGGAAGAGTTGTTCTTGGACTTTGGCATGGCCATTGGCGCAGGCATTTTGTGCATTTACTTGGTTTTGATTTTGCTGTTTAAGAGCATGATGCAGCCCATCACGATTTTGATGGCCCTGCCCTTGGCCTTGGGCGGCGCTTTCATCGCCTTGCTGGCGACCAAGTCCTCTCTGTCTATGCCCTCACTCATTGGCCTGCTTATGCTGATGGGCGTGGCCACCAAGAACTCCATTTTGTTGGTGGAATACGCCATCATGGCCCGCACCGAGCTTGGCATGAACCGCTATGACGCCATGCTGGACGCCTGCCGCAAACGCGCCATGCCCATCATCATGACCACCATGGCCATGGCCGCTGGCATGTTGCCCATTGCCATTGGCTTGAGCTCAGCGGATCTCTCCTTCCGCGCACCGATGGCCTGGACGGTGATTGGCGGCCTCATGACCTCCACCGTGCTCAGTCTGCTGGTGATTCCCGCCTCTTATATGTATATGGACGACTTCTCGCGCCTGCTGCAGCGCTGGTTCAAAATCAAGGCGCTGGAAGATTAAGAGCGCCTTGCTGCTGCCGTGACGCGGCAAGATGGCGGGCACGGCACGCCGTGCCCCTACCCCCGTCATGGCCACTTCCCTTCTACTTCGTCCTGGCCGCTTCCCTTCTACTTCGTCCTGGCCGCTTCCCTTCTACTTCGTCTTGGCCGCTTCCCTTCTACTTCGTCTTGGCCGCTTCCCTTCTACTTCGTCTTGGCC
>CAZJBX010000011.1:60067-65899 GCA_964544605.1 uncultured Burkholderiaceae bacterium
GCTTCCCTTCTACTTCGTCATTGCGGCCCCCGAGCCGCAATCTGGGTTTTGGCTGCGATTGAGATTGCGGGTCAAGCCCGCAATGACAAGGGGGGTGAGATTTCAGGCCAAGCCCCACAATGAAGCGTTTCGGTGGCCCGCGATAAGGCATTCTTTTTATGGTGGCGGCTCTTACCCCAGCAATGGCAAAGCCCCCACCCAGCCTTTACGCAGGGTTGGGGATGTCAATGAATGCGTGCGCCAAGCCCAGTTGCTCGGCCACCAAGCTGGCCGCTGCGGGTGCGCCATAGCGCTCGGTGGCGTGGTGGCCGCAAGCCAAATAAGCCACGCCGCATTCGCGCGCCAAATGCGCTTGCGGCTCTGAAATCTCGCCCGTGATGTAGGCATCTGCGCCAGCCGCAATCGCCGCTTCAAACCAGCCCTGCGCGCCGCCCGTGCACCAGGCCACAGTTTTAATCTCGCGCTGCAAATGCTCAGGTGCGGTCACCAACTGCACTTTGCGCTTTAAGGTGGCCTCAATGTGCTGGGCCAAATGCGCCGCGTGGCTTTGCTGCGGGCGGCCCAGCCAGCCCAAATCGTGCTCGCCAAAGCGCCGCTCTAGGGCTTGAAAGCCCAGCACTTGGCCGAGTTGGGCGTTGTTGCCCACTGTGGCGTGGGCATCCAGCGGCAGGTGGTAGGCGTAGAGGTTGATACCGTGGGCCAGCAGGCGCTCAAGGCGCTGCTTCATCCAGCCCACCACACGGCCATCTTGGCCGCGCCAAAACAAACCGTGATGCACAAAAATAGCATCAGCCTGGGCCGCAATCGCCGCTTCAATCAAGGCCAAGCTGGCGGTCACGCCTGAGACGATTTTTTTCACCTCTGCCTTACCCTCCACTTGCAAACCATTGGGGCCATAATCACGAAAGAGCTGGGGTTGCAGCAAGCTGTCAAAGGCATCAAGCAAGGTTTCTCGGCTCACGGGCATGGCGTTTTCCTTTTTGTAAAGTTTGAATTTATGCGGCGCATTTGGCTGATTTTTTCGCAATGGGTGACTTTGGCTTTGGTGCTGGGTTTTGTCGTGCACAGCTTCAAGCCCCACTGGATACAGGCGGCGCTGCAAGGCTGGATTGTGCCCCAAGCCCCTACCCTGAGCGAGCCTGAGCCACAGCCCACGGGCAGCCCGACCCCGCCGCCATTGTCGGCCCCGCCTGATGCGGGCCAAGGCTTTCGCTATGCGGTGCAAACGGCTGCGCCCGCCGTGGTCAGCATCAATGCCAGCAAAAAGGCGCGCCAGCAAAAGCAAGATGAGGATTGGCTCAATTGGTTTTTTGGCCCGCAGGGGCAGCAGCCGCAGCGCGGCATGGGTTCAGGCGTGGTCGTGAGTGCCGAGGGCTATGTACTGACCAACCACCATGTGATTGAGGGCATGGATGAGATAGAGGTGCAGTTGCACGATGGCCGTAAGGCCAAGGCCGAGGTCATGGGCCGCGACCCCGAGAGCGATTTGGCGGTGCTGAAGGTGGACATGCCCCATCTGCCGGCCATCACTTGGGGCGACTCTGATGCGCTGCAAGTGGGCGATGCGGTGCTGGCCATAGGCAACCCCTTTGGTGTGGGCCAAACCGTGACCAGCGGCATCGTCAGTGGCCTGCGCCGCCACTCTTTGGGCATCAATACTTTTGAAGACTTCATTCAAACCGACGCCGCCATCAACCCTGGCAATTCAGGCGGCGCTTTGGTCGATACCCAAGGGCGGCTGTTGGGCATCAACACCGCCATTTACACGCGCTCAGGCGGCAGCATGGGCATTGGTTTTGCCATCCCGGCCAGCTTGGCGCGGCAGGTGCTCGACAGCCTGCTGCAAGACGGCCATGTGAGCCGAGGCTGGATTGGCGTGGAGTTGCAAGACCTCAGCCCTGAGCTGGCGCAAGTGTTGCAAGTGCCCGAAGGCAGCCAAGGCAGCATGGTGCGCACCGTGCTGGACGGCGGCCCCGCCCAGCAAGCGGGCCTGAAGGTGGGCGATGTGGTGCAGTCGGTGGATGGCCGCAGCGTGCGCAATATGAATGAAATGATTGCCGCTGTGGTAGCCCTCAAGCCCGGCGAGTCCAGCACCTTTGTGCTGCTGCGCAAAGGCCAACAACTGAGCCTGCAAGTGCAGGCAGGCCAGCGCCCCAAACAGCGCTAAAGCGGCGCAAAGAAGGCGTGGGCTGGACAACATCACCTCGCCATATTAGAATCATCTAATATTCAAGCCACTCTCTTTCACCATGAACGCTGAACTCTCCCCCATCCACGAGCAAATGATGCAGCACGCTGGCGATGCCGCCCGTTTGCTACGCTCTTTGGGCAACAGCAACCGCCTTTTGATTTTGTGCCTGCTCAGCAGCGGTGAGATGTGCGTGACCGAACTGAACAACACCATCCAACTCTCGCAATCGGCCCTGTCCCAGCATTTGGCTGTTTTGCGCGAAGAAGGCTTGGTGGCCACCCGCCGCGACGGCCAAACCATTTTTTACCGTGTGCCTGACGGGCCTGCACTGCAAGTGCTGCAAGCCCTACAAGACATTTACTGCCCCATCGCTTGAACAGGAGTAAACCCATGAGCGCCAACGACATCATCCTCGACATCCCAAATTTTTGCACCCCCGCCAGCGGCCTGTGTACAGGTGGCCGCCCGCAGCCTGAGCAACTGGCCAAGGCCGCCGAACAAGGCATCAAAATGGTGGTGAATTTTTGCCCCCCTGGTGAAACCCCTGGCTATGACGAGGGCGCGGTGGTGAAAGAGCTGGGCATGAGCTACCACAACATCCCCGTGGGTGGCGCAGCCGATTTGTCTTGGGCCGCCGTCGATGAGTTCACCAGCATCATGAACCATGCCGACCCCGAACACCGCGTATTGGTGCATTGCGCCAGCGGCAACCGCGTGGGCGCGATGTTTGCGCTCAAAGCCTTCCGCAGCGAGGGCAAAAACATCGACCAAGCCCTTGAGATTGGCCGCGCAGCGGGCCTGACTGGACTGGAGCCTGTGGTCGAGCAAATCATGCGCTCACACAGCGTCTAAGCTGCCCAGCAATAGGAGCCACTGAGATGAAAACCCCTCTTGAACAATGGATCATCCGCTTGGCGGGTTTGTTTGTGCTGATTTCTTTGGCCTTGGCCCACTACCACAGCCCCAATTGGCTGTGGTTCACGGCCTTTGTTGGGGCCAATTTGTTCCAAAGCTCGTTCACGGGTTTTTGCCCCTTGGCCTTGGTGCTCAAGCGCTTGGGCATCAAGGGCGCGGCAGAAGCTGCCCACTGAACCCGCCCGCCGCCAGCACACATCTTGGCGGCGTTTTTCTTTTATCACCACAAACCGCCACCGCCATGCTGCCCCGTTCTTTTGCCCTCTCTTTGAGTTTGTCTTTGCTTTTGGCCCTGCCCGCGCAGGCCAAAGGCCCTGCCGCCCAGCCTGAGCCGCTGCGGGTGCGCACCGTCAGCTACCAGCAGGTGCAGGCCAGCAAAGTGGCCGAAGGCGTGGTGGAGGCCGAGCGCCAATCGACGGTGACGGCGCAAACCAGTGGCCGCATCACCAGCATCCACTTCCGCCCTGGCGATGCGGTGCAAAAAGGCCAGCTCATCATGCGCATTGACCCCAGCTTGGCGCAGCAGCAAGTGGCGGGCGCACAGGCACAGGTGGCCGAGGCCCAAGTCGCGCTTGAGAACGCCCGCCGCGACTACAACCGCCACCGCGAACTGCTGGCGAAAAACTTTGTCAGCAAAGCCCAAATGGAAGGCGTAGAGGCGCAATACAAGGCCGCCCAAGCCCGTGTCAAAACCCTGCAAGCGGGCAGCGGCCAAGCCAGCACCGCCCGTGCTTATGCCGAAGTCACCGCGCCCTATAGCGGCGTGATGTCGGCCCTGCATGTGGAGTTGGGCGAGACCGCCAACCCTGGTATGCCCTTGGCCACGGGCTATGACCCCGCTTGGCTGCGGGCCACGGCGCAAGTGCCGCAAGCTTGGATTGCCGCCGTGCGCAGCAGCGGCCAAGCCATGATTGAAATCCCCGGCCAAGACGACTGGCTCGCCGCCAGCAGCGTGGTGGTGCTGCCCGCCGCCGACCCCCGCACCCACACCACCGAGGTGCGGGTCTATTTGCCCAAAGCCGCCCAAGGCTTGGCCCCCGGCCAGTTTGTGCGCCTGCACTTTGTCACTGGCACGGCACGCCGCTTGGTCGTGCCCGCTGCTGCCGTGCTGCGCCGCAGCGAGCTAACCGCCGTGTATGTGCTGCCCGAGCAGGGCCGCCCGCAACTGCGCCAAGTGCGCTTGGGTGAGCGCCAAGGCGATGGCTCTTATGAAGTGCTCGCTGGCCTGCGCGATGGCGAGCGCGTGGCGCTGGAGCCACTGAAAGCCGCCGCCCTGCCCCCAGCCGCCAAATAAGGAGCCGCCACCATGGGTATTTCAGGACGCATTGCCGCCTTCTTTTTACACACGCGCATGACCCCGCTTTTGGGCTTGGTGGCGCTGCTGCTGGGCTTGTTTGCCGTGGGCGTGACCCCGCGCGAGGAAGAGCCGCAAATTGATGTGACCATGGCCAATGTCATGCTCACCCTGCCCGGGGCCGATAGCGCCGATGTCGAGCGCTTGGTCGCTGGGCCATTTGAGCAACGCTTGGCGCAATTGCAGGGCTTGGAGCATGTGTACTCCGTCTCTCGCCCTGGCGTGGCCGTGTTCACCGTGCAGTTTGAAGTCGGCGTGCCGCGCGAGACGGCCTTGGTGCGCCTGCATGACACCGTCAGCAGCAGCTACGATGTCTTCGCCCCTGAGCTGGGCGTAAGCCCCGCCTTGGTCAAGCCCAAGGGCATTGACGATGTACCTGTGCTCAGCCTCACCCTCTGGGCCGATGATGCCGAGCGCGGTGCGTATGACTTGGAGCGCGTCGCCCACAGCGTGGAAGCCGAATTGAAGCGCGTGCCCGGCACCCGCGATGTGGCCGTCATCGGTGGCCCCGGCCGCGTGCTGCGGGTGGATTTGGATGTGGACCGCCTCGCCGCCGCAGGCATGAGCCCGCTTGAAGTGCAAAGCGCCCTGCAAGCCCACAATGCCAGCCTGCCCGCAGGCAGCCGTGTACAAAACGGCCAAGAGGTGGCCGTGGTCACAGGCGACTTCTTCCGCAGCCGCCAAGAGCTGGAAACTCTGGTGGTCGGCGTGCGTGAGGGCCGCCCCATTTATTTGTCTGAAGTGGCGCAAATCCATGATGGCCCTGAGCAGGCCCAACGCTATGTCTGGCACGGCATTGGCGCGGCCAGCACCCAAGCAGGCCAAAGCGCAGCAGGGCAAGAGTTCCCCGCTGTCACCCTGACCGTGACGAAAAAGGCGGGCGAAAACGCCGTGGACATGGCCCAAGCCCTGCAACAGCGGGTGAACAGCTTGGTCGGCACCGTCATTCCTGACGATGTGCAAGTGACGGTGACCCGCAATTACGGCGAAACCGCCGACGACAAAGCGAAAAAACTGATTCAAAAGCTGATTTTCGCCACCCTCTCAGTCGTCGCCTTGGTGTTTTTTGCCTTGGGCCGCCGCGAGGCCGTCATCGTCGGCGGCGCAGTGCTGCTGACCTTGGCTGCCACCTTGTTTGCCTCTTGGGCTTGGGGCTTTACGCTCAACCGCGTCTCTTTGTTTGCCCTCATCTTCTCCATTGGTATCTTGGTGGATGACGCCATTGTGGTGGTGGAAAACATCCACCGCCACATGCAGCTCTACCCCAATAAGCGCTTGGCAGACATCATTCCTGCGGCCGTCGATGAGGTCGGCAACCCCACCATTTTGGCCACCTTCACCGTGATTGCGGCGCTGCTGCCCATGGCCTTTG
>CAZJBX010000012.1:0-48622 GCA_964544605.1 uncultured Burkholderiaceae bacterium
AGCAGTTCGTAGGGCGTTGCATGCAACGCCCCTACTGAGCCATTGCGGGCTTGACCCGCCATCTCCCCCCCTATCTAAGCGTCATGGCTGGCTTGACGCACCATCTCCCCCCTATCTAAGCGTCATGGCGGGCTTGACCCGCCATCTCCACCGCAGCGAAAGGCTCAGATTGCGGCTCGGCGGCGGCAATGACGCGAGTAGGGCTGGGGGCACGGCAGGCTGCGCCCGCCTTGCCATGACGGCATTCGGTAAAACCTCGTCATGCCACAGCAGTTCGTAGGGCGTTGCATGCAACGCCCCTACTGAGCCATTGCGGGCTTGACGCGCTGTAGTCCTCAAAAAAAACGGGCGAACACAAGGATCGCCCGTTTGTGGAAGATGCGTGCTTGGTTTGAGGTTTGCAATAAAAGGCAAACCCTTCAAACCCAGCTCAACTTAGCGCCAGCACCTGTCGTAATCAACGCCACTGACCGTACCTGTTAATGGCGATGTATTAACAGCCACTGTTGCACTCTTACCCACACCACCAGCCTGTGCTTTGCTGTTGAGTAAAAAGCCTTGACAGCGATCATTTGCCATACCGTTAACAGGTTTCGCAGCAATGGCAAACGCAGGCGGCTTGTCATTGGCGGTCTCAATAACCACAGTGATATCGTATTTCTTCTGGCTGGCAGATGCATTTTTAGGGCATGTTTTATAAGCCGCTGGGAAGGTGGCTGCTGAACTAGGCAAAAATTCATTCACATTGGAAAAGTTGCGTTGTTGCAGCAGTGCAATTTCATTGACCACGGTGCGGCAGTCTGCCCTGTGGCCTTTGTTGACATGCTCTTTGTAACTGGGCAGTGCCACAGCAGCCAAGATGCCGATGATGGCGATCACGATCATCAATTCAATCAGGGTAAAGCCTCGGCTGAGGATGTTTTTACTTTGTGTCATGTTTAATGCCTTCTAAGCCATTTAGGATTCAGGGGTAATCACAGACTGCAACCAAACCTCTGCACCTGTTTTTGTTTTTTCCTGATTTTGGCTGGTGAATTTAACATCATTCCCTAAGCCGCGAGCAGTAATTAAATAGCTGTTGCTACCCATTTTCTGCACGATACATTGAGGTGAGTTTTTCAATTCACCCGCATTCAAACTGGTCCATTCCCCTGCTGGTATATCAATTCGATGTGTTGCCCCAGAGCGCCAATTGCTTTTCTGTCGCCATAGGGCTGAGGTGTCATTTTCATTGGTGACTGCGGGAGATTCGATGACTTTGGTATGAAATGCTTGCCACCTGCTGCCTGAGCCTTCTGCGTTCTCAATCGCCACTTCCTCACACACGCGCAAGGCCAGCTCTGCCGCTTGCTGGGCCGTGGCGTTGCTGCGCTGGCTTTGCATCATTTTCTCTGAGCTGGTGGAGCTGCCAATGGCCCAAATACCAATGATGGAAATAACCACCAACAACACCAAAGCCAAGGGCAAAACCACACCTTGCTGGGTTGAGATCAACTTTTTTTGCATTTTCATATTGAACCTTCCTGTTTTATCGCTACAAAAATCGCTCTGCATTTGGGCTGCATTCCTATTTATTCCACAGCCAAAGGCATGGCGGCACGGTTGCGCACCTGCGCAGTGGTAATGAACGCGCGGCGCATGTGATTGTCTGGCGCATCAACAAGAGCACCAGCGCAGTCGATGTATTTTTTGCTTGTGCTACTGCCATCGAGAAGGGGGTCAGGGCTGCGCATGAGCACACAAATTTTGACGCTCAAAACTTTGCCCCATTTGTGTGAACGACTGGTGCCGCCTGGGGCTGGGTCATTGTCAAGCTGAGTTGCCGTGCGGTAGGTGACGATTTGTGTGTCTTGGCGACTGTTGCTGGATGCCACACCATACCAAAACTGCACGGATTCAACATTCTCGATCAGGGGTTGCAAAGCGGGGGAACCTGTACCTGGGTGGGCTTGGCAGGCCAGCTCTGGAGGGGTGTTGGTCGTGACGACATAGCGCGCATCAGACAAATAAATATTGCCACCACCCGTGACTTCGCTGACAGTGGTGTTCTGCAGAGCGCCACCAACACAATTGGTCGGAACGCCCGCACTGGTCGGGATGGTGTTGAGATTGTCCGCCTCGTAGCGAAGCGCAATAGCGGCAGAGCTGCCAGTGGCTGCACAGGTGAGATCATCGAAAGGGCGACTCAAATCAGCAAAGCCTGTGTCACAACCAAAAATAGGCGTGCCTGAGAAATGGCGTTTCATCACGCCGCTATCTTCCTTGGTGTTGGAGTAACCGGCCATGCGAATTTGTTGTTGCAGGAGGTTGAGCACCAGCATGGCCTCCTCGGACATAACGGCATCGGCCTCACTGGCTTTGGCACCACGGCTGCTGTTGCTCATGACCAAGAGCACGCTGGTCATGAGCAAAATGCCAATGGCCAAGGCAATGAGGAGTTCGAGCAGGGTGAAACCCGCTTGGCGTTGTGGGTAGTGGTGTTGCACGCTTGGCTCCCTCATATGGCCACCTTGAAGAACATACATTTGCTGCCTGTGATTTCAGTCACACCAGATGGACAACCAGATGGCGCTGCATTGAACAGATCCACCGAGGACTCTTGCTCCAACCAGTTGATCCAGACATTCATGGTGCGCAAGCCACCAGCATCGCCCGGTGCGGGGGCCGCTGTTTCAACATAGACCCGACCGCGCGGTAGGCGGCGCGAGACCTCCAGCACCCAATCTTCTTGGTCGTATGTGGCCATTGCATCGGCAGCGGCATTGTTATTGGCGGGGCTCAGGCCGGGCAAGCTGGGGCCACTGGTGGGCAAGGTGTAGCTCAGGCCATTCTTAATCTCATAGCCGCCGCGATCAAAGCCATGCAAATTAGCGCGGGCGCGTTCAGCATAGTCATTCACCAGCATGGTGCCGACGCCGCGAATTTGTGACATTTTGTTGTGGGCTGTGGCCGATACGGTGAGGCCAGCCATGGCCAATAGGCCAATGGTTAAGAGCAAAATGGCGACCAGGACCTCAATCAGGGCCACGCCTTTTTGCGTACTGGGCATCAGCTTGGTTTGTGCATACATGCTGCGTCTCCTGCTGTTTTTATTTGCATTTGGGGGGATTTTTAACTTTGTTTAAGCGCGCAGTACGGGCAACATTGACCGTGCATTGCACTTTGGGATTAGCGCCACCCAAGCTGGACTCAATCACAAAGTTGCCACTGGGGGGTGTTTGCAACAAGCCCTGCGCGACGAACTTGAGCTTGACGGAGGAAACGCCGTGCTCAAACTTGCCAACGCCAGGCAATTTGGCCTGCTGCAAGATAAGCTCATCAGTACCGTCGTTATAAGCATCGTTGTAGTTGTCATCAATAAAAGCCATCCAGCCATTGCTCCAGCTTTTGCCCGTATCGCAGCCTGTGCCCGCTGCGTTGGCTGGGCACAAAATAACGGGACGGGAGCGTTTGATGGCTTCGGCTTTGGCCAAGCGCACATCGCGGCTGAGGGTGTTGATGGCGGCGTTGACGCGCCATTCAGCCACAAAGCTGGACATGGAGGGCGTGGCGATGGCGATCAAAATCGCCAAGATGGTGACGGTGACGAGCAGCTCAATGATGGTGAAGCCGCCCTGTCGTTTGCCCGTCGCACTCTGAGGTGTTTGCGTTTGCATTATTGGGTCATCCTTGTTTTGTCTCGGCCAGTAGCTTAACGCAAACTGGCGGGCAAATGCTGGATGGGACGCCAAGTGCGGTACCAGCCTGTGTTGCCACGGCCATCACCCACAAGAATGGAGCCCATGACACCGGTGATATAGCCCGTTTCACCAGTGGCCTTATCGCGCACCAAGAGGTCGATGTCGCCAGCTTTGGCATCACCCACGCCCGCTTTCAGGTTGGCATCATAGAGGTTGCTGTTGGGATCACGGCGGTTGGTGGTAACGGTTGAGCGGGTAAAGCCCCCTTCAGGCAGGTAAACCACAGAGAACTGATCGAGTTTTTTGTCGCCATCTTGGTCAAAGGCGCGGCGCAGGCTGCCAGTGAGGGCGTCAATGCCGTACATCACATTCACGGCCCCCGCACTGGCCGTGCAGGAGTCTTCAAGGATGGCGGATTTGTTCATCACCACACTGGTGAAGAAGACTGTGCTGCCAATGTTGGCGGGGTCGCCCACGACGCGCTCGCCTGTGGTGCCGGGCAGTTTGCCCATATCAATCTTCCAACCACGGTGTTGGCTCCAGTTCACAGGTTTGTTGGTGACGCGGTAGTAGGTGTGGCCCGCAGATTTGCCTGTGCCCGCAGTGGCGGAGTCCAGCTCAATCTCTTGTTGCACCAAGCTGGTGGTTCCGCCAGCGCCCAAGTTGTAGGCTTGATCAGGCTCACCGATGCCGATGTTGTCCCAGATGCCGTAGATGCTTTGCGTGCTGGTGTTGCTCAGGTGGTCTTCATCAAGCAAGATGCCTGTGGCAAAGGTGACGATGGTGCCGCATTTGCCAGGGCCTTGGGTTTGGCAAGCATGGCCATTGCTGCCTGGGTGGGCCTGCCACGCTGGGGCGGCGTAAATGGGCTGGTTGCCTTGGGTGGTGAACAAGGGGCGGTTGTTAGAAACACCCCATTGGCTGGGCGAGCCAGAGAGCTTGAAGCGCCACATATTGCCGTTGGCATCGCCCGCATAGGCGGCCACAATTTGGCGCTTGGCGTTGAGCACAGCGGTGACACCGCCCAAACCGATGTCCGAAACATAGGTGGAGGGCAAGGCGATGAATTTGAGTTCTTCACCTGTTAGGGCGTCCAGCACATACAAACCTGCCGCACCCGTGTTGGCGTAGTGGCCGCTGTTGACCAAAAGAATGGCTTTGCCCTCAGTGGTGATGCCCGCAGCAGCACCATTGGTGACATGGCCCATATGGGCGTAGGTTTTCTCCCATTTGTAGTCGCTGGCGCTGGGAATGCGATCGGGTTTGCTGCCTGTGTTCAAAGGTGAGTTGAAGGCAAATACGGCCTTACCGCCACGGCCTGTGCTGCCAAAAACCATTTGCTTCCAGGCGCTGCCGTCCCACATATCGTGCTCAACCAAGGGGCCGTCAACCAAGTATTCAAAGCTGTAGCTGGGCTTGGCGAAGTCTTGCAGCTTGGGCATGGTGTCTTTGATGAGGTAGGCGGCAACTTCAGCACCGGGCTGAATTTTTGCTCCGCTGGCGTTGCGGATTTCTTCGCCGTCATTCTCATCAGCGCCGTTGATGACATGCACCACGCCTGCGTTGGTGGCGGCGTAGATGATTTCAGGCGTTTCGTTCTTTTTCTTGAAGAAATCCACATAGCTGTCTTTGGCCGCAGCGGGCAGGCCAGAGGCCGTGCGGCCATAGCCCATGTTCTGGCGGCTGCCCACCAAAAGCGGCGCCGAGTTCACGGATGAGGCCATCATGCTACTGCGCTGACGCATGAGTGCGCCGTTGGCATCGGTTTGCGTGTCGTCCCCCAAGAGGTAGCGCAAGAAGCTGCTGTCGGTTTTGAGCTTGCCGTTGCCGTTAAGCGCGGCTTTAAGGCCATTGGGCAAGCCACTGAGTTGGGTGTTTTGCGTGATCACAACGCGCTCATCAGCAGCACCGTCTAGGGCAAAAAACCTGCGCGTGCTGGCGCTGGGGATTTTGTCGGATGCACTCCAGACCGCCTCGCCGTCTTTGCCATCAGCATCTAGGCGCACGGCATCAATCTGGCCGCTGTTGTCAATGGTTTTGTAGTCTGCCGTGTATTTGATGCGACCCGCCAAATCATCGCTGGTGCTGGACGAGCCTGTGAGGGCCACACCCGCATCTTTACCGCTGGAGTTGAGGATGTCAGAGAGGATAAGGTCAAAGGTGCGGCGCACATCGTCTGGCGTGGTCACGCTATAGCCTGCGCCACCGCCTGTAAAGCCAGCTTGAATAAAGTCATCAATGCGGCCTTGCTCGTCTGTATTACTGGTGACATCTGTTGCCCAAGTTGGTTTGGTGGCAGAGCTGCCCAGGCTGATGTAGTTGCGTTTGTAATCTTCAATTTGCTTGAAGGTCAAGCCCTTTGTGGCTCCAGGAAGTTCCCCTGTCGGGCGAATGAGATAGCCTACAGTGTAAGTGGCCATATTCTGCCAAGTGGTGGGCTGACCCATGCGAGGCTGAATTTCATTGGCAGTATCGGGGCGCAAATCTTTGTGCCAGAAATATTTGGCTGTCAAGTCAGATAAGCTACCCTTTACTTTTGCATTGGGGTTACCAAATGGCGTGTAGAGCTTGCGGCCTACTTCAGTGTTACTATAGCCTTTCGCTATGTATTTTGTAAAGCCGCCAATAAAGGGCGTAGATGGCGCAGCAGCAATCACAGAAGCATCGGCATAATCATGCTCAGTTGTGATGGTTTCCGTACCTTGGTTCCAGGCACCATCGGAGAACAAGATATTGAAAGAGCGGCGGCAGCTCAGTTCAGAATTATTTGCACTGGCTAACCTAGAGGGGTCTTGTGCCCAAGGGTTTTCTTTGGCCGCAGTGATCGTCGGATTCTTCCCACCTGAAGATTTACTTTCTAATGCAAAGTAATCGGCCACCCGGTCAACTGAGTTATGCAGAGGCGTGCCACCGATAGGGAATGAGCCGTGACCATAAAGCCAGTCGTATAGCGCCTTATTGTTTGCCCTACTCGATAGGCGAACGCCACGAAACTTAATTGCATTTGAATCAATACCGATAAAGGCATTGTTCGCGCTCTGTCCTTCGTTGATATTGTAGTAACCGATACGAAGTGACTCGCGGTAGTCATCATTGGCCAAAGCAATCCCGATGGCGGTAGCTACTGCTGGCGCACGGAATGCATAGTAACGGTACCAGTTAAGAATGTTCTGGCGCTCAGCGGCGGCACTACAGTGTGTGGCATTGGCGCCGCAATCTGTGCGCTGATGGTTGCTCGGCAACTTCACAGCAGTAGTGCGACTGAGCGTAATTTCTTCGATTTGAGATATATTCCCCCACAGGCAGCCTGTTTCCTGCTTACTGGTATTGTATACTGGCGTATCACAAACAACCCAAGTGAATGCCGAATTGGCGCTGCTGCTGGTGTGCTCCTCAATTTTTGGAACCATCGTCTTTAATTGACTGTAAGCAGGATTATAGCCTGCATTATTACAATTGCTGCGCGTATTCCAATAACCACCCAGGTAACTATAATTATTTGTTTTTGCCGAATCATCAGAGCAGAAAGTGGTTTCTGCTGTGTTTTGATTACTTATAAAGCGGATGTTATCTGTCACGGGCAAGGCTTGGCCATACTCATTAACCCGTGGGGAGTAAGTTAAACGAGGGTTGTAAAAAATAGGGTTTACATCTGCTGACCGCATCGCGTACCAAGTGGTATTTGATGCAGGATCTTTGACTTTTGTATTGGAGTTTTGTCTATAGCTTGAGCTTGTATAACCAATCCTTGTATAGCAAGTCCGATCGTTTGCATACCAGCCCTGTACCCACCGCGCATTACCAGACTTTGAGCTATCCCAGCCATAAAGAGGTGCTTCACACCAATACTTTTCATCTGGCAAGGTCGCAGAGTTAATAGCATAAGTCTCATGATAAGGAAAGGCCATAGACCCCGAGTTATCCAGCGTGATCATGACATTGGGCTTGGCCCCCGTGACTGAAGACAGCAAAGGCTTTTGTGAGGGCGCAATGGCCGCATGGGCCGTGCCCAAGGCCAAGAGGCCCAGGCCCAAGGCCAGTGAGAAGCCAGAGGGCAAGAGGGCGCGCAAGGGCTGTTGCAGGGTGTGTGGTGTGGTGTTCATAAACGGCTCCTGTTCGGAGTGGGGCCAAGCTGGGCGCATACAACTGAGGGCGCACGGCCTGACTCAAGGGTCATCAATGGCGCTAATGTAGCCCCTTCCATTTGCCCCAAACGCTGTGGCCAGATAAACGCCGCTGGAAATACGACATTCGGCACACTTGGCTAAAATTGCTGGGCTTTTTCGTTTCATTTTCACGCTACGGCCAGCCCCCATTTTTGCAGCAGGCTGGGGTTACGCCGCTCTGGCAGTCTCTTATGTCTTTTGATTTCCCCCACTTTCATGATGCCCCTTACACCCAGTGGGAGGCGGCCCGTAGCCCTGAGGGGCTGAGCTGGAGTGCGGATTTTTTTGGCGGGGCGTGGTTGGTCAGCTCTTATGCTTTGGCCGAGGCGGTGCTGCGCGATACGGCGCATTTTTCAGCCGCACGCACGGGCGCTTGGGTGGGTAGCGCGAGCGCTGCTGAGGCCGAAAGCCCTGCCACTGGCAAGCAGGGGCAGTTGGCGTTTCAGGCTTTGTTTGCGCGGGCCATGCTGTTTGTGGATGGGGCCGAGCACCGCCGTTTGCGCGGTTTGATGCAAGATTTCTTTAAAGCCAGTGAGCTGGAGCGCCTGCGCGGTTTTGTGCAAGCGCGGATTGAGGCGCGTTGTGCCGATATTGAGGCGCGTTATGGCGCTGATGAGGCTTTTGATTGGATAGCGGAGTTGGCGCGGCCTTTGCCCTCTGAGGTGATGGTGGAATTTTTGGGCCTGCGCGATGTGACGGCCGCCGAGTATGCGGATTTTGCGCGCTGGTCGCATGATTTGGCCGCCTTTATTGGCGCACCTGTGGCCCATGCTGCGGTGTGGCGGGCGGCGCTGCGCAGTTTGTTGCAGTTGGCCAGCTTCTTCCGCCGTGTGTTTGTGCAGGGCCGTGTGGCCGATGGGGCCTTACTGAAGGCGCTGGAGCGGGCTTTCAAGCAAGGCCAGCTAGAGAGCGAGAATGAGTTGATTGCACAGGCGGCGATGCTGCTGTTTGCCGGACATGAGACGACGCGGCATTTGCTGGGCACGGGTGTGCTGCATATGTTGCAGCAGCCTGCGGCGTGGCAGGCTTTGCAGGCCGAGCCTGAGCTGGCCGCCAGTGCGGTACGAGAGTTGCTGCGCTTTGAGCCGCCCGTGCAGTACACGGCCCGCCGCGTGTGCCAAGAGACGGTGCTGGGCGGGCAGAAGCTGGCGCGCAATGATTTGGTGATTGTGAGTTTGGCGCAGGCTTTGCGCGATGCGGCCCGCTTTGAGCAGCCGCAGGTGCTGGATGTGGCGCGCAGCAATGGCAGTATGTTGGCCTTTGGCTCAGGGCCGCATATTTGCATCGGTGCGGCGCTGACGCAGTTGGAGGCGGAGCTGACTTTGGCCCACATCAGCCGCCGTTGGCCGAATTTGCGCCTCATCAGCCATGCATGGGACAGGAGCAGCGTGACCTACCGTGGCCTGCAAAGCCTTTATGTGGCCAGGGGGTAGGCCAGCACTTGGGCGACGCGGCGACCCTCTAGGGCGGTGACTTCAAAGCGCCAGCCCGCGCATTCAATCACATCGCCTTGGCGCAGCAGGCGGCCCACACGGGCCATGAGCAGGCCGGCCAGGGTGTTGTAGATGCCGAGTTCTTCATCGGGCAGGTCGTGCTCAATATCGAGGCGGGATTTCAACTCGGTCAGCGGCATAAGGCCATCGAGCTGCCAGCCGCCTTGCGGCAGGGGCAAGGCCCAAGCCTCCTCTTGCAGTTCTGGCATGAGCTCGCCGGTGATGGCTTCGAGCAAATCGCGGGGGGTGAGCAAGCCTTGCAAAGCGCCGTATTCGTCCACCACAAACACCATGCGGGCCGCTTGCAGGCGGAATTGCTCCAGCATTTCCATGCCCGTTAAGGTTTCAGGCACAAAAACGGGGGGCAGCAGGCAGTCTTCCAGCGGCAAATCGCCTTGCTCGGCGGCATAGGGCAGCAGTTGAGACACGCCGACCACGCCAATCACATGGTCGAGGTCATCGCGGCAGACGGGATACCAAGAGTGGGTTTGCCCTGCGCTTTGCACGGCTTGGGCAATGTTGTGCAGGGCTTGCTTGACGCTGAGGCGGGCATCGAACCACGCAATATCAGAGCGCGGCAGCATGAGGGAGGTGAGCGGGCGCTCGTCAAGGTGGAAGACATTGTCCACCATGCGGCGCTCGTGTTTTTCAAACAGGCCCGCTTGCAGGGCTTCGTCTAGGCTGGCGTCAATTTCGTCTTCCGTTACGCCGCGCTCTTGCTGGGTGTTCACGCGCATCAGGCGCAGCACGGTTTCGGTGCTCCAGGCAATCAGGCGCACAAAGGGGCCGGCCACTGTCGCCAGCATATCCATAGGGATGGCCATATAGCGGGCCACGGTTTCAGGAAAGAGCAGGCCGATGCGCTTGGGCACCATTTCGCCAAAGATGAGGGTGATATAGGCCAGCCCCACCACGACCAAAAAGGTGGCCAAGGGCCGCGCCAAGCCCTCAGGTGCGCCCCAGGCGAGCAGGTGCTCGCTCAAGCCTTGGGCAAAGGCGGCTTCCCCCACAATGCCGTTGAGCAGGCCGATGGAGGTGATGCCCACTTGCACGGCAGAAAGCATACGGGTGGGCTCCTCGGCCAGCTTCAAGGCCACGGCGGCTTTGCCATCGCCTTTATCGGCCAGCGGCTTGAGGCGGGCACGGCGGGCTGTGCTGAGGGCCAGCTCACTCATGGCGAAAAGGCCGTTGAGCAGGGTAAGAAAGATGATAAGAATGACTTCCATGCCTGAAACTGTAGCGCAGGCGGACGCATAATCTGCCCCCTATGGACATCATCTTGCAACTCTTTGACTTCATCTTCCACATCGACCAGCATTTGGCCGACTTTGTGGCCGCCAACGGCAATTGGATTTACGCCTTGCTCTTTGCCATTGTGTTTGTGGAAACGGGGCTGGTCATCATGCCCTTGCTGCCCGGCGATTCTTTGCTCTTTGTGGTGGGCGCTTTTGCCGCCACGGGGGTGCTCGATTACACCACCAGCGTGGTGCTGCTGCTGATTGCGGCGGTGGCGGGCGATCAGCTCAACTACACCATTGGCAAATACTTTGGCCCCAAGGTGTTCCAGTGGGAGAACTCGCGTTTCTTCAATAAAAAAGCCTTTGACAAGGCGCACAATTTTTACGAACGCTACGGCGGCATCACCATTGTGCTGGCGCGCTTTATGCCGTTTATCCGCACCTTTGTGCCCTTTGTGGCAGGGGTGGCGGCCATGTCGCGGGCCAAGTTTGTGACTTACAACATTTTGGGCGCGCTGCTGTGGGTGCTGGGCGTGGTCACGGCGGGCTACTTTTTCGGCAATCTGCCGTGGGTGAAGGCGAATTTGGAAAAAATCATTTGGGCCTTGATTTTGATTCCTGGCCTGCTGGCCCTGTATGGCGCTTGGCGCGGCAGCAAGAAGGACGCGGCGGCGAAATAAAACCCCACTTTTACCCAGGCTCATCGCCACACTCTCGCCAAAAAACCCCACAAATATCCTGCAAAAACCGCATCAGCAGCCAGAAAAATCCCACCTCGCTCAAACTGTGTTAAAATACTGGTGTTTTATACACTGAGGGCGCTGGCAATAGCCGCGCCCGAGTTGGGTGGATACGGCCTCTGCGGAGGCCCTGCTTTTGACGCTGCACAAGAATGAACAGCCTCGCGCCAAAGGCCACCGCCTAGCGCCTCGTTGCCAGCCCCACGATTGGCTTTTGCCCCGGGCTGCGCCTTGTTCACCTGCAACAAAACAAGGAGTTTTTGCATGGATATTTCTAAGATGCGTGTGGCCGTTTTGGGCGCTGGCCCCAGCGGTTTGGCGCAATTGCGTGCCTTTGATGCAGCCCGTCGTGCGGGTCAGCCTGTACCCAAAATCACCTGCTATGAGAAACAGCCCGATTTGGGCGGTATGTGGAATTACACCTGGCGCACGGGTTTGGATGCCTACGGCGAGCCTGTACACGGCAGCATGTACCGCTATTTGTGGTCCAACGGCCCCAAAGAGTGCTTGGAATTTGCCGATTACAGCTTTGAAGAGCACTTTGGCCGCCCCATTCCCTCTTACCCGCCCCGCGCCGTGCTGCACGACTACATCATGGGCCGCATTGAAAAGAGCGGCTTGCGCTCACACATCAAGTTCAAGCATTCGGTGCAGTGGGTGGAGTTTGACGAGAACACGCAAAAGTTCAGCGTGACGGTGCGCGATATGGTGAAAGACCATTTGTTTACCGAACAATACGACTGGGTGGTGGTGGCCACAGGGCATTTTTCTACGCCCAATGTGCCCTATTTTGAGGGCGTGGAGGACTTCCAAGGCCGCGTGCTTCATGCGCATGACTTCCGCGATGCGTGCGAGTTCACCGACAAAAATGTGCTGCTGGTGGGCAGCAGCTATTCGGCAGAGGACATTGGCACGCAATGCCACAAATACGGCGCGAAGTCGGTGACCTTCAGCTACCGCTCTGCGCCCATGGGCTACGACTGGCCCGATGCCTTTAGTGAAAAGCCTTTGCTCACCCGTGTGGAGGGCAATACGGCCTATTTCAAAGACGGCAGCACGCTCGATGATGTGGACGCGATTGTGCTCTGTACGGGTTACCAGCACCACTTCCCCTTCTTGCCCAATGATTTGACACTGCGCACGCGCAACCGCCTCTACCCTGCCGATATTTACAAGGGCATTTTCTGGATCAACAACCCACGCTTGGTGTATTTGGGTATGCAAGACCAGTACTACACCTTCAATATGTTTGATGCCCAAGCTTGGTATGCCCGCGATGTGATGCTGGGCAAAACCAAGCTACCAAGCAAGACCGAGATGACGAAAGACAGCCAACGCTGGCTGGCGCGTGAGGAGGCTTGCGAAAATGCCGATGAGGACATTGACTTCCAAGCCGCCTACATCCGCGATTTGCTCAAAGCCTCTGACTACCCCAACTTCGATGTGGAGGGCATGGCCACCTTGTTTAAAGCATGGCAACGCGACAAGCAAGAGGATATTTTGGGCTACCGCGATCGCAGCTATGCCTCAACCATGACAGGCACCATGTCGCCCCTGCACCATACGCCGTGGATGCAGGCGCTGGATGACTCGCTAGAGGCATTTTTGGCCGATGAGCCTTTGCCTGAGGAAGTCTCCGCTTAAACACGGCATGGCCTTTGCCACCCTGACGCAGCCCCTTGCTGGGCTGCGTTTTTTTGTGCCTGATGCGGCCTCGGCGTTTGGGGCAAAAACGCGGGCATCTATAATGGCCATTTCCCGCTTGGCATGATCATGACAACCAAATACATCTTCGTCACTGGCGGTGTGGTGAGCTCTTTAGGCAAGGGCATCGCCGCCGCATCCTTGGCCGCCATTCTTGAATCGCGCGGCCTGTCTGTCACCCTCATCAAAAACGACCCCTACATCAATGTGGACCCGGGCAAAATGTCGCCCTTCCAGCATGGTGAGGTCTATGTGACCCAAGACGGCGCTGAAACCGATTTGGACTTGGGCCACTATGAGCGCTTTATCACCACCCGCATGAAGCGCGCCAACAGCTTCACGCAGGGGCAAATTTACCGCGCCGTCATGCAAAAAGAGCAAGAAGGCTTTTACGGCGGCAAAACGGTGCAGGTCATTCCCCACATCACAGGCGAAATCCAAGCCTTCATCCGCCGTGGCGGTGAGGGCTTTGATGTGGCCATTGTGGAGATTGGCGGCACAGTCGGCGATATCGAATCCCTGCCCTTCTTAGAGGCCGTGCGCCAGATGAGCCTGCATTTGGGCCCTGAGAATGCCGCCTTTGTGCACCTGACTTACCTGCCCTACATCAAGGCCGCTGGCGAGCTGAAAACCAAGCCGACCCAGCACACGGTGCAAAAGCTGCGCGAAATCGGCATTCAGCCCGATGCCCTGCTCTGCCGCGCCGACCACCGCGTGCCGCAAGAGGAAATGGAAAAGATTTCCCTCTTTACCAATGTGCCGGTCAAAGGCGTCATCAGCGTGTGGGATGTGAACCCGATTTACCGCGTGCCCCATATGCTGCACGAGCAGGGCTTGGATGAGCTGCTGTGTCAAAAGCTGCGCCTGAATGCGCCACCCGCCAATTTGGCCCTGTGGGCGCGCTTGATAGAAGAATACGAAAGCCCCGAACAGACCGTGACCGTGGCCATGGTGGGCAAATACACCGAGCTGAGCGACAGCTACAAATCTTTGAACGAAGCCCTGCGCCACGCTGGCATGAAGAATGGCTGCAAGGTAGAGATTGATTACATTGATGCCGAGAGCATGGACAGCCCCGCCACACTGGAGCGCCTGAGCACAGTGAATGCCCTGCTGGTGCCCGGCGGCTTTGGCCAGCGCGGGGTGGAAGGCAAGATTGAAGCCGTGCGCTATGCCCGTGAGCACAAGCTGCCCTTTCTGGGCATTTGCCTCGGGATGCAAGTCGCCGCCATTGAATTTGCCCGCCATGTGGCAGGTTTGCAGCAGGCCAATAGCACCGAGTTTGATCTGCAATGCCCGCAGCCCGTGGTCGCTTTGCGCCAAGAGTGGCAGCCCGATTACGCCGCGCCCGTACACGCCTCAGGCAAGCAAATGCGCTTGGGCAGTGAGTCTGCACAGGTGCAAGCAGGCAGTTTGGCCGCGCAGATTTACGGCGATACCGTGACCGAGCGCCACCGCCACCGCTACGAGCTCAACGGCCAATACCTAGAGGCTTTGCAAGCCGCTGGCTTGGTGGTTTCAGCCCGTATGCAGCCTGACGATTTGGCCGAAATCATTGAGCTGCCCAGCAGCCTTCACCCTTGGTTTATGGGGGTGCAGTTCCATCCTGAATTCAATTCAACCCCGTGGGACAGCCACCCCTTGTTCAGCAGCTATATTGCTGCGGCCCTGGCCCACCAAGGCCAAAACTGAGACTTGCCATGACTGCCATGATGACCCCCAGCCCCTTGCGCCTGCTGTTGAGTGCCTCTGCCCTGAGCTTGGCCCTAGCGCTGGCCGCTTGTGGCGAAGCCCCGCAAGAGGCGGGCGGCAGTGCCGCAACCAGCAGCCCAGCCGATAGCGCCCCTGCTGCCACACCAGAAGCGGAAGCGGCCACTGCCAGCATTGACCCGCAAGCGGGCGAGCGCCTCTACAAACGCGCCTGCTTTGCCTGCCATGACACAGGCGCAGGCGGCGCACCCAAGCGCGGCGATGCAGCGGCTTGGGCCACGCGTTTGCCCAAAGGCGAAGCGGCTTTGCTGCAATCGACCATGAAGGGCATGGGCAGTATGCCACCCCGTGGCAACAGCCCGCGCACGGCCAGCGATGCCGACATTGCCGCCGCTGTGCAGCATTTGCTGGCGGGCCTGGCGCCGCAAGAGTAAGCAGGCGGCCAGCGGCTGTTCTTTCCAAAGCCAAAACAAAACACCCTTGGCGGCAAAGCACAAGGGCGTTTTTTGTTGCGCTGCGCCGCTTCAACGCCGCTTCAACGCGGCTTAAATGCAGCTTAAGGGCGCTTGGCAATCACTTGGTCCACGATGCCGTAGTCTTTCGCCTCGGCCGCGTCCATCCATTTGTCGCGCTCCACATCGCGCTCGATTTCTTCGAGTGGGCGACCGGTTTTCTCACTCAAAACGGTGTTCAAACGGTGGCGAATTTTCAAAATCTCACGCGCCGTGATTTCGATGTCTGTGGCCTGACCTTGCGCACCGCCAGAGGGCTGGTGAATCATGACACGGGCATTGGGCAGGGCAATGCGTTTGCCCTCAGCGCCTGCGGCCAAGAGGAAGGCCCCCATGCTGGCGGCCATGCCTGTGCACAGCGTCGAGACATCGGGCTTGATGAAGTTCATGGTGTCGAAAATTGCCATGCCCGCGCTGACGGAGCCACCAGGCGAGTTGATGTAGAGGTAGATGTCTTTCTCAGGGTTTTCGCTCTCCAGAAACAGCATCTGCGCCACAATCAAGTTGGCCATATAGTCTTGCACGGGGCCGACCAAGAAGATGATGCGCTCTTTGAGCAAGCGCGAGTAAATATCAAAGGCGCGTTCGCCGCGACCAGATTGCTCAATCACCATAGGCACCATGCCCAGGTTGTTGATGTCGTAGGGGTTGTGAAGCTGCATGGCGGTTCTCTTTGCTTGTATGAATAGAAGGGGACCTAAAAAAGAAAAAGGGCTTGATTTCAGCCATCAAGCCCCATCATAGCCTTGGCTTTAAGCCTGTGCTTATGCCATGCCTTGATTGCCCATCAGTTCTTCAAACGAAATGGCTTTTTCAGTGGTTTTGGCCTTGCCACGAACGAAGTCGGTGACATTGTTTTCAGTCACGGCAGCGCGCACTTCAGAGACGCGCTCAGGGCTGCTCATATACCAGAACACCACTTCTTGGGGCTTCTCGTAGCTGCTGGCCAGCTCTTGAATGTGGGCCTCGATTTGCTCAGGCGTGGCATTCAATTGGTTGGCGGCCACCAGCTCGGCCACAATCAGGCCCAAGCGTACGCGGCGCTCGGCTTGTGGGCGGAAGATTTCTTCAGGAATGGGGGTGTTGTCTGCGTCTGTGATGCCACGGGCTTTGAGATCGGCACGGGCACCAGCCAAGAGATTGGCCAGCTCAGAGCGCACCACAGATTGGGGCAAATCCAACTCGGCTTTTTCGGCCAAAGCCTCCAGCACGGCCTCTTTGTTGCGGGCTTGCACGCGGAATTTGACTTCTCGTTCGAGGTTTTTGCGGATGTCTTCGCGCAGGCCGTCGATGGTGCCATCGGCAATGCCCAAAGATTTGGCGAACACATCGTTCACTTCAGGCAATTTGGCTTCTTCAAGCTTGCGCACAGTGACCATGAAGTCGGCTTGTTTGCCCGCCACATCTTGACCGTGGTAGTCCTCAGGGAAGCTCAAGGGGAAGGTTTTGCTCTCGCCCACTTTCATGCCCAGCACAGCGTCGTCAAATTCTTTGAGCATTTGGCCTTTGCCGAGCATGAAAGAAAACTCTTCGGCCTTGCCGCCAGCGAATTCTTCGCCGTCAATTTTGCCGACGAAGTCCACTGTGGCGCGATCGCCTTCAGCGGCGGGCACATCGGCGGCGCGTTGGGCAAAGGTTTGGCGTTGTTGGCGCAGGATGTCGATGGTGCGATTGACCGCATCGTCATCAATTTTGGCATCCACCAGCTCGATTTCAACATCGCTCAAGTCGCCAATTTTGACTTCAGGGAAGACTTCAAAAACGGCATCAAATTCGAGTTGGCCTTCAGCGGGCTCGCCCTCTTTTTCAGAGATAGAAGGCTGGCCAGCCACGCGCAAACCAGCCTCTTGGGCGGCCGCAAAAAAGGCTTCGCCCAATTGCTCGTTCATGACATCCATTTGGGTGCTGTAGCCGTAGCGCTGGGCCACGATGTTCATGGGCACTTTGCCTTTGCGGAAGCCGTCCATTTTGACTTCTTTGGCCTGTTTGCGCAGGCGGCGATCGACCTCTTTGGAGAGGGCTTCAGCCGAGAGGCTGAGAGAGATTTTGCGCTCAAGTTTTTCGAGGGTTTCTACAGTAACGGCCATAGTGCTTGAATTGGTTTGAAGTTAAAAATATGGTGCGCGGAGCCGGACTCGAACCGGCACGGTGTTGCCACCGTCAGGACCTAAACCTGGTGCGTCTACCAATTTCGCCACCCGCGCTGCTGGGGCCTTGTCTGCTGGCTTTGTGGCGCAGCGCCGATAGGCGAGCGTGCCAAAAGAAGCAACAAGGCGATCCGAAGGTCAATCCGCCATTATAGGGGATGGCCGCTGCCCCAGAGCAGCCTGCCCTAGCCTCTGCCACAATAGCGCCCTATGCACACATTAGCCCAACTTCAATCCCTCGGCCAAAGCCTGCCCACCCCCAGCCACGCCCAAGAGCGCCTGCGCTTGGCTGAGGACATTTTGCTCACGCCTTATGGCCTGCAAGACCACGATTTGCGCCGCGCTTTGGGCCTGATTGGGGCCAGAGGCGTGGATGATGCGGATTTGTATTTCCAGTACAGCCAGTCGGAGAGCTGGAGCTTGGATGAAGGCATTGTGAAAAGCGGTGCATTTGGCATCGACCAAGGCGTGGGCGTGCGCGCCATCAGCGGCGAAAAGACCGCCTTCGCCTATTCCGATGACTTGAATACCGCCAGCCTGATGCACGCGGCCGAGCAGGTCAAGAGCATCAGCGGCCAAGGCCAAGACAGCCGTTTTAATGCTCCCAATGCCAGCCTCGCCCCCGCCCGTGCTTTGTATGGCACGGCCAACCCGATTGCCAGCCTCAACAGCGACAGCAAGGTGGCTTTGCTGCAAAAGGTGGAAGATTTGGCGCGCGCCGCCGATAGCCGCGTGGTGCAGGTAATGGCCAGCTTGAGCAGCTCTTACCAAGTGGTGCTGGTGGCGCGGTTGGATGGCACTTTGGCCGCCGATGTGCGGCCTATGGTGCGCCTGTCCGTCACCGTGGTGGCGCAAAGCAGCAGCGACAGCAACCGCCGTGAAATGGGCAGCAGCGGTGGCGGCGGGCGTTTGGGCCTCGATTACTTTGACGATGCGCTGATTGCCCAATTCGTGCAAGATGCCGTGGGGCAGGCTTTGACCAATTTGGAAGCCCGCCCCGCCCCCGCAGGCACGATGGATGTGGTGCTGGGCGCGGGCTGGCCCGGCGTGCTGCTGCACGAGGCCGTGGGCCACGGGCTGGAGGGCGATTTCAACCGCAAGGGCTCGTCGGCCTTCAGCGGCAAAATTGGCCAGCGCGTGGCGGCCAAGGGCGTGACGGTGCTCGATGACGGCACGCTGAAAAACCGCCGTGGCTCGCTCAATATTGACGATGAGGGCTGCCCCACGCAGTGCAATGTGCTGATTGAAGATGGCATTTTGCGCGGCTATATGCAAGACAGCCACAACGCCCGCTTGATGGGTGTGGCGCAAACGGGCAATGGCCGCCGCGAGAGCTATTCCTGCGTGCCCATGCCGCGCATGACCAACACCTATATGCTGGGCGGCGAGCACAGCCCAGAAGAAATCATTGCCAGCCTAGACAAAGGCATTTACGCCAGCAATTTTGGCGGCGGGCAGGTGGACATCACCTCGGGCAAATTCACCTTCTCGGCCAGCCAAGCCTTTTGGGTGGAAAAAGGCAAAATCCAATACCCCATCAAGGGCGCCACTTTGATTGGCTCTGGCCCCGAGAGCCTGAAGCACATTGCCATGATTGGCAACGATTGCGCGCTCGACTCAGGCGTGGGCGTGTGCGGCAAAGCCGGCCAAAGCGTGCCTGTGGGCGTGGGCCAGCCGACTTTGCGCATCAACCAAATGACGGTGGGCGGCACGGCCTAAGCCTAGCCTAGCCCCGCCACACCATTTACAGCTTGCGCCCGACCCAGCGCGTGACTTCTGCTGGGCCGCCGTGGCCAGGGCCTTCGCTCAAAGTGGTGGGCACTTCTTCGGCCAGCAGCTCTTGCATACCGCCAGCAAAATCGGCCCGCAGGCGCTCTAGGCTGAACAGCATGGCCTCGTCTTTGGGGCCGCCGCTACTCAAGGGCAATTGGCGCGGGTGGAAGCCTTCCAAAATCAACACGCCGCCGCTTTTGAGCGCCGCCACGCAAGCGCGGTGCAGTTTTTGCCGCAGTGCGGGCTGCAAGTGCACATAGGTCAGCACCACCGCGTCATAGCTGCTGGCGGCGGGCTGCCAGTCATTGAAGTCGGCTTGGGTGGCCTGAATGCGCACGCCACGGCGTTGCGCCAGCGCCTCGGCCTTGGCCACGCCCACGGCAGAGGCATCCACCGTTTCCACCTGCATACCTTGCTCGGCCAGCCACACGCCGTTGCGCCCTTCGCCATCGCCAGGCAGCAGCACGCGGCCCGCAGGCGGCAGCAAGGCCGCTTGGGTGGTCAAAAAGGCGTTGGGGGTTTCGCCATATTTGTAAGTGGCGTCGCCGAAGTTTTTGTCCCAAAAATCGCCCGCAGTTAGGGGGGTTTGTGTCATCTGTTGCTCCTTTTATTCGGTGGGGTGGAGTGCCGTTAAGGGTGGCTCAAACCTTGGTGCTGAAGCCAACTTTCTGTCTGTTGCCAGAGCTTGTGCCTGGCCGCCGCGTCTTGCAGCGCGGCACTGGCCTTGGCGGGGCGGCTGTTGCGCCAATACAGGCCGCTGGGCGCATCGGCGGCGCTGGCGCAGTGCAGGCTGGTGCGTGCGCCTTGGGCGGGGCTGAGTAAAAACAGTTTCTCTAGCGGCAAAAAGGCGCGGCGCAGGGCGGCGAGTGTGGGCCGCTCTTGCAGGCCCTTGTCGGCCACTTGGGTGGATACTGCGCCCGGGTGCAGGCTGTAGGTGCGCAAGCCCTCGGCATGGTGGCGCTCGTGCAAGGCCAGGCTCAAGTGCATGAGGGCCAGTTTGGAAGTGCCGTAGCTGACCCAAGAGTCGTGCTGCGTTTGCGGCGCAAACAGCCAGCGGTTTTGCCCTTTGCTGTGCAGCATAGAGGCCACATTCACCAGCCGCGCCTGGCCGCTGTGCTGGGCCGTGTGCAGCAGTTGCGGCAGCAGGGCAAAGCTGAGTTGCGCCGTGCCCAAATAATTGCAACACCAGTGGATTTCTGCACCATCAGGGGCCAGTTGCGGCGTTTTATGGTCGCGCAGCAAATCCAAATGGATACCTGCGTTGTTGATGAGGCCGTCGAGCTGCGGGGCTTGCGCCTGCACCCAAGCAGCAAAGCGGGCGGTGCTCTGCGTGTCAAGCAAGTCCAAATCATGGCCTTGCACTTGGCCGCTGGGCAGGCCCGCCTGTTGCGCAATGGCTGCCGCCCGCGCCACCGCCCCCTGCCGTGTGCTGATGCGCACTTGCGCACCCCGCTGCGCCAAGGCCAAGGCCGTGGCCTCACCCAAAGATTGCGGCCCGCAGCCTGTCACCACCCATACTTGGCCCTGCATGTTCAAGCCCTCAGTTGGCGCAGCGTTTGGTGCAGCTCAAGCGTGTTGTGCGCAATGGCCAAGGGCTGGTAGGCATCGAAGTGGCTGGGGTCGTGTGCGCCAAAGCTGACGGCGACGCTGGCGGTGTGGGCGTTTTGCGCCAGTTGCAAATCGTGCACGGTGTCGCCAATCATCACGGTTTCTTCGGCGCTTGCGCCCAGCTCATCCATGAGCTCATGCAGCATCAGGGGGTCGGGCTTGCCTGCCGTTTCATCCGCTGTGCGGGTGGCATCAAACAATTGTTTCAAGTCCACTTGCGCCAAAGCATCGTTCAAGCCACGGCGGGATTTGCCCGTGGCCACGGCCAGCAGATAGCCTTGATTTTTCAGGTCATGGAGCATATCTAAAGTGCCATCGAACAGGGCCACTTGGTCTTGCAATTTGCTGTAGTGGTAGAGGTAACGCGCCATGACGATGGGGATTTTGAGCTTGGGAATGTCGCTACCGATATGGGCAATGGCATCCTTCAAACCCATGCCGATGACCCAAGCGGCTTGCTCTTTGCTGGGCACGGTGCCGCCCACATCGCCCACGGCGTTTTGGATGGCCTGCACGATGATGGCGGTGGAGTCAAACAGGGTGCCGTCCCAGTCAAAGGCCAAGAGCTTGGCAGGGCGGCGGAGCAAGGGTGCTGAAGGCATAATGATTGGCGTATGAAGATTGTTGAAACGATGGCCCCCAGTGGCAGCAGTGGCTTGTATCTGCCCCCTGAGGGCTTGGCCCAGCGCCTGCGCGTGGTGAGTTGGAACATCCACAAAGGCGTGCGCGGCATGGGGCCGGGGCGCAGCTTGCAGATTCACAATATAGCCTATGCCCTAGAGGGCTTGGCCGCCGACATCATTTGCCTGCAAGAGGTGCGGGCCTTTAACCACAAAGAGGCGCAGCGCTTTGCGCATTGGCCGCAGCAGAGCCAGGCCGAGTTTTTGGCGCCGCCGGGCTTTCATGCCATTTACCGCAGCAATGCCATCACCAAACACGGTGAGCACGGCAATGCGCTGATCAGCCGCTGGCCCGTGCTGGATGTGCGCCACGAGGACATGAGCGACCACCGTTTTGAGCAGCGCGGCCTGTTGCACGCCAGCTTAAAAACCCCGCTGGGCCCCATGCATGTGCTGGTGCTGCATTTGGGTCTGATGGGCAGCTCGCGCCTGCGGCAGATGGCGCAAACAGAAAGCTATATCGCCCGCCACATTCCGCAAGATGCGCCGCTGGTGATTGCTGGCGACTTCAATTGCAGCCGCCCCGCGCAGCAGTGGGCGCAGCAGGCGCTGGCGCAGCAAAACCCCAGCACTGTGCCGCCTGCCACTTTTCCCTCTCGTCTGCCGCTGCGCTCGCTTGATCACATCTTCTCGCGGGGCTTGACGGCGCAAAACCTGTACGCGCCCAAGGGCCAAGCTTGGCTGCAAATGTCAGACCACCTGCCTTTGGTGGCCGAGCTGGCATGGCCGACTTAAAGCCCAAGCCCAAGCCCAAAACCAAGCCCAGCGATTGGCTGGCCCCACTGCGGCGCACGGCCCCACCCGCCGCTTGGCCCAGCAGCACGGCGCTGCGTTTGTTGCAAGGCACGCAAGACTACTTCCCCGCCCTGCTGACGGCCTTGGCGCAGGCGCAGCACAGCATTTATTTTGAAACCTATATTTTTGACCCCACGGGCTCAGGCCAAGCCGTGGCCGATGCCTTGGTCGCCGCCGCCGAGCGCGGCGTGGCCGTGCATATGCTGCTGGACGGCATTGGCTCAGGCCGCCTGAGCGCCGATTGCCGCCAGCGCTTGGTGGATGCGGGCGTGCAATTGCGCTTTTACGCGCCGCCCACGGCTTGGTTTTTATTTGCGCCCAAGCAGTGGCAGCGCCTGCACCGCAAGCTCTGCGCCGTGGATGGGCGCATCGCCTTTTGCGGCGGCATTAATATGCTCGATGACTTCTACGACCCCAACCACGGCCAATTGCAGCAGCCGAGGCTGGATTTCTCGGTACAGGTCAGCGATGCCACCGCCGCCCACATTGCCCAAGCCTGCGAGAGCCTGTGGCACAAAACCAGCCCCAGTCCGCAATCAGACCGCCCCGCGCCCAAGCTGGCGCAATGGCGGCACTGGGGCCGCCAGCCCAAGCAGGCCGCCCTGCTGCTGCGCGACAACTGGCAACAGCGCCGCAGCATTGAGCGCAGCTATTTGAAGGCCATGGCCAAGGCGCAGGCCGAAGTGACGATTGCCAACGCCTACTTCTTCCCCAGCCGCAAGCTGCAAAACGCCATCCAGCACGCCGCACGGCGCGGTGTGCGCGTGCGCCTGCTGCTGCAAGGGCGCTATGAATACTTTTTGCAGTTTCACGCCAGCCGCGCCTTTTATGCGCCCTTGCTTGAGGCTGGGGTGGAAATCTACGAATACACGGCCAGTTTTTTGCACGCCAAAGTCGCCACCGTGGATCCTGGCCTGCCGCGCACTTGGGCCACAGTCGGCTCTTCTAATTTGGACCCCTTGAGCCTGCTGCTGGCCAAAGAAGCCAATATCGTGAGTGAGGATGCGGCCTTTGCGCTAGAGCTGCAAAGCCGCCTGCTGGCTGCCTTGCAAGATGGCCGCGCCCTCAGCCGCGCCGAGCTAGCCCAGCGCAGCTTGTGGCAGCGCAGCCTCGATGCCCTGGCCTACGGCCTGGCCCGCAGCATGGTGTGGTTGGTGAAAGACAGTTTCTAAGGCCAGCGCTACGCCGCACGCCTATAATTGCGCCCCGTTGGTGCATCGCTGGCCCATTCGTGGCTGGCAGTTAAACGGGAAGCAAGAGGGCCAAACGCCGCGCACAGCGGCCGCCTCACTTGCGCTGCCCCCGCAACAGTAAGCTGCTCAATGGCCTTGGCCATTCACTGCCCCGCACACCGCCACTGAATGCCGCGCATTTGGGAAGGCTCAGGTGCAGCACAGCAGCCAGCCTGGATACCGGCCAACACGGTGGCTGGCCTTTGCCACAAACGCAAAGCCAGCCGTATGCTGCCTGTGGCGGGGAACCCACGGGCAGCGCAAAATGTTCTTTGAGCTGAACGCCATGAAAACCTCCTACTCTGCTGGCCGTGCAACGGCCTTGGCCGCTGCTGCTGTGGCCTCATTGGGCCTGTCTGCACCCTTCTCTGCTTGGGCCGATGACAGCGCCGCCACCTCTCTCAATACCCTGCCCGCCACTGTGGTCACGGCTGGCCGCTTCAAAGAAGAAGCCGCTCGGCAAACCCAAGGCGTGAGCGTGATTACCGCCCAAGAGATAGCCCAAAGCGGCGCGCGCAGCGTGCAAGATGCGCTGCAACGCGTGCTCGGTCTGCTGCCCATGAAGCAAGACCTCTCAGGCACAGGCAGCGCTGGCATTGATTTGCGCGGCTATGGCGAAAGCGCATGGAGCAACCAAGTGGTTGTCATCGACGGCCTGCGCATGAATGAAGGCGACCTCTCTAGCCCACAACTGGCCAATGTGCCGATTGACAGCATCGAGCGCATTGAAGTCGTGCGCGGCGCGGCCTCTGTGCTCTACGGCGAAGGCGCAAGCGCAGGCGCCATCATCATCACCACCAAAGCAGGCGCAGGCGTGGCCCGCAAAACGGGCGGCAGCATCAGCGTGGGCGCTGGCAGCAAAAAACGCCGCGAAATCGCCGCCAATGCCACTTTTGCTGGCGACAACGGCTTCTCTATGGATGTATCAGCGCAAAAAGACAAAGCCGACAAGCACCGCCAAAACTTTGACAACGACAACGAAGTGGCCCGCCTGGGCGCGCAATGGAGCAATGACTGGTTGCGCGTGGGCGCTCATATTGGCCACGACAAAAAAGAAACCGGCCTGCCCGGTGCTCTGGACGCCGACCAATACCGCGACAACCCTTGGCAAAGCAACACGCCCAACAACCGCGTGAAACAAAGCAATGACAACCACGGCCTGTTTGCCCAAGCCATGCTGGGCAGCTGGGAGCTGGCTGGCGACATCAACTGGCGTGACAAAGCCTCGCGCAGCGTCAGCGCTTGGGGCAGTTATGACTTTGACCTCGACGCGCGCAACAGCAGCCTGCGCGCGCGCCACCAACACAAAGGCGAGGGCTTTGGCAACAGCCTCATCGTGGGCTACGACGAAAGCCGCTGGCAGCGCGACATACTGGGGGCTTTTGGCAGCCGCGCCGTGGCCAAAAACAAAGGCTTCTACATCAAAGATGAACTGAGCCTGAATGACAACTCAACCCAATTGAGCGCTGGCTGGCGACGCGAAAAGGCCAACAAAACAGAAAGCGGCAGCGCCAGCACATTCAAACAAAATGTGGATGCATGGGAATTGGGCCTGGCCCAAAGCTTGAGCAGCGACTGGACCGCCTACGCCCGCGCCGCCAAAGCCCTGCGCATGGCCAATGTGGATGAATTCAGCTTCACCATTCCGAACACCGCCTTGTTGCCCCAAACCAGCAAAGACTTGGAAGCCGGTTTGCGCTGGCACACCGAGGCCAGCAAGCTGGAGCTGCGCGCCTACCGCAGCCGCGCCAATAACGAAATTGGCTATGACGGCACAGCCGACGGCCCCTACGGCCCCGGCACAGGCGCGAATGTGAATTTGGACCCCACCAAACGCAGCGGTCTGGAACTCGACAGCAGCCACAAACTGAGCCAAGAATGGACGCTGCTGGCCAATGCCGCACTGCGAAAAGCCAAATTCCGAGGCGGCGCCAATGCGGGCAACAATGTGCCCTTGGTCGCCAAGCAAACCCTCAGCTTGGGCGCCAACTGGCAGCCCACGGCTGAGCACAGCGTCAACGCCCGTGCCAATTGGGTCGGCAAACAAGATATTGGCTTGAACAACGCCTGCCGCGTGCCCAGCTACACCACCCTTGATGTGGGCTACCGCTTCCAACGCAATGGCTGGGAGCTGAACACCCATGTGCAAAACTTGGGCGATAAAAAATACTTCAGCACCGCGTTTGGCTGCACCGCTACTGGGCAAGCCACCAGCATCTACCCTGAAGCGGGCCGCAGCCTGCAAGTGAATTTGGGCTACCGCTTCTAACAGCAGACCCCATTCGCAGCCTCAGCCGCCGCCTTCGGGTTGGCGGCTTTTTTCATGCCTAGGGTTTACCCCAGTGGCTTATAATGCCCCCCGTTGGTGCATCGCCAGCCCGTTCGTGGCTGGCAGTTAAACGGGAAGCAAGAGGGTGGCTGTATGCCGCATACAGCAAAACCTCACTTGCGCTGCCCCCGCAACAGTAAGCTGCTCAATGGCCACCGCCATTCACTGCCCCACACACCGCCACTGGGTGCTTGCGCACTTGGGAAGGCTTGGGACACGCACAGCAGCCAGCCTGGATACCGGCCAACAAGGTGGTCGTCTGCGCCCTGCGTGCAGGCAACCGTATGCTGCGCTTGGCGGGGAACCCAATCGCAGCGCAAAGCTTTTCGTGTTTCACGCTTTATGACAACCCTTGCTTTTGCCGCCCGTTGGACGGCAGTTGCGGCCTGTGCTTGCGCCGCCCTTTCTTCTTACGCCCAAAATCCCCAAACCCCCAAGGCCGATGCAGCCACCACACTGGCCCCCACGGTGGTCACCGCAGGCCGCGTGCAGCAAAACCTGCACGATGTGATTGCCGATATGACGCTCATTGACCGCCAAGAGATTGAGCAAAGCGGTGCCAACTATGTGGCCGATATTCTGGCCCGCCAGCCCGGTATTGAACTGGTGCGCAACGGTGGCGCGGGCGGCACCACCAGCTTGTATCTGCGCGGCGCACCCAGCCAATACACCGCCGTGCTGATTGACGGCGTGCGCGTGGACTCCCAAGCGGGCAGCGGCGGCGTGGCCTGGAGCAACATCCCCGCCGCACAAATCGATCGCATTGAAATTGTGCGCGGCCCCAGCGCCGCCGTGTACGGCTCAGATGCCATGGCCGGCGTGATTCAAATCTTCACCCGCCAAGGGCAGCAGGGCTTTCACCCCAGCGTAGAGCTGGGCGTGGGCAGCAACAGCAGCCACAAAATCAATGCCAGCCTGCGCGGTGGCACTGAGGCCATCACCTACGCCCTGAACTTGGCCCACGACAAAAGCAAGGGCTTTGATAACCGCCCCAATATCGCCACGGCCAACCACGACCGCGACGGCTGGAAAAATACCTCGGCCAATTTGAATCTGAACTGGCAATTGAACGAGCAGCACCGCCTGAGTCTGACGGCCTTGGACAGCGAGGGCCAAGCCCAATACGACACCAGTGCCGCCGATGACCGCACCTACAACGACACCCGCACCTTGGGCCTGAACTGGCAAGCGCAGTGGACACCGCAATACCAAAGCCGCCTGAGCTATAGCAAAGGGCAGGAGAACTACGAAACCCACCCCTCGCCCTACCGCACAGAAACCACCATCAACAGCTATTTGTGGCACAACGAATACCGCCAAGGCGGGCATCTCTTGAGCGCCGCTGTGGAGCGCCGCGAGGACAAGGTCAATAACACCAGCCTCAGCCCCAGCCCCAAAGCCGACCGCAGCCAAAACGCCATCGCCTTGGGTTACGGCCTGCAAACGGGTGCCCACCATGTGCAGTTGAATGTGCGCCAAGACCACGACAGCGACTGGGGCCACAAAAGCACAGGCAGCTTGGGCTATGCGCTGAATTTTGGCGGCCACTGGCGTTTGAGCGCTTCCACAGGCACGGCCTTCCGTGCGCCCACGCTCTACCAGCGCTTTAGTCCCTACGGCAGCGCCAATTTGCAGCCTGAAAAAGGCTATAGCCAAGAGCTGGGCCTGCGCTGGGCCAAGGCTGGGCACACGGCCTCGGCCACACTCTTTCACAACCGCTACAGCAACCAAATCAGCTTTGGCCCCGCTGGGCCATGCAGCGCCAGCTTCGGCTGCTATGTGAATGTGGCCAAGGCGAAAAACACGGGCCTGAGCCTGAGCGCCAGCACCCATGTGGCCGCGTGGCGTTTTGGCGCCAATATCGATTGGCAGAACCCGAAAAACGACATCACAGGCAAGCTGCTGGCCCGCCGCGCCCGCCACAACAGCAAGCTCACGGCGGATACCCAAATCGCTGGCTTCACGCTGGGCGCGGAGTTGCAGCACAAAGGCAAACGCTTTGATGGCGAGGGCGAAGTGCGCCCCATGTCCAGCTACACCCTGCTCAACCTCCACGCCAGCAAGCCCTTGGCCCAAGGCTGGACTTGGGTGGGCCGCATCGACAACGCCAGCAAAGAAAGCTACGAAACCGCCCAGAACTACGCCACTGGTGGCCGCCAAGCCTATGTCGGCCTGCGCTGGAGCTTGGACTAAGCCATGGGCCAAACCGCACACTGCCCCGCACTGCTCATCAGCGCCCCCGCATCAGGCCAAGGCAAAACCACGGTGGTGGCCGCCTTGGCACGGCTGCTGACGCGCCAAGGCTGGCGGGTGCAGGTGTTCAAATGCGGGCCTGATTTTTTAGATGGCCAATGGCATACCTTGGCCAGCGGCCAAGCGGTGGACAATGTGGACGGCTGGATTCATGGCGAGGCCGATATCCGTGCCCGCCTGCACCACGCCGCCTTGCACAACGATGTGCTGCTGATTGAGGGCGTGATGGGCCTCTACGATGGCCAGCCCAGCAGCGCCGATCTGGCCCGCCTGCTGGATTTGCCCGTGCTTTGTGTGATTGCCGCCCAAGCCATGGCCGCCAGCTTTGGCGCTTTGGCCTACGGTCTGGCGCACTACCCCCACCAACAAGCGGGCCCGCTGCGCTGGGCTGGCGTGCTGGCCAACCGCGTGGGCAGCCCGCGCCATGCGCAAATGCTGGCCGATAGCCTGCCGCAAACGCAGCAGTTTTGGGGCGCTGTGCCGAACCAAACGGCTTGGCGCTTGCCCGAGCGCCATTTGGGTTTGCACCTGCCCAGCGCCACAACCGACGCATTGGCCCAGCTCGATGGCTGCGCCGATGCCCTCGCTGCCACGCCCTTGGGCCAGCTCAATTTGGCGCAGTGGCAGCAGCATTTTTCGGTGGCCTTTGCGCCCCCAGCCGCAGCCGCGCCAGCGCCTGATTTGTCTGGGCAGCGCATTGCCATTGCCCGTGATGCCGCCTTGGGCTTTATTTACCCCGCCAATGAAGATGCGCTGCGGCGCTGGGGTGCGCAACTGTGCTATTTCTCGCCCTTGGCCGATGAAGCCCTGCCGCCTTGCGATGCCCTGTGGCTGCCTGGCGGCTACCCTGAACTGCACGCCCCACGCCTGCAAGCGGCCGAGCGCAGCCGCCGCAGTGTGGCCGCCCATATCGCAGCGGGCAAACCCGTGTGGGCTGAGGGTGGCGGTATGTTGCTTTTGGGTGAGGGCGTGGTGCAGACCGACGGCCACTTCAGCCCCCTATGGGCTTTGCTGCCCGGGCGCGCCCACATGCAAACGCGTTTGGCCGGCTTGGGCTCACAAGCCTGGGCCCAGCCTGCGGGCACGCTGCGCGGGCACAGCTTTCACCGCAGCACTTGGGCCAGCCCCCTGCCCGTACTGGGCCACTGCCGCTATGCCGATGCCGCCCGCAGCGAAGCGGGGGAACTGGGCGAAGCCATTTACGCCCACGGTGCAGTGCGGGCCAGTTATTTCCACCCCTACTTCCCCTCTGCACCGCAAGTGGTGGCCACTCTGTTTGGCCCGCCCCAGCAGAGTCTTTAAGATGCCAAGCCTATGCAGAACACCACAGCACACACCTTGATTTTGGGCGGGCAAAAAAGCGGCAAATCGGCCCATGCCGAGGGCTTGGCCGCCGCTTGGCTGGCACAAAACCCCAGCCACCGTGCCACCTTGATTGCCACCGCCACGGCGGGCGATGCAGAAATGGCCGCACGCATTGCCCGCCACCAAAGCGACCGCGCCGCCCGCGTGCCCGGTTTGGCCACGCATGAGGAACCGCTGGCCTTGGCGCAAACGATTGCACAACTGAGCCAGCCGCACACCCTGCTGGTGGTCGATTGCCTGAATTTGTGGCTCACCAACTGCTTGATGCCCCTGCCGCCGCAAGCGCCTTTGCCCATTGCCGCATTGCCCGCCCAAGTGGCGCAATTGCAAGCGGCCTTGGCCGCCGCACCTGGCCCTGTGGTGCTGGTGAGCCAAGAAATTGGCCTGAGCCTGATTGCCTTGGACGCACAAGTGCGGCAATTCGTCGATGCCCTGGGCCTGCTCAACCAGAGCTTGGCACAAAGCTGCGCCCAAGTGCGCCTGATGGTGGCGGGCCTGCCCCTGCCCCTCAAGCCAGCCCCTGCCCTGTAAACCCTGAAAGCGAATGTGATGTTGAAGTTTTTGCGTTTTTGCTTGGCCCTCAGTTTGAGCTGGGGCTTGAGCCTGCCCGCCTTGGCCGCCGCTTATGTGGTGGTCGATAGCGCAGGCACGGCCACGCGCTTTGAGCGCCCACCCGAGCGCATCGTCAGCCTGCTGCCCTCTTTGGCAGAAACCGTCTGCGCCTTGGGCGCTTGCCAAAAACTGGTGGGCGTGGACCGCTATTCGGTGTGGCCACCTGAGCTGGCCAAGGTGAAAAAAGTCGGCGGCGGCCTCGACCCCCATATTGAAGCCGTGGTGGCCCTCAAGCCCGATGTGGTGCTGGTCTCACATTCCAGCCGCGCCAGTGGCCGCCTACGGGCTTTGGGCCTGAAGGTGCTGGTGATGGAGCCAAAAACCCATGCCGATGTCCGCGCCACCACCGCCATGCTGGCGCAAATGTTGGGTCTGCCGCCCAGCGCCGCCCAGCGCCTGTGGCAGCGCACCGAGGCGGAAATCGCCGCCGCCCGCGCCCGCCTGAATGCCCAGCAGCAAGCACAAAAAGTGTATTTCGAGGTCAGCCGTGGGCCATTTGCTGCGGGGCAAAACTCCTTTATGGGCGAAACCATGGCGCAATTGGGCTTGGGCAATATCGTTGGCGCAGACCTTGGCCCCTTCCCCAAGCTCAACCCTGAGTTTGTGGTGCGCCAGCGCCCCGATGTCATCATGGCCGGCGAGCGCAGCGCCGCCGACATCCGCAGCTACCCCGGCTGGGCCGCCCTGCCCGCCATGCGCCAAGGGCGGGTCTGCATTTTCAATGAGGCGCAAATGGACATCATGATTCACCCGGGCCCGCGCATGGGCGAGGGCGCGGCACTGATGGCGCAATGTGTGCTGGGCGAGCTGCCCAAGCCCAAACTGTGAAGGCGAGCTGGCAATGAAGCCCATGGCATTACTGGGGCGGGCCGCCCTGCTGCTGCTCCTGACAGCGGCGCTCATGCTGCTGGCCCTGTGCGTGGGCGCAGATGGTGTGCGCGCGCCTTGGCGTTTGAGCCAAGATTTGTGGCAGGGTGATGATTTGCTGCGTCACATCGTGCTGGAAATCCGCGCCCCGCGCATGTTGGGCGCTTGGCTGGTGGGCGCTTTGCTGGGCTTGGCTGGCGGCATGGCGCAGGGCCTGTTTCGCAACCCCTTGGCCGAACCCTATTTGCTCGGCTCAGCCAGTGGTGCATCGCTGTTTGTGGCCTTATTCATGCTGCTGGCCGCTTGGGTCACGCAAAGCCAAAACCACATGGAGTTGAGCTGGCTGCTGCGCTTGGGGCTGACAGGCGCGGCCTTTATTGGCGCGGGCGCATCGGTGCTGCTGACCATGGTGCTGGCTGGCGGCGCACGCCACAATTTGCAACTGCTGTTGGCTGGCGTGGTGGTGGGTGTGGTGATGAGCGCGGCCACCGCCCTCATCATGCTGATGAACCCCAACATCATGCCCAATATGCAGAGCTTTATGTGGGGCAATACGGCCTTTATCGGCTGGGATGCCAGCATCTTGCTCCTGCTGCTGTTCATCCCCTGTGCGCTGCTGGCTGTGCTCGGCGCACGCGGCCTGAATGCGCTGGCGCTGGGTGAAGTCACCGCCGCCAGCTTGGGCCTGCCGCTGGCGCGTTTTCGCCTGCTGTATATCGCCCTGATTGCCGTGAGCACCGGTGCAGCCGTAGCGCAAGCGGGCCTGATTGCCTTTATTGGCTTGGCCGCACCGCATATTGCGCGGGGGCAGGTCAGTGGCAATTACCGCCTGCTGTTGCCCTTTGCGGCCCTGTATGGCGGCTTTTTGCTGCTGCTGGCCGATGTGGTGGCGCGCATCATCATCTTGCCCGAGGAGCTGCCCGTGGGCGTGGTCACGGCCATTGTGGGCGGGGTGTATTTGCTCGGCCTCATGCACCGCCGCAATTGGCAAGGGGGTCAAGCATGAACAACGCCGCATTGCAGACCCAAAACCTCAACCTCCAAGTCGGCAACAAAGCGATTTTGCAAGGCATAGACTGCCACATTCCAGTCGGGCAGTTCAGCGCCATCATCGGCCCCAATGGGGCAGGCAAAAGCAGCCTGATGCGCTGCTTGGCGGGCCTACAAACAGGCCAGGGCCAAGTGCTGTTGCAAGGGCAAAGCATCGCCAGCCTCAGCCCGCGCCAACGCGCCCAAGGCATGGCTTATTTGGCGCAAAACGATGGCGGCAACACCTTGGACGAGCTGCGCGTGCAAGACATCGTCATGCTCGGCCGCCTGCCCCACCAAGGTTTGCTCAGCCCCGGCCGCCCAGCCGATGCCGAAGCTGTTGATGCGGCCCTGCAAGCCACAGGCAGCGCCCATTTGCGCCAGCGCCTGTTTGCCCAGCTCTCAGGCGGTGAGCGCCAAAAAGTGCTGCTGGCGCGGGCCTTGGCCGTGCAAGCGCCACTGCTGCTGATGGATGAGCCGCTGAACCACCTTGACCCACCGCACCAAAGCGACTGGCTGCGCCTGGTGCGCCAGCTCACGCAGCAGGGCCAAACCGTGGTTGCCGTGCTGCACGACATCAACTACGCCCTGCGGGCCGACCATGTGCTGGTGCTGGCCGCAGGCCGCCTGCAACACCAAGGCAGCAGCCAAGACGCGGCCACCCACCGCGCCATTGAAGCCGTGTTTGAGCAACGCCTGCGCATGGTGCAGGTGGAGGGCCGTTGGCTGGCCCTGCATGATTTGTAAAAAGGAGAGAACGATGGAAATCGAACAAGCCCCCACCGAAGCCCGCTACGAACGCCCCACCGGGGAGCGCCGTGGCCTCATCATGGTGAACACTGGCGATGGCAAAGGCAAAAGCACCGCCGCCTTTGGCCTGGCCATGCGTGCCTTTGGCCGCCACCACCATCACGGTAAAAAGGTCAAGGTCTATCAGTTCATGAAGGTGCCCAGCGCCCGCTTTGGCGAGCACCGCGTGTTTGAGCAATTGGGCCTGCCCATTGAAGGTTTGGGTGACGGTTTCAGTTGGAAAAGCAAAGACCTCGACCACAGCGCCGAGCTGGCCCGCCAAGGCTGGGCCAAGGCCAAAGCCGACATCATGAGCGGCGATTACTTTATGGTCACGCTCGATGAAATCACCTACCCCCTGATTTACGGCTGGCTGCCCTTGCAAGAAGTGCTCGACACCTTGGCCGCCCGCCCCAAAGATTGCACCGTGGTGCTCACAGGCCGCCGTTGCCCGCAGGAAATCATCGACATCGCCGATACGGTAACGGAAATGACCCTCATCAAACACGCCTTCAAAGCAGGCGTTCCAGCCCAGCGCGGCATTGAAGACTGAGGAGCGCAGCATGGCCGCCAACACCACAGGTGAAAATCGACTGGCAGACTTCAAGCCCGTTTTGGCCCAAGGCCGCTTGCTGCTCCACACGGGCGATGGCAAGGGCAAAAGCACAGCCGCCTATGGCGCGGCGCTGCGGGCCTTTGGCCACCGCGCCCTGCATGGCAAAAAGGTGGGCATTTGGCAGTTCATCAAAGACGAGAGCTTTGCCTATGGCGAGCGCCAAGTGCTGCGCGATATCGGCATTGAAGTGCGCTGCTTGGGCGATGGTTGCAGCTTGCGCGGCCAAGATGCCGAAGGCAGCCGCCAACATGCGCTGGCAGGTTGGGCCGAGGCCGAAGCTGCCTTGGCCAGCGGCGATTACTACCTGCTGGTGCTCGATGAGCTGACCTTGCCGCTGCACTTTGGTTGGCTGGACGAGGCGGCGGTGCTGGCCGCCCTGCGCCAGCGCGCGCCCGATTGCAATGTCATCATCACAGGCCGCCATGCGTCGCAGGCTTTGATTGATTGGGCCGATACCGCCAGCAACAGCCAGTCCATCAAACACGCTTACGAACAAGGCATCACGGCACAACGCGGCATGGAGTGCTAAATTCCAGTCCCATGTCTGATACCCATTCTTTGCCCCACGCCTACCCCCAAGCCGAGCGCGATGCCATTTACAAGGCCATCCGCCAGCGCCGTGATATGCGCCACTTTCAGCCCAATAGCAGCATGGCGCCTGAGCAGTTGCAGCGCCTGCTGGAAGCCGCGCACTGGGGGCCGAGTGTGGGCTATATGCAGCCGTGGCGCTTCATCCGCATCAGCCAAAGCGCTACACGCTTGGCCTTGGCCGAGCTGGTGGAGCAAGAGCGCCAAGCCACGGCCCAAGCCATGGGCGAGCGCCAAGCTGATTTTTTGCGCCTGAAGGTGGAGGGCTTGCACGATGCCGCCGAGGTCTTGGTGGTCTGCCTCATGCCTGGGCGCGAGCAGCATATATTTGGCCGCCGCACCCTGCCTGAAATGGACATTGCCTCAGTCGGCTGCGCCCTGCAAAACCTGTGGTTGGCGGCGCGGGCTGAGGGCTTGGGCATGGGCTGGGTGTCCTTTTTTGAACCCCAAGCCGTGGCGCAATTGCTGGCCCTGCCTGAAGGTGCGCACCCGCTGGCCATCGTCTGCCTTGGGCCTGTGCCTGCTTTTTACGATGCCCCCATGCTGGAGCAAGAGCGCTGGGCCCAGCGCCTGCCGCTAGCGCAAGTGGTGTTTGAAGAACGCTGGGGCCAAGCCAGCCCCATGCTCAACCCCGCCACCCCAAGGCCATGATGGGCAGCGTCTTCCTCACCGAGCTGCTGCTGCCCTGCGATGCCGCTGTGTGGCGGCCCTTGCTGCTCATCAGCCTGCCCTTGGCCCTGCTGCTGGATGTGCTGCTGGGCGAGCCGCCCAAACGCCTGCACCCCGTTGTCGGCATGGGCACGCTGCTGCGCCACTTGGCCCGCGTATTTGCGCCGCTGGCCCCCATCACACCCCCACCTGCCGCCACAGAATCACTGCGCTTGGATGAAGCCCCAGCGCCTGAGCCTGAAGTGCTGCCGCCGCCTCTGCTGCATTTGAACGCCACAGGGCAGCGGCTGGCAGGCACTGCCGCTTGGCTGCTGGGTGCGATGCTGGTTTTGGTTTTGGCAGGCTTGGCGCAGGTCGTCATCTTGTGGTTGGCGCTCACTTACTCGCCTTGGCTGGCGGCCCTGCCCTTGGCCTTATTGCTCAAACCCCTATTCGCCTACGCCATGCTCTACCGTGAGGTGCGTTTGGTCGATGACGCGCTAGAGGTCTCGCTTGCACAAGGCCGCCAGCAGTTGAGCCGCATCGTCAGCCGCGACACCGATCAGCTCAGCGCCACCGAGGTGCGCGAAGCCGCTATGGCCACCTTGGCCGAAAACTTCAACGATTCCGTGATTGCGCCGCTGTTTTGGTTTGTGCTGGCCGGCCTGCCCGGTGCGGCCCTCTACCGCTGGGCCAATACCGCCGATGCCTCTTGGGGCTATATCGGCCCCTATGCGGGGCGCGATTGGACGGATGCGGGCCGCTTTGCCGCCCGCGCCGATGATGTACTCTCTTGGCTGCCCGCCCGCCTCTGCGCCCTGCTGATGATGGCCAGCAATGCCGCCCTACAACCGAGCAAAAGCTGCCGCAAATGCCTGCGCAAAATCTGCCGTGAAGCGCGCAAAACCCCCTCACCCAATAGCGGCTGGCCCATGGCCGCTATGGCCGTGCTGCTGAATGTGCGCATGGGCAAAGCCCACAGCTACCAACTGCTGCCGCAAGGCCGCTTGGCCCAGCCCAAAGACATTCCCGCCGCCCTGCGCATCTGCCGCCGTTCTTGGCTCGGCCTCATGGCCCTGAGTTTGCTGGCACTCACACTCTGCTTGCTGGGGCTGCATTGATGCCCCCTATGGATTTGCCCCCCATTTGCCACGGCGGTGCCGATGGCCACGGCCCGCTGCGGCATGATTTCTCTTGCAACAGCCACGGCCTTGGCCCCTGCCCTGAGGCCCTGGCAGCCGTGCAAAACGCCGACCCCAGTGCCTACCCTGACCCCGATTACCTCGCCCTGCGCCAAGCCATAGGCCGCTTCTACGGCATTGAAGCCGAGCGCGTCGTCATCGGTGCCAGTGGCTCTGAGCTGATGCAGCGCCTGAGCTACGCCGTGGCGCGGCGCTCCAGCCACACGGCCACACCCACCCAAGTGCATATGCCGCCCCATGCCTATGGCGACTACGCCCGCGCCGCCCACATTGCGGGCCTGCGCCCCACGCCCCATGCCGAGGCCGCCGATTTGATTTGGCTGTGTGAGCCCAGCAGCCCCTTGGGTCAGGCGGAAGTGAGCACGCACTGGCCCCATTTGCAGCCGCAGCAAATGGCCGTGCTCGACTGCGCCTACGCCCCGCTGCGCTTGGAAGGCCATAGCCCCTTTCCACCCCCCGCCAGCAGCCCCCTGTGGCAATTGCACACGCCCAACAAAGCCTTGGGCCTGACGGGGGTGCGCGGCGCTTACTTGCTGGCCCCCAGCGGGGCCGAGGCGCAGGCCGAGCAACTGCGCCGCATGGCCGCCAGTTGGCCCTTGGGCGCACACGGCCTGGCCATGCTAGAGGCTTGGCTGCGCCCCAGCGTGCAAAGCTGGCTGGCCCACAGCCTGCCCGCGCTGCGCCAGCTCAAAGCCGAGCAAACCGCCCTGTGCCAAAGCTGGGGCTGGCAAGTGCAACCCAGCGTGGCCCACTTCTTCTGCGCCCGCCCCAATGTGCCGCCTGCCGAACTGCCCGCCTATTTGCAGCATTTGCGCGGCCACGGCATCAAACTGCGGGACTGCGCCAGCTTTGGCCTACCCCACACCCTGCGCTTGAACAGCCTGCCCGCTGTGGCGCAAAACGCTTTAGCAAGTGCGCACTTACTTTATCTGCCGCTCACTGGCGGCGCAGGCGCTGGGCAGGAAACAACACCGCAAACTCTGAGCCCTGTCCCAACTGGCTGCTGATATGCAACTGCGCGCCGTGGCGTTGCAGCGCATGTTTGACAATGGCCAAGCCCAAACCTGTGCCCCCCGTCTCTCGTGAGCGGCTCCGATCAGCACGGTAAAAGCGCTCGGTCAAGCGGGCCAAATGCTCAGGCGCAATCCCCGCTCCCGTATCACGCACCGCAAAGCGTGCCCCACCATCGCCCAGGCGCTGCCAAGTCACGCTCACACGCCCGCCCGATGGGGTGTAGCGCACGGCGTTGTTCACCAAATTAGACAAAGCACTCTGAAGCTCACCCGCATGGCCAGCCAAAGCATCCACCCTGCCCTCGGCATCCTCCCAACTGGCGGCATCAGGAAACAGCAACTGCAAAGGCGCGGCCTCCGCAGGCCACAATTGCGCCGCACACGCCTGCGCCTCATGCGCACACTGGCTCAAAAGCATGGGCACGGCCACCCATTCATCCCAGTTGGGCAAAGGGCTGTCCTCTAAACGAGACAGCGTCAGCAAATCCTGCACCAAATGCTGCATTCGCGCCGCCTGCTGCGCCATCAAAGCCAAATAATGTTCTTGCTCTGCCTCAGACAAAGGCAAGGTTTGCAGGGTCTCTACAAAACCCACCAACACCGTCAGCGGGGTGCGGATTTCATGCGACACATTGGCCACAAAATCGCGCCGCATGGCCTCGGCCTGCTCCAAGGCGGTAATATCCCGTGAGAGCAGTAATTTGCGCCCATCCCCGTAGGGGAAAATCTGAGCCGATATTTTCACGGGCCGCTCTGGGCTGCTGTAGCGCCCCGCCAGCAGCACATCGGTGCTGAAATCTTCTGCGGCAAGGTAGGCCGCAAACTCAGGCGCGCGCAGCAAATACCCCAAACTCTGCAAAGTATCGCGCTCGCCCTCAAAGCCAAAATGCGCCTGCGCCATGTGATTGCACCACTCAATGCGCCCCTGTGCGTCGAGCAAGGTCACGCCATTGGGCGAGGCTTGCAGGGCGGCCAAAATTTCTTGCAACCGTGCATCACTGGCCCCCGCCTGCTGCGCAGTATCACGCAATTGCCGCCGCATCCGTGCTGCTGCCTCCCCCCAAGCCCCACCCAACTCAGGCTCAGGCTCAAGCGCCCCACTGCGCAACCAACGCAGCACACGCTGGGCCGCAACAAAGTCCCACAGCAGCCACAGCCAAACCAATAACAACAGGCCCGCCACCGCCGCCCAAGCCCCCCACAGCCCACCGGCCAAAGCCAGCACCGCAGCCTGCACCAAGGCAAAAAAGAAAAACCGCTGCCACATGCTTTTGACCTCCTCACTGTCTGCGCGATTGCATCCGCGCTTATGAAGCCGTAGGCCGACGCATACAGTAGCCGCGCCCGCGCACCGTCTCCAGCCAAAGCCCAGGTTCGCCCAAGGCGGCACGCAGGCGCTTGATGTGCACATCCACTGTGCGCTCCTCAATGGCCACATGGTCGCCCCACACCTTATCGAGCAAATGCGCACGGCTGTGCACCCTCTCGGGATGCACCATCAAATAATGCAGCAAACGGAACTCCGTCGGCCCCAGCTTCAACTCCTGCGCCTGGTAATACACCCGATGCGCCGCTGCATCCAAGCGCAAAGCTCCCAAAGTCACGCTATCGCTGCTGTTTTCAGGTGCTCGGCGGCGCAAAACGGCCCGCATACGGGCCAGCAGCTCTTGCGGCGAAAACGGCTTGGTGATGTAGTCATCCGCCCCCGCATCCAAACCCTGCACCTTATCCGTCTCATCGCCACGCGCCGTCAGCATCAGAATCGGCACAGCGCGGCTGCGGGCTTGGCTGCGCCAATGCTTGGCCAAGGCCACGCCGCTCGTGCCAGGCAACATCCAGTCAAGCAAAATCAAAGCGGGCAGCACCGCATCCACCTCCGCTAGGGCGGCCTCACCATCGGCCACCCACACCGGCTCAAAACCGTTGTGCCGCAAATGCACGGCAATCAACTCGGCAATCGCCGCCTCATCTTCCACAATCAATACACGCGGTTGACGCATCATCGCCCCCTCACTTGGGCTGTAGAGCCAGCTCAATCTCGGCCAAGGTCGCATGGCGCACATCCTTGCCCTCCACCAAATAAATAATCAGCTCGGCCACATTTTTAGAATGATCGCCAATGCGCTCAATCGCCTTGGCCAAAAACAACAAATCCAAGCTGGCCGATATGGTGCGCGGATCCTCCATCATGTAAGTAATAAGGGTGCGCACAAAACCATCGAACTCCTCATCAATCAAATCATCCTCTTTCAAAATCGCCACCGCCGCCTGGGTATCCAATCGAGCAAAGGCATCCAAAGCCTTGCGCAGCAGGCCAGAAGCCAAAGCCGCTGCCACGCGCAAATCCCCAGCAGGCAGCGTCCGTGGCGCACCACTGTTGATGATGGAGCGCACCATGCGCGCCATGCGCGTGGCCTCATCGCCCATGCGCTCCAAATTCGCCGTCGCCTTCGAGAAGGCAATCAACAAGCGCAAATCCCGCGCCGTAGGCTGACGGCGTGCAATGATGGCTGAGAGCTCATAGTCAATTTCCACCTCCATCGCATTGACCCGCTGCTCCAACGCATAGACCTGCTCCACCGCCTCATTGTTAAAGCCCGAAAGGGCATCAATCGCTTGACGAATTTGGGCCTCCACCAAACCGCCCAACTCCATTACACGAGCTGAAACTTGATTGAGTTCCAGATCAAATTGCGAAGAAAGATGTGCTTCACTCATGCTTTATCTCCTATCTATTTAACCGAATCGGCCTGTGATGTAATCTTCTGTGGCTTTGTGCTCTGGCTTCAAAAACAACTGCTCCGTTGCACCAAACTCCACCAGCTCACCCAAATACATATAAGCGGTGTAATCGCTGCATCGCGCAGCCTGCTGCATATTGTGGGTCACAATAACAACGGTGTAATCGTCTTTTAACTCAGCAATCAATTCTTCGATTTTGGCCGTAGAAATAGGGTCGAGTGCCGAGCAAGGCTCATCGAGCAAAAGCACCTCGGGCTTGATGGCCACGCCCCGCGCAATGCACAGGCGCTGCTGCTGCCCGCCCGATAAACTGCTGCCGCTTTGCTGCAATTTGTCTTTCACCTCATTCCACAGCGCCGCCTTCCTCAAAGCCCACTCCACGCGTTCATCCATATCACCTGCATTCAATGGCTCAAACAACTTCACGCCAAATGCAATGTTGTCGTAAATCGACATCGGAAAAGGCGTGGGCTTTTGGAACACCATGCCCACTTTGGCACGAATCAGCGCCACATCTTCGCGGCTGGTGAGCAGGTCTTGGCCGTCAAGCAAAATTTGCCCTTCGGCGCGTTGCTCAGGATACAGCTCAAACATGCGGTTAAAAGTGCGCAGCAAAGTCGATTTACCACAACCCGATGGGCCAATAAAAGCCGTGACTTTGTTGCTAGGAATATCCAAATTGATATTGCGCAGGGCATGGAATTTGCCGTAGAAAAAATTTAAATCGCGCACGGCCAATTTGGTCGCTTGCTTTTGTGCGGCAGTAGTCGTTGTATTCATATTAGGAGCTTCCATCTTTATTTCTGACGCGTGAGCACACGCGCCAATATATTGAGTGCCAAAACAGCCAAGGTGATGAGGAAAACCGCAGCCCAAGCCAGTTGTTGCCAGTTCTCGTAAGGACTCATGGCAAATTTAAAAATGGTCACAGGCAGGCTGGCCATAGGGCGGCTGGGGTCAGCATTCCAGAACTGGTTGTTCAGTGCCGTAAACAAAAGCGGCGCCGTCTCGCCTGCAATACGCGCTACGGCCAATAGCACACCCGTAATGACCCCGGCACGGGCCGCTTTGAGCGTGATGCGGCTGATGACCTTCCACTTGGGCGTGCCCAAGGCATAAGCGGCTTCGCGCAGGCTGGCAGGCACCAAGAGCAGCATGTTTTCAGTGGTGCGAATCACCACTGGAATCACAATCAAGGCCAGTGCCAATATGCCCGCATAACCTGAAAAGCTTTTGAATTGGGCCACCACCACGGTGTAAACAAACAGGCCAATGACGATGCTGGGTGCAGACAGCAAAATGTCATTGACAAAGCGCGTGATGCCTGCCAATCGGCTGCTGGGCGCGTATTCGGCCAAATACACCCCCGCCATCATGCCAATCGGCGTGCCTACCAAGGCAGCCAAACTCACCATCAGGGCCGAGCCAAAGATGGCATTGGCCAAGCCGCCCGCCTCATTCGGTGGCGGTGTCATTTCAGTAAAGAGAGCCAGGCTCAGGCCACCCAGCCCCAGGCGCAGGGTTTCCCACAAAATCCACACCAGCCAGAACACCCCAAAGGCCATCGCCAAGAGCGATAAAGCCAGCGCGATTTGGTTGAAGCGTTTGCGCCGGGCAAACCGTGCTTGGCGCAATTGTTGGGTTGCTGCAATGGGTGTTGTTGTCATGTCCGTGCTCCTTCGGCTTTTTGCAGGCGGCCCAGTAAAACTTTAGACAGCGCCAAGACCACAAAGGTAATAAAGAACAGCACCAAGCCAAGGTAAATCAAGGAGGCTTGGTGCAAGCCCTCGCCCGCTTCGGCAAACTCATTGGCCAGCGCCGAGGTGATGCTATTGGCCGCATCAAATACGGAAATAGAGGTGAGCTGGTTCATATTGCCAATGACAAAAGTCACCGCCATCGTTTCGCCCAAAGCGCGCCCCAAGCCCAGCATGATGCCGCCGAGCACCCCTGTTTTGGTGTAGGGCAGCACCACTTTCCAAATCACCTCCCAAGTGGTCGCGCCCAAACCATAGGCCGATTCTTTCAGCAGCGCAGGCGTGACTTCAAACACATCGCGCATGACCGAGGCAATAAACGGAATAATCATGATGGCCAAAATCATGCCTGCGGCCAAAATACCAATGCCAACTGGCGGGCCAGACACCAGCGCCTCTAAATACGGCACGCCCTGAAAGGCCGCCTGCAAAGGCTGCTGCACGAAACGCGCCAAAATCGGGCCAAACACCATCAAGCCCCACATGCCATAGACGATGGAGGGGATGGCCGCGAGCAATTCAATGGCAATACCCAAGGGGCGTTTGAGCCAAGCGGGAGCCAATTCCGTTAAGAACAAGGCAATGCCAAAGCTCACGGGCACGGCAATCAATAAGGCAATGGCCGATGTCATCAGCGTGCCGTAAATCATGACCAAACCGCCATATTCATCCATCACAGGATCCCACTGGCTGCGGGTGAGAAAGCTCAGGCCATATTCGCTGATGGCGGGCCAAGCGCCAAATACCAACGAAACCAAAATACCCAGCAAGAGCGCCAAAGTCAGCAGCGCCGCACCATAGGCTGCGCTGGCAAATAGGCGGTCAGCCAGGCCAGATGCCCAGCGTGGGCTGCTAGCAGCCCCAGATTTAGAGTGCGGATGCGGCACACCAACTCCCTTTGCTTGAAGAAAAACGAGGAAAGCCCCGCGCCGCGCCAACAGTGGCTGGCGGCTTGGAGCGGGTGCTGTGTTTTAGCGTCATATGCGCGTTTTGAGCTGTAGAAACGGCCTGAGTCGCCATGTTTGTATCAGCTCAAAGTGTGCCATTTACTTCACGACAATGCTGTTGCCTGAAGTATCTTGGATGTCCTTCCAAGACTGGGCAATCGCCGCTTTCACACTCTCAGGCATGGGCACATAGTCCAAGTTAGCGGCTGTGGCATCGCCATTTTTGTACGCCCACTGAAAGAACTTCAAGCTAGTGGCTGCTTGCGCGGGCTTGTCTTGCTTTTTCTGCATCAAGATGAAAGTTGCGCCGCTGATGGGCCATGCGTTTTTGCCCGCTTGGTTGGTCAAGATTTGGTAGAAGCTCTTAGACCAATCGGCAGAGGCGGCAGCGGCTTTAAAGGTGCTGTCATCGGGCACAACAAAAGCGCCGTCGGCGTTTTGCATTTGCACAAAGTTCATTTTGTTTTGCTTCACATAGGCGTATTCCACATAGCCAATGGAATCAGGCAGGCGCGCCACAAAAGCGGCCACGCCCTCATTGCCCTTGCCACCCGCACCTGTGGGCCAGTTCACGGCTGTGCCTTCGCCCACTTTGCTTTTCCACTCAGCGTTGACTTTGCTCAGGTAGTTGGTGAAGATGAAGCTGGTGCCCGAGCCATCAGCGCGGCGCACCACGGCAATGGCTGAATTGGGCAATTTCAAACCAGGGTTCAGGCTTTGAATGGCAGGATCGTTCCAGCGGCGGATTTTGCCCAGATAGATGTCGCCCAAGACCTGACCGCTCAATTTCATCTGCCCAGAGGCGATGCCTTTGATATTGACCACAGGCACGACCCCACCAATCACCGTCGGGAATTGCAGCAGCCCCTTTTGATTCAAGTCCGCATCTTTTAAAGGCGCATCTGAAGCGCCGAAGTCCACGGTTCGGGCCTCAATCTGACGCAGACCTGCGCCTGAGCCAACCGATTGGTAATTGATTTTCACGCCCGTGGCCTTGTAATAATCAGCCGCCCATTTCGCATACAAAGGCGCGGGAAAGCTGGCCCCAGCGCCCGTGGCCTCCTGCGCTTGCACGCCCAAACTGGCCGTCACAGACAAAGCCGCAGCCAAGACATAAGAAAACGGTTTGATTCGCATAAAAGTCCTTTTCATAGACAGGGTTGAGAAGTTCATGCAGGAAATTCTAGGTAGGCTTTATGACAATGTGATGACAGCCTCCTGCCCCTTCCTCCCCCCGTCCACCACACCCCCAGCAACCCATTTCTAGGGGACAATTGCCCCCACCATGTCCGAAGTTTCTACCCTCTCCCCCATCCCGCCCCTGCCACAAACGCCCCTCAAGCAAGCCCTGCAACAGCGCTTGGATGAAAAAACCAAGCCCTTGGGCGCACTCGGCCAACTCGAAGATTTGGCCCTGCGCATCGGCCTGATTTTGGGCAACGAGCAGCCCCAGTTGCAAGCGCCCCAAGTGGTGGTCTATGCCGCCGACCACGGCTTGGCCGCCCACGGCGTATCGGCCTACCCCAGCGAGGTCACTTGGCAAATGGTGCACAACTTTTTGGCGGGCGGCGCGGCCATCAGCGTGCTGGCGCGGCAGCACGGCTTGGGTCTGCACATTGCCGACTGCGGCGTGCGCCAAGACTTTGCCCCGCACCCGCAACTGCTGCATTACAAAATCGCCCACGGCAGCGCCGACAGCCTGCACGGGCCGGCCATGACGGCGGTGCAATGCCAGCAGGCCCTGCAAAACGGCGCGGCCATCGTGCAGCAACTGCCCGGCAATGCGCTGCTGCTCGGTGAAATGGGCATCGGCAACACCTCGGCGGCGGCCTTGCTCATGGCCCGCCTTTGCGCCCTGCCCATCACCGACTGCACGGGCGCAGGCACGGGCTTGACTGCCGATGCCATTGGCCGCAAAGCCGCCGTGCTGCAACAGGTGCTCGACCGCCACCCCCAAGCCCAAAGCCCACTCGATGCCTTGGCCGCTTTGGGCGGGCTGGAAATCGCCACCATGGTGGGCAGCGTGCTAGAGGCGGCGCGGCAAAACCGCGTCATTGTGGTGGACGGCTTCATCACCAGCAGCGCCGTGTTGGTGGCCGCCAAACTGCAACCCGCCGTGCTGGAGCGCTGCATCTTTTCGCACTGCTCAGGCGAGCGCGGCCACGCCCTCATGCTGGAACAACTGCAAGTGCGCAGCCTGCTGCAACTGGGCCTGCGCTTGGGCGAAGGCTCGGGCGCGGCCTTGGCCTGGCCGCTGCTGGTCTCAGCCTGCGCTATTTTGCGAGAGATGGCCAGCTTTGCCGATGCAGGCGTGTCTGAGCAAGGCCCGCAATAGAGCACCCAGCAAAGCCAGCCATGCAAAGCCTCAAGCATTTTTTCATCGCCCTGCAATTTTTCACCCGCATCCCCATCACAGGGCGGCTGGCGGCTTGGGTCGGTTTTAGCCCCGCCATGCTGCAAGCCAGTGCGCTTTACTACCCCTTGGTGGGCACGGTGGTGGGCCTGTGGGCGGGTGCGGTGTTGTGGCTGGCGGGCCTGGCCTTGGGCCACAGTGGTTTGGCGGCGGTGCTGGCGGCCATCGCAGGCACGGCGGCCAGTGTGTGGCTCACGGGCGGTTTTCATGAAGACGGCTTGGCCGATACCGCCGATGGTTTGGGCGGCTATGTGAGCGCAGAAAAAGCGCTGGACATCATGAAAGACTCGCGCATTGGCAGCTATGGCAGCCTGACCCTGCTGCTGGTGCTGCTGGCCAAAATCAGCAGCTTGGCCCTGCTGGCGCAGTATTCCCTGCTGGGTGCAGCCGTGCTGCTGCTGTGGGCGCATACGCTGTCGCGCGCCCTGCCTTTGTTTGTGATGTGGCGTTTGCCCCATGTGGGGGATTTGGGGCGCTCCAAATCCAAGCCCTTGGCCGATGCCATTGACCTGCCGCGCCTGCTGCTGGCGCTGCTTTGGCCTGTGGCCCTGAGCGCCGCCTTGTTTGCTGCCCTACCCAGCGCCCTGTGGCTGGCCGCGCCCCTGCTGGCCCTGCTGCTGACGGCGCATTTGGGCCGCTGGTTCCGCCAGCGCATTGGCGGCTTTACGGGCGATACCTTGGGCTGCGTGCAGCAATTGGCCGAGCTGGCCCTGTATTTGAGCGGGGCCGCCGCCCTGCATTGGGGCTTTGTGTGAACACCGCCGCCAGTTTGCAGCTCTGGCTCATCCGCCACGCGCCCGTCATTGCCCCGGCTGGCCTGTGCTATGGCGCCAGCGACTACCCCGCCGAAGCCGAAGCCACACAAGCGGCGGCGCAGCAAGCGGCCCGCCTGCTGCCGCAGGGCTGCCAGCTCTACAGCTCGCCCTTGCAACGCTGCACCGCCTTGGCGCAGGCTTTGCTGGCGCTGCGGCCTGATTTGCAGCCTTTGCACCTTGAGCCGCGCTTGGCTGAAATGAATTTTGGCCAATGGGAGGGCGTGGCTTGGGATGCCATACCGAGGGCAGCTTTTGATGCCTGGATGGCCGACTTTGGCCCACACCGCTTTGGCGGCGCTGAGAGCACGCAAGACTTCATCGCCCGCGTGGCCGATTTCATGCAAGCGCAAAAAAAAGCCATGAATGGGCTTAAAACAAAGCAAATAGCGTGCATATGTCACGCTGGCACAATTCGTGCTTTGCATTGGCTCCAAGGGCAGCGCCTCAGCGCCATCCAGCCCATCCTGCGGGCCGATAGCTGGCCCCAAATTGAAGTGCCCTTGGGCAGTTGCAGCCAATTGGTTTTTTAGCGTTTTCGGGCGTTCACAGAACACAAAGCTGACTGCCCAGTAAGTCAGTAATTAAAACGATATGAGCAGCCCCAAAGCCCCACGCAACACCCGCCGCAAAGAAGACCGCCCCGCCCAATTGCTAGAGGCCGCCTTGGAGCTGTTCGCCCAAAAAGGCTATAGCGCCACCCGTGCTGAGGAAATCGCCAAACGCGCGGGCGTGTCCAAGGGCACGCTATTCCTCTACTTCAATAGCAAAGAAGAACTGTTTGAGGCCATGGTGCGCCAGGCCATCATTCCCGTGGTGAAGGACGCGCAAAGCTTTGCCCAAGCCCACAACGGCAGCGCCGCCGATTTGCTGCGTGCCCTCACGCATTTGTGGTGGGAGCGCAATGGCCACACCACGGCCCGCAGCATCCCTTTTCTCATCGTGGCCGAGGCCCACCACTTTCCTGAATGCGTGCGCTATTTCAATCAGGCCGTGGTCGATCCTTGCCACGAGCTGGTGCGCCAAGTCGTCGAGCGCGGCATCGCCAGCGGCGAATTCCGTGCCGACTTGAACCCGCAACTGGTGTGGCTGTCTTTTCACGGCCTGCTGTCCTACCCCTCGTTTTGGGACAAAGCCGTGATGGATAACCCTGGCCACTCGGCCCTGCACATTCCAGACTTGAGCGACTTTGTTCACGCCCATTGCGAGCTGCTCATTCGTGGCCTGTTGGCCCAGCCCGCGCAAGAAAAAGCATAAATTTATAGCGGCCTTGAAAAAGTCACAGAAATGTGTCTATAATTCCTTCTTGTTGCGCGGCTGTAGCTCAGCTGGATAGAGTACTTGGCTACGAACCAAGGGGTCGTGGGTTCGATTCCTGCCAGCCGCGCCACTTAACACCATAACGGGTTAGCTTTCCATCACTGGGGCTAGCCCGTTTTTTTTGCCCATCTTCTTTTGCCCATGCCCCAGCCTCCATCGCCACCGCAGACCGCCACAGGCTTACAAGGCCCGAAGCGGCGCATTTTGTATGTGAGCTTGTACGAGTTCATCGCCATCGTCTTCAGTGGCGTTATTTTTATGCTCATCGGCCAAAGCTGGGGCGACTCGGGTGTCATGGCCATTGCCGCCTCCACCACGGCCATTATCTGGAATGTGGTGTTCAACCAGTTGTTTGAGTACTGGGAATCGCGCCAAACCGTGCGCGGCCGCTCCATTGGGCGGCGGGTCGCCCACGCCATTGGGTTTGAGGGCGGTTTGGGTTGTATCTTGATTCCCATGATGGCCTGGTGGTTTGGCATCAGCCTTTGGGAAGCCAGCCTATTAGAAGGCGGGCTGCTGCTGTTCTTTCTCATCTACACCTATGTCTTCAACTGGGGCTTTGATCGCCTCTTTGGTCTGCCCGCTTCAGCGCAATAAAGCCCTATAAAGCGGTTTTAGGGCAGACAACATCCCCCAATTGGCATAGGCACTGGCTTTTTTAGGCCCACATAATGGCTTTAAAGACCCACTTTAAAGACGAAAGGACTTCTATGAGCTACCAAGCCCCCACCCAAACCGTTGCCGGCGCAGCCATGCCCACCGCTTTGCAGCAACTGCGCTTCCCCGTGATTGGCGCGCCGCTTTTCATCATCAGCAACCCCAAACTCGTCATCGCCCAGTGCACGGCGGGCATTGTCGGCTCCATGCCCAGCTTGAACGCCCGCCCCGCCAGCCAGCTCGACGAATGGCTGCATGAAATCACCGAAGGCTTGGCCGCCTGGGACAAGGCCCACCCCGATCAGCCCGCCGCGCCCTTTGCCATCAACCAAATCGTGCACAAAACCAATGACCGCCTCGACCAAGACTTGGAAATCTGCGCCAAATACAAAGTGCCGCTGGTGATTACCAGCCTGGGCGCCATCACCGATGTGTACAAAGCCGTGCAAAGCTGGGGCGGCATCGTCATGCACGATGTCATCAACAACACCTTTGCTCGCAAAGCGATTGAAAAAGGCGCAGACGGCCTTGTCGCCGTGGCCGCTGGCGCAGGTGGCCATGCGGGCACCAAATCGCCCTTTGCCTTGGTGGGTGAAATCCGCCAGTGGTTTGACGGCCCCTTGGCCCTCTCAGGCAGCATGGCCACGGGCGATGCGATTTTGGCCGCGCAAGCCATGGGCGCAGACTTTGCCTATATCGGCACGCCCTTTATCGCCACGCCTGAGGCCAATGCGGTAGAGGAATACAAGCAAATGATTGTGGCCAGTAACTCGGACGACATCCTCTACAGCAACGCCTTCACCGGCGTGCATGGCAACTACCTCATTCCCTCCATCGAAGCCGCTGGCATGGACCCCGCCGCACTGGTGCAGTCTGACCCCAGCAAAATGAACTTTGGCACCGGCTCAGCCGCTATGAGCAGCGCCAAAGCCTGGAAAGACATTTGGGGCTGCGGCCAAGGCTGCGGCGAAGTCAAGAAAATCCAGCCCACGGCGGATTTGCTGGCCCAGCTCAAAGCCGAATACGCAGCGGCCAAACAGCGCTTGCTCGGCGTATAAAAACGGCCTCAGCCCAGCCCCACAAGCCCCACGGCCTCGCCCTGGGGCTTTTCTTTGTGCGGTGCTTTGCCCTAATATGGCGGCCAAACACAGGGAGGTGCGCATGAACACCCCGCCCAGCAGCGCC
>CAZJBX010000012.1:48722-64032 GCA_964544605.1 uncultured Burkholderiaceae bacterium
ACAAACAGCGCCACAAACAGCGCCACAAACAGCGCCACAAACAGCGCCACAAACAGCGCCACAAACATCGCCACAAACAGCGCCACCAACAGCCCCTACCCCGAATTTGAAAAGCGCATGGCCTTTTACGCCAGCAGCCACCAGCACCCGGGCAATGAGTGGATACACCTGTTCGCCATCCCCGCCATCATGCTCAGCCTCATGGGCCTGCTCTATGCGCTGCACCCCTATGCCCTCTACACCCTCATCGGCATCAGCCTGCTGTATTACGCCTATTTGCGCCACTGGCGCTACACCCTTGCCATGCTGCTGTGGGCGGCGGCCTCTCTCGGCCTGCTCTACCTCATGGGCGCATGGCGTTTGCCCCTGTGCGTGGGCATTTTTGTCATCGCATGGCTCATGCAGTTTGTCGGCCACAAAATGGAAGGCAAAAAACCCAGTTTTTTTGAAGACCTGCAATACCTGCTGGTCGGGCCATTGTTTGTGCTGCGCACGGCATGGCGCAAGCTCGGCGGCGCGGCTTAAGAACGCCCCCAACACCCGCAAAACTTCAATGCGACACAAACTGTCGCATACTGGTTTTATGCTCTAGGCATTCCACAACCCACACAGGAGAATGCCCATGAGCCATCAGCCCCACACCCCTGCTGAAATCACTGCTGAAGCCAGCCCCAGCGATGAACTGAACGCCCCCTTCTTTCAAGACCAAGCCCACGCCCACGCCATGAGCGAGGAAGAAATCGATGCGGAATGGGAAAACTTTGAAAAGCAAATGGCCCAATGGAGCGAAGAAATGGACAATCTGTTCGAAGAGCTGGAGCAAGCCTTGCTTGAACTAGAGCAAGAAAACCCCGCCGATGGCTCGCAAGATTGATGCTATCATCGCCCGCAATTCGATCCAGAAGCTGCGTCACAGCAGCACCTCCTGTCTCTCTTATTCACACCATGCAGCATTTGACAAGTTTGAACAAACTGACAAAACAGACCAGCAGCCCAGCCCATGCGGCCCGCTCCTCTGCTTTACCTGCTTTTGTGCTTAAAAACTTGCCGCAAACCCTGGGGTTGACTACAATTCTGCCCCCCCCCCCCTTTCCAGCACAGCAGTAAACGCTAAGGGCGGCATCATCGGGCCACGCGCTTGGCTCGCATCCCAAACCAAACCCCTCACCTCCTCTTACTCGCAGCAGCAGTGCGCGCTAGCCTTGGGCTTGCGTGCAGCAGCCGCTTGTCTGCCTTATTTCCAGACTTATTGCCAGCCGCACGCTCGGGCAAGGATTTTTCTTGCCTGCGCCATGCCCAATCTGCCAATGGCCAAAGGCATACCGACAAACAAGAGAGAGGTATCACTCAACCAAGGAGATCCCTCATGGCAATAACACCACAAAAAAAGAGTAGCCCAATGGCTACCGCCCCAGCAAAAGGCAGCACAGACCCCAAAAGCAGCGATGCAGAAGTCAACTACGAGCTGACGGAAGGCCAGTATGAACTCAGCGATGTTATTGCCAACAGCAAAACACTGCTAGAGATTCAATCCCTGATTTCTCTCAAGCAAAACCACGCCCGAGTCTTTGGCGAAATGGGCTTGTCAGAAACACACAAGCACTCCAACAAATTCATCGTCAACTTCTATGGCGAGCCAGGCACGGGCAAAACCATCACCGCCCATGCCATCGCCAAAGCCTTCAATAAAAAACTGTTGATCATCGACTACTCTGAGATTGAAAGCAAATATGTAGGCGAAACGCCCAAAAACATCAAAAAAGTTTTTGAGTTTGCCAAGGGCAATGACTGCATCATCTTCTTTGATGAGGCCGATGCCATCCTCAGCAAGCGCGTCACCAATATGCAAAGTGCCAATGACACCAGCGTCAACCAAACGCGCTCGGTCATGCTCAACATCCTCAATGACTTTGAGGGCGACCTCATATTTGCCACCAACTTCATATCAAACTACGATTCAGCATTCATGAGGAGGATATCCAAGCATGTGTTTTTCGACCTGCCTGACGATACATCACGGGAGAACCTCATTAAAAAATACACCCCCAAGCAACACATCGACAACTTCAGGCTCGATGAACTCGTTCAAGCCTCTCAAGGCATGAGTGCAGCAGATATTGAGAAAACTATTCTCCTGGCCGCATTCCAAGCCTCACACCATGATCGCTTGGCCATCCACCATGACGATGTCATGAACCAAATCAAGCAAATCAAAAAAAGCAAGACCGATAACAAACAAGGTCAAGTCAGCATCACAAGCCAACTCATCTCTGAGTCTGATGTGCCAGATGAAATCAAATCCAAACTAAATTAAAGGAAGAAACATGATACCTATCATTGCAGCACTAGCAATTGGCGCCATCGCTGGCGCAGTCATCGTCTCATTTTGGGACGAGATCAAGCAGGCATTAAAATCCGCCATCACCAAAGTCAAAGAACATCTCCGCAAGCTCAGCCATGCCGCTATTGTGGGATTCACAACCTACCTCAAGACACGCAATATCATTAGCGCAGTCACATCCGCTTTCAAATTTTATTCCAAAGACAAAGCTGGCCAATACCATGAAACAACGGTCACCAAACAGATTTCGGAAAGTGAATTACCAGAGGCCATTCGCCGGAAAGTAGATCAAAACCGAGGTCAAGAAGTCGACATTTCAAAAGAACTCGAACTCGAATTGAGTTAAATTTAATTTAAATTCTACATATCAAGAAAGAACATCATGGACAGCAAAGACAACGACCAACAACGAAAAAACTCAAATCCATTTTTTCTAGAGGTACTCAATGCAATCGCAACCGGACTGAACAATGCTCTGGTTGAAACAGTGAAAAAAGGCGATGAAATGATCAACAAGAGCAATGAGCAAATCAGCATTGAAGACTATCTTCATGATCGAGACAAAGACCTTGAGCCAGAAATCAAAAAACAGGAATCAAGCCTAAAAGCCAAATACCTTGGCGGAGAGATAACAATCAACTTAGACGGAGAAAATTCATTTCATTCCGAGGTGTCTCTTTACTTCAAGCATCAGGATGGAGCAATTTCCAAGAAAGAAATAAAAACCAAGATCTTGCCCCTAGATTGGATTTTTACACCAGAAGATCAGCAAAAAATTATAGCGCAAAAAACCCTCAAATACGATCATTCACTGTAACATGTGGACCTTTATTTTTACAATGATCATTCTTTCTGTTGCATGGAACATGAGGGAGAAAATATTTAAATTCGCCGCAATCATGGTAGTGTGCTACTTTATCTATGAGTCCTTTGTGCAATACCCCTATTTCACATCTGCAACAATTACCCTAATCATATCTTATAACGCCATTAAAAATTCATTATCAGAAAAAATGGCAAAGAAAAAAGTTGCTGGTGATTTTGAAAAATACATGTCAGGAGAGATCACAGGCTTTGCAATAGAAAAATTCAAAGGCTATAGCAGAAATGAAAAATCAGAATTCATAAAACTCTTATCGAATGAAGGCAGCCAAGCAGACCTGATAGAAAGATTATTTATGATTGAATTCTTGAATTTCTCAAAGACAAAGAAAGACCAGCACAACAACTATATCTTCCCAGCCAAAGAGTATAAATCAAAGCTGTCCGACATTTTCAATAACAATCAACCAAATACAGAAAGAATAAAAAATATACTATCCCAAAGTCATGACAACGAAAGATTACTCCTTGAGGAAATTAAATTCCACTCCAAAGAGGAGGGGAAAGATATACATCTTATCAAATTGCGTAGCTGCGCCACAAATTCCTCAAACACCATAAGCCTAGACTAAAAATGCCTGATTCACCCAACTTCCCTTGCTCGCAGTGTGGTCGATGCTGCGAGCAAGTGGGCGGAACACCTCAAGGGGCGCTGCTGGATCGAGGCGATGGCATCTGCCAACACTATGAACCCGACACACGGGCTTGTAAGATATATGACACTCGCCCAGATATTTGTAGGGTAGATCTGCAATACAAGCTCAATTACTCAAACAAATACTCGTGGGCTGAATTCATTAGCATCAATAAAAAAGCATGTGAGCAGCTCCAGAGTTTTGAACAGAATACTGTGAGGTAAGCCCTGCTCTCCGCAACAAAAAAGCATTCAACACCCCCACTGCCCATGCTGGGCACATGAAAAAGGCGGCCCCAGGGCCGCCTTCTGCTTGACTCACACACCGCATTAACGGCGGTTCAAAAAGCCCAAGCTGGTGCGCAGCGGGTCAATGCCGCCACCTTTGCCTTTACCGCCACCGCCGCCGCCCGTTTTGGGGCGCTGGGCGCGGATGATGTCGGGCACTTGGGTGTTGCTAGAGAAGACCTTTTTGCGTGAGGCTTTGGACTCGTAGGGGCTTTCATGGCTGACCCCGCGTTGGCTGAAGTCGTCATCCCAGTCGTCACGGGGAGCGCGCTGGCTTCTTTGGCCACCGCCGCTGCGCTGGCCTGGCTGCTGTGGCTGCTGCTGGCCACCGCCCCGGTTGCCAAAGTTGCGCGGGCCTTTGTTGTAGCCGCCGCCTGAGCCAAATGCGCCAGGCGCGGCTTTGTTTTGGCCGCCGCGTTTGCGCCCATAAGGGGTGCGGCGCAGGCGGCTTTCGCCCTCGTATTCAGGCGCGTTTTGTGGGCCTTCGTCTGGCCCGCCTTCAAAGCTGGCATCGGGCGGCAGCTCTTTCGGGTGGGTGGCCGAGCGGCGCAGGCCACGGGCTTTGGCTTGCTCGCGTTTGGGGTCAATGCGGTTGAAGTGCTGGTTGCGCGTGTCGATGATTTCCATGCCAGCGGCTTCCATCAGGGCCTTCACTTCGTTCTGGCCCAGCTCCATATAGAAACCACGGCGCAGGCCACGAGGCAGGCTGATGTCGCCATAGCGGATGCGGATGAGGCGGCTGACGGCATGGCCTTGGCTCTCAAACATGCGGCGCACCTCGCGGTTGCGGCCCTCGCCAATGGTGACGCGATACCACTGGTTTGCGCCCTCACCGCCGCCATGGATGACGCTGCCAAACTGCGCGGGGCCGTCGTCCAGCTCGACGCCTGAGAGCAGTTGCTGGCGCGATTCCTCAGAGAGCACGCCCAGAATGCGGGCGGCGTATTCGCGCTCCAGGCCAAAGCTGGGGTGCATCATGCGGTTGGCCAGCTCGCCTGAGCTGGTGAACAGCAGCAGGCCCTCGGTGTTGAGGTCAAGGCGGCCCACAGACATCCATTTGCCTTGCTGCAAGCGCGGCAGGCGGCGGAATACGGTGGGGCGGTTTTGCGGGTCGTCATGCGTGACCACTTCGCCCGCAGGCTTGTGATAGACCAGTACGCGGGGCATGGGCGGCGCAATATTCAAGCGCAGCAGCTTGCCTTTGATGCGCACTTTGTCGCCCCACTGGATGCGCTGGCCCACATGGGCGGCTTGGTTGTTCACGGTGATGCCGCCTTCGGCAATCAGGCGCTCCATCTCAAGGCGAGAACCCAAACCCGCTTGCGCCAGCACTTTGTGCAGCTTGGGCAGCTCAGGCTGGGGCGGCAGCACACGCTTGGGGAAGCCCGGCGCATCGGCGGCTTCTTCTTGATCGAGTGCGCCGGCCAAAATGTCTTCAAAACCGAGGTTTTCCACCGGCTCATCGCTGATGGGAATGAGCTTGCCACGATTGGGGCGGTCTTGGCGGCGGTTTTTGTTTGCGGCCACGGGCGGCTCATCGGCGCTGGCTGCATTCGCTTCGGCGGTTGCGGCGGTTTCAGCGGCGGGCGCTTCAATGGCGGCTTCTTCTGCAGTGGCTTCTGCGGCCACAGGCTCAGCCGTTGGCACCAAGGCTTCGGGCGCAGCCGCTTCAATGGCGGCCTCAACTGCGGCTTGAAGGGCCGCTTCAATTTCGGCCTCCATGCTGGGCGTGAAGTCGGTTTCTGCGGCTTCTGCGGTTTCTTCTACAGGCGCTTCGGCGCTGGTTTTTTTCGCCGCTGCTTTTTTCGCAGGCGCTTTTTTCGCTGCGGCTTTCTTGGCAGCCGCCTTTTTAGCGGGGGCTTTTTTGGCCGCCGCTTTTTTGGCTGGTGTTGGGTTCACGGCCTCGGCCCCTTCTGGGCTGGGCACGGCATCCTCAGGGGTGCTGGTGGTTTCATTCGTCATGGTGTTTCACCTTTAAAAATCTTTGCTTCGCTGCGGCGTGGTCAGGGCCAAAGGGCCGCTTCAAGCTTGTGGATCTGGGCGGCTGGCGCTGGGCGCAGCATCGCCCGCATCTGGGTGGGCATCGGCCGTGCCCAGCTCAGGGGCTTGGCTTGGCGTTTCGGTTTCGGCCTCTACTGCGGCCTCAGTTGCTGTTTCAGTTGCTGCTTCAATTTCTGCTTCAGCAGGCGCAAATAAATCAGGGGTCTGGCCATCCACCGTGTCCTGCCCTGCGAGCACCGCTTGCAGCTCTTGGCTGGCACCGGCTTGGGCGGCCATGTGTTGCAGGCGCTCCAGCGCCTCTCCGTCGGGGCTGTGCAGCTCGGGCAAATCGCTCAAGCTGTTCAGGCCCAAATCATCTAAAAACTGCTTGGTGGTGGCAAACAGGGCGGGGCGGCCCACCGTGTCGCGGTGGCCTATGACTTCAATCCAGCCACGGTCTTTGAGCTGGTCAATGATTTGGCTGCTCACGGCCACACCACGGATGTCCTCCATATCGCCACGGGTGCAGGGCTGGCGCCAGGCGATGATGGCCAAGGTCTCCAGCGCCGCACGGCTGTAGCGCTGGGGCTTCTCAGGGTGCAGGCGTTCTAAAAAGGCATGCACATCGGGGCGGGTTTGAAAGCGCCAGCCGCTGGCCACGGCCACCAGCTCCAAACCTTTGTGTGGCCCCCATTCGGCTTGAATGGCTGCCAGCGTGGCCTCCAGCTCAGGGCGCGCCATGCCGCCATCGAACAAGTCCAGCATGGCCTTGAGCGGCAGCGGCGTTTGGGCGCACAGCAATGCGGCTTCGAGCACGCGCTGGGCGGCTTGGGAGGGAGCGTCCGTTTCAGGCGGCATAGGCAAAAAAGGGCCAAACAAAACCATCATTTGCGTCGCCCAAGACACAAAACGGGCGAGGCAGTAGGCACACGGCAAGGGGTGTGCCACAAGGCGATTGGCTACGAAAAATCAGGGGGTTTGTTGTATTTCAGGGCAAGAGCCGAACGGGGGTTGTGCCCAATGCGCGCTTGGTCGCACTGCGGTGGCCCAGGCATGAACTCAGGCGGCCAACCCCGGCGCTGGGTGGGGCAGGTGCAAGCACCAGTAGCCAAGTGGCAGCGCCATCAAAAAAGCGATTATACGGCTTTCAGTCTTGCTCTGCTTGGCCCGCTTCACCCGCCTCGCCTTCCAGCCAAGTCAGGCCCGCCGCCGCAATCGCCGCCAGCATATCGGCTGGCACGGGGGCATGGCAGTCCACCATTTGTCCCGCCACAATCGGGTGCTCAAAGCGCAATTGCCAAGCGTGCAGGGCTTGGCGCGGCATACCAAACAAGGGGCGGCCCCCATACACCGCATCGCCCACCAAGGGGTGGTGAATGTGCGCCGCATGGACCCGAATTTGGTGCGTGCGCCCTGTGTGCAGTTTGCAGTGCAGCAAGGTGGCATCGTCATTGCCATCGAGCCAATAAAAACTGGTGTGGGCGGGCTTGCCGTGCTCGCCGCGCTCCAAATCCACCACCGCCATGCGAATGCGGTTGTCCACATCGCGGCCAATGGCCGCTTCCACCTCACGGTCGCCGCCTTCATCGCCCCAATAACCGTGGGCCAGCGCCAAATACTCGCGCTCGACCTCACGGGCGGCAATTTGTGCAATCAATTTGTCCATTGCTGCACGGGTGCGTGCCAGCACCATCAAGCCACTGGTGTCTTTGTCTAGCCTGTGCACGATGCCCGCACGGGGCAGGCCAGCGGCCTTTTCATCCAAAGCCAGCAGGCCATTGAGCAAAGTGCCCGACCAATTGCCCGCCGCAGGGTGTACCACCATGCCCGCAGCCTTGTGCACCACGCGGATGTGCTCATCCACATACACCGTCTCAATCGGCAAGTCTTCGGGCAAAAAAGCCTGTGCTTGGGCGCTGGGCCGCAGCTCAAAATGCCAAGCATCGCCCAGCTTCACCTTGTAAGACGCTTTGCTGGCCACTTGGCCATTGATTTGCGCTGCGCCCTGCTCCATCAACTGCTGCACAAAGCCACGGCTGAGTTCAGGCGCAATTTGCACCAAAAACTTATCGAGCCGCAGGCCGTGCTGGGCCAAGCTCACTTGGCCGCTGCGCAGCTCAATTTCGGCGCGGGCGGCGGTTTCTATTTCATCGGTGAGGGCGGGCAGGTCGCTGGCTATAATCTTTTGCATCATTTTCTGGCAGCGCCCCAACAGCAATTTGTGCGGCGCTTTTTTGTCTAAAGCGCCCGGCCTGATGGCCGCTGTGCGCAAAGGTTTGACTCATGTCGGCAGCATTATCTACGCAGCGCAAAGCAAAATCACAATGGCAGACAACGGCTTTGGCCATCGGCTTGGGCCTGAGCTTGGCTTTAAGCGCTGGTTGCGCTGGCAAAGGCTATAAAAAAATCGGCCCCAATTCCACCACGGAAGACATCCACGCCGAAGCCCGCGACGAAAGCAATATCCGCTCTTGGAGCACCGCCATCCCGCTGTGGGAAATGCTCGAAAGCAAGGCCGCTGGCACACCGCTGGCGCAGCAAGCCCAGCTTGAAAAAGCCTACGCCTATTACAAGAACGGCGATGCCGCCAGCGCCTTGGCCACCATTGAGCGCTTCCAAAAGCTGCACCCCACCAGCCCCGCCATGGACTACGCCCTCTACTTGAAGGGCATCATCAACTTCAACGACGACCTCGGCCTGCTGGGTTTCTTAACGCCGCAAGACCTCTCTGAGCGCGACCAAAACGCCGCCAAGCTCTCGCTGCAAGCCTTTCAAGACTTGGTGCAGCGCTTTCCTGAATCGAAATACTCAGAAGACTCGGCCAAACGCGCCCAATACATCATCAACAGCTTGGCCCAGTCTGAGGTCAATGTGGCCGCTTACTACTACAAGCGCCGCGCCTATGTGGCCGCCATCAACCGCGCCCAAATGGCGCTGAAAGACTACCCCCAAACCCCTGCCCAAGAGTCTGCCCTCTACTACCTCATCAAAAGCTATGAGGCCCTGAAAATGGACAGCCTGGCCGAAGACACCCGCCGTGTTTACGCCGCCAGCTACCCCCAGGGGCAAATGCTGAAATACGGCCCCGGCGGCATCGACAAACCTTGGTGGCGCATCTGGTAAGCCCCAATCTGCAACGGCCACTGGCCCGCGTCAGCGCCCCCCTGCCCACAAGCGTTGGTTCCTCAGTTCCAACGCTTTCTTTTTAAGGCCCGCCCATGCTTTTATTTTCCCCCCGCACTCTGGCCCCCCACTCGTCTGCCTACCGTGCTCTTGCACCTTGGGCCGCCGCCCTGCTCATGGGCTGGGCTGGCACGGCCGCTGCCCAAAGCGCCGATGGCCTGAGCGCCCTCGCCAGCTTTTTAAAGCACAGCCAAAGCGCCAGCGCCAGCTTCACGCAAACCGTGCTGCCGCCGCAAAGCGCGCAAGCCAACACCCCTGCGGCCAAAAGCAAAAGCTCCAGCGGCAGCTTTGCCTACAGCCGCCCCAATCGCTTTCGGCTCGAATACACCCAGCCCTATGCGCAAACCATCGTTGCCGATGGCCACACCCTGTGGCAATACGATGCCGATTTAGAGCAAGCCATCGCCACGCCACAAGCGCAAGCCTTGGCCGCCACGCCCGTGGCCCTCATCACCAGCGCGCGCAGCTTGCAAGACCTGCAAGCCCAATTCACCCTGCAAAACTGGCCCGCAGCCAACGCCGCCCAATACAAAGCCCAATTTGCCCAATGGCAATGGGTGCAGGCCACGCCCAAAGCCGCTGGCGGCACCATCCTCAAACTGCGCGTGGGCTTTGCCCCCAGCACCGCCAAGCAGGGCGCACAACTGCGCGCGCTTGAAATACACGACAGCTTCGGCCAGCGCAGCATCATGGAATTCACGCCGCAAGCAGGCCAGCCTGCGGCCAGCCAATTCCAGTTCAAAGCGCCTGAAGGCACGGCCGTCATGCACCAATAAAGCACTGCCGCCCCATGCCCCAATCTGGTCTGCACCTGCCCCTGTCTGAGCGCCTGCGCCCGCAAACACTCGGCCAAGTCATTGGCCAAAGCCACATCCTCGGCCCCGGTATGCCCCTGCGTGTGGCTTTTGAATCGGGCCAACCCCACAGTTGCATCCTCTGGGGCCCGCCCGGTGTGGGTAAAACCACCATTGCCCGCCTCATGGCGCAGGCTTTTGATGCGCAATTCATCCCCATCAGCGCCGTCCTCGGCGGCGTCAAAGACATCCGCCAAGCCGTTGAGCAAGCCGAGGCCGCCCGCAGCGGCCTTGCGCCACAGCCCAGCATCGTGTTTGTTGATGAAGTGCACCGCTTCAACAAAGCCCAGCAAGACGCCTTCTTGCCCCATGTGGAAAGCGGCCTCTTCACCTTTGTCGGCGCCACCACTGAAAACCCCTCTTTCGAGGTCAACTCCGCCCTGCTCTCACGCGCTGCCGTCTATGTGCTGCGCGCCCTTAGCCTTGAAGAGCTCGGCCAGCTCTTTGCCCGCATCACTGCTTCCTACAGCGCCGCGCCGCCATTCGAGCCCGCCGCGCAAGAGCGCCTCATCGCCTATGCCGATGGCGATGCCCGCCGCCTCATCAACACCGCTGAAACCGTCATCAATACCGCCAGCGCCAGCGGCCTGACCCACATCAGCGACGACTGGCTGCTCCACACCCTCGGCGAGCGCCTGCGCCAATTCGACAAAGGCGGCGACCACTTCTACGACAGCATCAGCGCCCTGCACAAATCCGTGCGCGGCTCCGCCCCCGATGCCGCCCTCTACTGGCTCTGCCGTATGCTCGATGCGGGTGCAGATGCCCGCTACCTCTCGCGCCGCATCATCCGCATGGCCTGGGAAGACATTGGCCTGGCCGACCCCCGCGCCCTGCAAATTGCCAACGACGCCGCCCTCACCTACGAGCGCCTGGGCAGCCCTGAGGGCGAACTGGCACTGGCCCAAGCCGTGCTCTACTTGGCCGCCGCACCCAAAAGCAATGCTGGCTATATGGCCTATAACCAAGCCAAAGCCTTTGTCGCCGCCGACCAAAGCCGCCCCGTGCCCGCCCACCTGCGCAACGCCCCCACCCCGCTCATGAAAGAGCTGGGCCACGGCCAAGCCTACCGCTACGCCCACGACGAACCCCACGCCTACGCCGCTGGCGAGAACTACCTGCCCGAGGGCATGGCCGCCCCGCACTGGTACCAACCCGTGCCCCGTGGCCTAGAAATCAAAATCGGCGAAAAACTCGCCCAGCTCAAAGCTTGGGATGAGGCGGCGGGTAAAAAAAGCTAAAGCATTTGCTTTAAGCTAGCGGCCACGCTGTTGCGCCAGCCGCCCAAGGCTGGCCTGCGCTTTTTTACTTAGGAGACAACCCATGATCAAATCCCGCGCCGCAGTGGCCTTTAAAGCAGGCGAGCCCCTGCAAATTGTTGAAATCGATGTGGCCCCGCCGCAAAAAGGCGAGGTGCTGATTCGCATCACCCACACGGGCGTGTGCCATACCGATGCTTTTACCCTGAGTGGCGATGACCCGGAGGGCGTATTCCCCGCCGTGCTCGGCCACGAGGGCGCGGGCATTGTGGTGGAGGTGGGCGAGGGCGTGACCAGCGTCAAGCCTGGCGACCATGTGATTCCGCTTTACACGGCAGAGTGCGGCGAGTGCCTGTTCTGCAAAAGCGGCAAAACCAATCTGTGTGTGGCCGTGCGTGCCACCCAAGGCAAAGGGGTGATGCCCGATGGCACGACGCGCTTTTCCTATAACGGCGAGCCGATTTACCACTACATGGGCTGTTCCACCTTTAGCGAATACACCGTGGTGGCCGAGGTATCGCTGGCCAAGGTCAACCCCGATGCCAACCCTGAGCAGGTGTGCCTGCTGGGCTGCGGCGTGACCACCGGCCTAGGCGCAGTGAAGAACACCGCCAAGGTGCAGGCGGGCGATACGGTGGCGGTGTTTGGCTTGGGCGGCATTGGCCTGGCCGTGGTGCAAGGGGCCAAGCTGGCGGGCGCAGGTCGCATCATTGCCATTGACACCAACCCCGATAAATTCGCCTTGGCCGAGGTGTTTGGCGCGACCGATTGCGTCAATCCCAAAGACCACAGCAAGCCCATTCAAGAAGTGATTGTGGAAATGACCGGCTGGGGCGTGGACCACAGCTTTGAGTGCATTGGCAATGTGAGCGTGATGCGCGCCGCGCTGGAATGCGCCCACCGTGGCTGGGGGCAGAGCGTCATCATTGGCGTGGCGGGCGCGGGGCAAGAGATTTCCACCCGTCCCTTCCAGTTGGTCACAGGGCGGCGTTGGCTGGGTTCGGCCTTTGGCGGCGTGAAGGGCCGCAGCGAGTTGCCCGGCATGGTGGAAGACGCGATGGCGGGCCGCATTCAGCTCGAACCCTTCGTCACCCACACCATGGGCTTGGCCGATATCAACCACGCTTTTGATTTGATGCACGAGGGCAAGTCGATTCGCTCCGTCGTGCGTTACGACCAATAAGGAGTCAACCATGCAACGCCTAGAACAACGCGCCAGCTTTGGCGGCAGGCAAGAAGTTTGGGAGCACCACAGCAGCAGCACGGGCACGGCCATGCGCTTTGGCATTTACCTGCCGCCCGCTGCGCTGGCAGGCCAGCCCTGCCCCGTGGTGTATTGGCTGTCTGGCCTGACTTGCAATGAGCAAAACTTCATCACCAAAGCAGGGGCGCAGCAATACGCCGCCGCACTGGGCCTGATTGTGGTGGCCCCTGATACCAGCCCCCGTGGCGAGGGCGTGGCCAATGATGAAGCCTACGATTTAGGCCAGGGCGCGGGCTTTTACCTCAACGCCACGCAGCAGCCTTGGGCGGCGCACTTCCGCATGGAGGACTATGTGGTGCAAGAGCTGCCCGCTTTGATTGAGGCGCACTTCCCCGCCACAGACAAACGCAGCATTTGCGGCCACAGCATGGGCGGGCATGGGGCGCTGACTTTGGCGCTGCGCCACCCTGGGCGCTATGCCAGCGTCTCGGCCTTCTCGCCCATTGTTGCGCCCAGCCAAGTGCCTTGGGGGCAAAAAGCCTTTGCCGCCTATTTGGGCCAAGACCGCACCGCATGGGCCGCGCACGATGCCGTGGCCCTGATTGCCAACGCGCCAGAGCGCCTGCTTCTGCTGGTGGACCAAGGCCAGGCCGATGAGTTTTTAGCCAGCCAATTGCAGCCCGAACGCCTGCAAGCGGCTTGCCAGGCCGCAGGCCACCCGCTGACTTTGCGCCTACATGCAGGCTATGACCACAGCTACTACTTTATTGCCAGCTTGATTGGCGAGCATTTAGCCCACCACGCGCAGGCGCTGCGCTAAAAATTAAAGCGCTTGCATTCCATTTGCTCAATGCAGCGTCTGGCCGCCGGGCGTAATCGGCTGAATACGGAAGAAGCCCGTGCCTGCGCTGCCACGGCCCACTTCTTCCTCAGTGGCTTGGCGAATGGCTTCGATTTTTAGCTCCAGGCGCAGGGCAATGCCTGCTAGCGGGTGGTTGCCGTCCAGCACCACATGCTCGGGGTAAAGCTCGGTTACGGTGTAGAGCAGCTCTTGCGGCGCTTCGGGGTTGCAGCCTTGGGGCAGGGCATAGCCGTCAAAGGTCATGCCTTCTTCCAGCTCGGCGGGAAACAGGGCGCGTTGCTCCAGAAAAATCAACTGGCCGTTGTAGTCGCCAAAAGCATCTTCTGGCTCCAGGTGCAGTTGCAAGGTTTCGCCCACGCTGCGCCCTTGCAGGGCTTGGTCGATGCGGGCTAGCAAATCATCACCGCCCACTAAAAACTCTACGGGTTCGTCCAGCACGTCCAGTTCTTCGCCCAGGGTGTCTTTGAGTACCCAGGTCAGGGCGACAACGCATTGGTCAATCACGGTGCTGGGGGCGGTTTGGGGCATGGCGGTTTCCTTTGCTGGGGCTGGCTGGACAAAAGCCAGCGATTGTAGAAGTGCTTGCTATCCATTGCACAATCAACCGGTTTTGCTTTTGAAAAAGATTGGCCGTGACTGTAATCCCCTCCACCCGCACCCCTTTGCCCCTGCTGGGCGGTATTTCTGCCGCGCAGTTCATGCGCAGTTATTGGCAGAAAAAGCCCTTGCTGATTCGCCAGGCCATCCCCGGCTTCAAGCCCCTGCTCTCGCGTGCCGAGCTGCTGGCCCTGGCCGGGCAAGATGGGGTGGAATCACGCCTGATTGAGCAACTGGGCGACGGGCAATGGCAGCTCACCCACGGGCCGCTAGCACGCAGGCGCTTGCCCAGTCTGAAAACCCCCGGCTGGACTACCTTGGTGCAAGGCGTGGATTTGCACGTACAGGCGGCGCACGAGCTGTTGCAGCAGTTTCGCTTTGTGCCCGATGCGCGTTTAGACGATTTGATGATTAGCTTTGCCACCGACCAGGGCGGCGTAGGCCCACACTTTGACAATTACGATGTGTTTTTGCTGCAAGCCCAAGGCCAGCGCCGCTGGCGCATTGGGCGGCAAAAAAACCTCAGCCTGCAAGCGGACGTGCCACTCAAAATCCTCACCCACTTTGAGCCTGAGGAAGAATACCTGCTAGAGCCTGGCGACATGCTCTACCTGCCCCCCAAATGGGCGCACGATGGCATTGCCGAAGGCGAGTGCATGACCTATTCCATTGGCTTTCGCGCCCCCGGCCAGGATGATTTGGCGCGTGAGCTATTCCTGCACCTGTCCGACCCGCCCGACGAGCTGGATAAAGTGGTGGTGTACAAAGACCCCAAGCAAACCGCCACCACCACACCCGCCGTCATCCCCCCTGCCCTGCTGGATTTTGCCCGCAAGGCGTTGGAAGTAGCGCTGGCCGAGCCGCTGGCGCTGGAACGTGCCCTGGGCGAGGTGCTGTCTGACCCCAAGCCTGGCGTGTGGTTTGAGCCAGCCGAAGATTTTGCGCTGATAGAGAACGTGCGCCTGAACCAGCGCACCCGCATGCTGTATGACGAGCAGCACATCTTTATCAACGGCGAAAGCTACCTGGCCGCTGGCCGCGATGCCGAGCTAATGCGCCAACTGGCCGATACCCGCTACCTGCCACTGGCGGCGGTGCAACAGCTTAGTGATGATGCGCTAGAGCTGCTCTCCTCCTGGGTGGATGCGGGCTGGGCAGATAGCGAGCGGGCGTGAAAAAATAAAAAAACTTGTCAACCCAAACCTTTGCAGAGGCGTTAAGCACTT
>CAZJBX010000013.1:0-60776 GCA_964544605.1 uncultured Burkholderiaceae bacterium
CCATCCGTGAAGGTGGCCGCACAGTAGGTTCTGGCGTTGTTGCCAAAATCACAGCTTAATTTTTGTTTAGGCGCTCTTAGGTCCCAGCCACGCCGCGAGGCGTGACTGGGTTTCTCTGGCCTTCCAAGAAGGAAAACTCATGTCTAAACAAAAAATCCGCATTCGCCTCAAAGCGTTTGACTACAAGCTGATCGACAGCTCTGCCGCTGAAATCGTTGAAACCGCCAAGCGCACTGGCGCGATTGTGCGTGGCCCCGTGCCCCTGCCCACTCGTATGCGTCGCTTTGACATCCTGCGTTCACCCCATGTGAACAAGGCTTCACGCGACCAGCTTGAAATCCGTACGCACCAGCGCCTGATGGACATCGTTGAGCCCAACGACAAAACCGTTGACGCCCTGATGAAGTTGGACCTGCCTGCTGGCGTTGATGTTGAAATCAAACTGCAATAAGCCGTTTGCTGACAACACAAGAGAAAACCGCCCTCGGGCGGTTTTTTTGTGGGTGCTTCGCTGGCCTAGGCTTAGGCTGCGGTGTGCGCCTCCAGCTCGGCCAGCAAATCCAGCGCGTGCAGATAACGCGGGTCGCGCATGAGCTCGTCCCACGGCTGGGGTGGGGTATCGGGCAGCAGGTGCAGGCGGCGCTCCTCGCTGGCTGCGCTGGGCTGCCACAGGCCGTCTTTGCGGGCCTGCTCCAGCCCTTGAATCAGCTCGTCCACGGCGTGGCCTTTGTCGGGCACAGATTGGTTGCACAGCAGCACCATATCGCAGCCTGCATTGAGGGCGGCGACGGCAGCCTCGGTATAGCTCACGGTTTGGCCGTCAATTTGGCGTGCGCCTTCCATGCTGAGGTCGTCGCTGAAGATGCAGCCTTGGAAGCGGTATTGCTGGCGCAAAATGTTTTGCAGCCAAACGCTGGAAAAGCCTGCGGGTTTGCTGTCCACCTTGGGGTAAATCACATGGGCGGGCATGACGGAATCGAGGCTGTTGGAGAGCCAGCCATAGGGCGCAGCATCGTCTTTTTCAATCGCTTTGCGGCTGCGTTTGTCCACCGGAATGGCGATATGCGAATCGGCCTTGACATGGCCGTGGCCGGGGAAGTGCTTGCCGCAGTTGCGCATCCCCGCTTGGCGCAGGCCGGCCATCACCGCGCCAGCCAGGGCCGTGGCCACGCGCGGGTCGGCGGCAAAGGCGCGGTCGCCAATCACGCCTGAGCTGCCCCAGTCCAAATCCAGCACAGGGGTGAAGGAAAAATCCACGCCGCAGGCGCGCAGCTCGCTGGCCAGTACCACGCCAATGGCGTTGGCGGCATTCATGGCTTGCAGGGCGCTGTCGCCCTCGCGTTTTTCAGCGGCCATCCAGCGATCGCCCAAGGCACGCATGGGCGGCAGGGGGGTGAAGCCATCGGTTTTAAAGCGCTGCACGCGGCCACCCTCTTGGTCCACGCAAATGAGCAAATCGGGGCGCACGGCTTTGATGGCGGCGCATTGCGCAATGAGCTGGGCGCGGCTGTCCCAGTGGCGGGCGAATAAAATAACGCCGCCGACCAAAGGGTGCTTGAGGCGGCGCTTGTCAGTGGCGCTGAGTGTGCCTGTGGCGGTGTCAATGATGAGGGGGGCGTGGGGGCTGGTTTTGGCCATGAGAAGAAGGCAAAAAGGGGCAAGAAAGCCCGTAAAAGGCGCGTGCGCCGTGGGCAAAACCCCGCTATCTTACAATGAGTGCCCATGATGAAAGTTCAAGCCAAATCCATGCATTTTGATCAGCCCCTGCCTTTGGCTAGCGGGCAGTCGATGCCTGCCTACGATTTGGCCTATGAAACCTATGGTCAGCTCAATGCCGAGCGCAGCAATGCGGTGCTGATTTGCCATGCTTTGAACGCCAGCCACCATGTGGCGGGCGAGTATGAGGGGCAGGAGAATTCCAAGGGCTGGTGGGACAATATGATCGGCCCGGGCAAGCCCGTGGACACCAACCGCTTTTTTGTGATTGGGGTGAACAATCTCGGCTCCTGCTTTGGCTCGACTGGGCCCATGCACCGCAAGCCTGGCAGTGATGCGGTTTGGGGTGCGGACTTTCCCGTGCTCACGGTGGAAGACTGGGTCGATGCCCAAGCCCGTTTGCTCGATGCCTTGGGCGTGCAAGAGCTGGCCGCCGTCATGGGAGGCAGCTTGGGTGGTATGCAGGTACTGGCTTGGGCCATGCGCTATCCCAAGCGCCTGCGCCATGCCGTGGCCATTGCCACTGCGCCGAGTTTGAGCGCCGAGAACATTGCCTTCAATGAGGTGGCACGGCGGGCGATTACGACTGACCCTGATTTCCACGGCGGCAACTTCTACCAGCATGGCGTGGTGCCCAAGCGCGGTCTGCGCATTGCGCGCATGATTGGCCACATCACCTACCTCAGCGATGATGTGATGAACCAAAAATTTGGCCGTGAGCTGCGCGATGCCGTGAACGGCGGCTACAAATACAGCACGCAAGAGGTGGAGTTCCAGATTGAGAGCTATTTGCGCTACCAAGGCGACAAATTTGCCGACTACTTTGATGCCAACACTTATTTGCTGATTACGCGGGCCTTGGATTATTTTGACCCCGCCGCCGCCTATGGCGGTGATTTGCGCGCCGCCTTCAGCAGCATTGAGGCCGATTTTTTTGTCGCCAGCTTCAGCACCGATTGGCGCTTTGCGCCACAGCGCAGCCGCGAGATTGTGCAGGCTTTGGTGGCGAACCGCCGCCGCGTGGCCTATGCCGAGATTGATGCGCCGCATGGCCACGATGCCTTTTTGCTGGAAGACCCGCGCTATATGGGCGCGGTGCGATCTTATTTTGCCAATATGGCCATTTGATGAGGGCAGCTATGTCGATTCGTGAACTCAGCCCCCTCCATGCCTTAATTGCCGATTGGGTACCGCCAGGCAGCCGCGTCCTTGATTTGGGCTGTGGTGATGGCAGTTTGTTGTATTACTTGATGCATTTTCGCGCTTGCAGCGGCTACGGCATTGAACTCAACGATGACAAATTGCAGGCCAGCATGGCCAAAGGTTTGCCTGTGTTGCAATTGAATTTGGAAGACGGCTTGGCCCTGTTTGCCGACCAGAGCTTTGATGTGGTGCTGCAAATCAACACCTTGCAACATTTGCGCAATGCGCAAACCATGCTGCGCGAGACGGCGCGCGTGGGCCGGCGCGGCATTGTGGCCTTCCCCAATTTTGCGCACTGGCCCAATCGCCTGTCGATTCTGCGCGGCCATATGCCGGTGACAAAATCCCTGCCCTATGAGTGGTATGACACGCCCAATATTCGGGTTGGCACTTTTGCGGATTTCGCTGATTTGGCGCGCCGTAGCGAGATTCAAGTGCTCGATTCTTTTGGCGCCATCAGCCACCCCGATGGCCGCTGCGAGGCCGTGCGCTGGCTGCCCAATTGGCGCGCCAACACGGCGGTTTACAGCATCAGCCGTTAGGTTTTTCAGCCGCCGCCAGTTCGGGCAGTAGGCCCGCTTCTTCTCGCTCGTGGTGGTGCTCCAGCAGGTTTTTCAAGCTGCGCTCGTCGTCCATCATTTTGATGAGCCAGTGCAGGCGCGCTGGGCCTGCGGGCGGAAACTCGCGCTCCAGGCGCTCTTGCATCAGCTCGGCCACTTGCAGGGCTTTGTCGTGCTCGGCCTCATACACCAAGGTGCGCCATTTTGGGCCGTCCACGCTTTTGTGCGGCGGCAGGGCGTGCTCGTTCTCTAGCGCAATGTGCTGGCGCAGCATCTGCAAAAAGCTGGCGTAGCGGCTGCGGGCGCTGGCGATGTCTTGCTCAATCAAAGCCTCTTGGTGGCTGAGCATGAGGGCTTCAAGCTGGCGGTGTTCGCGCAAAATGCGCTCTATCAAATCGGCACGCTTCATGGCAAGGCTCCTTAGGCAAAATCGGCTTGGTGTTTGAAGCCGCAAAACTCGGCCACGGCGCAATCGCCGCATTGCGGCTTGCGGGCTTGGCAGATGTAGCGGCCATGCAAAATCAGCCAATGGTGGGCATGTTGCAAATAGGGCTGGGGAATGCGCTTGAGCAATTGCTTTTCCACTTCCAGCGGGGTTTTGCCCGCAGCCAAACCTGTGCGGTTGCCCAGGCGAAAGAGGTGGGTATCGACCGCCATGGTGGGCTGGCCAAAGGCCACATTCAGCACCACATTGGCGGTTTTGCGGCCCACGCCGGGCAGGGCCTCCAGTGCCTCGCGGTTTTGTGGCACTTGGCCGCCGTGTTCATTCACCAAAATATGGCAGGTGGCCATGAGGTTTTTCGCCTTGCTGCGAAACAAGCCAATGGTTTTCAGGGCGTTTTCCAGCTTCTCAGGCCCAAGATCGATGATGGCTTGGGGTGTATTCGCCACGGCAAACAGCGGGCGGGTGGCTTTGTTCACGCCCACATCGGTGGCTTGGGCCGAGAGCAGCACGGCGGCCAGCAGCTCAAAATCTGTGCTGTATTCCAGTTCGGTTTTGGGCTCTGGGTTGGCCGCTTGCAGGGTGCTGAAAAAGCCTTCAATTTGTGCCGCCGTCATGCGCTTGCCTGCGCTTTGGGCTTTTTTTACCAAGGTGGCGTTGGGGCTTTTTGGGGCGGTTTTTTGGGCTGCGGTGCTCATGGCTGGCTTCCTTCATGCGGCAGGCTGGGGCGGGGCAGGGCGGGTGGGGCCACAATTTGCGCCGCGCCTTGGGCAAAGGCGGCGCGCCACAGGGGCAGGCTGTGCTCAGGCTGTGGGCCGATGCCGCGCACCAAGCAGGCCGCAGCCGCCCCTGCAGCGGCCACGGTGGTCGCTTGCTCGTATTCAAGCAGGCCGCCTATGCCCACCACAGGGCAGCCTGCCAAGGCCGCCCAGCAGGCCAAATTGTGCTGGCCTTGGGGCAGCCAGGGCATGTCTTTGGTGGTGGTGGCCCACACGGGGCCGCAGGCGATGTAGCTGGGCGAGAGGCTGCGCGCGCGGGCCAGCTCCCACAGGCTGTGGCTGCTCAGCCCTAAGCTCAGGCCGCGCTCGGCTTGGGCGCTTTGCACGGCTTGGCGTTGCTGTGGGCTGAGGCTTTGCCAGTCTTCTTGCCCCAAATGCAGGGCATCGGCCCCAGCGGCCAGGGCCAAATCAAGGTGGTCGTTGATGTAAAGCCGTGCCCCATGCTGGCGGGCCAGGGCAATGGCTTGGGCGATGTCATGCGCCAGCGCCGCCTGCCAAGCGGCATCGGCATTGGCGGGGCGCTTGACGCGCAATTGCAGCAGCTTGGCCCCCGCTTGCAGCAGGGCTTGCAGGCGCGGCAGGCTGTCGGTGATGGCGTAAATGGCATCGGGCAGGGCTTGCGCCGCGTCGTGGCGGGGCGGGGGCAGGGCCGTGGGCGCTTGCGCGTCCCAGCTCAAGCTGGGCATGTGGCGGGCCTGCATAAAGCCCGCTTGGGCCGCCACAGGGCCGGGGCCAAGCCCAGCGGCATAGCCGCGCTCAATGGCGTGGGCGGTGGCCATTTTTGCCAGCACCACGGCATCGGCCACCACAAAGCCCAAGGCCATGGCAGCGGCGGCGCTGCTGGCAAAGGTGCAGCCCGTGCCGTGCAAATGCGGCTGTGCTTGGCGCGGCAGGGCCAGCCAGCCGCTGGCCTGCGGGCTTTGCAGCCAGTCGAGCGAGAGGGCGGCGCTGGCGGCATCGTCACCGCCGGTGATGCACAGGCTGGGGCCGCCGCTGTAGTGGCTGTGTTGCGCCAGCTCCAGGCGCTGGGCCTCGGCCCGGTTGGGGGTGATGAGGCTGGCCAGCGGCAGCAATTCATGGCGGTAGGCTTGCAGCAGCTCGGCATTGGCAAAATCTGCGCCGCTGCTGGCCTTGAGCACGGGGTCCACCACCACGGGCAAATGCGGCTGGCTTTGGCGCAGTTGGCGGATGCAGTGGGCCACGGCGCGCACATTGGCGGCGCTGGCGAGTAGGCCGATTTTGATGGCGGCGGGCGGCAGGTCTTGCGCCAAGGCATCGAGTTGGGCTGTCAGCAGCTCGGGCGCAGTGGCGGCAATGGCGCTCACGCCCACGGAGTTCTGCGCTGTGATGGCGGCCACTACGGGGCAAAAGTGCAGGCCGAAGGCGGCGGCGGCGCGGGCATCGGCGCTCAGGCCCGCACCACCACCTGAGTCATTGCCAGCAATGCTCCAGAGGACGGGGCGCGGCGGGGCGGCGGCGCTCATGGCAGCAAAAAGGGCTTGCCCGTCACGGGCGTGCTGGCCACGGCAAAATCTTGCGCGGGCATCACGCCAGCCAAACGCCCTTGGCGGCCTGCGGCAATGGCTTGCTTGAAGGCGCTGGCCATGGCCACGGGCTGGGCCGCTTGGCTCACGGCAGAGTTCAGCAGCACGGCGTCAAAGCCCATTTCCATGGCTTGGGCGGCGTGGCTGGGTGCGCCAATGCCCGCGTCGATGATGAGGGTGGTATCGGGCAGGCGCTCGCGCAGGGTGCGCAGGGCAAAGGGGTTAATCAGCCCTTGGCCTGAGCCAATTGGCGCACCCCAAGGCATGAGCAGGGGGCAGCCCACATCCAGCAGGCGCTGGCAGGTGACCAAATCATCGGTGCAGTAGGGGAAAACGGTAAAGCCCTCTTTCACCAGCTCGGCGGCGGCGGCAATCAGCTCAATCGGGTCGGGTTGCAGGGTGTATTCATCGCCAATGACTTCGAGCTTGAGCCAGGGCGTGTCATACAGCTCCCGTGCCATATGCGCCAGCTCAATGGCCTCACGAGCGCTGCGGCAGCCCGCCGTATTGGGCAGCAGGCGCGCGCCTGTTTGCGCCAAATGGTGGCGGATGCTGGCAATAAAGCCGTTGTCGCCCGCTGCGGCAAGCTGGCGCTTGAGGCCCACAGTGACGATTTGTGCGCCGCTGGCGGCGAGGCTATCGGCCAAAACCTGCGGCGAGGGATAGCCCGCCGTGCCCAGTAAAAAGCGGCTGTTTAAAGTGACACCGTCAATCTGCCAGGTGTCTTGGTTTGCGCTGGCTTCAGTCATAAAAAGGGGCCTCCCCTTGTGGGCGGGTTTTAAAGCGTTTGTGAACCCAATAGTATTGGGCGATGCCGTGTTGCTCGATGGCCGCTTCCAGCTCGGCGTTCATGCGGCGGGTGTCGGCCACCACATCGTCGCTGGGGTAGTTTTCCCACAGGGGCGAGACATGCACGGTATAGCCTTGGGCATCGAGCACGGTGTACATGGCCAGCACCGGCACGCGGCCCATGCGGGCCATGCGCGGCAGTGAGCTGACGGTGGCGGCGGTGACGCCGAAGAAGGGCACGAACTCGGCATCTTTGGCACCCAAATCCATATCGGGCAGCAGGTAGAAGTGGGCGTTCTCGCGGCGGATGGCGTTGATGACGCCGCGAATGGAGTCATGGCGCGGGGCCAAAATCGCATTGCCAAAGCGGTTGCGGCCTTGGCGCACCCAGGCATCGAGATAGGGGTTGCGCTGGGCCGAGTAAATGCTGGCCACGGGGCGCTGGCAGAGCAGGGTGATGGCCGTGCCGCCAGCGTCCAGCCCCATGAAGTGGGGAGCGAATATCAAGACTGGCTTTTCAGCTTGCAGCAGCTCAACTGGGCCTTGCCAGCGCAGGCGCTGCTGCAGCACGGCCTCGCTGCCATGCCAGAGCCAAGCGCGGTCCAGCCAGCTTTGGCCAAAGTGACGGAACACTGCCTTGAGCTCTTTGCGCCTTTGTGCGGGCGTGAGCTGCGGAAAGCAGGCGGCGAGATTGCGCTCAACAATACGGCGGCGCTTGCGCGCCAGCGGGTAAAGCAGCGCGCCCAAGCCCGCGCCCAAGGCTCGCAGCCAAGGCAGGGGCAGGGGGGCCAAGGCACGGAAGAGCAGCAGTACAAATTTGGCCCACATCGCTTTAGCCCTCCTGTGTTTTGTTCTTCAAGCGGCTGCGAATATACGCCGTGAGGCTGGCAAACAAGGCCAAGCCCAGCAGCAGCTCGGCCCAGGCCAAACCACGGCTGAGGGCGCTGGCATCAGACCACAGGCGCACCGCGCCTTCGGCCACATAAAGCCACAGCAGCAGGCTGAGCCAGCGGTAGGTGTAGAGGCGGTGGCGCAGCAGGCCCGCAAGGGCCAGGCACAGGGGCAGCACCTTGATGGCCAAGGTGGAGCCGCCGGGCCGCAGCGGGGCCCACCACAGTTCCCAGCCTGCGCCCAGCACAATCAAGGCCAGCAGCAGGCCGACGCTGAGGGCACGCAGGGTTTGAATCAGGGGCGGGGCGGCAGTCGCGGCGGCAGTCGCGGCGGATGTGGGCGTGGGACGGGTGGGCATGGCGTTGAGGGTGGGCTCTAGAATGGGCGGTATGAGGCCAAACACTATTTTGACGAATTTGCAGCAAGCTTGGCAGCGCTTTCCAGCGCGGCCTGCGCTGGAGGTCATGCGCAGCCGTTTTGAAGAAGACCGCTTGGGTTTGACGGCGGGCAGTTTAACCTTTACCACGGTCACTTCTTTGGTGCCTTTGGCGACGGTGGCTTTGGCGATTTTCTCCGCCTTCCCCAAGTTTGCCCAAATGCAGGATTTGCTGCAAAAGTGGATGACGCAAAACCTTTTTCCGCAGGCCATTGCCAGCACCGTCATCACTTACATCAATGAGTTTGCCAACAACGCCAGCCAACTGGGCTGGATGAGCCTGTTGTTTTTGGTTTTTAGCGCCGTGGCTTTGATGCTGACGGTGGACGGCACGCTGAATAAAATCTGGCGTGTGCGCACACCGCGCCCGCTGGGGCAGCGCATTTTGGTGTACTGGGCGGGTTTGACTTTGGGGCCTTTGGCGCTGACGGTCAGTGTGGCGCTCAGCTCTTATGCCGTGGCCAGCTCGCGCGGCCTGATTGCCCTGAATGCCGATGTGCTGCAATGGGTGAACAACACCGTGCAGTTTGTGCTGGTGGCGGGCATGGCCACGGCCGCCTACCGCTTTGTGCCCAATACCTTGGTGCATTGGCGCTATGCCTTGGCGGGCGGCGTGTTTGTGGCCGTGGGTTTGCAGGTGGCGCGTTGGGGTTTGGGTCTGTATATCGGCTCGGCCAGCGTCGCCAGCATTTACGGCGCTTTTGCCATCCTGCCTTTTTTGCTGCTGTGGCTGTATGTGCTGTGGGTGATTGTGCTGCTGGGGGCGGTGGTGGCCGCTTATTTGCCCAGCATGATGGTGGGCATCACGCGCTCGGGCGAACATGCGGGCTTTGAGCTGGAGCTGGCGCTGGAGGTTTTGCAGGCTTTGCAAGCGGTGCAGGGGCGGCCTGAGCGCGGCTTGAGCTTGGCGCAATTGACGCAGCAATTGCAGGTGTCGGCTTTGCAACTGGAATCGGCCTTGCACCTGCTGCAATGCCGCGATTGGATTGCCTTGGTGCAAGAGACGGCCAAGGGCCGCCAAGAAGCGCCGCGCTATGTGCTGCTGCTGGATATGGCGCATACGCCCCTGCCTGATTTGTTGGCCCACACCTTGCTGCCGAATGTGCCAGCGCTGCGGCCTTTGAACGCGCACATTGCCAGCTTGGGCTTGCAGGTGGCTGATGTCTTTCCTGCGCCCGCTCAGGTGGGGCCTGCGTCTAAAGTTTGAGATTGCGGGTCAAGCCCGCAATGACGGATCCATTTCTATTTCGTCGTACCGTCCCCCACCTCGTCATTGCGGCCCCTGAGCCGCAATCTCAGTTTTTCGTCACGATTGAGGTGGCAGGTCAAGCCCGCAATGACGAATCCATTTCTATTTCGTCGTACCGTCCCCCACCTCGTCATTGCGGCCCCTGAGCCGCAATCTCAGTTTTTCGTCACGATTGAGGTGGCAGGTCAAGCCCGCAATGACGAATCCATTTCTATTTCGTCGTGCCGTCCTCCACCTCGTCATTGCGGCCTCCGAGCCGCAATCTCAGTTTTTCGTCTTATTTGAGAACACGGGCTGCGTCTGCGCCCAAAGCATCTTGAGCCAAAGCCCAGTGGATGTGTTCTTGCAGCAAATCGCTGGCTTGCGGCAGGGCCGTTTGCAGGGCTTGCCGCATGGCCAGGCGGGCTTGGGCGGGCAAATCAGCACGGGCCAATGCATTGCCCAGGGCCACGGCGATATTGCGCTGCCAGCGCTCATGCCCAATGCGGCGGATGGGCGAACCCTCGGTTTGGCGTAAAAACTCCGCTTCCGTCCAGGCCCACAGTTCCAGCAAACTGCTGCCGGCCATGCCGGGGCGGCTGGCGAAGTCGGGCAGGCTGCTGCGGCCGGCAAACTTGTTCCACGGGCAGGCCAGTTGGCAGTCATCGCAGCCGTAAATGCGGTTGCCAATGAGGGGGCGCAATTCTTCAGGAATGGGGCCGTGCAGCTCAATCGTGAGGTAGGAAATGCAGCGCCGCGCATCAAGGCGGTAGGGCGCCACAATCGCCCCCGTGGGGCAGGCGCTGATGCAGGCGGTGCAAGTGCCGCAGTGCGCGGGCTCCTTGCGCGGCGTGGGCGGCAGGGCCAAGTCCATATAGATTTCGCCAATAAAGCTCATCGAGCCTTCTTGCGAGAGCATGAGGGTGTGCTTGCCGCGCCAGCCCAAATCGGCATTGGTGGCCATCTCCACCTCCAGCACGGGGGCTGAATCGGTAAAGACACGGTGGCCCAGCGGCCCGACCTCATCGGCAATGCGGTCGGCCAGCTTTTGCAGGCGCTGGCGCAGCACCTTGTGGTAGTCGCGGCCACGGGCGTACACGCTGATGATGGCTTCCTCAGGGCGCTCAAGGCGGGCCAGCTCCCGCTCGCGCCAAGCGCCGTCGGCCAAATCAAAATCGGGCGGCAGGTAGTCCATGCGGGCGCAAATCACGCTCACCGTGCCGGGCACCAGCTCGGCGGGGCGGGCGCGTTTCATGCCGTGGGCGGCCATATAGTTCATGCTGCCGTGAAAGCCCGCTTCCAGCCAAGCTTGCAAGCCCGCCTCAGCGTGGCGCAAATCAATGCCGCTGATGCCGATGTGGCTAAAACCCAGCTCACGGGCGAAGGTTTCAATGGTGGCGGGGCTGATGGACACGATGAAAGGCTCAAATGCAGGGACAGAATGAAAAATTGTAGCCAGCCCTGTGCTGCGTCTGCGTTTATCCTAGGGAATTCCTCATGGCCTGTGTGTGGCGCGGGCCGCCGCACAAGGGTGTGAACCCGTACAATCCGCCGATTCAGCCCACCGCTTTGCGCCCCCACCCCTCCGCTTTATGGCCAGTCTCATCGTCCAATTGCCGCTAACCGCCCATGCCGCCGCTGCGCCGCAGGAGCTGGGCTTTGCCTTGGTTAGCGATAGCGGGATGCTGACGCGCTCGGGCCGCGCCCTGCCTGCGGATTTGCCCAAAGCCGCCGATGTGCTGCTGCAAGTGCCTGCGGCTTTGCTCTCTTGGCTGCGCATTGATTTACCCAAACCGGGCCGCGCCATGCCGCAGGCCAAGCTGCGGGCGGTGCTAGAGGGTCTGCTGGAAGACCAAGTGCTGGCCGATGTGAGTGAGCTGCACTTTGCCCTGCCGCAGCAAGCGCCAGGCGGCGAAAAGACCTGGGTGTTGGCCTGCCAGCGGGCTTATTTGGCCTCATGGGTGCAGGTTTTTGAGGCCGTGGGCCGTGCGCCCAGCCGCATCGTGCCGCAAGCCGAGCCTTTGGCCGCCGAGCAAGCGCCGCAGCTTTGGCTGCAAGGCCAGCCTGAGAACGCGCAGTTCGTTCTTAGCAGCAGCGATGGCGTGCTGGCGGGCGACTGGGCGCACTTTGGCGCCTTGGTGGATGCGCCAAGCGAATGGGCCCAACTGCGGGCCGAGCCTGCCATGGCGCAAGCCCTGCAAAACGCCGTGGGCGATGCCGCGCCAGTGCAGATGCTGCAAAGTGGCCAAGCCTTGGCACTGGCCTTGGGCGCCAACTGGAATTTGGGCCAATTTGAATTCAATACTTCGGGCCAAGGCCGCCGCCTGCGGCAGTTGCTGCGCGTTGGCCGCCAAGCCCTGTTTGCACCGGAATGGCGCTGGGCCCGCGCCGCCGTGCTGCTGGGCCTGCTGCTGCAAGTGCTGGGTCTGAATGTGTGGGCTTGGCAAGAGCGCCAGAGTTTGGCCGCCAAGCAAAAGCAAGTGCGGCAGTGGGTCACGCAAATCACGGGCGCCAGCTATGTCTCAGACCAGCCGGAGCTGCAAGCGCAAATGAAACTGCGCCACATGCAACAAGCCACGGGCGCTTTGGATGCCGGCGATTTGGAGCCCATGCTGGCCCTGCTGGGCGCCAGCGGGCCGCAAGGCGGTGCGTTGCAATATGACGCGGCCAAGGTGCTGAGTTTGAAGGGCAAGCCCCTCAAGCCTGAGGCTTTGCAAGCCCTGCGCCAACGCGCAGCGGCAGCGGGCTACCGCGTTGTGACGGCGGGCGATGGTTTGGACCTTTTTGCCGAGCCTGAGGCCGAGGCAGCAAGGTAAGGTGTGTGCAAATGAGTGAAGTCAAGAACATCCCCAAGCTGCCAATAGGTCGCCAAATGCAAGCCTTGTGGCAGGGCTTGGCCCAACGCGAGCGCCGCATGGTGGCCGCTGTGGGCCTGCTGCTATTGGCCTTGCTGCTGTGGTTTGTGGCCCTGGGCCCCGCCATCAAGACTTGGCGCACGGCGGCACAAGAGCAAGCCGTGCTGGACGGGCAATTGCAGCGCCTGAGCCAAATGGCCGAGCAAGCGCAAGTTTTGGCGCAAGCGCCCAGCATGGGCTTTGATGCCGCCTACCGTGCCTTTGGCCGCACCACGGCGGAATACTTGCCCGGGCAGGCGCAGGTGAGCTTGCTGGGCGATGAGGTCAAAGTGCAATTGACAGCGGCCCATGCCTATGCCTTGGGGCCGTGGTTGCAGGCCCTGCGCCACAATGCCAAAGCCCTGCCCCTATCGGCGCAATTGCAAGCGGCTGCGGCAGAAGACGGCAGCGGCAATGTTTGGACGGGCGAGCTGCGCTTTCGCCTGCCGCCGAGCGATTGAGGGGGCAACTAGGACATGGCCGTGAACTTTAAAGCCCTCAGCGCCAAGCGCCGTCTTGAACGCGCGTCCCGTGCCCCCAAAGCGCCGCACCCTGCGGCCGCTGGCCCCAAGCTCTGGCCTTGGGCCTTGGGCGGTGCGCTCTTGGGCGTGTTGCTGGCGGCCTTGTATTTCGCCCCCGCCACTTGGCTGGCTTGGGGTGTGGCCCGCAGCACGCAAGGCAAGGTGGTGCTGGCCGATGCCCAAGGGCGGGTGTGGCAAGGCTCAGCGCGTTTGCTGCTGGTGCCCGGCGGCCAAGAGGCCGTGCTGCTGCCGCAAAGATTGCGCTGGACGGCGGCCTTGCAAGGCGGCGGTTTGGGCTTGAGTATGCGGCCCGAATGCTGCGCCAGCCAGCCTGTGCAAGTGCAATTCAAACCCGGCTGGAGTATGCACACGGTGGATGTGCGTCAGCTCAATATGCGCCTGCCCGCCAATCTATTAGAGGGCTTGGGCACGCCCTTCAACACCTTGGGTTTTGAAGGCCAACTGGCCCTGCAAGCCGAGCATTTGCAACTGCGCTTGCAAGGCGGGCAAATGGCGGTGCAAGGTTTGGCGACTTTGGACTTGTTGCAACTGTCCTCCAGCCTCTCGGCACTGCCACAATTGGGCAGCTACCAGGTGGCGATTCGCGGCGGCGCGCGCACCGAGATTGAACTGGCCACCCTAGAGGGCGCTTTGCAAATGAGTGGCCAAGGCCATTGGGGTGGCGGCAGCGGTTTCCGCTTTCAGGGTGAGGCCAAGGCCGCACCGGGTTATGAAGACAGCTTGGCCAATATTTTGAATGTGATTGGCCGCCGTCAAGGTCAAATCAGCCGCATCCAGCTCTAGGGCGGGTGTGTTTGAATGCTTCTATAGCAAAGATGAATCGAATGATGATGCGAACGAATTTCCTCAAGCCCAGCCGCCTCATGGCCGCATGGGGCCGCCGCCTGCGGGTCTGGCTTGTGCTGCTGAGCTTGGTCGGTGCTGCGCCTTGGGCTTTGGCGCAATCGAACACCGTCACGCTTAATTTTGTAGATGCCGAAATTGCCGAGGTGGCCCGCGCCATTGCGGTGATGACGGGCCGCAATGTGGTGGTGGATCCCCGCGTGAAAGGCAGCATCAATATGGTGTCTGAAAAGCCGCTGAGCGTGTCTGCCGCCTACGACCAATTCCTCAGCGCCGTGCGCTTGCAGGGCTACACCATTGTGGAAACAGCGGGCATTTACAAACTCGTGCCCGAGGCCGATGCGCGCCAGCAGGCCAGCACCTTGATTGGCACGGGCACGGGCAGCGATGTGCGCAGCGCCAGCCAATTGCGCGGCAACCAAATTGCCACCCAGGTGTTTCCGCTCAGTTATGAAAACGCCAACAATATGGCCGCCGTGCTGCGCCCCTTGTTGGGGCCCAATAGCAGCGTCAATATCAACGCCAGCAACAACTCCCTCATCATCACCGACTACGCCGACAACCTGCAACGCGCGGCCAAGCTGATTGCTTCGCAAGATGTGGCCAAGGGCAGTGATTTGGAAATCATTCCGCTGCGCCACGCCAGCGCCACAGAAATTGCGCCCTTGGTGAGCAAACTCAGCGAAACCAGCATGGGTGCGGCCAGCGCCAACAGCCCCGTCATCATCATGGCCGACAGCCGCAGCAATGCCATCATCGTGCGTGCGGCCAACCCCGTGCAAACGCAAGAAATCCGCAATTTGGTGCTGGGCCTGGACCGCAACCCCAATGCCGGCGCTGAGGGCAGCGATGCGGTGACGGGCGGCGTGTATGTGGTCAAGCTCAAAAGCGGCGATGCCACCAAACTGGCCAACACCCTACGGGCTGTGCTGCCCGCCAGCCTGCAAATGGCAGGCCAAGCCAGCTCGCCCACGCAAGTGCAAATTCAGGCCGATGCGGCCACCAATTCCCTCATCATCACCGCCTCTGAGGCGCAATACCGCCAGTTGAAATCGGTCATTGATAAGCTCGATGCGCGGCCTGCTCAGGTCTTTATTGAGGCGCTTGTGGCCGAAGTGAATACCAACAAACTCACGGACTTTGGGGTGCAGTGGCAAACCAATCTGGGGGCCAAAGGCGATCAAAATGTGGGCCTGCTGGGTACCAACTACGGCTCAGGCTTGGCCAATATTTTGGGTTTGGCTACGGTGGATGAGAAGGATGTCAATTTGGACGGCGCGCCAGTCGGCATGAATTTCGGCCTCTTGCGCCGCGCCAATGGCGTGTATGTGCTGGGCATGTTGGCCAACTTTTTGGAAAGCACGGGCGATGGCAATGTGCTGGCCACACCCAATGTGCTGACTTTGGACAATGAGGAGTCGCGCGTTATCGTGGGCCAGAATGTGCCCTTTGTGACGGGCGCTTATCAGCAAACCAATAACAGCGTGAACAACCCCTTCCAAACCATTGAACGCAAGGATGTGGGCATGACCTTGCGCGTGAAGCCGCAAATCAACGATGACGGCTCCATCAAGCTGAAGATTTTTCAAGAGATTTCCAGCATCGACGCCTCATCGAAAAACGACCCTGCGGGCCTGATTACCAATAAGCGTTCGATTGAAACCAATGTGATTGTGGATGACGGCGCGATTGTGGTTTTGGGCGGCTTGCTGCAAGACGAATACGCCGACGGCCAGAGCAAAGTGCCGCTGCTGGGCGATATTCCGGGCTTGGGCAATTTGTTCAAATCGCAAAACCGCTCGCGCCGCAAAACCAATCTCATGGTCTTTATTCGCCCGACCGTCTTGCGCGATGAAAAGAGCACCAGCGATTTCTCTGACCTGCGCTACCGCGATATGCGCGACTTGCAACAAGGCACGCAGCCGAGCCGCCATTTGATTTTTGAGAACAAGCCCGTGCCCAGCCTGCCTGAGCGCCCCAGTGATCAAGACCCCAGCACCATGAATATGACCGAGAGCCTGTCCATGAGCACGCTCAAGCTGACGAATTCCAGCGTGGAGCTGCCGCCCTCTGAGCCCGATGCCATGGACAGCTTGGAGCGCCTCTACCGCCGCGATGACGCCATCAACAACAACAGCCTGCGGGAGCGTTAAGCAGCATGGCGCGTTTCCCCTTGCCCTACAGCTACGCCCGCAGCCAACAGCTTTTGCTTGATGAAGATGCGGGTATTCTGACCCTGTGGAAGCAGGCACAAACGCCGCTGACGGCCCTGTCTGAAGTGCTGCGCCAATACGCCGTGGAGGCCGTGCAGCAAACCGATGCCGAGGATTTGTTGCAGCGCATCAACGCCGCTTACAGCCGCGATGAAGGCGGCGCGCAGGCGGTGGTCTCTGAGGTCGAGAGCGATGTGGATTTGAGCCGCATCATGCAAGAGCTGCCCGCTGTGGAGGACTTGCTCGAAGCCTCAGACGACGCGCCCATCATCCGTATGCTCAACGCCATGCTGACGCAGGCCGCCCGTGAGGGGGCCAGCGACATCCACATCGAGCCCTATGAGCGCCACTCCAGCGTGCGCTTGCGGGTCGATGGCAGTTTGCGCGAGATGGTGCAAACCAACCGCGCTTTGCACGCTGCTTTAATCAGCCGTTTGAAAATCATGGCCGAGCTGGACATTGCTGAAAAGCGCCTGCCGCAAGATGGCCGCATTTCCCTGCGCTTGGGCACGCGCGCCATTGATGTGCGGGTGTCCACCCTGCCCAATGCCCACGGCGAACGCGCAGTATTGCGTTTGCTCGATAAAAGTGAGTCCAAACTCACCTTGGCCGCAGTGGGCATGGAGGGCGACACCTTGCTGCGCTTCAAGCATTTGCTGGCCCAGCCCCACGGCATTATTTTGGTGACTGGCCCCACGGGTTCGGGTAAAACCACCACGCTTTATGCTTCTTTGGCGCAAATGGATGCGGCCAGCACCAACATCATGACGGTGGAAGACCCGATTGAATACGAGTTGCCCGGCATTGGCCAAACGCAGGTGAATGCCAAGATTGAGCTGACCTTTGCCAAGGCGCTGCGGGCCATTTTGCGCCAAGACCCCGATGTGGTGATGATTGGTGAGATTCGCGATATTGAAACGGCGCAAATCGCCATTCAAGCCTCGCTCACGGGCCACTTGGTGTTGGCGACTTTGCACACCAACGATGCGGCCAGCGCCATCACCCGCCTCATTGACATGGGCGTGGAGCCATTCCTGCTCTCCTCCTCATTGCTGGGCGTGCTGGCGCAGCGCTTGGTGCGCCGCTATTGCAGCCATTGCCAAGGGCGCGGCTTTGTCGCCTTGCTTGATGGCGCGGCGGTAGAAGGCGATGGCATTTTTGACGCACAACTGCATCAGGCTTGCGAGCACTGCAATAAAAGCGGCTACCAAGGCCGCACGGGGGTGTTTGAGCTGCTGCAAGTGGATGAAAAAATCCGCGAGCAAATCCACAGCAGCCAGTCTGAGGCCGACATCCGCCAAAGCGCCTTGGCGGGCGGTATGCACCTCATGCGTGAAGATGGCGAACGATTGGTGGGCTTGGGCGTGACCAGCATGGAAGAAGTGCTGCGCGTGACCAAGGACTAAGGACAGGGGCTTGCCATGACCGCCTACGCCTATGAAGCCTTGAACGCCGAGGGCAAAACCGTCAAAGACATCATCGATGCGGAAAGCCCCAAGGCCGCCCGCAGCGCTTTGCGGGCCAAGGGCTTGGCCCCCATCAAGGTCGAGCCTGCCGTGGCTCAGCAAGAGGCAGGCGGCTCACCCTTGCAATGGCAGATTTTTGCGCCCAAGGCTTTGAAAACCGCCGACCTGACGGTGTGGACGCGGCAATTGGCGGGTTTGGTCACTTCTGGCCTGCCGCTGGAACGCGCCCTCAGCGCTTTGGCCGAGGAAGCTGAAAAACCCGAGCTGCGCCACCTCATGGCCAGCTTGCGCGCTGAGGTGAATGGTGGCTCCACCTTTGCCCGCGCCATGCAATTGCACCCCCGTGAGTTCGATGAGATTTACATCGCCGTGATTGCCGCTGGCGAGGCTTCGGGCAGCTTGGGCGTGGTGCTGGAGCGCTTGGCCGACGACTTGGAGGAGCAGCAAGAGCTGCGCAGCAAAATCATGGGTGCGGCCCTCTACCCCATGATTGTTTCGGGCATTGCCGTGCTCATCGTCGCCTTTTTGGTCACCTATGTGGTGCCACAAGTGGCGGGCGTGTTTGTGGGCAGTAAAAAAGCCCTGCCTTTTTTGACGACCCTGATGCTGGCCATCAGCGATTTTGTGCGGGCCTGGTGGTGGCTCATGCTACTGGCCGCCGCTGCCGTGGTGCTGGCCGTGTGGCAGGCCCGCAAGCGCGAGGCCACGCGCCTGAAAATGGATGCCGCTTGGCTGCAACTGCCCTTGGTGGGGCGCTTGGCACGCGGCTATAACAGCGCCCGCTTTGCTGGCACTTTGGCCATGTTGGTGGGTGCGGGCGTGCCCATACTCAAGGCCCTGCAAGCGGCGGCGCAAACTTTGTCGAATAAGGCCATGCAGGCCGATGCCTTGGATGCCTTGGTGCTGGTGCGCGAGGGTGCGCCGCTGGGTTCGGCCTTGGCGCAGAAGAAGCGCTTTCCGGGTCTGCTGTCTATGTTTGCCCGCTTGGGCGAGCAAACGGGCGAGTTGCCCCTGATGCTGCAAAGGGCGGCCAAGCAGCTCTCGGCAGAGGTGCAGCGCCGCGCCATGCAGTTGGCCACTTTACTGGAGCCTCTGCTCATCGTCGGCATGGGGGCCATGGTCATGCTGATTGTGCTGGCCGTGCTGCTACCCATCATTCAACTCAATCAATTGGTGCAATAAACATGCTTCAAGCTTTTGCCCAGCAGCGCCTGCGGGCGCTTTTGTTTTTGCTGGCCGTGGCCGCCCTGCCCGGGCCTGCGGCGGCCTTGCTGATGGACTTGTCTTTGAGCAGCCCAGAAGAAGTGGCCGAGGCAGAGGCCCGTTTTGACGCGCCCAGCCTCAGCCCCATGCCCGCCAATCACAAGCTGCCCGCCGCCGTCTTGCAGGCTTTGGCGGCGGCGCAATTGCCGCCTGAGAGCTTGGCCGTGCAGGTGCAAGCCCTGCCTGGCGTGCGTGAACCCGAGGCCAAACTGGCTTCAAGCGCCAGCCGCCCACAGGCATGGCCGCTGCCGCACTTGGCCTACCAAAGTCAGCGGCCCATGAATCCCGCTTCCACCATGAAGCTGCTGAGCACTTATGCGGCTTTTGATGCCTTGGGTGCAGATTTTGTGTGGCGCACCAGCGTGTTTGTAGATGGCCCCATTCGTGGCGGTGTGCTGCGTGGCAATGTGATTGTGCAGGGCGGCGCAGACCCCTATCTTGATTTAACGCGGGCACGGGCTTTGGTGGCGGCGCTGCAAGCCAAGGGCATCCGCCATATTGAGGGCGATTGGCTGGTGGACAGCAGCCTGTTCGCACTGCCGCCGCACAACCCTGCGGCCTTTGATGGCAAGCCTGAGCGCCCCTATAACGCGGGGCCGCAAGCCCTGCTTTTGAATATGGCGGCGCTGGATGTGGGTTTTGCCGTGGATGCCGATTTGGGCCAAGCGATGGTGGATGTGCAGCCGCCCTTGTGGGGCGTGAGTTGGCCGCCAAGTCTGCCGTTGGGCGCGGGCGGCTCCTGCGCTTTGCTGGATCAGCGCTTGGGCTTGGATTTATCGCAGCCTGAGCAATTGCAATTTAAAAATGCCTACCCCGCAGGTTGCCCGCAGGGGCGGGTGTATTGGGCTTATTACCGCCAGCCTGAGCTGTTTGCGGCGCGGGGCTTGGCAGGCTTGTGGCAAGAGGCGGGCGGCACACTCCGAGGCCAAGCCCGTTTGGGCCGCACGCCGGCCAAGGCGCGGCTGCTGTTTCGCCAGCCCTCACCGCCTTTGGCAGAGGTGGCCGCCACCATCAACCGTTACTCGAACAATGTCATGACGCAGCAGGTGTTTCTGTCTTTGCCCCTGTTTGCGGGGCGGGCCAAAGCGGGGCAAAAAGGCAGCTTTGCGGCCTCGCAAGCTTGGTTGGAACAATGGTGGCAGCAGCATTGGCCGCAAATGATGCCGCCTGTGGTGGAGAACGGATCGGGTTTGTCGCGCCGCGAGCGCATCAGCGCAGAAGGCATGAGTGCGCTCTTGGTACACGCGGCCCAAAGCCCCAGCTTTGCCCCCTTCTACCATTCGCTGGCCTTGGCAGGTGAGGAGGGCACACTGCGGAAAATGCGCCGCCGCAGCCCCCACAATGCCGCTTTGGGCCGTGCCAAGCTGAAAACAGGCACGCTCGATGATGTCAAGGCCATAGCGGGCTATGTGCAAGGGCAGGGCGGGCAAATGTATGCTGTGGTCGCCTTCGTCAACCACCCCAGCCGCGCTCATGCGGGCGAAAAGGCGCTGGATGCCCTGCTTGACTGGGTGGCGCGCGATTTGCCTGCCGAGCCCTGAGACCCAGCGTTTACGGGGCAGATGGGCGGTGCAGGGGCTTGGCCAGCAAAAAGCCCACGGCGGCCACGACCAAAAGCAAGAGCGGCAGGCTGACCAGGTTGAGCACCTCCCAGCCCCACATATGCAGCAAAGCACCGGCAGAGAGCGAGGCCAGGCTGATGACGCCAAACACAAGGAAATCGTGGAAGGCTTGGGCCTTGGCCTGCTCGCTGGGGCGGTAGGTGTGCGTGAGCAAACTGGAGCCGCCGACAAAGAGGAAGTTCCAACCCACACCCAGCAAAATCAGGCCCGCCAAATACAGCTCAAGACTGTGGCCCATCAGCGCCAGCAGCACTTGCACCAGCAGCATGGCCACGCCCGCCACCAACACGGGCAGCACGCCCAAGCGTTGAATCAAACTGCCGGTGAAGAAGGACGGCACAAACATGCCCAACACATGCCATTTGATGACCGAGGCCGAGGCCGCCATGGGATGGCCAGCGGCCACCATCGCCAAAGGTGTGGCCGTCATCACCATCACCATCACGGCGTAGCCCACGGCAGAGGAAGTCAAAGCCACCAAAAACAGGGGCTGGCGCACAATCGCCAGCAGCGGCCTAGCGGGCTCGCTGTGGTTGGCTTTGCTAGCAGGTGGGATGTCGAGCGCGGCCACAACAAACGCGCCCAATAGGGCCAAAATCAGCAGGCTGGCGTAAGAGGCGACATAGGCCGTGGTATGCCAGTCTTTGGTGTAGATGGCGATTTCTGGCCCCAAAACGGCCGCTACCACGCCGCCCGCCACCACCCAAGACAGGGCGCGGCTTTTGAAGGCGGGGCTGGCCGCATCAGCCGCCGCAAAGCGGTAAAACTGGGCAAAACCTTGGTAGCTGCCCATGAACATATTGGCCCAAACAAAGAGCCAAAAATTTTGCTGCCACAGCGCCAGCGCACCCAACACGCCTGAGAGCGCACCCATGAGCAAGCCCACATGAAAGCCCGCCTTGCGGCCCCAGCGTTGCATGAACAAAGAGGCGGGAATCATGGTGATGGCCGCCGCAATCATGATGATGGTGACGGGCAGGGTGGCCAGATTTTTATTGCTGGCCAGCTCTTGCCCAATCAGGCCAGAAACCAGCATCACCATGACCATGGCGGTTTGGAACAAGGCTTGGGCGACAAAAAGCAGAAAAACATTGCGCTTTTCTTTGGCTTGAACAGACATGGGAACCTTTAGTTTGGGGTGGGTTGGCGCGGCGCTTTGGGCGCGTGCTGGCCAATGGCATCGAGCTGGGCAGGGCTTAAAAGCTGCTGCGCCAGCTCAAATAATTCGCGTTCTTCCTGCCGTACATGGGCTTGCAAGGCATCGGCAAAAGCCAGCAAATGCGGCGCTTGCCCAGTGGCTGCGGCGCGGGCCAATTGCCGCAGTTGGGTGTGCTGGGCCAAGGCCGTTTGCACCCCAGCGGCGGCCTGCGCGTGCTGCGCCAGGGCAGGGAATAAATGCGCTTCTTCTGCTTGAAAATGCGGTTCGATTTCGGCCTCAAAGCGCTGCGTCAATTGCTGCGCGGCGGCCCAGCCCAGCGCGGCATCGCCGCTTTGGGCGGCTTGGCGCAATTGGCGCGCCAAAACCAGATTGGCGTGGTGCTCTGAGGACAGGCCCTGAAGCTGTGGCAGGCGGCGCATGAGGGTGCCTGATGCGGCGGCCTTAGGCGGCCTCGGCTTGCAGCAAATGCTGCTTCATTTTCTTCATGGCCTGGGCCTCAATCTGGCGGATGCGCTCGGCACTCACGCCATACTCGGCGGCCAGCTCGTGCAAAGTGGCCGCACCTGAGCCGTCATCGTTCACGGCCAGCCATCGTGCCTGCACAATGCGGCGGCTGCGCTCATCCAAGGCTTGCAAGGCAGCGGCCACGCCAGTGGTGGAGAGCTGCTCGCGCTGGCGCGCCTCCAGCACGGCGGTCGGCTCTTGGCTCTCATCGGCCAGCCAAGCAATGGGGGCAAAGCTTTTCTCGCCGTCGTCGTCAGTGGGGTTGTCGATCAGCACATCGGCACCGCCCATGCGCAGCTCCATCTCGCGCACTTCTTCGGGTTTGACGGCTAAGCGGCTGGCCATTTCTTCCACCTGAGAGGGGCTGAGGCTGCCTTTAAAAACATCGCTCTCGTCGGCGTCTTGCAGGCGGTTCTTCATGGAGCGCAGATTGAAAAACAGCTTGCGCTGGGCCTTGGTGGTGGCGACCTTCACCAAGCGCCAGTTTTTGATGATGTATTCGTGAATCTCGGCCTTGATCCAGTGCATGGCATAGCTGACCAAGCGCACCCCCTGGTCGGGGTCAAAGCGTTTGACGGCCTTCATCAGCCCAACATTGCCTTCTTGAATCAAATCGGCATGGGGCAGGCCATAGCCCAAATACTGGCGGGAGATGGAAATCACCAAACGCAAATGCGAAAGCACCAAACGGCCAGCGGCCTGAATGTCTTGGCGCTCGCGGAAGGCCAGCGCCGATTCGCGCTCCTCCTCAGGCGTGAGCATGGGCATGCGTTGCGCGGCAGCGATGTAGGCGTTCAAATCCCCGAGGGCAGGCACCATAGCCCAAGGGTTTTGCGCGGGGGCAAGGCTATAAGTTGTGGTCATGGGTGTCCTCCTGTAGATTTTTTGATGTTAGCACTCTCTGGCATTGAGTGCTAAGAACGCGCGCCAAAGCGCTTTTGTGGACAGGGTTTTTCAAAAAAATGACTCGGCGCCCTTCAAAGTGCATTTTTTGTATTTATAATCCAAGCCATCGACATATCGAGAGGGTTGCAAGCAACCCCACCAACCTGCCAACTGGGGCAAGGTGGTCTGCCAAAGCGCATATGTGGCACTGCAAAGTGCAAACAAGCCAGCCCAAAGCAGCCCACCGCATCAGGTGGGCTTTTTTGTTGGGGTTTTCTTCTCTTGATAGGCGATCGGCTGTGAAGGCAGCCGGTGCGTGCTGCATAGAAAACCTTTGGGGGTGCATTTGCCTGATTGTCGCTACCCCGATCGCTCTGATCAAAACATCGACTAAACCGGAGAAAACACATGGCAGCATCTTTTTATGCCATTCCTGAGGAGCAAATCCTCTTTAACCACTGGTCTTTTTCCAGTTGCGTCTGCTTCATTGATGGACATGAATTTCTGGCGCGTCCCATGACCAATCGGGCCATCATCTGCAGGACGCTGAACTTCAGTGCTGTCTGGCGTTATGTGGATGGGGACTACCGATGGGTGCATATCAATACAGTCCAGACGCAAGAGGCTTTAAAAGACCCCAATATTGGGCCTGCCCTGGAGTTGAGCTTGGCCTATCGCCGGCGCGCTGAGGTCTTTAAGCACTATGCCCATGCGGCTTGGGATGCGGCAGATGATTACTTCAAGGCCTACCCCGAGCCCTTGCCCGCACTGCCGCCCAATGTGAAGCTGCCTGTGTATAACGCCCAAGTCCCGCACGATCGCGAGAGCTTTTACCACTTGCGTGATGCCCTGCTTTTGGCCAAGCGCACGGGTGCTAGGAGCGGCCAGGGTATGGATGTGGCCGCACAGGACGCGGCGCTGAAAGAGCATGGCAATGCGTGGACGGAGTTGAACATTTACCACAACCCCAGCTTGAGTGAGCGCAGCTTTGTGCAGAGCTGCCAGCATTTGCAAGAAGAGATTGGCCGCCTGCGGGAGGCTTCGAGTGAGCTGGTGCAGGCTTTGTGTCAGTTTGAGGCTTGGTCGCCTTTGCGCATCCAAAGCCTGCTCGACACCCCGCATGAGGGCAATCAGCCCAAGCGCCCTGAGCCGCCGCCAGAGCTGACATCCATCAGTCTGGAGGTGCTCAATATCTGGGGGGCCAGCCTGAGAGAAAAAATGCGCGACTGGGGCTGGCAGACCAGCTATGGCGATTATGTGACGGATGCGGTGGAGCGCAAGTTGCGCGAGGCTGGAGAAGCCGCCTACGCCGAGGTGATCAAACAGGGCCTGAGCCAGATCAAGCGCCCAGAGAACCCACCTGAAAAGCAGGACCACTGCCCTGATGCCCCTCACTTCAATAGCAATGGTATTTAAGCCCACGCTGTTTCGTATTTGACTTGGCAGCGGCCCCAGCGCTGGGGCCGCTGCGATTTGGAGATGTCTATGTTTCGTCCTTCTTTTTCTGGCCCAGACCAAGGCGGTTTGGCCTACCCTGAGCATGAGCTCAATACGCATGAGGGCAGTTTTTGCCGCATCCAAGGGCATGTGTTTTATTTTGAAGCCCATTTTGATTTGTACTGCTTTGGCCTGCATTGCCCCAGCTTGGACTTTCGCGCCGTCTGCGACTTACGCGATGGGCAACAGACTTGGCAGGCGCTGCAAAATGCGGCCACTTTGGCGTTTTTAGAGCCAGAGGTGGGCGGCTTGGCCTTGGATTTGTGTGCGGCGCATTACGGCCGCTGGCTGGACTTTCAGTTTTGCGTGGCCGATAGCGCCGAGGGCAAGCAGCGCTATTTGGCGCAGCACCGCGAGGCCCTGCCCGAGTTGCCCGAAGGGGTAGAGATGCCGACGCGCTATTTGTATGCGCCCAACCCAGAGCGGCCAGAGGAGTTCGAGGCCATGGCCCAAGCATTGTTTACACAGGCCAATCGAATCAGACATGATCGCTATGCGAGTGGTCTGACTGCCTCAGGTTTTCTTGCTAGGCAGCTGCCGTCTGAGGCTAAGGCGCAGTATGCGGGCAGTGTTTACTTGCAGTTGCGCCCCTTGCTGGGCGAGGTCTGGCGTTTGCGCCAAGAGATTTATACGCGTTTGTTGCGGGTCTATCACACGGAACGCCTGCGGGTGCAGCGTTTGCAACGCTTTAAAGAGTTTGCCGAATGGGAGCAGTACAGCGGCTTGCTGCGCGTGACAGGCGCTGTGGGTGAGTTCAGTGCGGCCGAGTTTTACGAGGTATTGGAGCAAGCCTGGCGCAGCACTTATGGCTGCACCGTGCGCTACTCCGATGACTTTCGCTTGGTCAGCATGTCCACCCTGTCGAAATGGCGCAAAAAAGCCGAGCGGGCTTATTGGGATGCTGTGGAGAAGGAGAGTCTGAACAAGCGCTCCTTTGGTATTCAATCGATCTAAACACAGCCACAGATAGGCAGAGCAGTTCCAGAGCCATAACAGGCTTTTGGGCTGTTATGCTTGTGCCTTTTCGACCCAAGTGAGACAAAAAACATGAAGATTTTGGCGATTTCTGGCAGCTTGCGCCGCGATTCTTACAACACGGCTTTGCTGCGTGCCATGCAGGTGGCGGCCCCTGAGGGCGTGGCCTTTGAGCTGCTGACTTTGCATGATGTGCCTTTTTTCAATGAGGATGTGGAGGCGGCGCAAGGCTGGCCTGCGCCCGTGCAGGCCATGCGAGACAAGATTGCCGCTGCCGATGCGCTGTTGGTGGCCACGCCTGAGTACAACAGCGGTATTCCGGGTGTGCTGAAAAATGCGTTTGACTGGCTCTCGCGCACCACACCTGAGCAGCCCAGTGTGCTGATGAACAAGCCTTTTGCTTTGGTGGGCACATCGCCCGGCAGTGTGGGTTCGGCCATTGCGCAGGCGAGTGTGCTGCCTATGGTGCGGGCTTTGGGTTTGAATTTGTTTGCGCAGCAGCGTTTGGCTTTGCCCATGGCGCATGAGGTGTTTGATGCCCAAGGTGAGCTGACGGATGCGGGGGTGCGCGAGATGCTGGGTATTTATATGGCGGGTTTTGTGGCTTTTGCCCAAGCAGGGCGCTGATTTTGCGCTTGGGCTGAAAGTGCCCACAGCGGCAGGGCTTGCGCAGGCAGGCTGCTGCCGTTTTTTATGCCTTGCGATTATTCGCCGCTGGGGGCTTCAGCGGGGTTGCTGGCGGCGGGCACAGCGACGGGGGCGGCGGTTGCAGTGGGTGGCAGCAGTTTGGCGGTGGCCGCTTGCGCGGCGGTGGGGCTGTAGCGTGGGCGGGGGTTGGCAGCGGGCAGGGCTGCGGGTTCGAGATCGTGGTAGCTGGCTGTGAGGTGGTCGATAAAGCACTGGCGGCGGGCGCGGTAGCGTTCATCGGCATTGCGGGGCGCAGGTTTGAGGCGCTTGATGAGTTGGGCGCATTTGTTGCGCATGGCACGCTCGTGCTGGTAACGCGTGGCCAAGCATTGGCGCAATTCTTTGTCGCGTTCGCCCACTTCAAGTTCGGCCAGCTCTTGGCTGCACAGTTGAAAGCGGGTGGGGATAAAGGCCATTTGCTCAATGCCCCAGGCCCAAGCGGGCAGCACCAAGCCCAAGGCCAGAACACTGGCCCGCAAAGTGGCAGAGGTGGACAAGGGAAAGCCAAGCACGGCAGGAGTCACTTCAAAAGCAAAGATTAAAAAGCGCCCTGCGCAGCGTGCTGCGGGGCCAAAGAGCGCCGTATTCTACGCCTTGGCCTCTGCGATTCTGGGCTTATTCGTTGCGCTCATGCAACGGTTTGCTTTGGGGGCCATGCGCCATGTGCTGGGGTGTGACGGAAGTCGCACAGGCGCAGGCATTTGGGCCAGTATGTTGCTGACTTGGGCGTTTTTGGTTCAGGGGGGCGGCTTTAATCGCAGACAAAGGGGTTGCTGCGGCGTTCTTCGCCAAAGTGGCTTTCTGGGCCGTGGCCGGGGATGAAGACGGTGTCATTGCCCATGGGCCAGAGTTTGGTTTTGATGCTGGCAATCAAATCGGCGTGATTGCCTTGGGGGAAGTCGGTGCGGCCTATGCTGCCGGCAAAGAGCACATCGCCCACAAAGGCGCGTTGGGCTTGGGCCGAGTGGAACACCACATGCCCAGGGGTGTGGCCAGGGGTGTGGTGGACGCTGAGTTCACAGTGGCCGATGCGCACCGTGTCGCCGTCTTCTAGCCATTGGCTGGGGGTGAAGCTTTGCGCGGGGGCAAAGCCAAACATTTGCGCCTGCATGGGCATACCGTCGAGCCAGAATTGGTCGGCTTTGTGGGGGCCGATGATGGGCACTTGGTGGGCGGCTGCCAGGGCCGCAGCGCCGCCAGCGTGATCGAGGTGGCCGTGGGTGATCCAGATGGCTTTGAGCGTGAGGCCGTGCGCTTGCAGGGCTGCTTCAATGCGGGGCAGGTCGCCGCCGGGGTCAATGGCGGCGGCTTCCAAGGTGTCACTGCACCACACGATGGAGCAGTTTTGCTCAAAGTGGGTGACGGGGACAATGGTGTAGTGCAGCATGTTTGGGTTCAGGCAGTGATGAGTTTTTGGATGCGCCCCCAAGCATTGAGGAGGTCGTCGTAATAGGCTTCGAGGGCGGCTTGGGCATAGCCTTGGCTGGCTTGTTGCAGATGCTCTTTGGCGGATGCCATTTTGTCGCGGATGCGGTTGGCGGCGCAGTTGTCTTTTTTGCTGGACAGCAAACCAGGCTTGGCCGCCTCAAGCGCGTGATTGACCCAGTCGTTGGCCGATTCGCCGTAGGCGGCTTTGCTGCTGCTCAGCGCTTTGCTATTGGGCGCTGACAGGCCCAAGCTCAAGAGCAGGCTGTGCAGGCGCTCGCTGCTGGGAGGGGTGTGTTGTTGGTTGAGGTTTCTCAGGGTTTGTTGAAACAGTTCTTCGAGGTCATTGCCCAAGCCGCCAGAGCGCACTTTGGCATTGGCATAGGGCACGCCTTGGAAGTAGTCGTCAATCAATTCGTCTTGCAGGGCCTCCCAAATTTTGTCGGCCACTTGTGTGGCGATTTTTGGGGCTTGTTCACGGGCCAAGCGCAGTTGCTCAATTTGGGGTTTGATTTCTTCGGCCAAAGCATCAGCTTGACGCAGGCGGCGGGTTTTTTCTTGTGCTTGCTGGATGTCGTCCAAGCTCAGGCGCAGTTGTTCGATTTGGCCTTTGCGGACCGAGGTGTGCAAGATGCGCTCGGGCGCTTTGCCCACGGTTTGTGTGACGAGGGTGAGCAAGTGCTCGCCGATGTCGTGCAGGTCTTCAGGGCTGGCTTTGTCCACTTTGGAGAAGACCAGCAAATAGGGTGATTGGCCAATGGCGAGTTCTTGCAATTTCTGCCGCACATCTTCGCGCAAAGTGCCTTCATCGACACTGATGATGACCAAATACAGAATTTGGGTGGCCAAGTAGTTTTTTGAGAGGCGCTGGAAATAGGCTTGGTTTTGCGCCTCGTGCATGGTGCGGACAGAGGACCAGCCAGGCAAATCCACCAAGGCAATATTGGGCCAGGCGTGCAGCAGCGGCAGGCGCACATCCAGCCAAGCGCTTTCTTGGGCCAAATGGCTGAATTCGCCTTCGCGGAATTCGGCCTCACTCAAAGGGCTGTCGGCCCCTTCTGGGCGCTTGATGGTGAAGCTTTTGTCTTCCCCCGCGCGCAGCTCAATGGGCAGGGCGGCCTCGGGGGTGATGTCCGCTTGCAGCAGCTCCTCGCCCAATAGGGCATTGATGAGGCTGGATTTGCCGCTGCTGAAGCTGCCAATAAAGGGGATGAGGATTTCAGATGAAGCTGGGGCGCTCATGGCTGCTCACTTGTCTCAAGGTCTGCGATGGCAGAGAAAATGTTTTGAATGCGCGCGATATGGGTTTCTTTTTCACCCAATTGGGCCTGCAAAATGGCGTGGTCTTGCTCCAGCAAGGTCTGCAATTGGGCGTGGATGCTGTCTTGGATGTCTTGCAGTTGGCGGCAGTTGCCGTTGACCAAATCGGCAATGGCGGTTTGGCTTTCTTGCTTGAGCGTGCCCAAGGCCGTGCTGAGCTCTTGGCGCAGCTTGTTGATGTCTTGGGTGTTGTCGATTTCGGCGTTGAATTTGGAGAAGAAGTCGTGGTCTTCTGGGCTGGGCATGTGGATTTCTGGCAATTGCAGGGCGCTGAGGTTGACTCCGAGCAAAGCTTGTAGGGCGCGGGCATCCAGCGCGGGCTCGGCATGGTCGAGCTCACGGGCAATTTCACGGTGCAAACCCGCTTGGATGTGGCTGGGTGCGAGGTGCTCATGCAAGGTGGACAAAATTTGCGCCTGTGCGCTTTGGGTGTAAAAGCGCAGGTTCTCTAGGGCATCGGCCAGCAATAAATAGGGGTAGGCCGAGCTGCTGATGGCGTGGAGGGCAGATTTGCCCCGTGACCAAAGTTTGAGCCAATTGGCTTCGCGCTTGCCGCCGCCAGTGGCGGCATCACGGCGGTAGCCCGTGCGGGCTTCCAATTGCTCGGCGCGTTCGGCCAACTGGGTGATGCTGGTTTGTAAAAGCTGTTTTTGCTCTTGGGCCGTGGCAATGGTTTGGCCCAAAAAGGCTTGAATGGCTTGGGCGATGTGCTCGGTTTGTTCGCTGCGGCGGCGGTGTTGTTCAGCCAGCGCGGCAGCATCGAATTCATGCAGGGCCTGTAGGCGGGCATGGGCTTGGTCGGCCAAGCCTTGCAGCAGTTGGCTTTGGGTTTGAATTTGCTTTTCGACCAAGTATTGGCGGCGGCTTTGCAGGATGTCTTCTTTTTCGCTGATGGCTTGGGCAAAGGCTTCGCGGATGGCGCGGGTGTTGGCGATGTTGTTCCAGTCTTCATCGCTGAGCTCTGCGCCCCATTTCTCTTGCGCCAGTTCGCTCAGTTCGGCTTGGGTATGGATGACCGAGTGACGCCAGATTTCTGGGCCTTGGTGGGCCACGATGTGGGCGTGGGTACTGGTGAAGATGGGTTTGGGAATTTGGCGCAAGAAAGCGGCAGAGTCGTTTTGTTCTTGCGCTTCGCGCTGCTCGGCCATGTGTTCAAGGGCGCGTTGGGCGTGCAAGCTCAGTTGCTGTTGTAGCTTTTCGGTGGTGCTGTCGAGGCTGTCGCGTTTGAAGCCGTCGTCCAAAATGGCCATATCGAATTTGGAGCCGACGAGTACGAGGCGATCCACGCCTTTTTGTGGCAGTTGCAGGGCCAACAGGGCTTGGTCGTTGGCATCCATAAAGCGGCTGGCGATGGAGAGGAAGAAGACCACATCGCATTGCGCCATATAGCGGCGGGTTTTGGCCGTGCGCGAGACGATGGGGTCATTCATGCCCGGTGTGTCCACAATCTCAATGCCTTTGAGTTCTGCGAGCGGCACGGTGAGCTCGGTTTCCGCCACGATGGGGCTGAGTTGGCCATCTGAGCTGACATATTTGCCCAGCACCTCCATCAGCTCGTCCATATTGTCGGCTTCAATGGAAAATTTGCCCAGATGCAACAGGGGGCGGCAGTCTTCTCCGCTGCTTTCTACGGCGGTGACCAGTTCACGGGCGGCGCGGCTGATGTAGTCTTGGTGCGAGCTGGCTGCACGCGCTTCAATGCCGGCCCATTCTTCAGGCGTATAAAAGGTGGCGGTGAAGCTGGCGCGCTCGCCGTAGCGGATGCGGGTGAGGGCGGCGGTTTTGGGTGTGACGGCCTCGGGCAGCAGGCAGTGGCCACCAAACAGCAGGCTGTTGAGGAAGCTGCTTTTGCCCGCTTTGACTTGGCCCATGATGCCGATGGACAGCGGCGTGCTGTCCTGCGTCAGGCGCTGGCGCTGGTTGGCGGCGTCACGCAGGAATTCGTTGATTTGCGCAATGCTTTCTGGGAAGTCATCGCGCCAATCGTGTAAGACGGCGGTGGGACGGGGCTGCTTCATGGTCTTGTCTCCGAGCACCGGGTGCTCTATTGTTTTATTGCTTGTGGTCTGCTGCTCCCACAGAATGGGTGCAGCGCCCAAGCTTGTTAGGGCCTTAGCATAGCACTGCGGCAAGCTGCGTCAGTTGCGCTCGGGCAAGTTTGTTTAAATGACTTTGGCCCGCATCAGGTCGTGGGTGTTGAGTGCGCCAGTCAAGTGGCCCGCCTCATTCACCACCAGCACGCTGTTGATGTGGTGTTGCTCCATCAAGGCCACGGCATCCACGGCCAAGGCTTGGGCGCGAATACAGCGCGGCGAGGGCCGCATGAGCTGCTGGGCCGTCATTTGCATCAGCGGGCTGCCTTTTTCAATTTCACGGCGCAAATCGCCATCGGTGAAGATGCCCACAGGCTGGCCTTGGGCATCGACAATGGCCGTTGCGCCCAAGCTTTTGGCGCTCATCTCACGCATGATTTCTGTGAGGCTGGCGCTCAGGCCCACGCGGGGCACTTCATCGCCAGTGCGCATCACATCTTGCACGCGGGTGAGCAAGCGCCGCCCCAGTGCGCCGCCAGGGTGGCTGCGGGCAAAGTCCTCAGGGCCAAAGCCGCGCGCTTGCAGCAAGACCACGGCCAAAGCATCGCCCAAGGCCAGTTGCACGGTGGTGCTGGCGGTGGGGGCGAGGTTGAGGGGGCAGGCTTCGCGACTGACGGCGCTGGAGAGGCAGATGTCGGCATGTTGGCCGAGGCTGGAGTGGGGCTGGCCCGTCATTGCGAGCAAGGTGGCGCCCAAGCGTTTGATGAGGGGCAAGATGGCGGTGAGCTCGCTTGATTCGCCCGAGTTGGAGATGGCCAGCACCACATCGGCGGCGGTGACCATGCCCAAATCGCCGTGACTGGCTTCAGCCGGGTGCACAAAGAAAGACGGCGTGCCCGTGGAGGCCAAGGTGGCGGCGATTTTGCGCCCGACATGGCCGCTTTTGCCCATGCCCATGACGATGACGCGGCCCGTGCAGGCCAGGCAGGTTTGTACCGCTTGCACAAATTCAGTGCCCAAATTGTGGCCGCATTCGGCCAAGGCTTCTTGCTCAATAGAGAGGGTTTGGCGCGCCAGCGCCAGCATGTCGTTTGCGTTCATGGCGGCCATTTTACGCAGGGTGCTGGCACCATGAAATGCCGCTGCGGGCTGGCTTTGGCTTTATGATGCCGAGCACATTTTTTCCATCCTGTTTTTCTTCGAGGGGGCTGTATGCCAGTCAATTTTCAAGTGGCCGATGCCAGCAGTTTGCACGCCGTGGCGGGCTTGCGCGTAGGGGTGACTGCTGCTGGGGTGCGCAAAGTCGGGCGCAAAGATGTGACGGTGTTTTTGCTCGACGAAGGCGCGGCGGTGGGCGGTGTGTTCACGCGCAACCGCTTTTGCGCTGCGCCAGTGCAAATCTGCCAGCAGCAATTGGCCGCAGGGCAGGGCATACGCGCCTTGGTGGTGAACACGGGCAATGCCAATGCGGGCACGGGGGCTGATGGCTTGGCGCGTGCACACAACATTTGCCAAGCGTTGGCGGGCAAGCTGGGTGTGGCGCAGGCCCAAGTGCTGCCTTTCTCAACGGGGGTGATTTTGGAGCCCTTGCCTGATGACAAGATTGTGGCGGGCTTGGATGCCGCCATCGCCCATGCTGCGCCCCACAACTGGGCCGATGCAGCCGAGGCCATCATGACCACCGACACCGTGCCCAAGGCGCACAGCCTGCGCCGACAGATTGCGGGTGTGGAGGTGACGCTGACGGGCATCAGCAAAGGCGCGGGCATGATTCGCCCCAATATGGCCACCATGCTGGGCTTTGTGGGCACGGATGCCGCCGTGGCCCCTGAGTTGATGCAAGAGCTAACGCGCCGCGTGGCCGATGCCTCTTTCAACGCTGTGACGGTGGACGGCGACACATCTACCAATGACTCCTTCATCATCATGGCCACAGGGCGGGCGGGCCATGCGCCCATTCGCAGCCTAGAGAGCGCTGAGGGCCAGGCCCTGCTGGCAGCCCTGACCGAGCTGGCGCAGTATTTGGCGCAGGCCATTGTGCGCGATGGCGAGGGCGCGACCAAATTCATCACCCTGCAAATTGAAGGCGGCAAAACCGAGGAGGAGTGCAAAAAAGTGGCCTATGCCATTGCCCACTCGCCCTTGGTGAAAACAGCGTTCTACGCCAGCGACCCCAATTTGGGCCGCATTCTGGCCGCAGTGGGCTATGCTGGCATTGACGATTTGGACCAAGGCCAAATCGATTTGTATTTGGACGGCGTGCATGTGGCCACACAAGGTGGGCGCAAAGCCAGCTACCTTGAGGAAGATGGCCAGCGCGTGATGCAGCAAAGCGAAATCACCGTGCGGGTGCTGCTGGGCCGTGGCTCGGCCAGCGCCACGGTGTGGACTTGCGATCTCAGCCACGACTATGTGAGCATCAACGCCGATTACCGTTCGTAAACACTGCGCCGCGTGTGCGGCCTGAGGGGGGAGATGGACATGAAACGAAAAACCGCCGCCACGGGCTTGGGCCTGCTGGCTGTTTTACTGGCCGCAGGCTGGGGTTTGGCCCGCTTTAGCGGCATGGGCACAGCCTTAGAAGTAGGCCAGCCGCCCGCCCCCACCGTGGCCGCCAACAGCAGCGTGAGCTGGCAGCGCAGTGGCGATTTGTCGCCCGCGCGTGCCCATTTGCTGGGCAAATGGGGTGGCAAGGCGGTGGATGCCCAAGCCGTGCGCTTTTTTGGCCAGCCTGCGCAGGCCCAGCCCCTGCCGCCGCAACACCTGCCTCAGCACCCTTGGCTGGCCGAGCAAAACAACAACGGCATGCACAGCGACAGCTACGCCGCCAAAGCCATTGATTGGCCCGCGCCGCTGGGCCATGCGCCCGAGGTGCTGGGCAAAAGCTACGCCACATTCTTTGGCGGTGAATGCGCTACCGTCAGCTTTGATGCCAAAGGCCGCATCATGGCCGTGTGCGCCACCTTGTTCAGCTTCAAGCTCTATTTGTTTGACCCTGCCACGCTCCAGCCCTTGGCCGAATACAGGCTACCGCTGCGCCACTCGAACAAGACTTTGCAAATCCGCAAAATCATGACCGATACCTCGGGCGGCGCTTACCACCACTTGCTCAAAGGTGACCGCCCCCTGATTGCCGATGCCGACAACCGCCTCAACATCTTTGCCGTGGATGACAGCGGCAATGGCCCGAAGTGGCGGATTGAGGCCAGTTGGGACTTGGCCCCTGCCTTGCCCAAAGGCCATTTGGTCACCGATGCCATGCCCGATTGGGCGGGGCGCTATTGGTTCATCACCCGCCAAGGCGTGGTGGGCGTGCTGCACCCTGAGTCGGGCGATATCCGCACCTTGCAACTCAAGGATGAGGAAATCCAAAACTCCTTCTCTGTGGCCGAAGATGGCGTTTACATCGTTTCAGACCGCGCCATGTACCGCTTTGCCGTCGATGCCCAGGGCGCACCCGCGTGGACTTGGCGCGAAGTCTATGAAAACGACCGCCAGCCCAAGCCTGGCGTGATTGGCTTGGGCTCAGGCACCACGCCTACCTTGCTGGGTGATGAATTTGTGGCCATCACCGACAATGCTGGGCCGCAAATGCATGTGGTCGTCTATCGCCGCCAAGCCGATTGGGCTGGCCCGCGCGAAGTCTGCAAAGTGCCTGTGTTTACCCCAGGGCGCAGCGTCACCGACAACGGCATGATTGGCTATGGCCGCAGCCTCATCGTCACCAACAACTACGGTTATGACAGGCCCATTCGCCCCGTCTGGACCGAAGGCGGCATCAGCCGCATCGATGTGGCCGAAGACGGCCAAAGCTGCGAACTGGTGTGGAGCAACCCCGATGCCTCGCAAACCGTGGTGCCGAAAATGTCCACGCAAACAGGCTTGGTCTATGTTTACACCCGCGAGCCCGTGCCCGGTTACGATGCCCGCCGCGATGCCGCCTATGCTTGGTATCTCACCGCCATTGACTACCGCACAGGCCAAACCCGCTTCAAAATCCACACAGGCACGGGCCTGAACTACAACAACAACTGGGCCCCCATCACGCTCTCGCCTTGGGGCACGGCCTATGTCGGCGTGCTTGGCGGCTTGGTCGCCGTGCGCGATGGTGCAAAGCCCTGAGTGCAGGCAGCAAATAGGCGGCGGCGATAGAATCGGCCCTTATTGCTTATTCATTCGTCTTTTTGGAGCCCCGCCATGTCTGATGCCATCCTCAGCGATGCCCCTTTGGTCTTTACCGATAGTGCCGTGGCCAAGGTCACAGACCTGATTGCCGAAGAAGGCAACCCTGAGTTAAAGCTGCGCGTCTTTGTGCAAGGCGGCGGTTGCTCGGGCTTTCAATACGGCTTCACCTTCGATGAGGAGAGCTGCGACGACGACATGGTGTTTGAACGCGGCGGCGTCACCTTGCTGATTGACTCCATGAGCTTCCAATACCTCATTGGCGCTGAAATCGACTACAAAGAAGACCTCACTGGGGCGCAATTCGTCATTCGCAACCCCAATGCCAGCACCACTTGTGGCTGCGGCTCCTCTTTCTCTTAAAGCGCCGCGCCGCCATGTCCCAGCCCAGTTTAAACTTTGAGCTGATGCGGGTGCAAGACTTTGTGCAACTGCCGCAGCCGCGCCTGCCTGCGGCCCTGCTCGATCGCCTCTGGCCGCGCGGCATCAGCAAAATCGCCTTGGGTGAGCTGCCGTGGATCAAATCCGTCACCCCATCCACTGCGCTGCGCCGCTGGTTCCATGAGGACCGCGAAGCGCATTGGCCCGACTTCCAAAGCCGCTATGCGCAAGAACTGCTGCTGCCCGAGGCGCAAGCGGGTCTGCAAGCGCTGCGCAATTTGGCTGCGGCCCAGCCCGATGGCCGCTTGGCTTTGCTCTCGGCATCCAAAGAGCTCAGTCGCTGCCATTTGCCCATCTTGCGCCAAGCGCTGCTGGCTGCATAAAGGCCGCAAAAAGCCGCGCAAACTTTTAAAAGCCCAAAATAACAGCTAGAATAGCGGGCTTCACAGTGCTAGGCCAACCTCATGCTTTAGGCACTGCAAACAATCAACATGCCGTTGTGGTGGAACTGGTAGACACGCTATCTTGAGGGGGTAGTGGCGAAAGCTGTGCGAGTTCGAGTCTCGCCAACGGCACCATATCTCAAGGCTTTGCAAAGAGCCCCGACCTCTCTGCTAGCTAGCTTGTGGAGCCTGTCTCATGGTCGATTTAGCACCATATCTTCCCGTCGTTCTTTTCATCTTGGTTGGTTTGGTATTCGGTGTGCTGCCGCAGGCGGCAGGCTGGGCCATCAGCAAACTCCAAGGCACGCAAAAGCCCGATGCCGAGAAAAACTCCCCCTACGAATGCGGTTTTGAGCCCTTTGAAGACACGCGCATGAAGTTCGATGTGCGCTACTACTTGGTGGCCATTCTCTTTATTTTGTTTGACCTTGAAATTGCCTTCCTCTTTCCCTGGGGCGCGGCCTTCAAGAGCATTGGCGCGGTCGGCTTTTGGTCGGCCATGGTCTTTCTGGGTATTCTGGTCGTGGGCTTCATCTACGAGTGGAAAAAAGGCGCATTGGACTGGGAGTAAACACCATGACGACAGCCACTTCAGTGGGTGCAGATGTCAGCTTTGAGCTGCCCAACAACCCCCACACCCCTTACGGCGAAAAAGGCTTTCTGCTGGCCAGCGCCGATGCCGTGGTCAACTGGGCCAAAAACGGCTCACTTTGGCCCATGACTTTTGGCCTGGCTTGCTGCGCCGTTGAAATGATTCATGCGGGCGGCCCGCGTTACGATGTGGACCGCTTTGGCATGTTGTTCCGCCCCAGCCCGCGCCAGTCTGACTTGATGATTGTGGCTGGCACTTTGTGCAACAAAATGGCCCCCGCTTTGCGCAAGGTGTATGACCAAATGGCCGAGCCGCGCTGGGTTTTGTCTATGGGCTCTTGCGCCAACGGCGGCGGCTATTACCACTACAGTTATTCGGTGGTGCGCGGCTGCGACCGCATCGTGCCTGTCGATATTTATGTGCCCGGATGCCCGCCCACGGCTGAGGCTTTGCTCTACGGCATTTTGCAAATGCACCACAAAGTGCGCCGCACCAACACCATTGCGCGAGGTTAATGACACCCATGAGCTCACTCGCCCCCAACCCCCAAATGATTCAAGCCGCTGTTCAAGCGGCTTTGGGCACTCAGGCCCAACGCATCGTCATCGCCTTGGGTGAAGTCACGGTTTACATTGCGCCCGCTGATTACTTTGAGGCCATGACTGCCCTGCGCTACCACGATGATTGCCAATTTGAGCAATTGATGGATTTGTGCGGCATGGACTACTCCACCTACGGCGATGGCCGCCATGAAGGGCCACGATTTGCGGCCGTCACGCATTTGCTCTCGGTGAGCCTGAACCAGCGCCTGCGCGTGGTTTGCTTTGCTGAAGACGATGACGGCCCCGTGCTGCCTTCGGTCACGCATTTGTGGGCCAGCGCCAACTGGTTTGAGCGCGAGGCTTTTGATCTGTTTGGCATTGTGTTTGAGGGCCATGAGGACTTGCGCCGCATCCTCACGGATTACGGCTTTATTGGCCATCCCTTCCGCAAGGATTTCCCCGTCTCTGGCCATGTCGAGATGATTTACGACGAGGAAACGAAGCGCGTGGTCTATCAGCCTGTGTCGATTGAGCCCCGAGAAATCACCCCCCGTGTGGTGCGTGAGGAAAGCTATGGAGGCTTGAGATAAGCCATGAGCGAAATTAAAAACTACACCCTCAACTTTGGCCCTCAGCACCCCTCAGCACACGGGGTTTTGCGCTTGATTCTGGAGCTGGACGGCGAGGTTATCCAACGCGCTGACCCGCATATTGGCCTGCTGCACCGCGCCACTGAGAAGCTGGCCGAGCACCGCACTTACATCCAGTCGCTGCCCTATATGGACCGGCTCGACTATGTGTCGATGATGTGCAATGAGCACGCCTACTGCTTGGCCATTGAGAAAATGATGGGCATTGAAGTGCCTGTGCGCGCGCAATACATCCGCGTCATGTTCTCTGAAATCACCCGCATGATGAACCACCTGTTCTGGGTCGGTGCGCACGCCATGGACTGCGGCGCCATGAATGTGATTTTGTATGCCATGCGCGACCGCGAGGACATGTTCGACATGTATGAGGCCGCCTCTGGTGCACGGATGCACGCGGCCTACTTCCGCCCTGGCGGTGTGTACCGCGATTTGCCTGACAGCTTGGCGCAATACAGCTTCAGCAAAATCAAGAGCAAAAAGCAGTTGGACAAGCTCAACGAGGAGCGCCAAGGCAGCTTGCTGGACTTCATCGAGCGTTTTGCCATCAAGATGGAAAAGCATTTGGCCGATTACCACAATCTGCTGACTGACAACCGCATTTGGAAGCAGCGCACTGTGGGCATTGGCGTGGTCAGCCCAGAGCGTGCCAAAAACTTGGGTTTTAGCGGAGCCATGCTGCGTGGCTCAGGTGTGGCTTGGGATTTGCGCAAAACCCAGCCCTACGATGTGTACGACAAAATGGATTTCGATGTGCCTGTGGGCAAAACGGGCGACTGCTACGACCGCTATTTGGTGCGCATGGAAGAAATCGAGCAATCGCGCCGCATGGTGCTGCAATGCGTGCAGTGGCTCAAAGCCAATCCTGGCCCCGTGATCACCGACAACCACAAAGTGGCCCCGCCCGATCGCGAATCCATGAAGACCAATATGGAAGAGCTGATTCACCACTTCAAGCTCTTTACGGAAGGTATGCATGTGCCTGAGAGCCAAGCCTACGCCGCTGTGGAGCACCCCAAGGGTGAGTTCGGGATTTATTTGGTGAGCGATGGGGCCAACAAGCCCTACCGCCTGAAGATTCGTGCGCCTGGCTTTGTGCATTTGGCCGCCATGGATGAGATGGCCAGTGGCCATATGCTGGCGGATGCGGTGTCGATTTTGGGCACCATGGATATTGTGTTTGGTGAGGTGGACCGATGATGAGCGAAGCGACCCTCGCACGATTTGCGCGAGAAGTGAGCAAATACCCCGCAGACCAAAAGCAGTCTGCGGTGATGGCGTGTTTGGCCATCGTGCAGCAAGAGCAAGGCCATGTGAGCCAAGAGGCCGAAAAAGACATTGCCGCCTATTTGGGTATGCCTGAAATCGCCGTGCACGAGGTCACCACCTTCTACAACATGTACAACCAATCGGTGGTGGGCCAATTCAAACTGACGGTGTGCAACAACCTGCCTTGCCAATTGCGTGAGGGCCAAACGGCGCTGGATCACATTTGCCGCAGCTTGGGCGTGGCCCCAGGCGAAACCACAGCCGATGGCCTGTTCACCGTGCAGCAATCTGAATGTTTGGGCGCTTGCGCCGATGCGCCTGTGATGCTGGTGAATGATCGCCATATGCTCAGCTATATGCAGCCCGAACGCTTGGATGCGCTGCTGGCTGGCTTGAAGAAAGAAGGTGGCCAATGAGCAGCCTGAATACTTTGCTGGAGCAATTTCAAAGCACTGGGGAGCACACCTGCTTCCACGGCCGCCACATTGAGCCGCAAATCTACAAAGATTTGAATGGCAGCAACTGGGGCCTGAAAGACTATGAAGCGCGTGGCGGCTACCAAGCCCTGAAGAAGATTCTGGGTCAAGGTGGTGCGGCTGGTCTCAGCCCCGATGAAGTGGTCGCTAGCTTGAAAGAATCGGCCCTGCGAGGCCGTGGCGGTGCGGGCTTCCCCACAGGTTTGAAGTGGAGCTTCATGCCGAAAAACTTCGAGGGTGACAAATACCTCGTGTGCAACTCCGATGAGGGCGAGCCCGGCACTTGCAAAGACCGCGACATCCTCATGTACAACCCGCATATCGTGATTGAAGGCATGATCATTGCGGGCTATGCCATGGGTGCAGTGCGTGGCTACAACTACATCCACGGCGAGATTTTCCAAGTCTATGAGCGCTTTGAAGCTGCCTTAGACGAAGCCCGTGCAGCGGGCTATATCGGCCAAAACATTTTGGGCACGGGTTTCAATTTCGAGCTCTTTGCCCACCACGGTTTTGGCGCTTACATCTGCGGTGAGGAAACCGCCTTGCTCGAATCGCTGGAAGGCAAAAAAGGCCAGCCGCGCTTCAAGCCCCCCTTTCCCGCCAATGTGGGCTTGTATGGCAAACCCACCACCATCAACAACACCGAAACCTTTGCGGCCGTGCCTTGGATTATTCGCAATGGCGGCAATGCCTATCTTGAGGTGGGCAAACCCAATAACGGCGGCACCAAAATTTTCTCCGTCAGTGGCGATGTGGAGCTGCCAGGCAATTACGAAGTGCCCATGGGCACGCCCTTTAGCAAGCTGCTCGAACTCGCTGGTGGCGTCAAAGGCGGGCGCAAACTCAAGGCCGTGATTCCTGGTGGTTCATCGGCTCCCGTGGTGCCAGCTGAAATCATGATGCAGTGCACCATGGATTACGACAGCATCGCCAAAGCAGGCTCTATGCTGGGTTCGGGCGCGGTCATCGTCATGGATGAAACCCGTGACATGGTCAGTTGCCTGCAACGCCTGTCTTACTTCTATATGCACGAGTCCTGCGGTCAATGCACGCCCTGCCGTGAGGGGACGGGTTGGCTCTGGCGCTTGGTCAAGCGCTTGAATGAAGGCCAAGGCACGGAGGCCGACATCGCCTTGCTCGATGATGTGGCGCTCAACATCATGGGCCGCACCATTTGCGCCTTGGGCGACGCGGCGGCCATGCCCGTGCGCGGCATGATCCAACACTTCAGGCACGAATTTGTTGCCAAGCTGCCCAAACATGGAGCCGCAAAATGATTGAAATTGAAATTGACGGCAAAAAGGTGATGGCTGCCCCTGGCAGCATGGTCATCCAAGCGGCCGAGGCCAACGGCACTTACATCCCGCACTTTTGCTACCACCGCAAACTCAGCGTTGCGGCCAACTGCCGCATGTGCTTGGTTGAAGTAGAAAAAGCGCCCAAACCCATGCCTGCCTGCGCCACCCCAGTGGCCCCAGGCATGGTGGTCTTCACCAAGAGCGAGAAGGCGGTGAAGGCGCAGAACTCGGTGATGGAGTTCTTGCTCATCAATCACCCGCTGGACTGCCCCGTGTGCGACCAAGGCGGCGAGTGCCAATTGCAAGACCTTTCTGTGGGCTACGGCAATAGCGGCTCGCGCTACGGCGAAGAGAAACGCGTGGTGGCGCACAAAGATGCAGGCCCCTTGGTCAGCATGGAGGAGATGACGCGCTGCATCCACTGCACCCGCTGCGTGCGCTTTGGCCAAGAGATTGCCGGCGATATGGAGCTGGGCATGGTGCATCGGGGTGAGCACTCTGAAATCACCACCGTCAAAGGCGACACCATCGACAGCGAACTCTCGGGCAATATGATTGACATCTGCCCCGTGGGTGCGCTCACTTCCAAGCCCTTCCGCTTTGCCGCCCGCACTTGGGAGATGGCACGCCGCAAATCAGTCAGCCCGCATGATTCCACAGGCGCGAATCTGCAAGTGCAGGTGAAGAACAACCGCGTCATGCGCGTGCTGCCCCTTGAGAACGAGGCCGTCAACGAATGCTGGCTCGCCGACCGCGACCGCTTCAGTTACGAGGCCCTGTATGGCGAAGACCGTTTGCAAAAGCCCATGCTCAAGCAAAACGGCCAATGGCAAGAGGTGGATTGGAAAACCGCGCTTGAATATGTGGCTGCTGGTTTGAAAAACATCCAGGCCGAGCACGGTGCGGCCAGCATTGGCGGCCTGCTCTCGCCCCACAGTACGAATGAAGAGCTGCACTTGGCCGTTGAGCTGCTGCGCGGCCTCGGCTCAGACAATATCGACAGCCGCCTGCGCCATGCTGACTTCAGCAGCAGCCAAGGCAAGGTGCGCTATTTGGGTCTGCCCATTGCGGCCCTCAGCGGCTTGCAAAGCGCCCTTGTGGTGGGCAGCAATCTGCGCAAAGACCACCCCCTGTTTGCCGCCCGCATCCGTCAGGCCACGCGCCAAGGCGCGCAGATTTTTGCCCTGCACAGCCAAGCCCAAGACTGGGCCATGACCAAGCAAGACATCACCGCCCCCGCTAGCGCTTGGGCGCAGAGCTTGGCGGGCATCGCTGCGGCCGTGGCCGAGGCCAAAGGCGTAGCCGCCCCCGTGGTCGCACAGGCCGATGATGCCGCCAAAGCCGTGGCGCAAAGCTTGCTGGCTGGCGAGCGCAAAGCCCTGTTGCTGGGCAATGCCGCCGCCCACCATGCCGCAGCGGCTGAGCTGCTGGCGCTGGCTGGCTGGATTGCCGAGCAAACGGGTGCCAGCTTGGGCTATTTGACCGAAGCGGCCAACACCGTGGGTGCGCAGTATTTGGGCGCACAGCCCATGGGCAGCGAGGGCAAAAACGCCAGCCAAATGCACAGCGGTATGCGTGCCATGCTGCTGCTGCACACCGAGCCTGAGCAAGACACCGCGCTGGCGCAAGGCGTGGAGGCCGATATGGTCGTCACCCTCAGCCCCTTTAAAACCAATATGGCCTTCAGCGATGTGCTGCTGCCCATTGCCCCCTTCAGTGAAACGGCGGGCAGCTACACCAATGCCGAGGGCCGCGTGCAAAGCTTCCAAGCCGTCACCACGCCGCTGGGTGACACCCGCCCCGCTTGGAAGGTGTTGCGTGCCATAGGCAATGTGTTGGGCTTGAACGACGGCGCTTTTGCGGCCGACAACGCCGCTGCGGTTTTGGCCGCCGCTGGCTTGCCCGCTAATGGCCTGATTGACAGCCCGCGCCTGAGCAATGCCAGCGTGCAAGCGCCCGCCGCACCCAGTGCCGCTGCGCAAGCCGCAGGCGAGCCTTGCACGGCCAGCATTTATCAGCTCGACGCCTTGGTGCGCCGTGCGCCCAGTTTGCAAGCCACGCGCGATGCGCGCTTGGCCCGTGGGGAGGTGGTTTAAATGGAATGGATCAACCAATTGCACGCCGTGGGCGCGGGCCTGATTGCCGCCGACTGGTGGGCAGGCATCGCTTGGCCCATTTTGTGGGCACTCATCAAAATCATTGCCGTTGTGGTGCCTTTGATGACTTGCGTGGCCTACCTCACTTTGTGGGAGCGCAAATTCATCGGCTGGACGCAAATCCGCCCTGGCCCCAACCGCGTTGGCCCTTGGGGTTTGCTCACGCCGATTGCCGATGCGCTCAAGCTCATGACCAAAGAGCTGATTCAGCCCACGGCCGTCAGCGGCTGGCTGTTCCGCCTTGGCCCCGTCATGGCCATCATGCCGGCCTTGGCCGCGTGGGTCGTCATTCCCTTTGGCCCTGATGTGGCGCTGGCCAACATCAACGCGGGCTTGCTGCTGCTCTTGGCCATCACCTCGATTGAAATCTATGGTGTCGTCATTGCGGGCTGGGCCTCTAACTCCAAATACGCCTTCTTGGGCGCCATGCGTGCCTCGGCGCAAATGGTCAGCTATGAAATCGCCTTGGGTTTCTGCATCATCGTGGTGCTCATGGTCACAGGCAGTTTGAATATGAGCGAGATTGTGCTGTCCCAAGGCAAGGGCCAAATGGCGGCTGCTGGGGCCAATCTGCTGTCTTGGAACTGGTTGCCCCTGCTGCCCATCTTCATCGTCTTCTTCATCTCTGGCTTGGCGGAAACCAACCGCCACCCCTTTGATGTGGTGGAAGGCGAATCCGAGATTGTGGCCGGCCATATGGTCGAATACTCAGGCATGGCCTTTGCCGTCTTCTTCTTGGCCGAATACGCCAATATGTGGCTGGTTTCCATCCTCAGCGTGCTCTTCTTCTTGGGCGGCTGGCTGCCACCGTTTGAATTCCTCAGCTTCATCCCTGGCTGGATGTGGTTGGGCCTGAAAACCGCCGCCATGGTGACCATGTTCCTGTGGGTGCGCGCTTCCTTCCCCCGTTTCCGCTATGACCAAATCATGCGCTTGGGCTGGAAGGTGTTTATTCCCGTCACCCTCATCTGGCTGATTGTGGTCGGCTTGGTGATGCAATCCCCTTGGAACATCTGGCTATAAGGGGCGAAGAACATGACAACAAACCATACCCCCCGTTTCAGTTTGAAGGACTTCCTCTCCAGCTTTTTGCTGCTGGAGCTGTGGAAGGGTTTCCGCGTCACAGGCAAGCACCTGTTCAAGCGCAAAATCACGGTGCAATTTCCTGAGGAAAAAACGCCTGTATCGCCACGCTTCCGTGGTCTGCACGCCCTCATGCGCTATGACAACGGCGAAGAGCGCTGCATTGCCTGTAAATTGTGCGAGGCCGTGTGCCCGGCCATGGCCATCACGATTGAGAGCGAGCAGCGCGAGGACGGCTCGCGCCGCACCACGCGTTATGACATCGACCTGAGCAAATGTATTTTTTGCGGCTTCTGCGAGGAAAGCTGCCCCGTCGATTCCATTGTGGAAACCCCCATCATCGAATACCACGGCGAGAAACGCGGCGATTTGAACTACACCAAAGACATGCTTTTGGCCGTAGGCGATCGCTACAAAGACACCATCTGGGCGGCCAAAGAAGCCGATGCCAAATACCGATAAGGCGGAGCTGACACCATCATGACTGTGAGCACTTTTCTTTTTTACCTCTTTGCCGCCCTCATGCTGTTTGGCGCACTGAAGGTCATCACCGCCAAGCACACCGTGCACGCGGCCCTGTATTTGCTGCTGGCGTTTTCACAGGCGGCTTGCCTGTGGATGATGCTGGGCGCGGAATTCCTCTCCATCACCTTGGTCTTGGTCTATATGGGCGCAGTCATGGTGCTCTTCCTCTTTGTGGTGATGATGCTGGACCTCAAGCTTGAGCGCCACAGCCAAGGTTTTTGGCGGCGCTTTGGCCCCGTGGCCGCTTTTGGCTTGCTGATTGCGGCTGAGATGATTGCCGTCTTCAGCTCTGTGGCCAGCCCAGAGGCCGGCCCCGCCATGATGACTGTGCCCGATGGCGCAGGCCGTGAGTCCAACACCGCCGCCTTGGGCGAGTTGCTGTTTGGCCCCTATGTGGTGCCCGTGCAAATTGCCGCCACGATTTTGCTCGTGGCCATGGTGCTGGCCATCAGCCTGACCCTGCGCCGCCGCAAAGACAGCAAAGCCATTTCAGCGGGCTTGGCCGTACGCGTGAAGGCCAAAGACCGCATGGAAGTCATCAAAATGCCTGCGGCACAACTGGCCCCCGAATCTGCCCCTGCCGACACTGCGGCTGACAGCCAGGAGAAACAAGCATGAGCGCCCTCAGCATTGCTTTGCCCCATTATTTGTCCCTCTCGGCCCTGCTCTTTGTCATGGCCGTGACAGGCATCTTCCTCAACCGCAAAAACATCATCGCCTTGCTCATGTGCATTGAGCTGATGCTGCTGGCGGTGAACACCAATTTCGTGGCCTTCTCCAGCTATCTGCAAGATTTGCACGGCCAGATTTTCGTCTTCTTTATTTTGACTGTGGCCGCAGCCGAGGCCGCCATTGGCTTGGCGATTTTGGTTCTGGTCTTCCGCAATCGCTCAGAAATCAGCCCTGAAGCCCTCAATGAGTTGAAGGGGTAATCACGATGAACAGCACTTTATCTTTGACCACGCTTTTGCTCATTGCCCTGGCGCCTTTGGCGGGGGCGGTTTTGGTCGGCATCTTCGGCACCCAAATGGGTGGCAATCTGCTGGGCCGCAAAGCCAGCCACAGCCTCACCATTGCGGGGGTGGGCCTGTCTTTCCTGCTGTCTGTGCAGGTGCTCATGCAGGTTTTGGGCGGCGCGGGCTACAACGCCACGGTGTATGAATGGGCGCAAATTGGCGACCTGAAAATGGAAGTCGGATTCCTCATTGATGGCCTGACCGCCATGATGATGTGTGTCGTCACCTTCGTCTCCCTCATGGTGCACATCTACACCATGGGCTATATGAAGGACGACGAGGGCTATAAGCGCTTCTTCTCCTACATCAGCCTCTTTACCTTCTCCATGCTCATGCTGGTGATGAGCAACAACCTTTTGCAGCTCTTTTTCGGCTGGGAGGCCGTGGGCTTGGTGTCTTATTTGCTGATTGGTTTCTACTTCAACAAACCCACGGCGATTTTTGCCAACCTCAAAGCTTTTATGGTCAACCGCGTGGGTGACTTCGGCTTCATCATCGGCATTGGCCTGATTGCCGCCAATGTCGGCTCGCTCAACTACAACGACATCTTCGCCTTCGCCCAAGAGGGCAAATTTGCGGGTCTGTTGCTGGGTTCGAGCTGGGCAGGCGCTGAATGGTCGCTCATCACCGTCATCTGCATCGCCTTGTTTGTGGGTGCGATGGGCAAATCGGCGCAATTCCCCCTGCATGTCTGGCTGCCTGACTCTATGGAAGGCCCCACCCCCATTTCGGCTTTGATTCACGCGGCCACCATGGTGACGGCGGGCATCTTTATGGTCGCACGCATGTCGCAGTTGTATGAGCTGTCTGAAGTGGCGCTCAACTTCATCATGGTCATTGGTGCCATCACCGCCTTGTTCATGGGCATTTTGGGCATCATTCAAAACGACATCAAACGCGTGGTGGCCTATTCCACCCTGTCGCAATTGGGCTATATGACGGTGGCCTTGGGCGCTTCGGCTTACTCCATCGCCGTTTTCCACCTCATGACCCACGCCTTCTTTAAAGCTCTGCTGTTCTTGGGCGCGGGTGCGGTCATTGTGGCCATGCACCACCAGCAAGACATGCGCTTTATGGGCGGCTTGGCACGCCATAAAACCATGCGCATCACTTGGCTGACTTCGCTTATCGGTTCTTTGGCCCTGATTGGCGCGCCTTTGCTCTCAGGCTTCTATTCCAAAGACGCCATCATTGAGGCCGTGCACGCCAGCACACTGCCAGCCCAAGGCTTTGCTTACTTTGCGGTCTTGGCGGGCGTGTTCATCACGGCCTTCTACTCTTTCCGCATGTATTTCCTGGTCTTCCACGGGCAAGAGCGCTGGGCCGATGCGCCCCACGACGAGGCCCACGGCCATGATGATGCGCAGCACGCGCTGCCCATCAACCCCGGCTGGAGCATCAACCTGCCTTTGATTTTGCTGGCCATTCCTTCGGCCCTCATTGGTGGCCTGACCCTGATGCACTTTGTCGCCGCCGATGGCTTCCTCAGCAGCGCAGTGGTGGTCGATGACTTGCTGCACCCCGCCATGAGCGTGCTGCGTGCAGACATCCACGGCGCTTGGGCCATGGCCCTGCACGGCCTCAGCACCGCGCCCTTCTGGTTGGCTCTGGCTGGCGTGGTCACAGCTTGGTATTTCTACCTGAAAAACCCCGCCCTGCCAGCGCGCATCAAGGCCGCAGCCGAGGGCATTGGCCTCTACCAGCTGTTGGACAACAAATACTACCTGGACTGGATCAACGAAAACATCATTGCCCGTGGCGCTCGCGGCCTTGGCTTGGCCTTCTGGAAGGCCGGTGATGAGGCCGTGATTGACGGCGCAGTGGTGAACGGCTCTTGGAAGCTGGTGGGCCTGTTCTCGGCCTTCACCCGCAAAGCGCAAACGGGCTACCTCTACCATTACGCTTTGGTCATGATTGTGGGCTTGTTCGCCTTCGTCACCTATGTGTTGTGGCCTTATCTGGCCTCCTTCTTGAGCCTGTAAGTACAACGAAAAGCGCATCGAAGCACCATGTCTTATTTAAGTATTTCCATCTTCCTACCCGTCGTCTTGGGCGTGATTTTGCTGGCCTTTGGGCGCGGCATGGGCCAAGGGGCCGTGCGCTGGTTTGCACTGCTGGCGGCCATCGTCTCCTTTGTGGTCACGCTGCCGCTGTATTTTGAATTCGACAGCAGCAGCGCCGCCATGCAGTTTGTCGAGCTGGCCCCTTGGATTAGCCGCTTCAACATCAACTACCACCTCGGTATCGATGGCATTTCCATGTGGTTTGTGCTGCTCACGGCCTTCATCACCATCATTGCCATCTTGTCGGCTTGGGAAGTCATCACCGACCGCTTCCACCAGTATGCGGCGGCCTTCCTCATTCTCAGCGGCATCATGATTGGTGTCTTCAGTGCGCTCGATGCCGTGCTGTTCTACATCTTCTTTGAGGCGACTTTGATTCCGATGTATCTCATCATCGGTATCTGGGGCGGCGACAACCGCATTTATGCCGCCTTCAAGCTCTTTCTCTACACCTTGCTCGGCTCTTTCTTGATGCTGCTGGCGATTCTGTTCCTCTTTGTTGCCTCAGGTTACAGCTTCAGCTTGCAAGATTGGCAAGCCATGCCGATTCCGCTGGACATCCAGAAGGTGCTGTTCTTTGCCTTCCTGGCCGCCTTTGCCGTGAAGATTCCGATGTGGCCCGTGCACACTTGGCTGCCCGATGCCCATGTGCAAGCGCCCACGGCTGGCTCAGTAGTGCTGGCGGCCATCATGCTCAAGCTCGGCGCTTATGGTTTGCTGCGCTTTAACTTGGGCATCACGCCCGATGCGGCGCAAGCCTTCTCTTGGCTGATGATTACCCTGTCGCTGATTGCCGTCATTTATGTCGGCTTGGTTGCCATGGTGCAGCGCGATATGAAAAAGCTGGTGGCCTACTCCTCTGTGGCGCATATGGGCTTTGTCACCTTGGGCTTTTTCGTCTTCAACAAGCTGGGCTTGTCGGGCGGCATCGCACAAATGATTGCCCACGGCTTTGTGTCAGCGGGCATGTTCTTGTGCATTGGCGTTTTGTATGACCGCATGCACAGCCGTGAGATTGCCGATTACGGCGGTGTCATCCACAAAATGCCCAAATTCTCCGCCTTTGCCTTGCTCTTTGCCATGGCCAACTGCGGTCTGCCTGCCACGGCTGGTTTTGTCGGCGAGTGGATGGTGATTTTGGCGGCGGTCAAATATGACTTCTGGATTGGCCTGCTCACGGCCACAGCCTTGATTTGGGGCGCAGCCTACTCTTTGTGGCTGTACAAACGCGTTTACCTCGGCCCCGTGGCGAATGCCCAAGTTGAAGGCTTGAAAGACATCAACGCCCGTGAAATGCTGATTTTGGGCGTGCTGGCTTTGGCCACTTTGTATATGGGCCTGCATCCCAAGCCCTTTACCGACCCCATGGAGCCAGCCGTGCAACAACTGCTGCAACACATTGCCCAGGGCAAAACTGAGATGCCCCAGTTCCTAGAGCAACAACCCTAAGCCCGAGCGAGAGTGAAGAAATGGACAAACTGAGTTTCATGACCATTTACCCAGAGGTCTTCCTGCTGGTGATGGCCTGCGCGGTCTTATTGTTGGATTTGGCCGTGCGTTCACCGCTGCGTGGCCTCACCTATTACCTGAGCCTGTTCACCACAGCGGCCTTGGCCCTGTATTACGGCCTGAATTTGGGTGCGCAAACCACGCCCGGCTTTTTGGGCGCAAACCCCGATATCGTGGAAAAAACCGTGGCCCTAGGCGGCCTCTTTGTCAACGATGCCTTGGCCAACAGCCTCAAATTCTTCGCCAGCATCGCCATGTTCGCCAGCTTGGTGTATGGCCGCCACCATGCGGCAGCTATGGGCTTGTTCAGCCGTGGCGGTGAGCTGTTCGCCATCAGCCTCTTTATGCTCTTGGGCATCACCATCTTGTCCAGCTCTGGCCATATGCTCATGCTCTACTTGGGTTTGGAGCTGTTGAGCCTGAGCACCTACGGCCTTGTGGCCATGAACCGTGACAACGCCCAAAGCATTGAAGCGGCCATCAAATACTTTGTGCTCGGCTGTATTGCCAGCGGCTTCTTGCTCTTTGGCATGTCGCTCCTCTACGGCGCAACGGGGCATTTGATGCTGGTGGATGTCTTTATGAGCATCCTGCAAGGCGAAGAGTCCCAGCTCAACCCGCAGTTGTTGCTCTTGGGCACGGTTTTGGTCGTGGCGGGCATTGGCTTTAAATTCAGCGCCGTGCCCTTCCATATGTGGGCACCTGATGTGTACCAAGGTTCGCCCACACTGGTGACTTTGTTCATCGCGGGTGCGGCCAAATTTGCTTCATTGGCTTTGGTCTTGCGCCTCTTGGTTGAAGGCTTGGGCTTCATCATGCCCGTGTGGCAGCAAATGACCTTGGTCCTGGCCGTCGCCTCTTTGCTGGTGGGTAACTTGGCCGCCATTGCGCAGGTCAATATCTACCGCATGTTGGCTTTCTCCACCATTGCGCATGTGGGCTTTATCTTCTTGGCCCTCAGCATGGGCTTTGTCGATGGCGATGTGACCAATGCGGGCGTGGCTTACAGCGCAGCCCTGTTCTACACCATTCTTTATGTGCTGGGTTCGCTGGCCGTATTCGGCGTGCTCTTGCAACTGGGCCGCAATGGCAAGCAGGTCAACAGCATCCACGATTTGGCTGGCTTGGGCAAAACCCAGCCCTTCCTCGCCTTGGTCATGGCCTTGGCCTTGTTCTCTTTTGCGGGTATTCCGCCGCTGGCTGGCTTTTTTGCCAAATTCAGCGTGCTCATGCCACTGCTGCAAGCGGGCACTTGGTTCTATATCGGCATTGCCTTGTTTGCTGTGATCATGGCCTTGATTGGCTGCTTCTATTACCTGCGTGTGGTCAAAATCATGTATTTTGATGCGCCAGCCGAATCAGGCTATGCAGGCCAAAAACTCGGCGCACAAGCCGTGCTGCTTTTGGCCTTGAACGCCGCAGCACTGGTGCTGCTGGGCCTCATGCCCGATGGCCTGCTGCACCTGTGTGGCAAAGCCATTTACTACAGCTTCGGCCTGTAAGCCATGCAAGGCACAGCTTGGGCCAGTGGTGCGCTTCTGCTGCTGGCTCTGTTTCTGGCCAATGCGCCCTTCTTCACAGGGCGCTTTTTTCTCTTTGGCCCAAGCAAAGCCCAGCGCCCTGGGCTTTTGCTTTTGGAGCTGGTTGTGGCCTATGCCGCTTTTGTTGCGGCGGGCATGGCGCTGGAGTCCTATGTGGGCCAACGCCAGCCGCAAGCTTGGCAGTTCTATGCCGTCAGTGCCAGCTTGTTCTTGAGCATGGCCTTTCCAGGCTTTGTGTGGCGTTATTTGCTCAAACGCCACTGAATGCGGCCCCGCAAGGCAGGTTGGTGGGCAAAAATATTTGCACTAAGCCCATTTCTTGATATACAATGCTAGGTTCCTCTTACTTGGCACAATTGCGCCTTGCGCGCTGTGTTTTGCTAGGCAAGAGGGCTTGCGGCGCACAGTCAATCGTTACTGGCGCTTTGTTATAAACCTCTTTCTCGGCGCAGCGGCTTTGGGGCTTGTTCCTTTGGGCTTGCGGCGCAAGAGAGTCGGAGAATAATGTCATGAGTCTAAGCACCCATTTGGGTTTGCTGGGGCGCAAAGTGGGCATGATGCGTGTGTTCACTGATGAAGGGAAGTCCATTCCCGTCACAGTGATCGATGTAGCAGGCAACCGCGTGTCTCAAGTTAAAACCGCAGAAACGGACGGCTACACAGCATTGCAGCTCACCTATGGTCAGCGCCGTGCCAGCCGTGTCACCAAGCCTGAGGCGGGCCATTTGGCCAAAGCCGGCGTTGAGGCTGGTGAAATCACCAAAGAATTCCGCGTTGAGCCAGCTACGGCTGAGCAATACGCTGCTGGCACTGCTGTGCCCGTGACCTTGTTTGCCCCTGGGCAAAAGGTGGATGTGCAAGGCACTTCTATCGGTAAAGGTTACGCTGGCACCATCAAGCGCCACAACTTTGCGGGCCAGCGCGGTTCGCACGGTAACTCGCTTTCTCACCGAGCCCCTGGTTCTATCGGTATGGCACAAGATCCTGGTCGCGTTTTCCCTGGTAAACGCATGTCTGGTCACATGGGTGATGTCACCGTGACCACGCAAAACCTCGATATCGTGCGCGTTGACGAAGAGCGCTCACTCCTGATGATTAAAGGCGCTGTGCCTGGTAGCAAAGGCGGTTTCGTGACCGTTCGTCCTGCCGTCAAAGCCTCGCCTGTGAAAGGAGCGTAAGCCATGCAACTGGATGTTTTGAACGAGCAAGGTCAAGCGGCATCAAAAATTGATGCGCCTGCGGAAGTGTTTGGTCGCGAATACAACGAATCTTTGGTTCACCAAATCGTTGTCGCCTTCCAAGCCAACGCCCGCCAAGGCACTCGCGCTCAAAAAGACCGCGCTGATGTGCGCCACTCCACGAAAAAACCCTTCCGTCAAAAAGGGACGGGCCGTGCGCGTGCGGGTATGACTTCATCTCCCATCTGGCGTGGGGGCGGTAAGGCTTTCCCTAGCTCGCCCTTCGAGAACTTCACCCACAAAGTGAACAAGAAAATGTACCGCGCTGGTATGTCTTGCATCTTGTCTCAGCTCGCACGAGAAGGTCGCCTGTCTGTGGTGGATTCCCTTAAACTTGATTCCCCCAAGACCAAGCAACTGGCCGACAAATTCAAGTCCATGAACTTGGACTCTGTATTGGTGATTGCCGACGAAGTCGATGACAACCTCTACTTGGCCAGCCGCAACCTGAAAAATGTATGGGTGATTGAGCCTCAGTACACCGATCCTGTTGCTCTGCTCAAGTTTAAAAAAGTGCTCGTCACCAAAGGTGGCTTTGAGCAATTGAAGGAGATGTTCGCATGAGTACATCTGCCAAAAAAATCAATGAAGGCCGTTTGATGCAAGTGTTGGTTAGCCCTCTGGTGACAGAGAAGGCCACCTTCGTTGCAGAAAAAGGCAATACCGTGACTTTCAAAGTGCTGCAAGATGCCACCAAGCCTGAAATCAAGGCGGCGGTTGAACTGCTCTTCAAAGTTGAAGTCGATGGCGTGACTGTGGCCAACATCAAAGGCAAAGCCAAGCGCTTTGGCCGTTTCAATGGCCGCCGTGATCACCTGCGCAAAGCTTATGTCACGCTCAAACCCGGGCAAGAGCTCGATCTTGGTGGGGAGGCTGTTTAATCATGGCTATCATTAAAGCGAAACCAACTTCAGCAGGTCGTCGCCACCTGGTGAAAATCTCTCGCGATCACCTGCACAAAGGCGCTGGCTACGCTCCCTTGCTTGAGCCCCAGCACCAAAAAGCAGGCCGCAACAACAACGGTCACATCACCACGCGCCACAAAGGCGGCGGTAACCGTCACCACTACCGTATCGTTGACTTCAAACGCAACAAAGATGGCATTCCAGCCAAAGTTGAGCGCATTGAGTACGACCCCAACCGCTCGGCCCACATCGCGCTGGTGTGCTACGCCGACGGCGAACGCCGCTACATCATCGCCCCCCGTGGCGTAGAAGTCGGTGCTGTGCTGCAAAACGGCTCTGAGGCGGACATCAAAGCAGGCAACACCCTGCCCATCCGCAACATCCCCGTGGGATCTACCATCCACTGCATCGAGCTGCAACCTGGCAAAGGTGCGCAACTCGTTCGCTCGGCTGGTGCATCTGCCACGCTGCTGGCGCGTGAAGGCATCTACGCCCAAGTGCGTATGCGTTCTGGCGAAGTGCGCAAAATCCACATCGACTGCCGCGCCACACTGGGCGAGGTCGCCAACTCTGAACACAGCCTGCGCCGTCTGGGTAAAGCGGGTGCTTCACGCCACTTGGGTATCCGCCCAACCGTGCGTGGTGCAGCCATGAACCCCATCGACCACCCACACGGTGGTGGTGAAGGTAAAACCAAAGGTGGCCGTCAGCCCGTGGATCCATGGGGTAACTTTACTAAGGGTTACCGTACTCGTAGCAATAAGCGCACACAGTCCATGATTGTGTCTCGCCGTAAGAAATAAGAAGGGATAACAGAACATGGCTCGTTCCCTGAAAAAAGGTCCATTTGTTGACCATCACCTGCTGGCCAAGGTTGATAAAGCCAATGCCGAAGGTGGTAAAAAACCAGTGAAAACCTGGTCTCGTCGTTCTATGATCCTGCCTGATTTCATTGGCCTGACGATTGCTGTGCACAACGGCAAACAGCATGTGCCCGTGTACATCACCGACCAAATGGTTGGCCACAAGCTGGGCGAATTTGCGCTGACACGCACCTACAAAGGTCACCCCGGTGACAAGAAAGCCAAGAAATAAGGAGTCGCATAGATGGAAACTAAAGCAACACTCCGTGGCGTTCGCCTCTCTGTTCAAAAAGGTCGTTTGGTGGCCGACATGATTCGCGGTAAAAAAGTGGATCAAGCGCTCGACACCCTGACTTTCACACAGAAAAAAGCAGCCGGCATCGTGAAAAAAGTTCTGCTCTCAGCTATTGCTAACGCAGAGCACAACGACGGCGCCGATATCGACAACCTCAAGGTCAAAACCATCACCGTAGAGCAGGGCACCACGCTGCGCCGCTTTAGGGCTGCTGCCAAAGGCCGTGGTAACCGCATCAGCAAGCCCACTTGCCATATCTACATCACTGTAGGCTACTGAGGAGAGAAACATGGGACAAAAAATCAACCCCACGGGCTTCCGCCTCGCACTGACTCGTGATTGGGATAGCCGCTGGTACGCCAACAAGCGCGACTTCGCTGGCATGTTGGCCGAAGACATCAAGGTGCGTGAGTACCTTGAGAAAAAGCTGAAAAACGCTTCTGTCTCTCGCATCCTGATTGAGCGCCCCTCTAAGAGCGCCCGCATCACCATCTTCACTGCCCGTCCAGGCGTGGTCATTGGCCGCAAAGGTGAAGACATCGAGAAACTGCGCAAAGAGCTGGCTGAAATGTTGGGCGTGCCTGTGGCCGTTCTCATTGAAGAAGTGCGCCGCCCAGAAATCGATGCCAAATTGATTGCTGACAGCATCACGCAACAGCTGGAAAAACGCATTCAGTTCCGCCGCGCCATGAAACGCGCCATGCAAAACGCCATGCGCATGGGCGCCCAAGGCATCAAAATCATGTCATCTGGCCGTTTGAACGGGATTGAAATTGCGCGTACTGAGTGGTACCGCGAAGGCCGCGTGCCTCTGCACACCATGCGTGCCAACATCGACTACGCCACCAGCGAAGCCGAAACCACCTACGGCATCATCGGTGTCAAGGTTTGGGTTTACCACGGTGAAGGCCCTCGTGATTTGACAGCGGCCCCTAGCCGTGAAGATGAACGCCGTCCTCGCAACCGTCGCGATGGTGACCGTCCTGCTCGCCGTTCTCGTGCGGGTGCTGGTAACGCAGCGCCTGCTGATGGCAGTGATAAGCCCGCAGAAGCTGCGGATGCATCTGCAAAACCTACCGTTAAGCGCGTCAGTGAAGCCGCGCCAGCCCAAGCTGACGGTAAAGGAGAATAATCATGTTACAACCCGCTCGTCGCAAATTCCGCAAAGAGCACAAGGGCCGCAACACCGGCTTGGCTACCCGTGGTAACACCGTAGCCTTCGGTGAATACGGTTTGAAGTCAACCGATCGTGGTCGTTTGACGGCTCGCCAAATTGAGGCTGCCCGCCGTGCCATCACCCGCCATGTTAAGCGGGGCGGCAAAATCTGGATTCGCGTCTTCCCTGATAAGCCCATTTCCAAAAAACCTGCTGAGGTTCGTATGGGTAACGGTAAGGGTAGCCCCGAGTTCTATGTGGCTGAAATTCAGCCTGGCAAGGTGCTGTATGAAATCACCGGTGTGCCCGAGTCTTTGGCGCGTGAGGCTTTTGCCTTGGCCGCTGCCAAATTGCCTCTGCGCACCACTTTCGTAGAGCGTCAGCTCGGTCAATAAGGAGAAGTTATCATGGCTAAAAAAGACTCCAAAGTAACTTCAGCGGCTGACCTGCGCAGCAAAGATGAAGGCGCTCTGAAGCAAGAAATTGTGGATTTGCAGCGCGCTCACTTCAATCTGCGTATGCAAAAAGGCACGCAACAATTGGCTGACCTGTCTCAGCTGCGTTTCACTCGTCGCAATATTGCTCGCGCCAAGACCATCTTGGCTCAAAAGCAAGCTGCTAAATAAGCCCAATTGAAGGAAAGCACATCATGACGGAAGAAAAAAAATCCCTCAAGCGCACCTTGGTTGGCAAGGTTGTGAGCGACAAACGCGAAAAAACGGTCACCGTTTTGGTTGAACGCCGCGTCAAGCACCCCATCTACGGTAAATTCGTAACGAAATCCAGCAAATACCACGCCCACGATGAAAAGGGCGAGTACCAACTGGGTGACACCATCGAAATCACCGAGAGCCGCCCCATCTCTAAAACCAAGAGCTGGGTTGCCACCCGTTTGGTGCAAAAAGCAGCCCTTGTTTAAGGTCTTGCTCTTTTGAGCCGCCTGCGGGCACAAGCCCCCGTCTTGGAGACAAGCGGGGGTTTTTTATGCCTATCTTTTAACCTTAGTCTGTATTGAGGATGAGGAAGCCGAGGAATTTTGGCATCATCCTATGGGAAAATTACCCCTTTCGCCCTTCACTGATTTACTGAAAAGAGAAGTTGACAAATGGAAGCATTTATCTATGACCATGTGCGCACCCCGCGCGGCAAAGGCAAGGCCGATGGCAGCCTGCATGAAATCACCCCCGTATGGCTGTTGACCACTGTTTTTAACGAGCTGCGCGAGCGCAACAAGCTCGACACCAGTTTGGTGGAAGATGTGGTGATGGGCACAGTGACCCCTGTGGGCGAACAAGGTGCCAACATTGGCCGCATGGCTTTGATCAATGCCGATTACGCCCAAACTGTGCCGGGCGTGCAAATGAACCGCTACTGCGGCTCTGGCCTTGAGTCTGTTTCTACTGCCGCAGCTAAAATCATGGCTGGCATGGCCGATGTGACCATTGGCGGCGGTGTTGAAATGATGAGCCGCGTGCCCATGGGCTCTGATGGTGGCCCTTGGGCGCAAGACCCGCAAATGGCCTTCAAGAGCTATTTTGTGATGCAGGGCATTGCCGCTGACTTGCTGGCCACCATGCATGGCTTCAGCCGTGAAGATTGCGATGCGTATTCCGCTGAGAGCCACAAACGCGCTGCCGCTGCGTGGGAAAAAGGCTACTTCGATAAATCCGTCATGGCCGTGAAAGACGCGCTGGGCCTGCCTCTGCTGGCCAAAGACGAAACCATTCGTCCGGGCACCACAGTTGAAACTTTGGCTGCTCTCAAGCCTGCTTTTAAAGAGCTGGGCGAGAAATGGGGCTACGACACTGTGGCCCAGTTCAAATACCCTCAAATCGAAAAAATCGACCACATGCACCATGCGGGCAACAGCTCTGGCATCGTGGATGGCGCTTCTGCCGTGTTGCTGGGCAACAAAGAAGCAGGCGAGAAAATGGGCCTCAAGCCCCGCGCCAAAATCCGTTCTTTCGTTTCTGTCGGCTCTGAGCCCACCATCATGCTCGATGGCCCCGCTTTGGCGGCGCGTTTGGCGCTGAAAAAAGCAGGCATGGAAGTCGCTGACATTGACCTGTGGGAGCTGAACGAAGCCTTTGCCTCTGTGGTGCTGACCTTCATGAAAGAGTTGAATGTGCCCCACGACAAAATCAATGTGAACGGTGGCGCCATTGCCATGGGCCACCCATTGGGTGCCACAGGTGCCATGATTTTGGGCACGGCGATTGACGAACTTGAGCGCACTGGCAAGAAAACCGCCCTCATCAGCCTCTGCGTGGCCGCAGGCATGGGCACAGCCATGGTGATTGAGCGCGTTTAAGCCGCGCCGCACCTGTTTTCTCGCAAGTAATTGAACCAATTAGCAAGACATAAAGGAAGACACCATGTCTGAAGTAGTGAAATACGCCGTTGACGGTGACGGCATTGCCACCTTGACCATCGACTACGCTGGCAAAACCATGAATGTGATTGACCAAGCCTTGATGGACGGCCTAGCCGCTGGCGTGGAAAAAGCCGCCGCTGACGCTGCCGTCAAAGGGCTTATCGTCACATCGGGTAAAGAGACCTTTGTTGCGGGCGCTGACCTCAAAGCAATGGAAGCCAACCTCGACAACATGATGGACGACAGCATCGAGGAAGCCTTCGAAAAATTCGCCTCTCTCTCTCGCATCCTGCGCCGCATGGAAACCTGTGGCAAGCCCGTGGCTGCGGCCATCAACGGCATCGCCTTGGGCGGTGGTTTTGAAATCGCGCTGGCCTGCCATTACCGCGTGTGCGCCGACAACCCCCGCATCAGCCTGGGCTTGCCCGAAGTGATGATTGGCCTGCTGCCCGGCGCTGGCGGCACGCAACGCCTCATCCGTATGCTCGGCATTCAAGCGGCCACGCCCTACCTGATGGAAGGCAAGCAATTCAACCCCGCCAAGGGTTTGGAGTTGGGCCTCATCAACGAAGTTGTGCCTGCTGACCAATTGTTGGCTGCGGCCAAAGCGTGGTTGCAATCTGACAAAGCCACGGCCGTGGCCCCTTGGGATGAGAAGAAATTCAAATTCCCCGGTGGCAACGCCCTCATGCCCCAAAACGCACAAGCCTTTGTGGTCGGCAACGCCATGATTCAGGCCAAAACCATGCGCAATATGCCATCGCCTATGGCGATTCAAAGCTGCATGTTCGAGGGCTCACTCGTGCCCATGGACAAAGCCCTGCGTATTGAGAGCAAATACATGACGCAAGTGGCCCGTTCAGCGGCCAGTCGCGCCATGATCCGCACTTTGTTTGTGAACAAAGAAAAAGCCGACAAACTGGAATTCCGCCCCCAAGGTTTCGACAAGTTCGACAGCAAAAAAATGGGCATGATTGGCGGCGGCATGATGGGCGCGGCCATTGCCCTGACCGCAGCCAAAGTCGGCATCCAAGTGGTGTTGATCGACATCAACCAAGAGCTGGCGGAAAAAGGCAAGCAATACGCCGTGACCAATTTGCAAAAGCAAGTGGATCGTGGCCGCATGGCACCTGAGAAAATGCAGAAGCTGCTGGATTTGATTGTGCCCACCACCGATTACGAGCAATTGCGTGATGTGGACATGATCATCGAGGCCGTGCCTGAGAACACAAAAATCAAGGCCGAAGTGACGGCCAAGTTGGAAGAAGTGATTCCCGCCACGGCCGTGTTTGCCTCTAACACCTCAGGCATCCCCATCACCAAATTGGCCACGGCCTCCAAACGCCCCGATCGTTTCATCGGCCTGCACTTCTTCAGCCCAGCCGATCGTATGCCTCTGATTGAAGTCATCCGTGGCGAGAAAACCAGCGACGCAACCTTGGCGCAGGCGCTTGATTTTGTTGGCAAAATCCGCAAAACGCCCATCATCGTCAACGATGTCTCTGACTTCTACACCACGCGTTTGATCGGCTCTTTCATCGATGAGTCCATGCAAATGCTCAACGAAGGTGTCAGCCCGGCCCTGCTGGAAAACGCGGCCAAACAAGCTGGCATGCCCGTCGGCCCCTTGACCATCATGGACGAGCTGTCCATCGACCTGGCCGTGGGCGCAGCCGCCAACAAACAGCGTGAATACGACGACTTTGTGCCCTCCATCACGGTGGCCACTTTGCAGAAGCTGTTTGACTTGGGCCGCATGGGTCGCAAAGTCGGCAAAGGCTTCTACGACTGGAGCGAAGATGGCAAAAAATTGTGGTCTGGCTTGGATGAGCTGTTTCCACAAAAGCCTGCGGATCAACAGCCTTCTGTTGAGGATGTGAAAGCCCGCATCCTCTACGCTCAGGCTTTGAATGCCGCCGGCAGCATGGAGCGCGGCACTTTGACCTCACCAGCTGATGGCGACATCGGCTCCATCTTGGGCGTGGGTTTCCCTCCCTTCTTGGGCGGCCCCTTCCTCATGATGGACGAAATCGGCATTGCCAATTTCGTGGCTGAAGCCAACCGCTTGGCCGAGCTCTACGGCGAGCACCTGCGCCCCAATGCGCTGCTCAAAGACATGGCCGCCAAAGGCGAAACCTTCTACGGCAAAAATGCCCGTAAGTTCGCTTAAAGCCTTCTAAGGCCCATGAAAAAACCCCAAGCGCCAGCGGGCCTTGGGGTTTTGTTTTGCCCTGCCGTTGGCGGCGACAGGGCGGGGCTTGAAGGCCCGTGTGCGCCTTAGGCTTTCTCTTCAAAATAAAGGCGGCTGATGGTGTCCACCACGCAGCCGGGGCGCTCTTGGCCTTCCACTTCGACGCTGATGCGCACCACGACCTGCACGCCACCGCCTTTGATTTCCTCGGCGGCGACGACCTCGCCCTTGCCGCGCACGCGGGAATCGACCTTGACGGGGGCAGGGAAGCGCACTTTGTCCGTGCCGTAGTTCACGCCCATGCTCAGGCCCTCGTAATTGACCAATTGCGGCAGAAACAAATTCGCCAGCGACAGGCTGAGGTAGCCGTGGGCCACGGTGGCACCGAATGGGCCGTCTTTGGCCTTCACAGGGTCCACATGAATCCACTGGTGGTCGCCTGTGGCTTCGGCAAAGGTGTCAATGCGCTTTTGGTCGATGGTGATGTAGTCGGTCACGCCCAAGTCTTGGCCGACGGCGGCCAGCACGGATGCAACAGAATTAAAAACAGTAGCCATAGAAAGTTCCTTTCAATTGAGAAAGCGCCCCAATGCGGGGCGCTTGGCTTGTGTTGTGCTCAGCACAGTGGCTTAGTTCACCACTTGCGCCAGCTTGCCCGCAGCGTAGGCAGCAGCCATGTCGCTGAGGCTGATGGGTTTGATTTTCGCACCTTGGCCCTCACAGCCAAATTCGAGGTAGCGCTGCTTGCAAATGGCTTTGGCGGCTTCACGGGCGGGCTTCATCCACTCGCGCATGTCGAATTTGTCAGGATTTTCCACTTGGAATTTGCGCACCGCACCCGTCATGGCCATGCGGATGTCGGTGTCGATATTCACCTTGCGCACGCCGTGTTTGATGGCCTCTTGGATTTCTTTCACGGGCACGCCATAGGTTTGCTTCATTTGGCCGCCGTATTGGTTGATGATGTCGAGCAAATCTTGCGGCACTGAGCTGGAGCCGTGCATGACCAAATGCGTGTTGGGGATGCGGGCGTGGATTTCTTTCACGCGGCTAATCGCCAGCACATCGCCTGTGGGGGGGCGGGTGAATTTGTAAGCGCCGTGGCTGGTGCC